>DAOTXW010000045.1:0-26932 GCA_034435035.1 Anaerolineae bacterium | reverse complement strand
CCACCGTAGCCACCGCCGCCGCCATAGCCGCCGCCGCCACCGTAGCCCCGGCCGCCGCCGGCACCCCGCTCGCGGGGCGGACGCGCCTCGCTGACGGTGATTGTGCGGCCCTCGATCTCGCGACCGTTGAGCTTGTTGATCGCTTCCTGCGCCGCCTCGTCCGTTTCCATCTCAACAAACCCGAACCCCTTGGAATTCCCGGTGTCGCGATCGGTGATGATCGTGGCCGAGACAACAGTTCCAACCTCACCAAACAGGCCGCGGAGGTCCGTCTCCGTGACGTTGTAGCTGAGGTTACCGACGTACAACTTCTTGGCCATGGTAATCCTTTCAGAGCAGAAGAGGCCGCGTCAACACCCTCCCCACGACCGATGAAATAAGCGGCCAACTCCCGAAGGACTGTGGGCCGCTTCAGAACCGGGCAGGGTAATTCATGAGGTTAAGCAGACAGTGTACACCGGCTCGCGGCTGCCCGCAAACGGGCCCGGCAGGGCCGCCGCCCGGGGCCGGATGGACAAATCCGGCGCGGCTGGCGCATAATGGGGGCCGGTACTCTGTGTTTAACCTGCCGACCCGGAGTGAGGATCCCATGACCCTGTCCGAACACGTCCAGCCGCGCCTGACCCTGCTGACGCCCGAACAGATCGCCGCCGTCCACCAGAGCGCGCTGCAGATCATCGCCCGTGCCGGCGTGCGCGTCGATTCGCGCCGGGCGCTCGACCTGTTTGCCCGTGCGAAGAGCGGCGTCCGCATCGAGGGCGATCGTCTGTACCTGGAGCGCGACATCATCGAGTGGGCTATCGAAGCTGCCCCGGCGACCATCGATATTTACGATCGGCGCGGCGAGAAACAGTTCACGCTGGGGGAGGGCCCGGCCCGCTTTGGGGTGGGTGTCACCAACCTGTTCTATCAGGATCCGCAGACCGACCGGGTGGAGCCGTTCGCCCGGCGGCACATGCAGGCGGGGATGCGCCTGGCCAGCGCCCTGCCCAACTTCGATGTGATCTCCACGCTGGGCATCCTGCGCGACCTGCCGCCGACCACCGCCGACCTGTACGCCGTGCTGGAGATGGTCGCCAACTCGACCCGGCCGCTGGTACTGCTGATCTCCGATGAGAACCTGTTTCCGCGCGTGCTGAGCCTGCTGGAAACCCTTCACGGCGACCCCGGCGAAAAACCGTGCTTCATCCCATACCTGAATCCGGTCACGCCGCTGGTGCTGAACGAAGGCACCGCCGACAAGCTGCTGGATTCGGTCGAGCGTGGGATGCCGCTGATCTATTCGAACTATGGCATGGCCGGGGCCTCGACGCCGATCACACCCGGCGGCGCGCTGGCGATGCTCACCGCCGAGCTGTTCGTCGGGCTGGTGCTGAGCCAGCTGGCCCGCGAGGGCGCGCCGATCATCCTGGGCAGCCTGCCAACCTTCTTCGACATGAAGACGATGGTGGACTTCCTGGACCCGCAGTCTTACCTGATCAACCTGGCCTGCGCCGAGATGATGGCCCACTACGGCATCCCCCACGCGGGCACATCCGGCAGCGGCGAGGGCTGGGGGCTGGATCCGCTCTCGGCGGGCAATATCTGGCTCAACCAGCTCACCGCCCTGCTGGGGCGGGCCGGGCTGGCCCCGTTTGTGGGCAGCACGCTGAACTCCAAGGCGTTCTCGCCGTCCAGCACGGTGCTGGCCGATGACGTGATCGGGCGGGCGCGGCTGTTCGCCGGCGGCTTCGACGTGGACGCGGCCAGTATCGGCGTGGACGAGATCGTGCAGGAGATGGCCCTGGAAGGGCACTTCCTCACCTCGATGACCACCATCAGCCGCTACAAGCACGCCTACTTCGGCGGGCTGTTCCCGCACCTGAGCCTGGAAAAGTGGGAGGAGGATGGCCATCCCAGCGCGACGCAGCTGGTACGCGACCGCGCCAGCGAACTGCTGGCCTCCGCCCCCGCGCCGGATGATCACGACGATCTGATCGCCCGCGGGGAGGCGTTCATCAGAGGGGCAGGCTAGCGGACAGGACCCATCCCCATCCGCACGGGGCTCGTTATAATCTGGCGCCCATGACTCTATCGACCCCGCCCCAACTGCTGCGCCGCCTGCGGGAGGATAACCCGCTGCGGCTGGCCGCCGCCGAGGCGCTCATGCTGATCGGCGATGCGGCCGCGCCCGCCCTGATCGATGCGCTGGCCGACCCCGACCCGCTGGTGCGCGGAGTCGCTGCTGAGGCCCTCGGCGAGATCGGCAGCGCTGCCGCCATCCCGCCGCTGCTGGCCCTGCTGGCCGACCCCGACGACTCCGCCCGCCGGGCCGCCGCCTGGGCACTGGCGCAGTTCGGCCGGCAGCCCCTGCTGGCCGGGCGCGTCCTGCCCGGATTGTATGCCGCCCTGGATAACCCCGACCCTGCTGCCCGCACCGCTGCCATCGCCGCGCTGGCCCCCATCCGCCACCCGGACGTGCCCAACGCGCTGCTGTATGCGCTGGGTGATGGCGACGCCGCGGTGCGTGAGGCCGCCGCCGATGCGCTCGATAAGACCGGCAAGGAAACGCTCAGTGTCCTGATTGATGCTCTGCAGCACGAGCACGCGGGCGTGCGGGCGGCCGTCGCCCGCGCCCTGGCGCGCATCGCCGATGAAGCGGCCGCCCCCGGCCTGATCGAACGCCTGTGGGACGAAGATGCCGATGTCCGGCGCACCGCCGCCGAGGCCCTGGGGCAGATCGAGGACCCGGATGCCATGCCCGCGCTGGCTGAGCGTCTGGGCGACCCCGACCCCGGCGTGCGGCGGATGGCCGCCTGGGCGCTGGGCGAGATCGAGGACGACCGGGCCGTCCCGGCGCTGCTGGCGGCGCTCGATGACCCCGATCCGGAGGTGCAGGAAGCCGCCGCCGATGCGCTGGGCAAGCTGGAAAGTGGCGAGGCCATCGCGCCGCTGCTGACTCTGCTGGGCAGCCCCAGCCCATCTGTGCGGCGGGCGGTCTGCCGCGCCCTCGGACGGCTGGGCCGCCGCCCCGATCCGTCGGGCGGGATCGAGGCCGGGCTGCTGGCGGCGCTGGGCGACCCCGACAGGGTCACGCGCCGGATGGCGGCGCGGGCACTCGGTGAGATGGGGGCGCAGGTTGGCGACGAATCGCTGCGGGGCCGGCTGGCGTCGGCGCTCCTGCCCGCGCTGGGCGACCCCGACTCTGAGGTGCGGCGGACCGCGGCGGCGGCGCTGGGTCAGCTGGGGGATGAATCGGCGGTAGAAGGGCTGGCGGCCCTGCTGCGGGCCCCGGGCTAGCGCCGGCGCAGGAGGCCAGGTTGCCCCGGTGGCGCCGGAGCTGCTGCAGCGGGCCGGGGAAGCCCGCCGCCTCCGCGCTACACCGGCCGGATCATCTCCGCCGAGTCGGACCGGGCGTTGTTGACCGCCGTCGAAACGGCGTGCGCCGCCATCGACTCCGCCGGGTAGGGCGCCAGCAGCGGCGCCAGCGCTCCGGCAGGGCGCTCGGCGGGATCCAGCCATTCCGCATAGCGCTCCCGCGGCAGGATGACCGGCATCCGGTCGTGGATCGGCCGCACCAGATCGTTCGGCCCGGTGGTGATGATCGTGCAGGACGGGATCTCGTCCCCCTGCGGCGAGTGCCAGACCTCCCACAGCCCGGCAAAGGCGAACGGCTCCCCGGAGCGCAGATGAATCCACACCGGCGTCTTGACTTTGCCATCCCGGCGCCATTCGTAGAAGCCGTCGGCCAGCACCAGGCAGCGGCGGCGCCTGTAGGCCGCCCGGAACGATGGCTTCTCGGCCAGTGTCTCGGCGCGGGCGTTGATCAGCCTGCTGGCGATGGCCGGGTCCCTGGCCCACGAGGGGATTAGCCCCCACACAAAATACTCGACGCGGCTCCGGCCGTCATTGGCGATCACCGCCACCGGCTGGGTGGGCGCGATGTTGTAGCGCGGGGTCAGGCCGCCCGGCGGGGGCGCAAAGCCGGGGAACGCCTGCTGGAGGCCGCCCGTATCGATGGTCAGGGTGAAACGTCCACACATGCTGATCGCCTCCCTCCGGCGCGCTCGTCGATGCGTTGATTATAGCACATCTGTTCCGGTTTTGCCGGGGCGGGTCAGCTGCTCCAGCCGGGCCAGGTAGGCGAGGGCGTGCTCCGCGGAGTCGCCGCACATCTCCGGCTGCGCCCGCAGCCGGACGCACACCTCCGGTCGGTCGGGCTGGCCGAACAGCCGGCAGCGGTTGTCGTCGGTGAGCTGGACGCAGCGCACACCCGCCGGCTTGCCGCCCGGCATGCCGGGGATGGGCGAGGAGATGGACAGCGCGATGCAGCACGCGCCGCAGCCAACGCGGCAGTCCATCAGAAAGCCCCGTGGTGGGTGGGTGAACAGCGGGCCGGGCGCATGGGGACGATCCTCCAGGAGCGGATTGTAGCACAGCCGCCCCGGCGCCACCGTGATTTCCACTTGCCATCCGCCCGTGCTATAGTCAGCGCATGACCATTCCCCCGGAATCTTCCGGGCGCAGCGAAGCGCCCATCCTGGAGTACGATCCCGATCCCGATGCCGTGATCGCCCCCGGCAGTTTCAGCGATCCGCAGGAGACAGGGCCGGTGCCGGAGCACTGCGTGCTGTGCTTCTTCCACGAGGTGCTGGCGAAGGTCGTCGAGGCGCGGCAGCCGCGGGTGATCAAGAAGCTGTATTCGGAGATGGGCCTGCACCCGGTCTACGAGCTGACCGTGGAGGATGGGCGGCGCGTCGCGTTCCTGCACCCCGGCGTGGGCGCGCCGCTGGCGGTGGCCCTGCTGGACGAGGTGATCGCGCTGGGCTGCCGGAAGTTTGTCGCCTGCGGCGGGGCGGGTGTGCTGGCTCCGGAGATCGCCGTCGGGCATCTGGTGGTGCCCACCGCCGCCGTGCGCGACGAAGGCACCTCCTATCACTACCTGCCGCCGGGCCGCGAGGTTGCCCCTGACCCGGGGGCGGCGGCGGCCATCGAGGCCGCGCTGGCGGCGCGGGGAGTCCCCTATGTGACCGGCAAGACGTGGACGACCGACGCCATCTACCGGGAGACCCGCGGACGGGCCGCGCGGCGCGCCGCCGAGGGCTGCCTGACGGTCGAGATGGAGGCCGCCAGCTTCTTCGCCTGTGCGCAGTTCCGCGGGGTGATGTTCGGGCAGGTGCTGTACGGCGGCGATGACCTGAGCGGCGAAGCCTGGGATCACCGCCACTGGACGCGCCACGAGGTGCGCGAGATGCTGTTCTGGCTGGCCATCGATGCCTGCCTGCGCATCCCCGATCGTCCGCCGCTTTCGCCATGACCTCGCCACGGATCGGCATCGACTACACCGCGGCGATCCACCAGACCGCCGGGATCGGGCGCAGCGTGCGCGAGCTGGTGCGCGCCATGGCCGCGCTGGCGCCCGATCTGGCGCTGCGGCTGTTCGTGGCCGGGGCAGCCGGGGTGGATCTACCGCCCGCGCCAGGTCTGTTGAGCCAGTGGCGGCCCTCGGCGCTCTCCGAACGGCTGCACGCCCGGCTGTGGCAGCGCCTGCGGCTGCCGCTGCCCGTCGAACTGTGGACCGGCCCGCTCGACCTGTTCCACGCGACGGACTTCGCGCTGCCGCCGCTGCGGCGCGGGACGCGCTCCGTGGTCACCGTGCACGACCTGGCCTTTGAGCATCACCCGGATGAGACGATGCCCGGCATGCTGGGCACCCTGCGGCGCGTCGTGCCGCGCTCGGCCCGCGCCGCCGACCATGTGATCGCAGTCAGCGAGGCGACGCGCCGCGACCTGATCGCGCTGTACGGCCTGCCGCCGGAGAAGATCACCGCCATCCCGCACGGGGTGGCGGCCCGCTTTCATCCCCGGCGCGACGCGGAGGAAGACGCGGCGGTGCGTCGCAAGTACGGCCTGCCCGCCGGCCCGCTGGTGCTGACGGTGGGCACCCTCCAGCCGCGCAAGAATCACCGGCGGCTGGTGCGCGCCTTTGCGGCCTTGCAGGAACCCGCGGCGCTGGTGATCGCCGGAGGGCCGGGCTGGGGCTATGAGGGCGTGCAAGCCGAGATCGCTGCCCGGGCAGGGCTGGCCGGGCGCGTGATCCTGACCGGCTTTGTAGACGATGCCGATCTGCCAGCGTTGTACCGGGCGGCGGCCGTCTTTGCCTACCCGGCGCTGTATGAGGGCTTCGGGCTGCCGGCGCTGGAGGCGCTGGCCTGCGGCGTTCCCGTGGTGGCAGCGAATACCTCATCGCTGCCGGAGGTGGTAGGCGAGGCCGGGCTGCTGGTCGATCCGCTGGACGAGGCGGCGCTGGCGGCGGCGCTGGCGCGGCTGCTGACCGATGAGACGCTGCGGGCCGATCTGCAGGCGCGCGGGCCGGCGCAGGCGCGGGCGTTCACCTGGGCGGCGGCGGCGGCGGCGACGCTGGAAGTCTACGGGACGCTGCTGGCCGGGCCGGGCAGGTGAAGGCGGCGCGCTGCCCACTCCCGGCATGATGGACGGGGGCGGTGTGCGCCGCCCCCGTTTCCTGCTCCCTCACCGCGAGACCCTAGTCCAGCGGCTTGCGGTAGTCTATGAACGTCTGCACCACGCGGAAGCCCATGCTCTCGTACAGCTGGTAGGCCCCGTTGGGGTTCTCCGTGTGGACGCCCAGCGCCGCCTCCTGCAGGCCCATATCCCGGAACATGCGCAGGCTCATGCACAGCAGCGCCCGCGCTACGCCCTGGCGCCGCCATGCGCGCCGGGTGGAGATATGCTCCGTGTAGCCGCGCAGCCGGTTGAACTTCGCGTTCTCGGCCTCGCTGATGAAGTTGCGCACCATCCCCACCACCTGATCGCCGTCCCAGGCGACCTGCCACAGGTGTCGATCCTTGCTCTCCGGGTCGGCCAGCCAGCTGTTGAAGTCCTCCATATCCCGGGAAAAGCCCCAGTGGTCGCGGAAGGCTTCTACTTCGGCTTCCCAGATCGGGCGCAGGTGCTCCTCGCGCACCGGACGCACCTCCAGACCGGGCGGCAGCGGCGCTTCGGGGATGTCGGCATAGTCGGGCCGCACCATCAGCGCGCCATAGGCGACCGGATGATAGCCATTGTTCAGCAGCAGGGCCGTGGCGCCGTGATTCGTCTCAACGGCCCCGCTCTGAAAGAATCGCTCGCCGTCGCGGGGGTGATCGGCGGCGATCTCGCGCAGGCGGCGCTCATTGTGGCGATGTACGGCTCCGCCAATGCCCTTCCGCCGCCACTGCGGTATCAGGCTGCCAAAGTTGAAGTAGATGCGGTGCCGGGTCGCGTCTTCCTGCCACCACATCACCCGGCTGTAGCCCACTGTCTGGCCGTCCACCTCTACAAAGACCATGTCCTGACCGGGGTCGGAGTGGCGCAGGTGCTCGTAGGTGGCACGGACCTCCTCCAACGTGACCGCTTCGTCCAGGCCGTCGGCCTCGTTACAGGCGTTGAGGATCGCTACCATATGCGGGTAGTCGGCCTCGCCGCGGAAGCGGCGGAAGCGCAGCCCCGGGATGGCCGGCGCATCAGGGATCAGAATCTCGGTGTCGGTCGTCATTAATGCAGTCATGATGTTCTATCCTTAGCACTACACTATTCCGTCTTACTGTACTGGCAGCGGGTCTCGCTGCTGAGTGTCCTGTGCACTGCTGAATGCATGGCTCCGCTCGCGGCTTCGCTCATCAAGCTTTCACCGCCTTCTGGTAGATGAAGCTGCGCTGAACCACCCGGAAGCCGACGCCCTCGTACAGGTGGTTAGCCCCGGTGTAGTTGTCCAGGTGGACGTACAGACAGGCCTGCTGCATGCCGCGCTCGCGCAGCAGTTCCAGGCTGCGGCACAGCAGGGCGCGGGCCAGCCCGCGGCGCCGGTAAGGCCGCCGCACCGAGATGTTCTCGGTGTAACCGCGCAGCCGGCTGTAGCGCTCGTTTTCCTCGGCGCGGATGAAGCTGCGCACCATCCCGGCCACCTCCCCGCCGTCCCAGGCTACCTGCCACAGCGACGGATCGCCGTTCTCCGGGTCGGCGGCCCAGGCCGGGAACTCGCTATCCGAGCGTGGGATGTGGCCCCAGTGATCGTGGAAGGCCTCGTTCTCGGCATCGAAGATGGCCCTGAGATGCGCGGGCTGAACGGGCCGCACCTCCAGGCCAGGGGGCAGCGGCGCAGAGGGGATGTCCTCCAGGTCAGGCCGCACCATCCGGGCGTAAGTCACCTCGACGTGGTAGCCTTCCTGCGTCAGCAGGGCCAGCAGCCCGGCGTTAGCCTCCGTGGCCATCGTCTCGTAAACAGCGGGCGAGCCGGCTGGCCGAGCGGCGGCCATCTCGCTCAGGCGGGCCTCGTTCCAGCGCAGCAGCGCCCGGCCCAGGCCGCGCCGCTGCCATGCCGGATCGACGACGCCGCGGTTGAAGTAGATGAGCTTCCCACTCTGCTCTACCTGCCAGTGACGATCGACCAGCGCCACCGGCTGCCCATCGATCTCGGCCAGCAGCAGGCAGGCGGCGGGATCGTAGTTCGGGCGAGCGGCAAACCAAGCCCCCATGTCCGCCGCACTCCAGACCACTTCCGTGCCATCGACCGCGCCGGCGCGGTTGTACAGTTCCGCCGCTGCGGCCAGATCCTCCGCGCCCTGGAACATCCGGAAAGCCAGGCCGGGCAGCGGCGGTGCGTCGGGTATCTCGATTAGCTTCGCAGCCATCCTCATGGTTGCCTCCGCTGATGGCCGTCCTCAGCCTGCCGCGGACTCAGTCCGCAGTTCCCGGCCGGGGCGCAGCTCCAGCTCATAGTTCACGTAGCGGCGCACTGTACGCATCCCGGCTTTCTCGTACAGGCGGGTTGCTCCGGTCAGGCTGTCGGCATCGACAGTCAGCGCCGCGCCGGGGCAGCCCCGCCGGTAGAACTCGCCCAGACTGTGCCGCAGGAGGGCCTCGCCCAGCCCGCGCCGGCGCGCCTCACGCAGGACGCCCAGCGTGGCGATCCAGCCCAGGCGGCGATCGTCGTAGGCGTGCGGGTTACACATCGACACGCCAACGATCCGCTCACCTTCCAGGGCCAGGAAGCGGAGCGAGGGGTCATAGTCCTCATCCAGGTGGTAGTGCAGCCAGCGCTGGTAAGCTTCCTCGAACGGCGTATCCAGCCAGCCGTAGTGGTCGCGGAACGACTCGCGTACCACCTGATAGGCTGCCCGCTCCTCCTCACCGGGCGCGATGGCGCGGACGGTGATGCCCTCCGGCCAGCGGGGCGGGTCAGGCGGGCCGTCGAAGTCGATCTGCATCCGCAGGAAGTAGCGGTCCACCTTCAGGCCCAGCGCCTCCATCAGCGCCGGGGCAGACGTATCCAGCAGATTGAAGCCGGTGACCATCGTCACCCGCGCCCCTGCCGGCGCCCGGTCGAGGCTGGCGCGCAGGCGGGCCTCTGCCCAGCGCAGCAGCGCCGTGCCGATGCCGCGCCCGCGGTGGGTGGGATGCACCCGCCCCCAGGCGAACGGGTGGACGTAGGGCGCGGCCAGGTTCCAGACCTCTTCCACGCCGACGATCTCCCCGTCCGGGGCGACCACCACGCAGGTATCCTGCTCGGGGTCGAAGCCGGGCGTCTGCCACTCCCGGCGGATGCGGCCTTCGTCGCTGCTGTCCTGCCCGTCGATGCTGGCACTGTGCGCCTCCATCAGGCGGGCGATGGCCGGCGCGTCCTCCAGCCTGCCGGGACGCAGCGTGTAGCCCTCCGGCAGGCCGGAACGTGCTGTGTGTTCAGATGCGATAGCAGCCATAGTGCGATGATCCTCGCTGTGATCCGGCTCAACCCAGGCTCTGCGTGGTGATGTCCACGCCGGGCCGCAGCTCCTTCTCATAGGCGTCAAACCGGTGAAAGACGTGCATCCCGGCTTTTTCGTAGAGGCGGACGGCGCCGGTCAGATTACTGGCGTCGACGCCCAGCCCGGCGCGGCGCTGACCGCGGCGCCCCAGCTCGGCGAAGCTGTGCTGCAGCAGCGCCTGCCCCAGCCCGCGCTGCCGATACGGGCGCAGGACGGCCAGCTTCTCCACCCAGCCCTGCTCCGGGTCGCTATCCGAGCGCAGGAAGCACAGCGACAGCCCGGCGATCCGGTCGCCGTCCATGGCGATGAACCACAGCGATGGGTCAAACCCCGGATCGCTGTTGATGATGTGCTGCCAGCGCTCCATGACCTGCTCGAACGGTCGCTCGACGTGCCCCCAGTGATCGCGGAAGCTTTCTTCCAGCGCGGCGATGACCGGACGGGCATCCTCCCCGGGAGCCAGTGTTCGTATGGTGATCCCTTCCGGCCAGACGACCGGCGGCATGGGGCCGTCAAGGGCGATTTGCATGTGATAGAAGTGCCTCACCAGCGAGAAGCCCGCCGCGCCAAAGGCCCGGCTGGCCGCGACATCCTCGCTCGGGCAGGAGGTGATTAACGTCACGCGGGCATCCTGCGGGACGCGCGCAACTGACTCGCGGGCCAGCGCTTCAGCCCAGGCCAGCAGGTGCTCGCGGATGCCCTGCCCGTCATGGGCGGGCAGCACGCACGACCAGCACCCCATCCGCACGGGCGGGTCGGCGATGTCAAAGAAGTCAGCGAAGGCAACCGGCTCGCCCACCGGCGAGAAGACCAGCCGCGTGCCGCGCTCCAGAGAGAAACCGGGCGTTTGCCATTCGGTGATCAGGCTCTCAGCGGTCGCGTCGTTCTGGCCGATCAGGGCCTGGTAGCAGGCGTTGATCAGGGCGGCGGCGTCCTCTGCGTCCGTCAGCCGCGCCGGTCGGATGGCATACCCGGCGGGCAGCGGAGTGGTGGTACGATGGGTATCCGGGGTGGTTGCAGTCATGACAGCGCTCTCGATCAGGTGGTAGATGCCGGCCTGTGTGAAAAGACAGCAGGCCGCGGGTTCCGTCTGCCCCGCGGCCTGCTCGCTGCCGGCGGCTGCTCTGCCGCCTCCGCAAACAAAACCGCCGCGGGGCTTTCAGCGCACCCGCGGCGGACAGTTGACTTCAGATGTGTCCGGTCAGCAGGCGCACTTCACCCACGGATCACCGACTCCGCTACCTGTGGGGCGGCGGTAGGCGATGATGGTGAACATGGCTTGACTGTCGGACATCATGCGCACTTCTCCTTAGACCTCCCTAGCGTACCACGACGACCTGCAGGCTGTCAAGCCCCTGACAAGGTCCCCTTTTACGGCGTGGGCGTTGGCTGCGCTCCGTAGACGGCGGGCGAGGCTGAAGCGGGGAAGAACGCGCAGATGCCGTGCTGCGTGGATTCCCAGCGCATTTCCCTGCCGTCGGCGCGGATGGCCAGCGCGTGGACGTTATCGGCCACCCACTGGGCCTGCCCGTTCAGGCAGGCGACGGTCAGCTTCGGGGCCAGCGGCGCACAGGCAGGCCAGCCCGCCAGCGCCGCGAACTTGATCCCCCAGCCGTTCACGTCGAACACGCCGCAGGGCCTGACGCCGGCCGGCCCGGGGATCGCCAGGTACGGCGCGGCCAGCTCCGGGGCCAGCGGCTGCACCGCCGGGATGTACGGCGGCGCGATCCCGCTGCAGGCCACGCGCGTGGTGGAGGCTGCCACTACCGTCCCGCCCTGCGAGATCTCCACCGTCACGGTAAGCCGGTCGTCCAGCTCGGTCTGATCCGGCAGCGCGATCACGAACGAGTCCTCGAAAGTGCCCGGGCCGCTTCTGTGGCTGACGCTTTCCACCCCGGTCTCTTTTTCGTCATTGGCGATGACCGTCCGCACTTTGTAGGCCATCGCGTCGAGCGTCATCTTGATCGTGCCCTTGACGCCCTCCTCATCGCAGCCCCATACGGTGAGGTTGACGGACTCCCCGGCGGCGCGGGCGGGCTGGAGCAGGCCGAAGCTCAGCCCGGCCAGCAGACCCAGGAGCGCGCTCAACAGCAGAATCGTGCGTTTCATAGCATCATCCTTTCAACTCATCCTGCCGGACGTCAGGGGCGGCGGTTGAGATGGTTCCAGGCGTGCTGCATCGCCCAGATTGCCAGCGGGCGCATGGAGATCAGCGAGCGGTAATCGCCCGCCGCGTCCCAGGCTTCCGGGGTGGCAAACCAGTAGCCGAGTTCATCGTAGGTCATCCGCGCGATGCCCCGGGCGGTGGCCCATGCCTCGTCGAACAGCTCCTCCTGCAGCATCGCCGCCGCCAGCGCATAGGTGATTCCGGGCCACACCTCCTGAGACTGCTCGCTGACCGTCTCGACCAGACCGGTGGGCAGCATGCCGTTGACTGCGCCCATCTCACCTTCTTCAAACTGCTTCACATTGAAGTCATAGATCTTTTTCAACGCGCTGCGGGCGTGATCAGCGGGCACGATCCCTTCCAGCCCACAGGCGCGGGCATACCAGTGCCCGGCCAGCTGGCCGGCCATGATCACGCTGCCGCGCTGCCCGCCCGAGGTATCGAAGGAGTAATATTCGTCGTTCCACAGCAGCTCCTCGTAGGAGACCCTGCCGCGGGCCAGGAGATCACGCCAGTGAGCCGCCTGCCCGCCGTCGCCCATCACATCGGCGATGGCCGCCGCGGCGCTCAGGGCCGCCAGCCACAACCCGCCGCAGTAGGCGGAGGGCCCTTGCATGGACCAGGTATCATAGGTCTGGTCCGGGCCGGTGTTCTCAATCAGCCCATCCTCGTCCAGATCGCCTTCCTCAGCATAGGCCATCGCCTCCTGCACCGCCGGCCAGACCCCGGCCAGGAAGTCCCGGTTCTGCGTCAGCATGTAGCCGCGGTACACCTGCAGCACGAACTTGGGGTTGAGGTCCTTCCAGGTCGCGGTATCCTGCCGATAGTAGATGTTGAGCCTGAGCCAGGGATCCTCGGTGGGGCCGCCGAGGTCATGGGGGACGGCCCCGCGCACCTTGCGGGGGGCCATGCGGCCGGTGCCCGTCAGGCGGCGCCTCTCAGGGTCTTCGAGAGGCACGGCGGCGGCGACATCGCGCTGCAGGCTCAGTTCCAGCTCCGGGAAATGAGCTGCCAGCGCCCAGCCGGCATAGAAATGGACGTCGCAGGTGTTGTACATCCGGTACTCATGGCCTTCCAGGCAGGCAAAGTGCCCGATGTCTCCCTCCGGCGGCGGCGGCTCACCCTCGCGCCCGTCCGTCCAGATCGTGCCGCCGTCGGCCAGGTAATACAGTTCATTGAACAGCGCGGCCTTGAACCAGTCCGGCAGGCCGGTCTGCGCCAGGATGGGGGCCTGCCACGCTTCGATGGCCTGTTCCCAGGCTGGATAGGCGGTCAGCGCGTCGCGGGCCAGCGCCGGAGCCGCCGCCCCCTCACGCCCGTAGTAGCGCGTGTAGCGGCGGTACCAGCCCGTGCCGGCTCCGAAGCGGGCCACCGGCATATCCCAGGCCAGCGCAAAGGCCACCTCGCGGGTCTGGCCCGCCGGTACCTCGACGGTGGCGGCTACCGCCGCGCCGATGGCCATACCGGGCGTCGAAGGCTTATGATCGTCCACATCCTCCAGCCGGCCATCTTCGCGGAAGTCGCCCCAGACGTCCATGGCCGATGACGTGGTGGCGAAGCGGGCGCGGGCGGTCACCTCGACGCCTGCGCAGGCCTGGGCGGCGATGGCGAAGGTCAGGGGGTCTTCGTAATACTCCTGATCTTCCAGCTTCTGCCCCTCGGCCAGCCACTTCGGCTGACGCCAGCGGTGGTGGAGGGCCACGCCGGCCACCTCGCCGCCGGGGGCCTCCTGCCGGAACATCGCGTTGTGGTGCCCGCCTGCCCGGTCGCCCGGACCGCCAGTCCCATTCTGGAAGGTGAACATCAGGCCGACGGTGGCTGCCTCCTGCCCGGTGTTCTCGATCGTCCAGACGAACACGCCGGCCGGCAGGCTGCTCTCCCGGTAATTGCCGGGCAGGAACGGCGACACCTGGCGGCAGGTCAGGTTGATGCCCGGCTCGACCTGGGTATAGGTCGTCCAGGCGCGGGGATACAGGGCATAGTAGGTCGCCCGCTTCGGATCGAGCGTCCATTCCCAGCCGGCCAGCGCACCGCTGGCGGGGCGGCCGGCCCGCAGCGCCCGGACCTGCCCCCGCCCGGAGCCCCGCTGCACATACAGGCTGAAAGCATCGGCGGGCACGGCCCCGTAGTCGTAGTGGCCGGGCTGGAGCTGGAAGCGCACAAAGTCGCCCTGCCAGCCGGGGGTGATCGTGCCGCCGCCAAGACCGCCCAGCGGCACACCCATCACCGGCCCGGGGGCGATCTCGATGTCATGATGCTCGCGCCCGGCGCGGCGCTCGCGGCCCACCGCGAACCGTGTGCGGAGGCTGACCGGATCCAGCACGGACAGCAGGCCAGAACCATACCGGCGGGGGCGGCCCGGCTCCTCCGGCCAGTTGTCGAGACGGCGCTTCCAGGCGTATTTGGGGATGTCGGCGGCAGGTGTCATGGAGGCAGCTCCTCAGATGGGGATCACAGAACACCTGGATCATACTCGCCGGAGAGGGAAACGGAAAGCGTCGCAGCGGGCGGCTCGACGCTGCGGGGCCATTGCGCCGCTCACATTTGTGAGCTATACTGGCAGGCAGGTTAGGGATGACCCGCGCGCCGGGCGCACTTCCGGGGCAGTGCTTGACGGTTGTGGCAGCAAGCTGCCGCTATCCGTTGCTTCACGGGGAGCGCCATCGGCACGATGAGGTTATCGACCGGTGGCGGGCGTCAGGCGGGCCGCTACCGGGAGGGCGACCCGCCTTTTTGTTACTCCGGCCCTGCCCCTGCCCGATCCTCAGCCGCCGACCCCAGCGACTCCGCACGCGCAGCCAGCGCCGACCCCAACGCCAGCACTTCCCGCACGTGATCCGGGCCGGGCGACGTCTCATGGTCCAGCAGACTGACCGACTGCCCGTCCGTGTTGAGCACACTGTACACCCCGGAAGCCGCAAGGCACCCGCGCAGGCCCGCCTCCCCGAACAGCGCTGCCGCGAATTCGGGCTATCAAAGGTGCCGTCCCGCAGCGGCATGCCCAGGCTCAGCACCCGGAACGAAAGGCCCGTGGCAGCCTGCGCCGCCCGGAAAGGCGGCGTGAAGACTGCGTAACGCGCATGGGCCAGCATGATGCCGCCGGCAATAGCCACCACGGGAGCGAGCATCATGGTCAGCAGGCATCCGCACACCAGCACAGTATCCGTGAAGTGGTTAATGGCTCTCCCTGGCGGACGGCGCTACAGCGCCTCGGCGCGGGCAGCCAGCAGCGTGGCCAGCTCCAGCATCTGGCGCATGCGCTCGGGGGGCGGGGCCGTGTCCCGGTCTTTGATGTAAACCTCGGTGCGCTCAATGATGATAGTCTCCGGCCCCGCCGCTTTGATGGCCTCGCGCACGGCCGAGTCAGCGATCAGCGCCGCACCGACAGTGCGATCCAGACAGGAGACGCCGTAGACGGCGTCGAAGTCGGCATCCCCGCTGGCGATGGATGTCCCACCCGGTTCGCTGACCAACCCCCGGTGGGTCACCATGAAGCGCGGAATAGCCGCGTGCTCTAACATAACCTGGTAATGCGTCCCGGGAACTGCGTTGCGGCTGTGCCCTCCGGTGGTGACCTTCACAGGGCGTTTCTCGATGTGGCCGGCCAGGCGCGGCCCGCCCAGCCGGGAGGATTCGGCGTTCAGTCCCAGCGTGTCAGCGGCAGCCAGAAACGCGTGGGCGGTGGTTCCTCTGCTCCGGCTGCCCAGCGCGAGGGCGGCGACGACCACCCCCACCGCGATCAGGCCGATCGCGCTGCAGCACACACACAGCAAAGTCTGCGTGAACTCGTCCATCGGCGCACCTCCCTGATCCGGCCGCAACGCCATGGCAGGCTCATCATACGGCAGGCGCCTAATTTGGACAAATCAAGTAGAATTTGTGGGATGGCCGGGCGGGCCGCATTCCCGGCAGCGGCCCGCCCGTGGAGCGCCACGCTCAGCCCAGCTCCTGCACCACCCGCAGGAAGCTGATCACATCGCCCCGGCTCAGCATCCCGACCATCCGACTATCCGACATCACCAGCAGCTGGTTGTAGCCGCTGCCATCCATCTTCTCCAGCGCCTCCCACAGGCCGGTCTCCGGCGTGACGCGCTCGCAGCAGTCCTCCGGGGCCATCGCCTGCAGCACGGTGGTCGAACCCCACTTCTCGCGCGGGATGTCCCGGATGTTGTGAACCGTCAGCAACCCGCTGACCTGGCCGGCGTCCTCCACCACCACGCTGCGCCGCCCCAGCGAGAGGAACTGCGTATCGACCAGCGCCTGCAGGCTGGTAGTCGGCGGCACGCTCACCCAGTCGCGGCTCATGGCCTGGCGCACCGTGTAGTTGCTGAGCATGCTGCGCACCATCTGCGCCTGCAGCTGCGAGTCGGCGGCGTTCTTCAGGAACCAGCCGATGAAGCCCAGCCACAGCCCATTGGCGAATTCGCCGTTGAGCATCCGCCACACGCCGAAGGCGATGAAGCTGAAGGCCACCAGCCGCCCGACCTGCACCGCGATCTGCGTGGCGCGGCTCATGCTGCCTGAAGCCGCCCAGAGGATCGCCCGCAGCACGCGCCCGCCGTCCAGCGGAAAGCCGGGGATCAGGTTGAAGGCTGCCAGCGACAGATTGATGAAGGCCAGGTATTCAAACAGCGCGCCCACCGGCTGAGCCAGCGGCGAGGTTGCCGGCCACAGGATGAAGCAGACCCCCGCTGTAACCGCGCTGACGATCGGGCCGATGATGGCGATCCAGAACTCGGCGCGGGCCGTGCGCGACTCGCTGTCGAGCATCGCCACACCCCCGAAGATGAACAGCGTGATATGCCGGGTCTCGATGCCGAAGCGGCGGGCCATCAGCGCATGGCCGAACTCGTGCAGCAGCACGCTGCCGAACAGCAGCAGCGCGGTGATCAGCGCAATCACCCAGTACAGCCCGGCGGGCCAGTCCGGATACTCATTCGGGAAGTAGCCGGTCGCCAGCGACCAGATCGCCAGGACGAGGACCAGGAACCAGGACCAGTCCAGATAGACCGGGATGGAGAAATAGCGGCCAAGATGCAGCCCCTTACCACCTACCATACGCAGACGCCCTCCGTTGAGTGACCAGTCAAGACTCCGTCAGTTCAGAGTGTACCGCTACAGCCGGTGAGGCGCGTAAGAAGCGCATCAGAATCAGGCAGGGCGCAGCCCCCGCCGCGCCCTGCCGCGTGATCCTCGGCTGCAGGAAGAGGGCTACAGCCGCCGACCGTTACCATTGCGCACCCAGTTCTCCGGATCGGGCTTGCCGGGCACATAATCATCCAGGATGCTGCCGCCGACGAACTCGCGCAGCAGCGAGTTGTCCGGCACCAGATCCAGGTTGTTCAGCGGGTGAACCCACGCCAGGAAGGCCAGCAGCCGCTTGACCTCGACATAGTGGGGCGAGCCGGGGTCCACCTGCCGCAGCAGCGGCTCGGCCAGCGGGCGCAGCACCGCCAGCTCATAGACCAGCGCCGTGTTGAAGTTGGCATCGGCGTTTTCCTGGAAGGGGAAGATCCAGCGCCGCTCGCCGTCGCGCACGCTCGGCCAGCGGGAGAGCGTCTCCGCCGCCGAGTAGCCGCGCGACCACGAATCGCGCACGATGCGGCGCAGCAGGCGCACATCGGTGGTGGGGATGCGGTTGTGCCGGTCGATGTTGAGCTGGGTCAGGCAGGAAACGTACAGCCGGAAGACTTTTTCCGCCGGCACGTGATGCACCAGTTCTGGATTCAGCCCGTGGATGCCTTCTACGATCAGGATGTGCTCCGGCGTCAGCTGCACCCGGTCGCCCGGCTCGCGCCGGCCGGTCTTGAAGTTGTAGTGCGGCAGCTCGACCTCGCGGTCGCACTCCATCAGCGCCAGCAGCTGTTCGTTGAACAGGTCGATATCGACTGCGTGCAAATGTTCAAAATCCAGCGCACCGGAGGCGTCGCGGGGCGTGTGTTCTCGATCGACGAAGTAGTTATCGATGCCCAGGGTATATGGCTTCAGGCCGTGCGCCATCAGCTGGACGGCCAGCCGCTTGCTGCTGGTGGTCTTGCCCGAAGAGGAGGGCCCGGCCAGCAGCACAACCCGTACAGACGGCCGGGCCACGATCAGATCGGCGATGTCGGCCACGCTGCTTTCATGCAGCGCCTCGGCGGCCAGGATGATCTCGCGGGCGCGGCCGGCCCGGATCGCCGCGTTGAGCGCTCCGATATCCTCCAGCCCCAGCAGCCGGTTCCATCTGCCGGCTTTGTGGAAGACCTCGCGCAGCTTGGGCAGCGCCACCGGCGGCTGGCAGCGCTCCGGGTCGCTGCGCTGCGGATAGTTCAGGATGAAACCGTCGCCATCGTGCGTGAGGTCAAAGACGGTCAGGTAGCCGGTGCTGGGCACCATGTAGCCGTAGAAGTAATCCAGCACACCGCGCAGCTCGTACAACACCAGGTAGTCCTTAGCGCGGTTCTGCATCAGGCGCAGCTTGTCTTCATCGCCGCGCCCACGGAAGATGGCGATGGCCTCGTCCAGCGGGATCTCGCGCCGAACAATGGGCGCATCTGCGTCGATGATGGCCTGCATCCGAGCCTTGATCTGCGCCAGTTCCTCTGGCGTGAACGGGTCGCCGTAAACCACCGCGCAGTAGAAGCCGCCAAATGGCAGCGAATGGTCGATGGTGATCTTGCGCTCCGGGAACAACTCTTCGGCGGCAACGACCAGCAAAAACGACAATGCCCGCCGATAGATGCGGTGGCCGTCACTGTCCGTCAGCAGCACCGGAGTCACCACCACATCGCGGGTGATCGGGAAGGTCAGCTCGCGCAGGTTGCCATCCACCAGCGCTGCCATCACCGAGCGGCGGCCATCCGCGCCGGCGGGGCGGACGGGCGGCACCAGCTCCGGGCAGGCAGCGCGGAAGTAGACTTCCAGCGGCGTGCCGACCGGCGCACTCCAGGTTGAGCCGTCCGGCATGGTGATCTGGGCGTCGGCGCGGGGGGTATCGGCGGTTACGGCAGCGGCGGTTACGGCAGTGCGGCTCATGATCCGGCCCTCAGAGTGAATATTCTCCCATTATACCCCGGCGGGGGGCAGGGGGTTGACAGGATTCATATTTAGGATATACTAAAAATAGATTACGCCGCGCATAATCATGTTCCTTCGGTGACGAAAGTCACCCTGCTGGCATGGCAGACTGGCGTACAATAATAAGCAGAGGCAACTGCCATCCGGAGTCTGGCCATGATTTTCAAGAATCTGCTGCGACGTAAAGGCCGTACCCTGCTCACCATCCTGGGCATTGCCATCGGTGTGGCGGCTATCGTCTCGCTGGGAGCGATGGCCGATGGCGTGGCCGCCGGCTACGGCGCGGTGCTGACCGGCGCCGACGCCGACCTGACGCTGAGTGAACCGGACATGGTCGATATCACCCTGAGTGCGGTGGACGAGACGATCGGCCCGGAACTGGCCGTCATGCCGGAGGTCGCAGCGGTCAGCGGAATGCTGCAGGGCGTGGTGCAGGCCGAGGACTCGCCGTATTTCTTCGTATTTGGCTACCCGGAAGGCAGCTTTGCGCTGGCTCGCTACCGGCTGATCGACGGCGTTGACCTGTACAGCCGCGAAGCGGCGGAGCAGGCCGGGCGGCCTCTGCTGCTGGGATCGGCTGCCGCCGAGGCGTTCCACAAAGAGGTGGGCGACATCATGGTGCTCACCGACTCCAGCTTCCGGGTCGTCGGCATCTATGAGACCGGCGACGCCTTCGAGGAAGGCGGGGCGGTGCTCCGGCTGGAGGACGCCCAGAATCTGCTGGGCCTGCAGCGGCAGGTCAGCCTGTTCTACATCCAGCTTGAGCCGGGCGCTGACCAGGAGCGGCTGGAGAACCGGGTGGCCCGCAAGTGGCCGGATCTGAGCCTGAGCCGTTCTGAGGAGCTGGCCGATCAGCAGATGATGGGCGAGTCCCTGCAGGGCATGATGTGGGCTGTGGCCGGCCTGTCGATCGTGATCGGCGGCGTGGGGATGATGAACGCTCAACTGATGAGCGTCTTCGAGCGCACCCGTGAAATCGGCGTGCTGCGGGCGGTGGGCTGGCAGGCCGGCCGCGTGCTGAGCATGATCCTGGCGGAGTCGCTGATGGTCAGCCTGCTGGGCGGGCTCCTGGGCGCGGCGCTGGGCTGGCTGAGCCTGTTGGGCTCCAGCGGGCTGATGGCCGCCATGGGCGCGTCGGCCACCTCAGTGCGGCCCGGGCTGCTGGTGGAGGCGCTGATCGTGGTGCTGGTTCTGGGGCTGGTCGGGGGGATCTATCCGGCCTGGCGGGCGGCGCGGCTGCAGCCCGTCGAGGCGCTGCGCTACGAAGGCGGCTCCGGTGGGAGCGCCGGTCGGCTGCCGGTCGGCGGCCTGGCGCTGCAGGGCCTCTGGCGGCGCAAGGCGCGCTCCCTGCTGACCCTGACTGGCATCGCCATCACCGTCGGGGCGATCATGGCGCTGGACTCGCTCATGGCTGGCATGGTCAATATGATGACCAGCCTGGTGAGCGGCGCGGAGATCGTGCTGCGGCAGGCTGGCGCTTCGGATACCGGCTACGCCTTCATCGACGAGCGTATCGGTGAGCGCCTCATCGCCATGCCGGAGATCAAGAATGTCAGCGGACTTGCCTTCACTGCCCTTGCCTACCCGGAGACGACTTACTTCGTCATCCAGGGTTACAACCCGCATGAGGCTGCCATTCAGGACTTCAACGTGGTGGAAGGCGAGCGCCTCACCGCTAACCGCCAGATCATGCTGGGCCGCCAGATGGCCGAGGCCACCGGGCTGGGGGTAGGGGACTCGATCACACTGGGCCCTTCACGCTTCCGGGTGGTGGGTATCTACGAGTCCAGCATCGGGTGGGTGGAGCTGGGTGGGATCGTCAGCCTGCGCGACGCCCAGGGCTTCACCGGCAAGCCGGGTAAGGTGACCTTCTTCCTGATCAACCTGCACGATCCGAGGCAGGCGCAGGTCGTGGTTGAGAAGATCAATGCTCAGTACCCCGAAGTCCATGCCGCGCTGAGCGGCGAGTTCGCCAACGAGATGCCCGATATGGAGAACACACGCGCGATGCTGGCCGGGATCTCGATCCTGGCGGTAGCCGTCGGCGGCGTGGGGATGATGAACACCATGCTGATGGCCGTGCTGGAGCGCACCCGGGAGATCGGCGTGCTGCGCGCTCTCGGCTGGCGTCGCCTTGCGATCCTGAGCCTGATTCTGCGCGAGTCGCTGTGGCTGGGTGTGCTGGGCGGCGCTGCCGGGGTCGGGGTAGCACTGGGCATCCAGTGGCTGATCCGGCAGATCGAGTTCATGTCGAGCCTCGATCCGGTCTGGTCAGCGGCGGTATTGGCGCGCGCGCTGGGGATCGCGCTGGGGCTGGGGCTGATCGGTGGGCTGTACCCGGCCCTGCGAGCCACCCGTCTGCAGCCGGTGGAGGCGCTGCGCTACGAGTGACACGGCCCTGCCCCGGCTGGCCCGGCTTGACAGCGCCGGCGCGGCGGGGGATAATGGCATAGTAGTTTGTATCACAACTACTATTCTGCGGATGAGAGATGCATCATGGATAAGCTGCAGGGCGATCTGATGGCGATGGGCTTCACCGAATACGAGGCGCGGGTGTACCTGGCGCTGCTGCGCGAAAGCCCGGCGACTGGCTACCAGATCGGCAAACTGGCCGGCGTGCCGCGCTCGATGGTCTACGAGGCGCTGGGCCGGCTGCATGTGCGCGGCGCGATCTTCAAGACCGAGGAGCCGAAGGCAACCCTGTACCGCCCCGTGCCGCCGGATGCGCTGATCGACCGCTATGAGCAGGAGCACACCCGGCTGCTGCACAGCCTGCGCGAAGGGCTGCGCGGGCTGTACACCCCCGCCGATGAGGACCGCTTCTGGTCGATCAGCGGGCGGGAGGCGGTCCTGGCTTACGCCGCGCAGATGCTGGAACGCGCCGCCGAGGAGGCGATGGTCGTGGTCGCCGACGCCGAGCTGGCCGATCTGCGGCCAGCCATCCGGGCGGCCTGTGCGCGCGGCGTGGCCGTCAGCACGCTGCTCACCGGCGAGGACAGCCTCGACTGCGGCCGGGTGGCCTACCACCCGCGGGAGGAAAGTGAGCTGCAGCAGCTGACCGGCACCCTGACGGTCGTGCGCGACTTCGGCGAAGTGCTGATCGCCAGCACCTCGCCGGAGATGACCGCCACCGTGACCGGCAACCGCAACCTGGTGTTCATCGCCCGGCAGTTTGTGTGGATGGAGATGTTCGCCCAGCGGGTCTACGCCCGCTTCGGATCGGATCTGCTGGAACAGCTCGATCCGGAGGATCGCCCGATCTTCGAGGGCATCGTCCGCCAGCAGAGCCATGGAGGGAGAGCCTGATGGGCATAAACCTGTCAACCGTCCGTCACCTGACCCCCGACCAGCGCCGCGCCATCATCCGGCGGCTGGTGCAGATCGGGCTGACCCTGCTGCTGGAGGCGGCGATCCTGTTCGGCGCCGCCGGGCGGCTGGACTGGATCAACGCCTGGGCGCTGCTGGCCCTGTCTGCCGGCATCGTCGTCTTCAACGCGTTGGTCATGCCGCCGGAGCTGATCGCCGAACGCGCCGGGCCGCGTGAAGGCCGCAAGGCATGGGACCGGATCCTCGGCATCCTGTGGGCGCCGACGCTGCTGGGCGGGCTGGCGGCGGCCGGGCTGGACCGCCGCTTCGGCTGGACGCCGGCGCTGCCGCTGGCCGTCCTCGCGGGCGGCGCCGCCCTGCACGTGCTGGGATCGCTGCTGTTCACCTGGGCGATGGTCTCCAACCCATACTTCTCGACCGTCGTCCGCATCCAGGCCGACCGTGGTCATACCGTACAGACGGGCGGCCCGTACCGTATCGTGCGGCATCCCGGCTATGTGGGCTACCTGATCACCTGGATCGGCACCCCGCTGCTGCTGGGGTCGCTGTGGGCGCTGATCGCCTCTGCGCTGATCGCGCTGATCCTGGTCGCCCGCACGGTGCTGGAGGATCGCACTCTCCGCGCCGAGCTGCCGGGCTATGCGGAGTACGCGCAGCAGGTGCGCTACCGCCTGCTGCCAGGGGTATGGTGAGTCCCGATGGGTGGGCGGCAGCCTGATACTACTGGAAAGGTTCCCTGTCGATGACTGCATGGCTGGTGGAAACCCGCAACCTGACGCGGACCTATGGGGATGGCGAGATCATCTACGCGCTGAACAACGTTAACCTGACGGTAGCTCCCGGCGAGCTGGTGGCCGTGATGGGCCCCAGCGGCAGCGGCAAGAGCACTCTGCTGAACATGCTGGGCGCGCTGGATGTGCCGACCAGCGGGCAGGTTCTGATCAACGGGCAGGACCTGGCTGCGATCCGCAACAAGGATCAATTCCGGGCGCATACAGTTGGATTCGTCTTTCAGCTGCATAACCTGCTGCCGACGCTGACCGCCCGCGAGAACCTGGAAGTGCCGATGGTTGGCCATGCCGGGCCGCGCGCCCGGCGCCGCCGCGCCGCCGAACTGCTGGAGATCGTCGGGCTGGGCGACCGCATGAATCATCTGCCCAACCAGCTTTCGGGCGGGCAGCGCCAGCGCGTCGCCATCGCCCGCGCGCTGGTCAACAACCCGCCGCTGGTGCTGGCCGACGAGCCGACGGGCGCCCTGGATACGGCTGCGGGGCAGGAACTGATGAAGCTGATCCGCCAGCTCAACGAGACGCAGGGCACCACCTTCATCGTGGTAACGCATGATCTGGCGGTAGCCCGCCAGACGCGTCGGGTGGTGGTGATGGCCGACGGCGCCATCGTCCGCGAGGATCGGATCGGCTCGCCGCTGGAGGAAGACCTCAAAATATGGGCGCACTCCGGGCTGGGGCGCCGCATCATGGAAGGCCGCAAAGATGAGCTGGGGGCGTTCATTCGCTCCGAGCAGCAGATGGAGGCTGTCCGTCGGCTGCTATCCCAGACCAACGGCGAGTAGCGGCTCTCCGCCTGGCACGACAGCGGGGCGCCCGTGAAGGAGCGCCCCGTTTGCCTGCGCCGGGCGGAAGATCAGGCCAGATCATCCGGCGGATCATCGGGATCGTAGGGCACCACGATGAAGCCGTGCACGTTCTTCATCCGCTTCTCGCCGTTGTACTGACCGCAGACCAGCCCTTTTACCTCTTTGCCCGGGCCTTCCTTGAGCGTGATGGGCCGGGCGCGAATGTGGATCTCATCGTTGCCGGGGTGGTTCGGGTCGTAGACGTGGATCAGGATCGTCCCCTGAGGCTGGATCGTATAGCCGTAGGCCAGCACCTGATGGTTGTCCCACACCCGCAGCGTCTCGGTGAAGTCGTTGTACACCAGCCCGATCACCGTCAGGTCGCCATCGTCCAGCCGCTGCCGCAGCTCCTCCCAGGATTCCACCGATTCCTGCTGCGCCTTTTCATCGCTGTAGCTCATCCACTGCACATAGCGCAGCACCTGCGTGCTGAGCGTCCCCCACGAAGCCATCTGACGCTTCGCCAGGTACTCATAGAGCCGGGTGTCACGCTCAGGGACCTGATTGGCCGCAGGCACCGGCTTATGCGCCCGAAAATGGTCGATGACGGTGAAGCACATGCCGCCGCACAGCCCGTGCGCTGTCTTCGAGGTATCGATCAGCTTCTCAAGCGCCTCGGGCAGCGGCAAACCGGGGAAGTAGTTGGGAAAGCTGAACCCATTCTTTGACGGCTTGAAGCCGGCAACCTGCTTCTGTTTGAGAGGGGCCATCGCAATTCCTCCTGTGCCGCAGAGTATTGCCTGTATGGTAGCCCCAGGCATGGGGTGCCGCCAACTTTCAACTGATGGGACGGAAGCAGCCTCGCCAGCTCCGGGAGCCGCTGCCGCCCGGGCCCTCGGAGGGGCCAGGCTTTTCCTGCAAACAAACCGGCGGGCTCTGTGGTAGCCCGCCGGCATGCCTTTCAGTGCGCTGCGCGCTGCTACTTGCCGGACTTACTGGCCGGCTTCCTGGCGGCCGGCCTGACGCCGCCCGACTTCGCAGGCTTCTTGGCCGGCGTCTCGCCGGCAGCCGGTTTGGCGGCGGGCCTGGCCGCTGTCTTGCCAGCCGCTTTCTTCGTCCCGCCATCCTTCAGAGCGCCCCTGGCTGTGGTGGATGACTTGCTCTTGGGGGCAGCCGGCTTCTTGGGAGTCTTGTCGCCACCCGACTTGTCGTCGCCCGGCTTGCCCGGAGCCTTGCCGGCAGCCGGCATCGCGACCGCGGCTGAGGAAGTGTCCCCGGGTTTGGCCTTCGCCTTGTCCTTGTCCTTCTCCTTGGCCTTGGCCTTGTCCTTCGCCTTGTCCTTGGCCTTGTCCTTGGCCTTGTCCTTATCCTTGACCTTCTCCTTCTTCTTCCCCTTCCCCTTGTCCTGATCGCTCTGCTGTGTCCGTGACTTGCCCATCGTATCTATCCTTTGCGCTGGAGGCGGCGCCATCTGCCCAGACCCGCCGCCGGGCTAACGCGACTGTACGCGACCTGCTGCCAGTATGACGCACAGACAGGCACGTGCAAAGGGTGAGATTGGAATCAGGTTAGCGCGGGCGGCGCGGCGCGGCGTTGCCCCCGGCACCATACGCGGCCTCGTCGTCGTCGCTGTCCCAGTCCGGCACGGTGTCCAGGGCCCCGGCGATCTGACGCCAATCCAGCCCGGCGTCACGCATGGCCAGGATATCGCTCACTTCGGCCTGATACTCCCGGGCGGCGCGGCATGCCCGCTCGATCTCGGCAGTGGAGTAGCCTGAGTCCAGCCAGGCGTCGATCTGCGCCTGCGGCAGCCCGGCCTGCGCAGCGATGCTCGCCGCCCTGCGTGTTTTTCCCATACTGGCCTCCTGGCCTACCTGCCGGTCGGCGCTGCCGCCCGGGGCTGGCGACTGTACGATCCCCTCCGAGGATCATCTCCTGCTTCTGCACGGCTCAGTCTACCCCACTTTCGCCTGCCCGTGAAGACGGTTTACGGCGGACTTGACGCAGGGGCGCACCGTACTCTACAAATCCCGGAGTACAAAGTATCGGCAGCGAAAAGATATAATCATGGCATCCGTGAGCGGTTTTCAGGAGATACGCGAATGATTGAGCGTCTGGGCGCGACACGTCTTGGCGTGTGGATGATCAAGCATATCGTCGCACCCACTCAGCGCTTCCTTTATCGTGCATCGGGTGGCAGGGCGTTCACCTCTTCGGGGGCGGGCCGGCCCGTGCTACTCCTGACGACAAGGGGGCGCCTCACTGGCAAAGATCGAACGACTCCCCTTTACTATCTGCGCGATGGAAATCGCATCATCATTTGCAATGTAAACCCGGGTTTTGAACGAACAAACCCCTGGGTCACGAATCTGCGCGCGCATCCGATAGCCAGGCTGCAGATTGGACCCAAGATCGCCGAGTATGACGCCCGCGAGGCTACTGAAGCTGAGAGCGACTTTTACTGGCCGCGTTTAGTCGCCATGTGACCAGCGTATCATTCGCACTTTGAAAAGAGCCACCAGAGAGCCATCTTTGTGCTGGAGCGCCGCTGAGGCGGGCGGTGGGGCAGGCTGCTGGGCGGGTGGATCAGGCAGACGCAGAGGCCCTCACCCTGAATCCCTCTCCCCAACGCCGCTGCGCGGCTGAGAGAGGAACTTATACGCGGGCGGGCACGGCGGGAGCGCCGGCCATTGACCTCACCCCCTCCTCGCTCCGCCCGGACTCCCCCTCGCCGCGTTTGCGGAGAGGGGGATCAAGGGGGTGAGGTTTGCCCGGGAACCCCCTCCCCGTCCTCGCCCCGCTCGGATGGGCCTCCCCCTTGCAAGGAGGAGGCCGGCCGCAGGCCGGGTGGGGGTTCGGCGGCGCGGGCCGTCTGGCCGCCTGGGCGGGGCTCGGGCGACGGTGTATCGCTGGCTGAAGGGGATCCGGCAGCGCGGGATTGAGAGCTACATTCGGTACTATCGAGCGGCGAAGAAGGGCCGCAGGCAGCGCAAGACGCATCCGTACCTTGCGCAGCGGGTGCTG
>DAOTXW010000044.1:0-41179 GCA_034435035.1 Anaerolineae bacterium | reverse complement strand
GCCGATCGCCCTGGGGGCGGCTGCCCTGCTGACGGCTGCCGGGGTGGCGGCAGCGCTGCGGATCGGGCTGCCCGCGCCGCCGGAAGCAGGGCCCGCGCCGGTCAACCCGGTGGTCGCCGAGCCGCTGCCCGGGGATTACCTGGAGAACAGCAGCGATGGGCTGTCCATCTGCCGGCGCGGGGGCGGCGGCTGCACCCGCCTGCCTCTGCCCGACGACCTGCATGACGTTGGCGGGGCCAGCTGGTCGCCGGATGGGACGCAGTTCGTCTTTTCCGCCTGCCGCTATGCAGAGGGCGAGGAGTGCCCGGGCTGCAGCGGGCTGTATCGATCCGACCGGGCGGGGCAGGTGACCGAGCTGCTGCCCACCAGCTCCTGCGGGGAAGAAGGCGACTACAACGTGGTGATCCCGGGCTGGTCGCCGGACGGCCAGTGGATCGCCTACCACGGCAGCGGCCAGCTGCGGGCGGTGCGGCCGGACGGCAGCGGCGACCGCCTGCTGGTGAGCAACAGCATCACGACCTGCCCGTGGGGAATCGCCTGGTCGCCCGACAGCCTGCGCATCGCCTTCATCGGCGGGCGCTGCATACCCGATGCGGGCAACAATGCGGCCCATGTTGTCTGGCTGGTGAACCGGGACGGGACGAACCGCCGCATCCTGGTCAATGCCGGCAGCACCGACCTGGACTGGGAGGCCATCGTCTGGCGGCGGGACAGCGACGCGGTGATCGTCCGCGCGGAGGGGCAGGCATACAACATCCCGCTGAGCTGCGCCAGCGGGCAGCCCGGCGGCTGCCAGCTGGCCAGCCTGCCGCGCCTGACGGAGTTCCCGTGGCACCTGACGGATGATGTGTTTCCGGGGCCGTAGCCGGGCCGGCAGTCAACAGGCGGAGGATGGGTTGGCCGCCCGGAGACCTCACTCCCTCCTCGCGGCGCCCGGTTTGCCCCTCAGCCTGCGCAGTGGGGGCTGAGGGGGTGAGGTCAAGAAACCCCCTCAAAACCACCCGGACGCGGGGCTAGTTCTGGCTGGAGGTCAGCGTGTGCGGGTTCACCACACTCTGCCACTGATCGCCCTCCACCAGGCTCGCGAAGCGCAGACAGAACTCATCCAGCCGGTCGCCGATCACCCGGGCGATGCGGCTCATCAGCAGATAGCCGATCGCCGGGTGATGCGTCATCAGCTCGCACAGGCTCACCGAATCCCAGCGGGCGACGCAGGCATCCTGCGTTGCCAGGGCTCCCAGCCGATAGGTGAAAGGCTCGACCACGGCAGACCACCCCAGCAGATCGCCCTCCACCAGCGTGCACAGCCGGGTGTAGCGCGATCCTTCCGCGTCGAGGTCAACCGTGAGATCCAGCTCGCCGCTCAGGATGACATACAGCGCGTCGGCCCGGCAGCCGGCGCAGAAGAGCCAGTCTCCCTTCCTGACGGCGACCTTCTGCCCGGCCATCGCCAGCGCCTTGATCTGTTCGTGATCCAGGTTGGCAAAGAGCGAATAGCGGCGGAGTGTCTCCGGCGAGATCATGATACCCATCGTGCAACCTCCCCCCACCTGACCTGCGGCAGGTCGGCTGCCGGGCGCCCGTCAGTGGACAGGCCGACTTTCGGGCGCCCGGACGGCGGGTTCCTTTTCCAACTGCGGGCGTCCATGCGCAGCACAGCCCGCAGGGGGTGACTGCACCCGGCGCTCATCGTCACAGCGCTTCGTGCACCAGCTCTACCAGGTCTCTGACTACCAGCTGCCCTTCGTGACCGGTGGTCTTCACCGCATCCTGGTACATGGTGATGTCTTTGGGGCAGGCGGTGACGAACTGCTGGACGCCAGCCAGCCCGGCCGCCTCCCGGATGCGCGCCTCGTTGGGGCGCTCGGTCATGCTGCCCTCTTCCATCCAGATGCGCCCCCCGCCGGCCCCACAGCACAGCGCCCGGTCGCGGTGGCGCGGCATTTCGACCAGTTCGCAGCCGGTCGCCTCGATGACCCGGCGGGGCGCGTCGTAGACCCCGTTGTAGCGGCCCAGGTAGCAGGGATCATGGTAGGTCACCCGGTAGCCCAGCTTCCGGCTGAGCCGGAGCCGGCCTGACGTGATCAGCTGATCCAGCAGCTCGGCGACATGCAGCACCGGATGGCTGCCATTCCCGGGGTACTCGTTCTTCAGGGTGTTGTAGGAGTGCGGGTCGGTCGTGACGATGCTTTCGAAGGTGCAGCGGCCCATCGCCGCCGCATTGCCCTCGACCAGCATCTCGAACAGGCCTTCTTCGCCCACCCGCCGCACATCGTTGCCGGCGTTGCGCTCCTCATCATACAGGATCCCGAAGTCGAGCCCGGCCCGCTGGAAGACCTCGGCCGTCCGGCGGGTGATGTCCGTCAGCGTGGCGCTGTACGAGGCATAGTCGCCCACGAACCACAGGTACTCAACCGGCTCGCGGCGGGCATCCCGGACAGCCGGCTCCAGGCCGCGCGCCCATTTGGAGCGCGCCCGCTCGGACTGGCCGAACGAGTTGCCGTAGCGCCCCAGGCTGGCCAGCGCGGCCTGCAGCTTCTCATCCATCTGCCCGGTGAAGGCCAGATGGCGGCGCAGATCGACGATCGGGGCGACATGCTCGATGAACAGCGGGCATTCCTGGTCGCAGGCATAGCAGGTTGTGCATGCCCACACCGCTTCCTCCGGGATGACCTCGCCCACCAGCGGCTGGCTCAGGATCGCCTGCCCGCCGTTCGCGGCGGCCCGCCGCGCCGCCCCGCGCACCTTGAGGTTGTCGCGCAGGGTCATCATCAGCAGCTTGGGCGAAAGCGCCAGGCCGCTGAGGTAGGCGGGGCAGACGTCCTGACAGCGGCCGCATTCCGTGCAGGTGTAGAAGTCCAGCAGCTGGCGCCAGCGGAACTGCTCGACCGCGCTGACGCCGACCTCGCCGCCGAACTCCGCGGCGGGCAGCAGGCGGCCGGGAGGCTCCAGGTTGCGCAGCAGCACCGCCGGCACCGAGGTCACGACGTGGAAGTGCTTGCCGCCCGGCAGCTCGGTGAGAAAGACCAGCACCACGCCCAGATGCACCCAGTAGGCCGCCTCCGCGATGACGAACTGGGCGCCGTCGGGCAGGCCGGCGAAGGCCAGCCCCACCAAGCGCGAAACCGGCCGCCAGGCGCTGAGGGCATCCTCGCCCAGGTTCATGCGGGCACCGTTGAGCACCAGCAGGCTGAGCATGATGGTGAAGATGAACGACAGCACCATCACGCCCTGGCTCCGGTGGCTGCCCCGGTAGCGCTCCGGGTTGACCACCAGACGCAGGTACAGCCCGTACAGCACGGCCCCCGTCACCAGGACGGCGAACACGTCCTGCAGCAGAGCCAGTGGGCCGAAGGTCCCGATGAACGGCAGCACGAACTCAGGGCTGGCAAAGGCCGCCAGCCCCTCGACGATCGCCTGCAGGATGGTCAGCGACAGGATCAGGAACCCCCAGAAGATGAAGAAGTGGGCGATGCCCGGCGCGCGCCGGCGGAACAGGCGCAGCTGGGCGCCCACAAAGACGATCAGGCCCTTGAGGCGCTCCCCCCAGCGCGAGAACCGGGCGCCGGGCTGGCCGCGCCGCAGGTTAACCCACAGCAGCTGGTAGCAGCGCAGGGCAAAGTACCCCCCGGCTGCCAGCAGCCCCGCCAGGACCACCAGCGACTTGATCGTTTCGTAGGTCATGATGTCACCCGCCCCTGGCCGCCCGCACCCGGTCGGTCAGCACCGGCAGCAGGTCGAGCAGGTCGATCTCAGCGCCATAGCGGGCCACATCGAAGATCGGGGCACGCGGATCGGTGTTGACCGCGATGATCATCTGGCTGTCGGCCATCCCCTCCACATGCTCCGGCGCGCCGCTGATCCCGAGCGCCAGGTACACGGTGGGCTTGACCGTCTTGCCGGACTTGCCCACCAGGCGGGAGGCCGGCAGCCACCCCTGATCCACGACCGGGCGGGAGGCGCACACGACGCCGCCCAGCGCCCCGGCCAGCTCCTCGACCATCTCCAGATTGTCCGGGTTCTCGATGCCGCGCCCGACCGCGATCAGCACGGGCGCCTGGGTGATGTCCACGTCGCCGGCTTCCGGCTCCAGGTAGCCGGTCAGCGCGATGCGCAGGCTGTCCAGCGCCGGCGGAGTCACCCGCTCCAGCGGCAGATTCTGCAGCCGGCGGCCCTGCTCCGGCTTGAAGCCGCCGGGCACCAGGGTGATCAGGGTCGTGGCGTCGGGCAGCGCGCCCTCGGCCAGGATCTTCCCCCCACAGATCTGGCTGGTGAACCTGAGCGTCCCGTCAGCCGGGCTGAGCTTCAGGCAGTGGCTCACCAGAGGCAGCCCCAGCCGCATCGACAGCACGCCGGCCAGCTCCGCGCCGATCGACGTATCGCCAAACAGCACCGCCCGCGGCAGGCTGCTGCCGATCAGCTGGGCCAGCACCTCCGCATACGCATCCAGCGTATAGTCGGCCAGGGCCGGGTGATCGACATACAGCCGGCAGTCGGCGCCCAGGTCTTCGGCCAGGCCCCCGGCGTTGTGTCCCAGCAGCACCGCGGCCACCGAGCCGCCCGTCCCGCCGGCCATCTCACGCGCGGCAGCCAGCGCCGTGTAGGAGATGCCGGCGACCTGCCCGCGCAGATGCTCAACGACCACATAGATATCCGCGTTCATGGCATCACCTCGCTTGCAGCACGCCCAGCTCGTCGAAGATCTCGATCAGCCTGGCCGCGATCTCGTCCTCACGGCCCGGCAGCATGATCGCCCGCTGCCCCACCTCGGGCCTGTACATCCTGGTGATGACCGCCCCGCCGGCGGGGTCCAGACTGGCGACCGCCGATTCGGCGATCGCAGCCGTCTTCTGCGCCTGGCGCACCCGGCTGACCGCGACATAGCGCGGCGGCTGATCCGCTGCCTGGATGCCCAGCACCGCGGGCAGCCGCACGTCCATCCGGGCCAGCAGCCCGCCGGGATACTCCTTCCGGGCGGTGCAGGTCTGGCCGGATACCGTGACTCCGGACACATAGCCCACATACGGCAGGCCCAGCGCCCCGGCCAGCAGCGGCCCCAGCGACCCGTCCAGGTCATCGTGCGCCTGCACCCCTGTCAGCACCAGATCGGGGTTCAGGCCGCCGATCACGCCGGCGAATGCGCGCGCCAGGGCATGATTGTTCACGCCGTACTCAAAGCCGCCGGTCAGCCGGATCAGCTGATCCGCGCCTCTGGCCACCGCCGTGAACAGCACCTCATCGACCCCATCGGCCTCCGGGGCGATCACGGTCACCTGGCCGCCATCCCGTTCCTTGAGCAGGATGGCCTGCTCGATGGCATGTTCATCCGGCTCATTGATCCTCAGCCGCAGCGAACCGGCATCGAGCGCCGCGCCGCTCCCGGCGATCTCCAGGTCATACACCAGATCAGGCACCATCCTGACAACGACCACGATGTTCATGACGCACCTCACTCCAGCCCCATGGCCTCAGCCAGCAGTTCGGCGATGTCCTTCACTTCCAGGCAGGCCGCGGCTTCGACGGTCTTGGTGGCATCGTCAAAACGCGGCGTCTCATAGGGGCAGGCGACTGCCAGGATCTGCCGGCTGGCGACCGCCGGCGCCGGCTGAGCCGCCTGCCGCCGGGCCTGGCGCTCGCGCTCGCGCGCGGTGGGGATCGGGGTGTTCACGGCGGCGTGGCAGGCCAGCCCGGTCGCGTCAGCCGCCTCCCGCACGCGCCACTCCGACAGGCGCACACCCGCCTTCTCCCACTGAAAGCCATCCAGCCACATGCCGCCGCCGCCGCCCCCACAGCACAGGCTGTCCTGGCGCGTGTGCGACATCTCGACCAGCTCCACACCGGGGATGGCCCGCAGCAGCGCGCGGGGCGCATCGTAGAGGCCATTCACGCGGCCCAGGTAGCACGCATCATGGTAGGTGACGGTGGCGGCGATCGGCGTCGTGAACTGCGCGGCCAGATCGGCCAGCCGCTCGGCCAGAAACTCCGTGTAGTGGCGGACCGGGTAGGCGATCCCCAGGGCCGGGTATTCGTTCCTGAGCGCGTTATAAGCGTGCGGATCGGCGGTCAGGATTTCGTTGAACTGGTACTTCTCCAGGGCGCGCTCATTCTGCGCGGCCAGCATCTCGAACAGCCCGCGCTCGCCTGCCAGACGCTGTGAGTCGCCGTCGCTGGCCTCCTCGTGGCCGAGGATGGCCCAGTCCACGCCCAGAGCGTTCAGCACGCGGGCCAGGGCGCGCGTGGTCTGCTGGGCCCGCGGGTGATAGGAGCCATAGTCGCCGACGAACCACAGCACGTCCACCGGCCGCGGATCCCGGGAGAGGATCCTCACCTCAGGCTCCAGACCTTCGGCCCAGCTGGCGCGTTTGCGCGGGGATTCGCCCAGCGGGTTGCCGTACCGCTGGGAGTTCTGGAGGGCGATGCGCAGCTCCTGCGGGACGTTGCCCGCCAGCATCTGTTCCTCCTTGATGCGCGTCATCAGCAGCGCCACCAGGGGGATCTGCTGCGGGCAGACGCTGGCGCAGGCGTAGCAGGCCACGCACATCCAGATGGTATCGGTATCCAGCACCGCATCGAGCATGCCGGCCCGCACCGCGCCGATCAGCCGGCGCGGCGGGAACTCCATCAGATAGCCGAAGGGGCAGATTCCAGTGCAGGAGGCGCAGTGCAGGCAGGTCTGGAACCGGCTGCCATCGACCATCTCCAGCAGGCTGTTGTAGAACGCCTCGCTGGCCGAAGTGAATTGGGTCATCTGTCCTGTAGCCATGACATCTCCTATCGGATTGGCTAGTTCTGCGATGAGCTGTTGCAGCCCGACGGGCGCCAGCACCTCGCAGGCCGGCCCCCAGCTGCGGATCCAGGGCACCAGGCCGAGCACATCGATCAGCTTGATCGACCAGTCCACCCCACCGCCCGGTAGATCATGGGTCACCTGCGACGGAAACCACAGCGTATCCCGGACCTGGCTCGCCACCTCCGGATCCCGGAAGCGCAGCCGGACTTCGTTGAGCCCTTCGCCATACCACACGCCCCACACCTGCCGCAGGATGCTGTCCACCACCACCGTGTCCGGCCGAACAAAGTGCTCGGTGGTCAGCGTCGCCCCGATGATGCGATCCACCCGGTAGGCCCGCAGCTCGCCGTACGTCGCGCTGTGGCCGATCAGGTACACGCCCTCGCCGATGATCGCCGGCTCGAAGAGATAGGGCTGCACTTCGACTTCGATCGGGGTGGTACGTCCGGGCTCCTGGTACAGGATGCGCAGCGTGATCTGCTCCAGCCAGGCCTGGACCAGCAGCTCCCACAGGTGGGTCTGCGCGGGCGTGATCGCGGCCTGCGCATGCAGCGTGTGGAGGTTATCGGCCAGCTGTTCGGCGCTGGGCTGCCTCAGGGCCAGCAGCAGCTTCTCGACGGCGCTCTGCATCATCGGCGGCACATGCGAGGGGTGCCGGATCATCCGGCGCAGGGCGAGGTACAGCATCAGCGACTCGCCCCGACTCAGCCTGACGCTTGACAGGTAGTCGGAGCGGTTGAGGAAGTAGCGATCGTCGATCTGCTGAATGGGGGCGTGGCAGCTGAGTTCGTTCAGATCACGCCAGATGGTGGTGCGGTGGACACCCAGCTTCGCGGCAAGTTCGGCGGCAGTGTAGCCATCCGGCGCACTGAGCAGCAGTTCCTCGATCCGCTGCAGCCGATAAGCCCGGCTCATTGCCCGGCCCATGTCTTAGCCGCTCCTTGCCCTGAGGCGTCGCTCCTTGTCCATGCGCACTGTATGGTGTGCGTGTTGCAGGTACCGCAACATCGATCGGGTTTTTTGCGATCTGCTCACCCCGGGCGGTCTGGACGGGATCCGACCGGGTGGCGCCGATCACCAGTTCGCCAGCCCGCGCTCCGGGCGACAGCTGATCACAGGCCACACCAGGGTGAAGAAGGAGGAAGCAATTCAGGATAAGGCTGCGCAGGCGAGCTGGCAACGTTATCTATAAATGTTCATTGTATCACACTTCGTCCCGCGCACGCGCTCAGCTGAGGACGCCCGCCAGCAGATCGTACCAGACCCGCGGCCGGCGGAGCGCCGCTCAGCCGGCGGAGTCACCCAGCAGATCGTACCAGACCCGCGGCCGGCGGAGCGCCGACAGCGACCCGGCGGCATACGCCAGCCGCAGCAGCAGCTTTTCCTCCCAGGCCCGGCCCATCAGGTGCAGGCCGATCGGCAGCCCCGCCTCATCGTAGCCCGCCGGCACGCTGATCGCCGGCAGCCCCGTGAAATTGGCCGGGTTGACGAAGCGCATCGACTCGATCACCTGGCTGAGGTGCGATTCGCCCTCCGGCAGCGCCCGCTCCGGGATGGGCGGCGCGGTGATGGCCGTGGCCGGCGTGGCGATGACGTCCACCTGCTCCAGCGCCCGGCGGAAGTGCGCGAGGGTGCGGGTGCGGACGCGCTGCGCCTGCAGGTAGTCGGTCGGGCTGATGGTGCGGATCATCTGCAGCGGCAGCCGCGCCACCAGCGACAGATCGCGCCGGTGCTCGCGATCGTAGCGATCCAGGTTGGCGGCCATCTCGGCCAGGATGGTCACGCCGTGCGCCACGTAGGCCGGATACAGCTCCGGGATGGCGATCTCGACGATCCGGGCGCCGCGCTGCACCAGCCCGTCCAGCAGCGCCCGGCAGGCGGCTACGATGTCCGGCGTGGCATGCTCGAACCAGGCCGGGTAGACCCCGATCCGCACGCCGGTCAGGTCGCCGTCATCGAGGCCGTCCAGCGCCAGCGGAGGCTGGTACAGCGAATGGCCGTCGCGGGGGTCCGGCCCGGCGATGACCGCCAGCATCAGGGCGGCATCCTCGGCGCTGCCGGCCAGCGGCCCCAGATGCGCCACGCTCCAGCCCAGCGGCGCCGCCCCGAACTCGCTGACGCGGCCAAAGGTCGGCTTGAGGCCCACCAGCCCGCACCAGGCCGCCGGGATGCGGATCGAGCCGCCGCCGTCCGCGCCCAGCGCCACCGGGCTGAGGCCCGCTGCGGCTGCCGCCGCCGGCCCGCTGGAGCTGCCGCCGGGGTCGCGCCCCGGATCATACGGGTTGCGGGCCGCTCCGTGATGCGGGTTGGTGCCGGAGGGCGTGATGCCGATCTCGTGCATGTTGGCTTTGCCCAGCAGCAGCGCCCCCGCCGCCCGCAGCCGCGCCACCGTCGCCGCGTCCTCGCGGGCCGGCTCCCTGCCCAGGAACTTCGTGCCGACGGTGGTGGGGTACGGCGTCATGTCCACCTCGTCCTTGACCGTCACCGGCACGCCGTCGAACACGCTCAGCGGGCGGCCAGCCCGGAAGCGCCCGGCGGACGCCTCGGCCTGCGCCAGCACGTCATCGCGGTAGCTGGCGATGAAGATGCGCATCGGCGGGGAGAGGCGGTCGCTGTCGGCGATGGCGGCCAGGGCGCGCTCGGCCACCTCCAGCGGGCTGATCGCCCCGCTGCGGTAGGCTTCGGCATACTCCCGCACGGTGCGGAAGCGGAACGCGCCGGGCGAAGGCGGCGCGGGCGGCACGGCCTCCGGGCCATCCCCCGGGGCGCCATGATGGTCCTCCTCGTGGGGCCACAGCGGCCAGAAAGTGGGCGGCTCGTCCAGCTGCAGAGCGCGCAGCCGGGTGACGCCCGCGCTCTCCAGCAGGGAGGGCAGCAGGGCCGGGCGCGTCAGCGGGCTTTCGGCCAGCGCCACCAGCGCGCGCAGCAGGCCGCCGCCGGCGCGGGGCAGCTTCACGGATTCCAGATCGTAGGGGGCGTCGTGGGTCATGGCGGGCCTCCAGGGGCGGGATGCGAGTAGGGTACCCGATCCGCCCGGCGGGGGCAACCGGCCCGGTCGGCGCCGGCCGCTACAGCCCGCGCACCAGATCGCGGAAGTGCGCGCCGCGGGCGGCGAAGTCCTCGTAGGCGTCGTAGCTGGTGCAGCCCGGCGAGAGCAGCACCACATCGCCCGGATCGGCCAGCCGCGCCGCCAGCCTGACCGCGTCGCGCAGCGGGCCGGCCTGCTCGATGGGCGTGGCCGCGCCCAGCTCGGTCCGCAGCGCCGCCGCCGCGCTGGCGATCATCAGCCCGGCCTCGCCGAAGGTGATGAGGGCCCGGCAGCGCTCCAGCGCCAGCCGCAGCAGATCGCCCCAGGGCAGGTCCTTGTCGCGCCCGCCCAGCAGCAGCACCACCGGCCGGTCGGAGTACGCCTCCAGCGCCGCGATCACCCGCTCCGGCGCGGTGGCGATGGAGTCGTTGACGTATGTCACCCCGTCCACGGTGGCGACCACCTCCAGCCGGTGCTCGACGGGCCGGAAAGCGAGGATCGCCTCCCGCATGGCGCTCACCGGCGCGCCCGCCGCCCCGGCGATGGCGCAGGCCGCCAGCGTGTTGACCACGTTGTGGAAGCCCCGCAGCGGGATCTCGCCGATCCGGCAGACCGGCTCCATCGGCAGCGTGAACGCCGGACGGCACACCAGCCGGTCGCCCACCAGCCACGCCCCGACATCGACGGGCACCCGGGTGGAGAACCACGAGACTTCCTGCGTGGCCCGGCGAGCCAGCGCCGCCGCGTTCGGCTCGTCGGCGCTCAGCACCGCCACGTCGCCCACCACCTGATGATCGAGGATGTGCGCCTTAGCCTCGATGTACGCGGCCATCGTTTTGTGGCGGTCGAGGTGGTTGGGGGTGATGTTGAGCACCGCCGCCACCCGCGGGCTGGCCGTCATGATCTCCAGCTGGAAGCTCGACAGCTCCATCACCGCGATGTCCGCGGGCTTCATGTGCGGCAGATCGGCGATCAGCGGGTTGCCGATGTTGCCGCCCACCCAGGGCAGCCTGCCGGCGGCTTCCAGCATCGCGCCGACCAGCGCGGTGGTGGTCGTCTTGCCCGCCGAGCCGGTGATGCCGATCACATCGCACGGGCTGCGCTCCAGGAAGATCTGCGCGTCGTTGCTCAGGGGGATGCCGCGCCGGATGGCTTCCTGCACGATCGGCGCGTCCAGCGGCACCCCGCCGGAGGGACACAGCAGGTCCGCACCGTCCAGCAGCGAGGGCGGATGCTCCCCCAGGACGCAGGTCACCGGCAGGCCATCCAGCTCGCGCAGGGCATCGCCCAGTTTCTCGGCGGGCCGCAGATCGCTGATCATCACCCGCGCCCCGACGCCGCACAGCCAGCGGGCCAGCGCCGTGCCCTGCCGCGCCAGCCCCAGGATGACGACCCGCCTGCCGCTCAGTGGATCGGAAGACATGGGGACTCCCATCAGTTCAGAGATGCCAGGAAGCCGCCCGGCGGGGCTGTTCGCGGCTACCCATCGGCGCTGTCCGCGATGGCCTGACGGACGGCGTCAGGCGGGATCTCCAGCAGCACCACCAGCCGTGAGACCAGCTGGCTGAAGATCGGGGCGGCGGTCTGCGACCCCCACTCGGACGATGTGGGCCGGTCGAGTTTGATCAGCGCGATGAAGCGCGGATCGTCCAGCGGGCCGAAGCCGACGAAGCTGGCGATGGTGCCGCTGGGGTCGTAGCCGCCCGGGATCGGGATCTGGGCGGTGCCGGTCTTGCCGGCGATCCGGTAGCCGGGCACCAGCGCCGCCGACGCTTCGCGCTCCAGCGCGGTCGCCAGCATCTCGCGCAGGGCGCGGGCGGTTTCCGGGCTGATGGCGCGGCCCACCACTGACGGCTCCAGCGTGGTCACCTGCCCGCGGACGTCCACCCGCTGCGCCACCATGTGCGGCTGCAGCAGCAGCCCATCGTTGGCGATGGCGGCCATGGCGGTGATCATCTGGAGCGGCGTGGCCGCCAGCCCCTGCCCGTAGGCGTTAGTCGCCAGGTCGGATTCAAACCAGTCGGCGTTGCCGGGCTTCTTGAGCGACCCCGGCGCCTCGCCGGCCAGATCGATGCCGGTGCGCTCGCCCAGCCCGAACGCCTCCAGCCCGGCATAGAACTTCGTCGGGCCGGTGCGCAGCGAGAGCGTCGCCGCGCCCACGTTCAGCGACTTACCCAGCAGATCGACCATCGAGGTGAGGCCGTGGCCCTGATTGTCCCAGTTGCGCACCTCGATGCCGCCCACCTCCAGCACCTGCGTATCCTCGTAAGTGCTGTCGGGCGAGACGACGCCGTTTTCCAGCGCGATGGCCATCGTCAGCGCCTTGATCGTGCTGCCCGGCTCATACTGCTGCGCGATGGCGGGATCGACGAACCGCCGCGCCTCCTCGGAGAAGAAGCGGTTGGGGTCGAAGGTGGGGCGGCTGGCCATGGCCAGGATCTCGCCGGTGCGCGGATCCATCACGATGATCGTGCCGCTCTGGGCGCCGGTGCTGGCCAGGGCTGCCTCCAGCGTCGATTCGGCCAGGAACTGCACCTCGGTGTCCAGCGTCAGGTACAGGTCGGAGCCGGTGCGCCAGCCCTCGCCGCGGCTGGCCTCAAAGGGGATGCGGCTCTGATCCTCGACGCCGACCTGCCCGGCCAGCAGCTCATCATAGTAGCCCTCGATGCCGTAGAAACCCTCCCCATCCAGGTTGACGAAGCCCAGCACGTGGGCCGCCAGCGAGCCGTGCGGATAGTAGCGGCGGGTCAGCGGCGTGACGACCACGCCGTCCAGGTCAAGCGCCAGCACGCGCTGGCCCATCGCCGCCGGCGCGGGCCGAACCAGCAGCACATACGGCTGCGGGCTGGACATATCGGCCAGCAGCGAGGCGATCTCCAGCCCCATCGCCTCGGAGAGCGCCCGCGCCGTGCCTTCCCGGTCCAGAATCAGCACCGGCGACAGGCCGATCTCGTACTCCACGGCGTTGGTGGCCAGCAGCACGCCGTTCCGGTCGTAGATCTCGCCGCGCGGCGGGCGGACGGTCACCTGATAGCGATACTCGGTCAGCGCCGTCTCGGCGAAGTACGCGGTATCCACATAGAACTGGAGCGATACCAGCCGCCAGACGACCAGCCCGGACAGGATGGCCAGGATCAGGCCGATGAAGCGCAGGCGGCGGCGCAGGTCTTCATTCATGCGGGCGGTCCCACTTTTCTCCCAGCGCCTCGATGGAGATGATGTCGGGGCGGTTCTGACGCGTCAGCTGGATGTAATAAGCCCGGTACGGCCTGCCCTCCTCCAGCTTCAGGAAGGCGTCACGCTCGATGCGAAAGGTCGCGTCGCCCAGCGCCAGCTCGTGATAGACGGCGTCCTGATGGGACGCCCCCGGGCCGGGACTGCGGGCCGTCTCGATCAGCCGCGCCGGGCCTTCGGCGCTCAGGATGGTGTAATTCATGCGGGTGAAAGTCCCGCGCACAAACCAGGCGGCGATCACGATCAGCCCGCCGCCGCAAACCAGCTGCAGGATCGGCTCTTCGTCCGCCGGGCCGGCCAGCACGGCGGGCACGGCGCGGCGCAGCAGGAAGAACGCGCCGGCCAGCAGCCCGACCCCGGCCAGCAGCAGGAAGCGATTGCTGGAAATATCCAGATCGCGGTAGTAGCGCGCCTGCCGGGGGGAGAGCGCCCCGTTCTGGTTGGCGGCCAGATCCTCCGCGTCGAAGCCAAACAGGCGTTCCAGATCGCTGCTGCTCATGGCGGCTGGTGTCTCCTGAGGGGCCGCACGCCGCTAAGGCGCATCGCCCGGAGCCGGCTCCCGGCGGGCGAATGTATTGGCCAGAAAATCCGCCGCCTGTTCGCGGAAGCCCGCGAAGCGGTCGCGCAGGTAGCTTTCCAGCGTCTCGTCATAGGAAGGGAAGTCCGCCGGCGCTTCGGCGGCGCCGCCGTGGGCGGCGCCATCCACGGCGGCCCGGCCAACCGGCTCCGGCTCCGGGGGCGCGACGCCGCGCACGATCAGGTACTCAATCTCGGCGGTGGTGGCCTGCCGATAGCCCAGCGCCTCGGCCTCGCGGATCAGGCGCGGCACAGAGCGCAGCGCGGCGATCTCTGCCCGCAGCTGGGCGTTCTGCTGCTCCAGCTGCTGGCGCTGCGCCTCCAGCTGCTGCAGGCGGCGGCCCGCGGCGGCGGTGCGGCTGGCCTGCGCCAGATACAATGCGCCGATCACCGCCACCAGCACCACCGTCGCCAGCACTAATGAGGTCATCTGCGTCTGGGTGCGCCAGGGAGCCTGCCGCAGCGGACCCCGCAGGGGCGAATCATCGGGAGGCATCGCAATCATGCTGCTATCATACCAGCATTCACCCGCGAACGGCCAATCCGGGGAGGATGGCCGGCGGCAGGGGCCGGAGGGCGCAGGGGACGATCCGGGTCGTTCGCCTGCGCCCTGCGGGGTCAGCCTCCCCCACGCCGCCGGCGGCGCGGGGGGAGCCGGGGCGCTACTTGCGCGGCTCCATCTCCATGATGCCGTAGGGGAAGTCATACTGCGGCATCCGCTCCATGAACGGGTCGGGGTCGAACGCTTCCGGACCCAGCACGCCCTTCCCCTGCCAGACGCCGTGCGCCAGCAGATCCATCGTGATCACCGGGCCGACGGCCGTCTGCCAGACCACCGCCTGCACACCGTACTTCTGCATGGTGGTCTGGTTATCCGCCACCTGATACAGATACACTTCGCGCGGTTTGCCATCCTTGCGACCGCGCACCCACGTCCCCGCGCAGGTCTTGCCGGTCATTTTGTCGCCCAGCGTGGCCGGATCGGGCAGGCAGGCGGCGACCACATCGCGCGGGGCCACCCTGACGCCCTTGACGTTGATCGGGTGCTTGTTGTCCAGCCCCAGCATCTTGAGCGTCTTGAGGACGTTGATGAACCGGTCACCCAGCCCGTACTTGAACGTCACCCGTTTGGCCTTCACCCAGCGGGGGATCAGCAGCACTTCCTCGTGCTCGACGTTCACCAGCTCCACCGGGCCGATGCCCTCCGGGAAGGTGAACACCTCCGGCTCGGAGAACGGCTCGGTGGTGAACCAGCCGCGCTTCTCCTCATAGATCACCGGCGGGTTCAGGCACTCCTCGATGGTCGTCCAGATCGAGAAGTTGGGCGCGAACTCGTAGCCGCGCACTTCCAGGTTGGCCCCGTCGCGGATGCCGATCTCGTCGATCTCGTCAAACAGGTGCTTCTCCGCGTAGCGGGCGAAGACATCCGCCATGCCCGGCTCGACACCCATCCCCACCAGCGCCAGCAGGCCGCGGCGCTCCCACTTCTTGCTGCGCTCAAACTGGTAGTCGCCCAGCTTGACGCCCACTTTGTTGAACGGGTCGGTGGGGTGCGGGGTGGACAGGGTCATGGCCATGTCCATGTAGTGGCAGCGCGCTGTGAAGGCGGCATCGAAGATGGCTTCATTGAAGATCGGATCGACCGCGTTCATGACCAGATCGGGCCGGTGCTTGCGGATCAGGGTGATGATCTGGCGCTTGCGGCGGGCATCCACCCGCTCGACGGGGAAGCGTTCCTTATCGCCCAGCCGCGCCTGCACGGCCTCGGCACGCTTGATGTTGAAATCGGCCAGCACCATCTGTTCCAGCCAGGGGCGTTTGCTGGCGATGACGGCGATGGCTTCGCCCACGCCGCCCACGCCGATCAGCAGGACTTTCATGAGGATTCTCCTTGTGTGTTATATATGCAGGGCGGCCAACAGCCAACAGCGGTCAGCCACTCGATGATGCAGCAATGGATCGTCGGGATGTCCTGGCGCGAAGCGCAGAGCGGGCGGGCGCCGCGCCGCGCCGGCCCGCAGGAGGTCAAAGATCGCTAGTCAGGGCTTTCGTCGAGGGGGCGCGTGCTGCGCCGGATCAGGCAGGCCAGGGCCGGCTCGCTGCGGCGGGCCAGCCGGATCCATCCCCGGAGCCAGGTGATGCGGTTCATGGTGGACCCTGTGCCAGTTCAACGGTGCGCGGAGTACGCCTCGGCGCGGTGCTGCCTGTATCATACCACGGGTTTTGCGCGGTGCGCCAGAGGGATTCCGGCCGCCGATCACAGCCGCCGGGCGGCCCGCAGCTTCGCGCTGCGGGCGCGCGGGTTAGCGGCGATCTCCGCCGCGCTCGCCTCGACCGGTTTGCGGGTCAGGAGGCTCAGCGTGGCGCGGTGTCCGCAGGTGCAGATCGGCTGCTCCGGCGGGCACAGGCAGTCGGTGCTTTCCCGCCGCATGAACTGCTTGACGATCCGATCCTCCAGCGAATGGAAGCTGATCACCGCCAGCCGCCCGCCGGGCCGCAGCAGCGCCAGCGCCGCCGGCAGGGCGCGAGCCAGCTCGCCCAGCTCGTCATTGACGACGATCCGCAGCGCCTGAAAAGTGCGCGTGGCCGGGTGGATGCGCTCCCGCGAGGGCGGGCAGGCGCGGGCGATCACCTCGGCCAGCGTCCGCGTATCGGCCAGCGGGCGGGCAGCGGCGATGGCCTGCGCGATGCGCCGGGCGTTCCGATCCTCCCCGTAGCGGTAGATCAGGTCGGCCAGCTCATCGACGGGCAGCCCGTTGACCAGGTCGGCGGCCCGCAGGCTCTGCCGCGCATCATAGCGCATGTCCAGCGGCCCGGCCTCGCGGAAGGAGAAGCCCCGCGCCGGGTCGTCGATCTGCAGCGAGGAGTAGCCCAGATCCAGCAGGATGCCGTCGGCCCCGGCGAAGCCGCGCGCGGGCGCCGCCGCCGCCATCGACGCATAGGATCCGTGGATGACGGACACCCGGTCGCCGAAGCGGGCCAGCCGCGCGGCGGCAGCGGACAGCGCCGCGGTGTCGCGGTCGAAGCCCAGCAGCCGGCCGTCCGGGCTGCTCGCTTCCAGAATAGCGGCGGCGTGACCGCCCGCCCCCAGCGTGCCATCCACGTAGCGCCCGCCGGGGGCCGGGCGCAGCGCCTCCAGCACGGGCGCCAGCAGCACCGGGATATGATCCGGGGGGAAGGGCTGATCGGCCATGCGCTAATCATACCCCGGTTGACTTGCTGCGGCAGAATACCACCCCGCTGACTGCCCGGCTGCGGCCTGATAGCTCCTGACAGTCCCACCCCGCCATACTCCCCTCCAGCAGCTGAATCCTATCCCTGCCAGCAAGGAGATTCGCCTCATGCGTGAGGTGGCCATCATCGGAATCGGTCAGACGCCCATCGGCGAGCACTGGGAGCGCAGCCTGCGCCACCTGGCCTACGACGCCCTGACCGCCGCCGTCGGGGACGCGGGCATCGAGCGGCCCGATGCGCTGTACGTGGGCAACATGCTGGCCGAGCGCCTGAGCGATCAGGCGCATCTGGGTGCGCTCATCGCCGACTTCTGCGGCTGGCGCGGCATCGAGGCCGCCACGGTCGAGGCGGCCTGCGCGTCGGGCGGGGCGGCCTTCCAGCACGCGGTGCGGGCCGTCGCCAGCGGCCTGGTGGAGACCGCCGCCGTGGTCGGCGTCGAGAAGATGACCGATCTGGTGGGCGCGCCGGTGACCAACGGGCTGGCCACCGCCGCCGACGCGGATTACGAGCAGATACACGGCGTGACCTTTGTGGCGCTCAACGCCCTGCTGATGCGCCGCTACATGCTGGAGTATCATCTGGAGCATGAAGCCTTCGGGGCCTTCGCGCTCAACGCCCACCGCAACGCCGTCCACAACCCCAACGCGATGTTCCGCAAAGAGATCACGCTGGACGCCTTCCGCAAAGCCCCGATGATCGCCTCGCCGATCAACCTGCTGGACAGCTCCCCGATCTGTGACGGCGCGGCGGCGGTCATCCTTGTCCCGCTGGAGAAGGCCCGCGCCCTGCCCGGCGCCCGTCCGATCCGCGTGCTGGCCTCTGCCAGCGCCATCGACTCCCTGTCGCTGCACGACCGCCGCGACCCGCTGTGGCTGGAAGCCGCGGAGATCAGCGCGCAGAAAGCCTACACGCAGGCCGGCATCACCCCGGATGATGTCGATCTGTTCGAGGTGCATGACGCCTTCACCATCATGGCCGCCCTCAGCCTGGAAGCCTCCGGCTTCTCCGAGCGCGGCTGCGCGGTGCGCGACGCGCAGGACGGAGCCTTCGCCCGCGAGGGCCGCCTGCCGATCCAGACGCTGGGCGGCCTGAAGGCCCGCGGCCACCCGGTCGGGGCCACGGGCGTGTACGAGATCGTTGATCTGGTCACCCAGCTGCGCGGCGAGGCGGGCGAAGCGCAGGTCCCGGCCGCCGGGATCGGCATGGCGCAGAACATCGGCGGCACCGGCGCCACCATCGTGACCACCCTGCTGGCCCCGGCCTGACCGTATCCGGCAGGAGCGCGGCGCCCGTGAGATCGACAGCCCGGCTGGCCGCGGCGCTGATCGCCGCCCTGGCGCTGGCGGCCTGCGGCGGCCAGGCATCCCGCCGCGCCCACGCGGATGCGGTGTGGCGCTCGCTGGACACCGCCTGCGACCTGCCGTGCTGGCACGGGCTGACGCCCGGCGAATCCTCGCCAGCGGACGTGCGCGCCGGGCTGGCCCGCCTGGACGCCGCCGCCGGCTTTGAGTGCTTCGACCTGGCCGAGGCCGACGAGCAGGGCCGCGCCGGGGCCTTCTGCTACTGGGAGAGCGTCGCCGCGGAGCCGGTATGGGGCGGCATCTTCCAGTTCCGGCGCGAGGGCGAGGAGCGCCTCCAGCACATCCTGCTGTATCTGCGCCGCCCGGTGAGCGCCGAAGAGGCCGTCGCCCACTTCGGGGAGCCGGACCGTGTCTGGGCCATGCAGCACGGGCTGGAATCGTCCGCCTGCCGCTGCCGCGCCCATCCCCCGACCGTCAGCGAGGAGGGCGGCCCCGACTTCGACCTGCTGTACCCCGCCCGCGGCCTGATCCTCTCCGCCTTCGCCGAGCAGCCCGACCAGTGGCCGTGCCTGTGCCGCCTGACGTGGATCGACGCCCTGGCGCTGGTGGAGCCGGGGTCGGCGGACGACCTCGATGGCTGGTGGCAGCGGGTTTACGGCTACGGGCTGGCGGAGGAAGGCGGGCTGTTCACGCCCTTCCCCGGCTGGGAAGTCCCTTTCGAGTAGGGGCGGCCCTACCGCTCGTAGGCGGCCAGCCGCGCCTGCAGGTCGCGGATCAGGCCGGCCTGCTCCGGGCGATCGATCAGATTCTCCAGCTGGTAGGGGTCGATCGCCAGGTCGTACAGCTCGCTGCGGTCGCCGGGCGTCTCCACGTAGACATAGCGCCCGGTATGGATGGCCGCGAAGGGCGGGCTGCTGCCGGTCTTGCCAAAGCCCTCGATCAGCAGATGCTCGCGCCACGGCGCGGCGGGATCGGCCAGCAGCGGGACCAGCGACTGTCCGTCCAGGGGGTAGAACGGCTCGACACCGGCCAGCGCGTACAGGGTGGGCGCGATGTCGATGTTGGCCACCAGGGCCGCATCGACGCGCGGGGCGTCGATCAGCGCCGGGTAGCGCACCGCGAACGGCACATGGGCGGCCATCTCATACACCGCGGCCTTGGCGGCGGGGATGCGGTGCTCGCCCAGCAGGTAGCCGTTGTCGGAAAGGAAGATCACCAGCGTGTCCTCGCGCATCGCGAGCGCGTCCAGCGCGTCCAGCAGCTCCACGATGGCCTCGTCCAGCCCGTGCAGGGTCTGCGCCTGCCGCCGCCGCAGGGCCGCCAGGGAGCTCACCTGCTCCTCGTTCAGCGGATCGAACCCCTGCAGCCACTCCGGCTTGTCGGAGACATCCGGCTCGTTGAAGTCGGGCGTCTGCGGCGCGCCCACCTCCGGGTAGAGGTGCTGGTCGCGGGCCACCGGCAGGGCCGGGACGTGCGGCGCATAGGGGTCGAACAGCAGCAGGAAGGGCTGGCCGCGCTCCGCGGCCTCGCTGAGGAAGCTGAGCGCATAATCGCGCAGGATGAAAGTCTGGTAGCCCTCCACCACCTGCCACTCGCCGTCGATCTGCAGCTCCGGGTCGAAGTAGCGGGCGTGCGATCCGCCGGACTGCATCCCGACCCACCGATCGAACTCCGGCAGCGGCGGATCGCCGCGCCCCTGCAGCGGGTAGGAGTTCAGGTATTTGCCGACCAGGCCGGTGAAGTAGCCGGCCCCGTGCAGCGCCTCAACCACCGTGCGGCGGCGCAGGCGCACGTCGTTATCCGTCACCTGATGGTGGTAGGCGTACAGCCCGGTGAGGACGCTGGCCCGGCTGGGGCAGCACAGCGGCGTGGTGACGTAGGCGCGGGTGAACTCGACGCCCTGCTCGAACAGCGCTTCGCGGGTGCGCGGCAGGTAGTCCAGCTGATCGTAGCGCATGTCGTCGGCGATGATGATCAGGAAGTTGGGGCGCGGCGCCGGCTCCGCCGTCGGCCCTGGCGCGGCGGTGAGGGTCGGGGCGGCAGTCGGCGCGGGGGCCGGGAGGCAGGCGGCCAGCAGCCCGGCGGCGATCAGCGCCAGCGCCGCGCGGGGGATCCGGGTGTGGGGGGAGGTGTTCATGGGCGCTGATTGTGCCCGCTTCCGGCCCGGCTGGCAAGGGTGAATCCCTAGAACCCCTGGTACACAAACGCCGTGCTGGTCAGGTCGGCGGTGAGGGCGGCCAGCAGGATCAGCAGGGCCAGCGCCAGCGCCCCGGCGCGGGCCGGCAGCGGCCAGCTCAGATAAGCCAGCTCGCCGCGGCGGGCCTCGATGCCGTCCAGCGCCAGCGCGGGGATCAGCGGCAGCAGCAGGCGGGCGTCGAAGGCCGCCAGCGCGCCGCGCCACACCAGCAGCCCGCGCCAGGATGCCAGCGCCGCGCCCACGCCATCCCGGAAGGGGATCCAGGCCAGCGCCACCAGCGCAAACAGCAGGATCGCGCCGCCGATCTGCCGCCAGCGCGGCTGCCGGTCCGGCGGCGTCACCGGCCGCCCCAGCGAGGGCAGCCGCCAGCCAATCATCATGGCGGCGTGCAGCCAGCCCCACAGCAGCATCCCCGGCGAGGCGGCATGCCACAGCCCGCTGAGGGTCATGGTGACCAGCGGCGGGACGATCACGTGCGCCGGGTGGCGGCGGTCGGGCAGGCGCCCGGCCAGCGCCCGGCTGATCGGGAAGAAAAGGTAGTCCCGCAGCCAGAATGAGAAGCTCATGTGCCAGCGGTTCCAGAACTCGGTGATGCTGCGGGCGAAGTACGGCTGCTGGAAGTTAGGCGACAGCTCGATGCCCAGCAGGGCGCTGATCCCGCGTGCGATGGCCGTGTAGCCGGCGAAGTCGTTGTACAGGGCGAAGGCGTAGGCCAGCAGGCCCGCCAGCAGGTCCGGCGACGAGAAGCCGCCGGGCGCGCTGAACAGGTCGGGCGGGATGAGCGCGGTCAGCACATCGGCGATGGCGGCTTTGCGCAGCAGCCCGACGACGATCAGCGTGAAGCCCCGGCTGAGATCGGCGCCCCCCACCCGCCGGGGGGCGGTCAGCTTCGGCAGGAAGGCCCGCGCCCGCTCGATCGGGCCGGCCACCAGCTTGGGGAAGTACAGCGCAAACAGCAGGAAGTCCGGCAGGCTGGCGGCAGGCTCCATGCGCCCGCTGTGGACATCCACCAGGTAGGCGATCAGCTCCAGGACGCGGAAGGACAGCCCGATCGGCAGCAGGACGGCCAGCACGCCCGACTCCGCCGGCGCGGGAATGTACTTCAGCGCCGCCAGCGCCAGCACATTCAGGGCGATCCCGGCAGCCAGCCAGCCGCGCCGCCCCGCCATCCGGCGGCTGAGGGCGTACACGGCCGCGGCCAGCGCCATCACGATCAGCGGCTGCAGCGGCGACCACAGGGCACAGAAGCCAGCCGAGGCCAGCAGCAGCCAGCCGCGCCGCAGGCGGGCCGGCAGCAGGTGGTACACCCCGACCGCGGTGGGCGCAAACAGGGCCAGCCGGCCCAGCGTTCCTGAAGGCATCACGGCCCCGCCTGCCCCACCGGCAGCGTCGCCAGGCGCTCGCCCAGCCACGCGCTGAGCGCCTGCGCCCCGGTCGTGTTCAGGTGGCTGTAGTCGCGCCAGCCGTCCGCCGGGATATCCACCACCCCCCGCGTGCGCCACGCCTGCGCCCCGCTCCCCGCGGCGACCTCGTCCGCCAGCGCGGTGAAGATCGCGTAGCTGGCTTCGCCGTCCGGCAGGAATGTCAGGTACGTCTCCGGGATCGGCATCTCCAGCAGGATCACCTGCACGCCCTCCGCCTGAAGCGCCGCCAGCGCTTCCAGCCCGGCGCGGTCGCGCCCGGCGATGCGGTAGCCCGCCAGCGCCTCGAACACATCGGGGAAGTCCGCCGGCCCGGGGACGCGGCTCGCGTCGAGGCGGCCATCCCGGGGCGTGAACCCCAGGCCGGTCATGCCGGCGGCCAGCGCCTCGCGCTCGGCCAGCCGGGCGGGGAAGTCATGGCGGGGCCAGGCGCGGTAGGCGGCGTAGGCCCGGGCCGCCGCCGAGCGGTCGATCAGCCAGCCGGCAGGCGCGAACTCGCCGAGCTGGTAGCGCAGCCAGGCGGGGCGCTCCGGCCCCCCGCCTCGGGAGGCGTAGTCGCGGGCGCTGTGGCCAAAGATCAGCAGATGCACGCCGTAGCGTCGGACCAGCGCCCGCGCCCACAGGCCGGACTCGCCGGCGGCGAAGCCGTTGACGCCGAAGTTGTAGCAGGTCAGGGGGCGGCCCGTCTGCGCGGCGTAGGCCCGGCGGATCGCAGCCGGATCCAGCCCGGCGTTGACCATCGAGCTGCCGATCAGCAGGCAGTCGAGCGGCTGGCCCGCGGCGGCCCGCCGCTCCAGCGCCGCCAGCTTGACCTCGGCCTGCGGGTAGCGGGAGCCGATCCCCGGCGGGGCCAGCGCCGCCTGCACGGACGGGGCGCGGGCCAGCGCCTCGCCGCCGCCCAGCGCGGCCAGGGCGATCAGCAGGGCCAGCGCGGGGGTCAGGCCGGGCAGGGAGGCGAGTCGGCGCGGCGCGAGCATGGCCCTGTTGTACGGGATCGCAGCCCGGCTGGCAAGTCGCCCGGCGGAGTTGTACACCCCCGGCCCCATCTCGTGGTAAGATTAGGGTGTGCATCCCTCATTCACTCTGGCAGGAGGACCTGCATGCGACGACTCCTGACGGCGCTGCTGCTGGCGGGCCTGATCATCGGGCTGGCGGCCGCGCCGGGGCTGGCCCTGGCCGGCGGCGAGGAACCTGCGCCCACCCCGGCCCCGATCACGATCCTCTCCCCGACCGCCGGGCAGGTTGTCGGCTGGTACGGCGAGTTCCCGGTGAGCTGGACACGGATTCCCGATGTCATCTTCTACCGCGTGCAGGTCTTCCGCCCGGCGGGCCTGCCCGACGAGCCGGATTTCATCGAGTTCCGCTACGTGCCGGACACCACCCGCGACTGGATCCGCCTGGACCCGGTGCTGCACGTCGAGGCCGGGCTGCTGGAGCCGGCCTACAACCACAGCCTCGTGGTCACCGCCTATGGCCCGTCCGATGCGCTGATCGCGCAGTACGGCGATAAGAATCCGCTCACCGGCCGCTGGCCGTACTATCCGTCCTACCTGCCGCTGGATCAGTACGAGGTCGTCGGGGTGAGCGCCCCGCTGGTCTTCTACGTCGATCCGTAGCCCGGTCAGCGGGCAGCCAGTGGCAGACTGCGAACAGCAGATGGCGGCCCGCCATCTGCTGTCTGCCCTCGGCGTCACACTGCCTTCCCTCACCCCTTCACCCGGAGTCTCTCATGCCCGACCCCGCCACCCTGCTCCTGCTGCGCCACGGCGAGACCGACTGGAACGCCGAGCGCCGCGCTCAGGGCCATGACGGCCCCGGCCTGAATGCCGCCGGGATCGCGCAGGCCCGCGCCGCCGCCGAATCCCTGCGCGGGCAGCCCCTGGCCGCCATCTACAGCAGCGACCTGGAGCGCGCGCTGGACACGGCCTACATCGTCGCGAAGGCGCTCGGCCTGCCCGTCACCCCCGACCCCCGCCTGCGCGAGCGTCACAACGGCCTCTGGCAGGGCCGCCTGTTCGCCGAGATCGACGCCGAGGACCCCGGCCGCCGCGCCCGCTGGTGGGCCGATCCGCTGGATGCGGCCCCGCCCGGCGGCGAATCGCTGCGGCAGGTGCTGGAGCGTATCAGCCCGGCGCTGGATGACATCGCCGCCCGCCACCCCGCAGAGCGCGTGCTGGTGGTGACGCACGGCGGGGCGATGGGCGTCCTGCGCTGCGCCCTGCGCGGTCTGCCGCCCGTCGAGGTCTTCAGCCTGATCCCCGCCAACTGCGAGATCGAGACGGTCGCCTGGCCGCCTGCGGCGCCGGTCGCGGACTGGCTGGCGAGCTCGCACCGACTCGCCTCTGTCTTCCCGGAGGCCCCTGATGTCTCCTGACTTTGAGAACCTGAGCTGGATGGATGTGGAAGCGTACCTGCGGCGCGATGACCGGGTGGTGGTCATCACCGCCGCCTGCGAGCAGCACGCCTACCTGAGCCTGCTGACCGACGTGCGCGTGCCGCTGGAGATCGCCCGCGCCGCCTGCGCCCGTGAGGGCGTGCTGATCGCGCCGCCGCTGCCCGTCGGCATCTCGCCTTACTTCACCGCCTACCCCGGCACGATCAGCCTGCGCCCGGAGACGTTCGCGGCGCTGGTGCGCGAGGTGATCGAGGGGCTGCTGGGGCAGGGATTCCGGCGCATCCTGGTGAGCAACGGGCACGGTGGCAACACCGGCGCCCTGATCCCGCTGCTGGTGGAGATCGCCGGGGCGCATCCCGGCGCAAAGCTGGAGCTTTTCGAGGCGTGGCGGCACCCGGCGGTGATCCGGGCGGCGGAGGAAGCCGGGCTGGTGGCCAACCATGCCAACTGGTCGGAGGCGTTCGCCTTCACGCGGCTGGGGCCGTGCCCGGAGGGCCGCAAGCCGGCGCCGGAAGTGCCGCGCACCGGCTCCCCGGCGGCGATCCGCGCCGCGCTGGGCGACGGCAGCTACGGCGGCCCGTACATCGCCCCGGACGCGGTGATGCAGCGCACCTTCGACGCGGCGGTGGACGCGATGGCGGCCCTCCTGCGGGCGCTGTGAACTCAACGCAGATGAGAGCACACAACAAGCCTTACTAACGGTCAAACGAAAGTAGTGTAGATTGGCCGCGAAGGAGGGACTCAGATGACACGACGAGCGACCGTGAGCTGGGCACCGGTCCCATTGAGGCCGTCCTGCGATTCAGTCAACCCGTCGCTCAGTAGGTCTACTTCACACCTGATACTGGTCAGCCACCTTTTTGTTCTCAGCGCGCAATTGAAAAATCAGCTCTTGAGCCTGTCTTTGTATGCCCTGGTCATTCCAAGATATGTTGTTGGATTTGGCAGCCAGGAACTCGATAACATCAATGACGTCCTTTACCAGCTCGGGTAACCCATTGAGATACAAGACCCAGGATGTTGGGATGAAGTGAATAAAGTCATTACGGAGATTATTCAGTCGCTCAACACTCTGTGATTGAGTGTTGGTAGGTTTGAAGACCCGGCTATGGGTGTACCGCTTCATACGATCAGACTGAATGTCTCTGTATAGCTCCATGAAGAAGGCCAGATGGCTTGGGCCGGTATATTGGTGACCTTCATCGAGAGACTTAATCCATGCAGCTCGCTGCTCCTTCTTCAAGACGTTAAAGTACGCTGTCCCTTGCAGGGCCAAAACCATGAAACCCTGCAGGGCATTATGCAACCCGATCAGCACCCACTTCCAGTAGCGAGCATCGCCAAGGACTCTTGCGAGCATCCCCTGTGTGAATTCAAGTGATAGCACTGCGTCTATCTGTTCGTCTATCTCCAGTTTGGGCACATTCTCGCCGTTCATAATGACCCTGCTTGTCAGCACGCTCCGACTTTGCTCTAGCAACCCGATCTGGAAACGGTGACGCGAATACGCTGCCCCGCCTTGATAATCTTCATTTCGGGCCCGTAGATCTCCAGGCCGGAACGTAGTGGTTTCTGGCCGGTGAACAATAGCTTTCCATCCAGTGTCTCGATCACCAGCCGTACGGGGTCTTCGGATTTCAGGCCGAGGGTATCACAGACGACCTTTGGAATAGAGAAGTGACCATCTTCGTGGGACTGGGCATCGATCTCAAGCACCACTGATAAGATCTGGTAGCTCATCGGTGACTCCTTGCCATCCTCCCGACTTATCCAGCTACACTTCATTCTTGGTTGTGCATATAGGTCTTATGCCGCATCAGGGGCAGAGCGCGTTGGATTCTACCCTGCCCCCGAAGCTAGGCCCATGCGATCCGTCCTTACCCCACCAGCTGGCGGGCGATGCGCACCGCGTCGGCGGCGTTCTCCCCGTGCGCGTCCGCCCCGATCTGTTTGGCCCACTCGGCGTTGGTCGGCGCCCCGCCGATGATCACCTTGACCCCGGCGCGCAGCCCGGCCGCAGTCAGCGCCTCGATCACCCGCTGCTGGTTCAGCATGGTGGTCGTCAGCAGCGCGGACAGCCCCAGCACCGCCGGCTGGTGCTCGCGCACCGCCTCCACGAACTTCTCCACCGGCACATTCACGCCCAGATCGATCACCTCGAAGCCGTCGGCGGTCAGCAGCGTGCCGACCAGCGTCTTGCCGATCTCGTGGATGTCGCCCAGCACCGTGCCGATCACCACCCGGCCCGCGGACGGCGCCCCCTGCTGCCCCGCCGCCAGCAGCGGGTTCAGCACGCCCAGCGCTGACTTCATCGACTCGGCGGCCATCACCAGCTCCGGCAGGAAGCACTCGCTGGTGCTGAAGCGGCGGCCGATCTCGTCCATGCCGGGCCGCAGCCCCTGCTCCACTAACGTCAGGGGGTCGATCCCCATGGCCACGCCCTGCTCGGCCAGCAGCCGCGTCTGCGCCGGATCGCCTTCCAGGATCGCCTCGGCCAGGCCGTTGAGCAGCTCACTCTGATTCATCGTGTTCATCCTCCTGAGCGTTCAAGGAACCGAATAGGGCAGGCAAACGGGGCCGCCGCCCGCAGGCAGTATGCACCGCCCGGCGGCAGCCGTCAACCGGCATGGGTCAGTGCGCCGGCGCGATCGCTTCGCGCTCGGCGGCATCGATGATGCGGGTCAGCTCGGCGGCCAGCGCCGGGTCAAGCGCCGGGTCAGGCCGGTGCTCGGCCAGCAGCTTACGGGCGCGCTCGCGGGCCCAGTCGCGCGGGCCGTCGCCCTGCGCCTCCCACTGATCGATCGGCCGGCGATCCAGCAGACGCGGCACGTACAGGCTGCGCATGTGCTGGAGCGTGTGCGGCTGCGCCAGGAAGTGCCCCCCCGGCCCCACCGCCCGCACGACCTCCACCGCCAGCGTCTCATCATTGACCTCGATGCCGCGCAGCATATGCCGGATGATGCTGTAGATCTCGCAGTCCATCAACATCTGCTCGTAGCTCCAGATGCGGCTGCCGTTCAGCAGCCCCACCCCCAGCAGCATGTCGGCCATCGACGCGCAGGCCATGAAGGTGGACAGGCTGTTTTCGATGCCCGCCTGCCAGTCCGGCTGCTTGGCCCCGGTGGCAAACGATCCCATCGACAGCGGCACGTTGTAGAAGTCGGCCAGCTGGTTGGTGGCCCCGCCGAACAGGAAGTCTTCCGGCCCGCCGCCGGTGTACGCCCCCGTCCGCAGGTCCATCGAGGTCTGGGCGGCGGCGTAGTAGACCGGGCAGCCGGGGGCGTGCAGCTGCATCAGCGCCAGCGCGCTGATCACCTCGGCGTTGCCCACCGTCAGCGTCCCGGCCAGCGTCGCCGGGCCGGTCGAGGCGCACGAGGTCATGGTCATGAAGCCGACCGGGATGCCGGCCTCGGCGGCCACCAGCGCGGCCTCGACGCTGCCGCCATCCTGCCCCAGCGGCGGGAAGGTGCACTGCATCATCGACAGCACCGGGCGCCGGCGCAGCGCCTCGCGCCCGCCCGCGATGGCGGCGGCCATCTCGACGGCGGCCCGCGCCTCGTGCTCGGAGTAGATGCTCTCCGTCTGCACGTGCTTGGTCGAGTTCTCCCAGATCGCCTTCAGCTCGTACAGGCTGCGCGTCTGCACCGGCCTGTCCTGCGCGGAGACAGCCACCCAGTGAAACGCGACCTCCTCCAGCGCGTCGGCCACACGGGCGATCTCCCCCACATCGCGCAGCTCGGAGCGGCGGCGCTGCCCGGTTTCGATGTCGATCACCTCGACGCCGCAGCCGTCCGTGCCCACGAACACGTGGTGGCCGTCCATCGGCAGATCCTGCTCCGGGACGCGGGCGGCCAGCGTGTAGGCCGGCGGCGCGGTCCTGAGCGCCTCCTCGATCAGCCGGGCGGGCGCTTTGACCACCATCCGGTCGCGGTCGATGCTCGCGCCGTGCGCCTCCCAGATATCCAGCGCCTTCTGCGAGGGGAAGTTGACCCCCACCGTCTCGATCAGGTCCAGCGTGGCGGTGTGGATGCGCCGGATGTCCTCCTGCGCCAGCACCTCCACCCGGAAGCGTGGATCGGTGATCCCGTTGATCTTGCCTGCCATAGCTCACTCCTCCAGGGTGAGGCGGATCAGGACTCGTTCCTGCGCCGCCCAGATCACTTCTTCGGGGACGGGGCGGCCGGCGCTGTCCAGCCCCACGCCGAAGTACCTGGCCAGCCCCGGCTGCGCCCGCAGATAGGCCAGCAGGGCCTCGGCCACCGCGCCGGGGTCTTCCACCGCCTCGGCGCGGGCGGGCAGGTCGCGGCCCGCCAGCCGCACGCGCAGCGGGACGCCCCGGGCGACGTTTTTACTCACCTTACCGCTCGTGGGCCGCGCCGCCGCGGCCTCTGGCCGGAAATTGCGCCACCAGGTGCGTTCGCGGTCGCTGAAGATGCTCAGCTCGCGGCCGCCCTCGCCGCTGCGGGCGTAGCTGACCGGCGTGCGGTACTCCTGCCCGCTGCGCCGCCCCCGGTAGGTCAGCAGCAGCGTGCTGCCGCTGAGCAGCCCGTGCAGCGGCGAGCACAGGATGGCGGAGACGATCGGATTGTAGAGTTTTTGCCAGTTCATCAGCCCCTCCCCGCGGCGGCCGGCGCAGGCCCGCCGGATAAACAACAGGAGGCAGGCCCGCCGGGTCAGCCGCGCGGCCTGCCTCTGACAATCCGGTGCGGATCGGATCAGGGAGCCGCGGGCGCGGACTGCGGCAGGGCGTCCATCCCCGCCGTCCGGGCCGCGCTCAGCGTGATCCGCTCCAGTTCAGCGATCACCGCCTCCGGCAGATGACCGCCCTGCCAGCCCGCCAGCAGTGTTTCCACCTGATGATGGGCGTGCGCGGCGGCATCCTGCCCGCCCGCCAGCGCCCAGTCGCGCCGGTAGCTGCGGTCGATGACTTCGCCGGGCACGGACAGCTCCTCGCGGAACCAGCGCCGCGTGTGCGGGCTGGCCAGGAAGTTGCCGCCGTGGCCCACCTCGCGCATCACGTCCAGCGCGATCGTCTCGGTGCGCGGATCCAGCCCGGCCAGCAGCCGGCGCGTCATGCCGATGATCTCGGCATCGATCACCAGCTTCTCCAGGCTGAAGGTGACTTCGAACTCCAGCACGCCCGCGCCGGAGATCATGTTGATGCCCGCCAGCGCCCCCAGCAGGATCCCCGCCGCCGACTCAAAGCCGGCCTGCGCGTCCACCAGCTTGGAGTCGCTGGAGCCGAGATAGGTATGGGTGGGCAGCTTGAGCGACTTACCCACCTGCGCGTAGGCCATGTCGATCATCGCCGTCTCGATGGCGCCCATCAGGGCCGCCCCGGTGCGCATATCGAAGGCCATCGGCGCGCCGCCCCACACGATCGGGGCGCCCGGCCCCGCCAGCTGGTGGATGACGATGCCGCTGAGCGACTCGGCGGCGTGCTGCACCACCGACCCGGCCAGCGTCACCGGCGCGGTCGCCCCGGTCAGCGGCATGGAGACCATCTCGGCGGGGATGCCGTACCGGGCGCAGTCGATCAGGTTTTCGACGACGATCTCGCTCCAGTGCAGCGGCGGCGACGGAGCCGCATCGAAGACGGCCAGCGGCTTGTCGCGCAGGGCCTGTTCGCTCCCCGCCACGGCCACCAGCATGTCCTTCATCACATGCCAGGTCTGCACGCCGAAGGCTCCGGTGACCACCGGCTTGCGCGAGTTGAGCAGCACCAGATACAGGCGGTACAGGTCGGCGATGGTCTCCGGCACGTCGCGGCAGACCAGGCAGGTGCTGGTGGCAGCGTAGGCGTCGAGCCGATCGGCCAGCCGGGTGGCCTTGACCAGGTCCTCGGTGACCGGCGTGCGCGAGGCCGTCTCGCCATAATCCAGGATCTCGATGGTGGCCGAGCCGGGGTCGAAGTGGACATCGTCATGGCCGAAATGGACGGCGGGCTGGCCGTCGGCGGTGTACAGGTGGAAGGAGCGCGGCACGCTGCTCAGGCAGCGGCCCACCAGGTCGCCGGGGATGCGGGCCACCATGGCGGCGTGATCGACCCGCGCCCCGGCGCCATCCAGCAGGGCCAGCGCGCGCTCGGAATGGACGCGCACGCCGGGGTCTTCCAGCAGCTGGATGGCCTCATCCACCATGCGGCCAACGGTCGCCTCGTCCAGCAGAAACAGTGAGGGTCGGAGCATAGGCACGCCTCCCGGTGCGGGGTGATCTGCACACAGCGTACCCGATCCGGGGGCGATTCCTGAAGGAAGTAGATCACCCTCTCAGGGTGATAGGGCTCCCGATCCGGCGGCGGGGAACCCCCTCCGGGTCGCCGACCTGCCTCCCCCTTGCAAGGAGGCCCATCCGAGCGGAGCGAGGACGGGGAGGGGGTTCACAGACTCCCTCCCCCGCCGCCCGCTGAAACCCCCGCCGCCCCGGCGCGTAATATATGATGTGATTTCCGGTGCAATTCGCCCCGGCAATGGGTCGGTCCTTTGCAGGACGCCAGGCCGATAGCAGCGAACAGAACAGGATAGACATCGGATGTCAGGCATAGCCCTTCCCACCCGGGCCCGCGCCCGCGCCCGCCGGGCGATCAGGCTTGATCCGCGCTGGCAGAAAGTCGTTCGCGATCTGTGGGGCAACAAGGCGCGCACCGCCCTGGTCGTGCTCTCGATCGCCGTGGGCGTGTTCGCCTTCAGCAGCACGTTCATCTCTGGCGAGGCCATGCTGTCCAACATGAACAGCCAGTGGCGCTCGACCACGCCCAGCGCCATCGCCCTCTGGCTCCCCCCGTTCGACGAGGATCTGGCGCGGGCCGTCCGGGGGATGCGCGGCGTGCAGGACGCGCAGGCCCGCGCCGCGATGGCCGTCAAGGTGATCCGGCAGGACGGCAAGCCGTACACCATGACGATCGAGGCCGCGCGCGACTTTGAACACATGTCGGTAGCCCGCATCTTGCCGGACGAAGGGAACTTCCCGCCCGGCCGGCGCGAGCTGCTGCTGGAGCGCGCCACCGTCGCCTTTCTCGGCGTCGAGGTCGGAGACACGCTCACGATCGAGCTGGCGGACGGGCAGCAGCGCACGCTGACCCTCACGGGCATCGTGCATGATCTCAACGCTATCCCCCCGCACCTGTACCCGATCCTGTCCGGCTACGCCTCGCTGGAGACGCTGCGCTGGCTGGGCCACAGCGGCGCCTACTCCACGCTGGACATCGCCACCGACCCGGCCCTCACCGATCTGCAGGCGATCAACGACGTGGCAGCGGATATCCGCCAGCGGCTTCGGCAGGACGGCATTCCCGTCTACTCGACCTACGTCCAGGACCCCACCAAACACTGGGGCGCGGACATCACGCGGGGGATCACGGCGGTGCTGGCGGGCATCGGCTTCCTGTCGCTGGCGCTCAGCGGCCTGCTGGTGACCAACACCCTCTCCTCGGTGCTGGCGCAGCAGCAGCGGCAGATCGGCATGATGCGGGCCATCGGCGCGACGCGCCTGCAGGTGACGGGCATCTACCTGATGATGACGCTGGCCTTCGGAGCGCTGGCCCTGCTGATCTCCGTGCCGGTTGGCCTGGCGCTGGCCTACCAGATGACCTGGGCGGTCGCCGGCTACCTCAACTTTGACGTGCTGGACTTCCACATTCCGGGGTGGGTGATCGGGCTGCAGATCGTCACGTCGCTGGCTGTCCCCCTGATCGCCGCCTACCTGCCGATCCTCAGAGGATCGCGCATGACCGTGCGCGAGGCGCTGCAGAACTATGGCATCTCCGGCATCGCGCCGATCAGCCTGACCGACCGGCTGCTGGCGCGGGTGCGCGGGCTGTCCCGCCCGGTGCTGCTGTCGCTGCGCAACACCTTCCGCCGTAAGGGCCGGCTGTGGCTCACGCTGGGCACGCTCACCTTCGCCGGCGCGACCTTCATGGCGGTGGTCAACACGCGCGGCTCGATGATCGGCGAGCTGGAGGTGGTGCTCAACCTGTTCCACTATGACGTAGGCATCTACCTGGATGACGCCTACCCCGTCCGCCAGATCGAGCACAGGGCGGGCGAAGTGCCGGGCGTGGTGCACGCCGAAGGCTGGGCCTTTGCCCGCGTGCAGCGCGTCCGGCCCGACCAGGAAGAAGGCCCGACCTTCTCGCTGCTGGCCCCGCCCCCCGGCTCCCCGCTTCTGCGCCCGACCCTGCTCGCAGGCCGCTGGCTGAGGGCCGGCGACCGGAACGCCATCGTCCTGGCCAGCACCATCCTGCAGATCGAGCCCGACATTGAGGTCGGCGACACGATCACGCTGAACGTCAACGGCCTGCGGCGGGACTGGGAGGTGATCGGCATCTTCAGCTCGTTCGGCCAGAATCACCTGGCCTACACCAGCTTCGACTGCCTGACCCGCGCCCTGGGGGCCTCCGGACAGGCCTGGGCCGTCTTCATCCGCTCAGAGAAGCACGACGCCGCCTCGGAACGCGCGGTAGCGGACGCCCTGGAGGAGCGCTTCAAAGACCAGGGGATCGTCATCAGCCAGATCGAGACGATGGCCGAGGTGATGCAGTCGAGCATCGGGCAGATGGATTTTCTGGTGTACTTCCTGCTGTTTCTGGCGCTGCTGATCGCCCTGGTCGGCGGGCTGGGGCTGGCCGGGACGATGAGCCTGAACGTGCTGGAGCGCACCCGCGAGATCGGGGTGATGCGGGCCGTCGGCGCCCGCAACAGCGCCATCCGCGGCATCGTCGTCATCGAGGGCGTGCTCATCGGCCTGCTGAGCTGGGCGCTGAGCATCCCGCTGAGCATCCCGCTGACCTACGGGCTGACGGCGGGCGTGGGGCTGGCCGTCTTCCAGCGGCCGGTGATGTTCACCTTCGCGCCGTCCGGGGTGGTGCTGTGGCTGGTGCTGGTCACGGCCATCGCCGCCATCGCCAGCCTGCTGCCGGCGCATCGCGCCTCCCGCGTGACGGTTCACGAGGCGCTGGCCTACGAATAGGGGCGGAGAGGGGGAACCCCCTCCCCGTCCTCGCCCCGCTCGGATGGGCCTCCCCTTGCAAGGGGGAGGCAGGTCGGCGACCCGGAGGGGATTCCCCCGCCCCTACTCGATCAGCCCCAGCTCGCGCGCCCGGCTGACCGCCCGGCTCCGGCTGTGGACGCCCAGCTTGCCGTAGAGGTTGTTCAGGTGCCGCTTGACCGTCGCCACCGTGATCACCAGCCGGTAGGCGATCTCCGCGTTGGAATCGCCCGCCGCGATGCGGTTGAGGATCTCGATCTCGCGCTCGCTCAGCGCCTCGAGCAGGCCGCCCGCCGGCAGCCCCTGCCGGGCGCCCTCCGCCGCCTCCCACAGCGCGGCGCTCTGCGCCTGGTGAGCGGCCGCCAGCTCGGGCAGACCGTTGGCGGCGCACCAGGCCGCCGCCCGCTGGTGGAGCAGACTCTTTTCCGCATCCGGCGCTGACAGCCGCAGCACCTCGGCGAACAGGCTGTGATAGCGGTACCACTCCCGCCGGTTATCCAGCGGGATCAGGAACAGGTTGGCCCGCTCCAGGGCGTCCAGCAGCTCCCGGGAACCGGTTCGCCCGGTCACTGCGTCGCACAGCGGGGCGCAGAGCCGGTCCAGGATGGCCGTCTGCCGCAGGAAGTCGCGCAGCGGCTCCGGCTCGCGGGCCAGCACCTCGGCCATGACGTAGTCCACCAGGTAGCGATCATCCCCGGCGAACGATTCGATGAACGCGCCGGGGTCGGCGTGCTGGCGCAGCGCCACACCGGCCAGCTGCAGGGCCGTCACCCAGCCTTCGGTGCGGCCTTCCAGCGCCGCGACCGCCCCCGGCGAGAGGTCGAGGCTCATCGTCCGGTTAAAGAACTCCAGGCTCTCCTCAAGGTCAAAGCGCAGGTCGCGCTCGCGGATCTCGTTGATCTGCCCGCGGGCGCGCATCCGGGCCAGCGGCAGCGGCGGATCTTCGCGGGTGATGAGGATGAGGTGGAAGCCAGGCGGCTGATTATCCAGAATAAAAGCCACCAGATCATGGACGGAGTACTCCGTGATGCAGTGATAGTCATCCAGCGCCAGCAGCGGGGGCGGCGAGGCGGCGGCCAGCGCGTTCACCAGCGCGGCGGCCAGCGCGGCGGGCGCGGCGGAAAGGTCAGGCGCGGCCTGCCCCAGCGCGGCGAACAGGTAGCGCAGGAACACGGCGGGTTCGGTGTCGCCCCGGTCAACCGTCAGCCACGCGACCGGCCTCGCCAGCCCGGCGGCCCACTGGCTCACCAGCGTGGTCTTGCCGAAGCCCGCGGGAGCGGAGACCAGTGTCAGGCGGCAGGCCGGCTGCAGGCCGTCATCCAGCCGGGCCAGGAGCCGGGGCCGGACCACTAGATTCGGACGGGCCGCCGGGGGGTGGAGCCGGGTTGTGAGCAGGGTATCGGATGGCAGCATCGGACGGCCTCCTGCGGCGGGCTAGCGGCGCGGCTCGTCGCGGCGCGCGTCGTCGCCAGCGGCGGGCGGGCCGAAGTCGCCCAGCGCCCGCCAGCCGGCGATGGCCCGGTTGAGGCGCTCGCCCCGCCGGCGCAGGGAGACGACCCCGTACAGCAGCCCGCCGGCGCTCAGGAACAGGATCAGCGCGATGGCCAGGGCCGGCGGCAGGAGGCGGGTGTAGGAGGTGAAGATCAGGAAGGTCAGGATCGACGCCGGCCACATGCCGCAGGTGATCCAGCGCCACAGCCGCACCCCGCTCCACAGGTCGAAGGCGTAGGACAGCCCGCCGATGGCGGCGAACAGCAGCGCCAGCGCCAGCCCGGTATCCAGCGCCCGGCTGGAGGTGAGCAGCGTGGTGAGGGCCACCAGGCCGCCCAGCAGCATCAGGTAGACGGCCAGCAGCATGAGGTTGACGGCCAGCGCGTGGCGGCGGCTGCTGCGGTCCAGCCGGCGGCGGGCCTCGGCGTCCAGCACGCTGACGGCCAGCAGCGGGACGCCCAGATCGCGCAGGCGGCCCAGCAGCGCGTACAGCGCCGCGTGATCGGGCAGCACGCCGCGCAGTGTGGTCTCGCCCCCGGCGGCGGACACCGTCAGATCGTCGAACCAGTCGGCCCACGGCTCGCCGGACAGGCGTCCGCGCACGCGAATCTCGTAGAAGAAGGGCTGCGTGGCCAGCTCGGTGGCGGTCGGCGATGGGAGGTTCTTCCGTTTCATGGGGTTCACTCCTGTAGGAAGGTGCCTCCTGCCGCGCTGCCAGCGGGGCGGACAGGAGGCGGACGAAGCCCCGACAGCCGATCAGGCCGCCTGCGCGATCGGGCGGATGGCCGAGTCCGGGATGCCGCACAGCCGCTCGCTGAGGGCCCACAGCCGCGCCGCGTCGGCGGGATCCTGCGCCGGGCGGCTGGGCGCGGCAGGCCGGCAGTCCTTCCAGTAGACGGCGTCCGGATCTGCCAGTGACGGCTCGGAGGCCAGGAAGACGGCCGTGGCCGCGCCCTGCTCCGGGCTGACGCCGCCGGAGCGCCGTTTCTGCCAGACCCAGTTCTCCAGCCCGCCGGTGCCCTTCAGGCCCAGTTCGGTGTTGACCAGGCCGGGATCGACGGCGTAGGCGCGCAGCGGCGACCCCGGCCCCAGCCGGCGGTTCAGCTCCGCGCTGAACAGCACATTGGCCAGCTTGGACTGCTTGTAGGCCAGCAGGCAGTTATAGCCCCGACGGTACATGATATCCGACCAGTGCATCCGGGTGCGATAGTGCGACGCCGAGCTGATGGTGATGACGCGCCCGGACGGGGCCGCCCGCAGCAGCGGCAGCAGCTCGCAGGTCAGCAGGAACGGGGCCAGGTGGTTGACGGCGAACTGCAGCTCATAGCCGTCCTCGGTGGCCGTGTACCAGCTGGAAACCGACGCCGCGTTGTTCACCAGCGCGTCCAGCCGGCCCCCGGCCTCCGCCTCCACGAGGCCGCGGATGTCGGCGGCCAGCCGGCGCACCTGCCGCTGCGAGGACAGGTCGGCGGTCAGCGTCGTGAGCCGGGCCGCCGGGTCCTCGCGGCGGATCGCCTCCTCCAGTTCAGCGCAGCGGGCCGCCGAGCGCCCCACGCCGATCACCCGCGCCCCGCGCCGGGCCAGCGCCCGCGCCGCCGCCCGGCCGATGCCGGAAGTGGCGCCGGTTATCACCATCATCTTACCATTCAAGTCCCTGCGGTGTGACATCGTTCAGCCTCCATGCAACGTGAAGTCGATCGATCCGGTCGATCAGCCCGCCCTGCCGGTGGGCCGGGGGGTCAGGCCGGGGCCGCCACCGGCGATCCGGTGGCTCCGGCGCCAGCGCCGGCCGATCAGGGAGGCGGCGCGCGGCGGCGGCACCAGCCCGCCCAGCGCCCGCAGCGCCCGGTTGACCAGGCCGGGGATGTAGATCGCCCGCCCGGCCAGCGCGTGGTCGAGCGTCCGGGCGGCGATGAAGCCCACGTCCAGCGTGGTAACTTCCCCCATGACGCCCTGCGCGGCGATGGCCCGGATGCAGGCCGCGTGGGTGCGCATCCCCGCCGGGCACAGGACGGTGACCGTCACGTTGGACGGCCGCAGCTCCTGCCGCAGCGCCAGCGACCAGTCCAGCAGGAAGCGCTTGGAGGCCGCATAGACCGCCTTGACCGGCATCGGGTAGAAGGCCGCCAGGCTGCTGACGGTGATGATCCGCAGCGGGGCGGCGGGGTCGCGGTGCCCCAGGACGCGGCGGGTCATCTCGACGGTGGCCTCCAGGTTCAGGCGCAGGATGGTGTGCAGCTCCTCCACCCGGCGCTCCTCGAACGGCCCCTCGTGATCCAGCCCGGCCACGTTGATCAGGCCGTGGAAGCGCACGCCCAGCCGGGCGATGCGCGCCCACAGCGCGGCCCGCGCCGCCGGGTCGGTCAGGTCGCAGGCGTGCGTGCGGACGGTCACGCCGAACTGGCGCTCCATGCCCGCCGCCAGGGCGTCCAGCGCCTCCGGCGAGAGATCGGTCAGGAAGAGATCCCAGCCCCGCGCCGCGCACTCGGCGGCGAAGGCTTTGCCCAGCCCGCCCGCGGCTCCGGTGATCAGGATAGTGCTGCGCATCAGGTTACCTCCACACTCAGGTTCGGTCAGACACCCTCATGATAGGCGGCAGCCGGGTGCAGACGCATCCACCGGAAGGTGTATTCAGGGTGCAGGCAGGGTGCAGTGGGGGCGCTTGACAGACCGACCAGAAAGTTGATAATAAGCGCCATATACGGGCCGGAGTTGGCCTGTGAGGTTCGCCAAAGAGAGGTAGTTATCATGCGGATTCGTAAAGCGACACTGAGACTGATCGGGCTGGCCGTGCTGGTGACGCTCACGGCGGTGGTCGCCGGAGCGGCGCTGGCGGCGGGCGGCGTCACCGTCCTCACGCCGCCGACCGGCGTGCAGGACATCTACTGGGATGCCAACCAGGACGGCGTCCACGACGCCGGCGAGTTCGTCGGGACCTTCCCCGTCTACAACGGCATGGCGCCGATCACCTTCAGCTGGCCGGCCACGAGCTTCCCGGCGGGCGCCAACGGCTCCTACCGGGTGGCGCTGTGGCAGAACACCAACCCGCTGGGCGCGCCCGTCTGGCAGGAGGTGATGGTCTCTCACCACTGGGCCAGCAACCCCAACGGCCCGCAGTTCACCGCCGGCCCGTTCGGCCCCGGCCAGGTGTGCGTCTACTGCCCCAGCATGTTCGTCATCCAGCCGGAGACTTTCACCCAGGCCCTGGACACGACCACCGGGACGTATGAGTACATCTACACTCCGCTGGCCGCGCTGCTGACCCGCCCCGCCGCCCTGGAGCAGTCTGACCCGTTCATCCTGGGCGTCACCGACTACTCCGGCGAGGAGGAGGAGGAGGACGAGCAGGGCAAGTCCTGCTGCGAGAAGGCCTGCAGCCAGCGCGAGGATGCCGTCACCGCCGGCCAGGTCGCGGCGGACAGCGAGTGCGTCGCCTACTGCAACGATTTCCCCGAGGAGTTCAGCTGCGCGGCGTGCCAGAGCCCTTATGACAGCGAGTACTGCTGCGTGGTGGAGTACGGCGGCAACTGGGTGTGCGGCGAGGGGTGCTCGTGCGTCTTCCCTGAGTAGGGAACGCGCCGGGCGCAGCCGCCCGCGTGAGGTTGTGCGTGACGCCCTCCCGGCTGAAGAGCCGGGAGGGTTTCTTTACGGGTCAGGCCCGGCGCCTCACAGCCACAGCGTGCGGGTGAAGCGGGCGCGGTCGCGCCATTTGAGCAGGATCGGCCCCAGCAGCGGGATGCCGAACACCCACGGCACGGTCAGCAGCGTCATGACCGTCCAGTAGTTCCAGTAAGGGGCCAGCGGCCCGGCCCGGCCCGGCCCCCAGTCCACCAGCCACCAGCGCCAGACGATGAAGTAGCTCACCAGCGACAGCTCGGCGGTGAGGCCGAACAGCAGCGTGCGCCAGAACGTGCGCGAAGTCAGGCCCAGCGCCGCCAGCGGCACCAGCCACAGCGGGTACCAGATGCGGAAGACCGCGCCCAGCAGCAGCTGGCTGAAGTAGGCCAGGTAGGCCGCCTGGATCAGGCTGAGGCGGCCGCGCCACAGCCGCCAGCTCAGATAGGCATAGTAGCCGACGAACAGCGTGCGGGCCATCTGCCGGGGCAGCGGCTCGGCCCAGCCGCGGGGGACGATCTCGCGCAGGATCATGCGGAAGGCCGAGGCGGGCGCAAAGCCGCGCCGCCCGAAGGCCGCCTCGCGCAGGCCGGCCAGAGCATCCGGCAGCGGCCCGGTGAGCGCGTACAGCAGCGCCCCGGCGGCGGCGAAGGTCGCCAGCAGGGTCAGCCCGCGCAGCAGCCGCGCCCGCCAGCCGGGGGCCGCCCGCAGGATGTCCAGCGCCAGCAGCGGCAGCAGGAACAGCGCGCTGATCTTCACCAGCGCCGCCCCGGTCAGCGCCAGCCCGGCGAGCCACCAGCGCCCCCGCCACCACAGCCCGATCGCCAGGATCATCAGGGCCAGCATCGCCAGATCGTTGTGGCCGTTGCCGATGCCCTGCATCAGCACCAGCGGGTTCCAGGCAAAGAACAGCAGGGCGGTCGGCGGCGCGGCCAGCCCGCGGGGCGCGCCGCTGGCGTGCCAGACCCACCCGCCCAGCAGCGCCGCTCCAGCCGCGAAGGCCAGCACAGCGAGGATCTTCATGGCCAGGACGCCGCTCACCATCTCGACCGCGCCCAGCCGGGCCGGGATGACGGCGATCAGCTCCCACAGGGGGCCATAGGGCGACGGCTCGGAGGCGAACTCCCCGGCGAAGCGGACGGCGGGGTCGAAGGCGTAATCAGCGGGCAGCGCCAGCATCGGGCTGGCCCCGTAGAGCGCCCACAGCCGCGCCCGCACGGCGTACAGGAACACATCCAGCGCGGTGATCGGGTAGAGGAAGATCAGCGGCAGGGCCTGGATCAGGCCGGCGGCCAGCACGGGGGTGCGCAGCCGGGCGGCGTCATCCGGCTCGCGCCGCGACAGCCGGTGGATCACCCACATGGCCTGCCAGAACAGGACTGCCAGCGCGATCAGCCCGGCGGCATACAGGGGCGCGCCCCAGCGCCGCCCGCGCAGCAGGCTCTCCAGGTCGGCAGCGGGGCCGCCGAGCCGGGTCAGCGGGATCAGCGGAAAGAGCAGCGCAAAGCCCGTGTAGATCGCCGTCAGGAGGGCGGCGATCAGCAGGAGGTCGCGGGCGGCGCGGCGTCCTGCCGGGGTCAGAGCGGGCATCAGGCGGCGGGGGCCGTCGTCGTGCCGGCGGGGACGGCCCGGCGGGCGGCGACGGAGCGCGCCGCCAGCCCCGCCCGCACTGTCAGCGCCACCAGGCAGGCCCACACCCCGGCTGCCGTGGCCAGGTGCAGCACGCGCCAGATCGTCGGCATGCCCAGCAGCACCTGAGCCGCGCCGACGACGACCTGCGCCGCGAACAGCCCGATCAGCGCCAGCGCCCAGCGGCGGCTGGCCGCGTCCGCGCCGGAGCCGCGGCGCAGCGGCGCGGCTCCGGCGGCGATCACCAGCAGGGAGACGGCGGCCACGGTATAGCGGTGGTACATGGAGACCGCCTCGCCCGGCGTCAGCCCGGCGAAGCCCGGCCCGGGCGGGGCCGGCTCGCCGCACAGCGGCCAGCCCCGGCAGATGTGCGAGGCGCCGCTGCCCACCACCAGCGCCCCGCTCAGCAGCAGCATGAACAGGGCCGCCAGCGCGCTGCCCAGCAGCAGGCGATACCAGCCGGGAAAGACGGGCAGCCCGGCGCGGGCATCCAGCAGCCGGGCGGCCAGCGCCGTCGTCAGGCTGGAGGCGAAGATCAGCAGCGCCATCCCCAGATGGAAGGCGACGTTCAGCGGCTGCAGCTCGCTGGCGACCACGACGCCGCCCAGCGGGACCTGCACTGCCAGCAGGCCGATCACCCCCAGCGCCGGGATGGCGATCCACGGGCGGCGTTCGGATCGCCCGGCAACGAGCGCGGTGGCGATCACCAGCCCGCCGGCGATCAGCGCCGCCAGCCGGTGGCTGAACTCGATCAGGGCGGTGATCTCCAGCGGCGGCAGGGCGCGGCCGTAGCACAGCGGCCAGTCCGGGCAGCCCAGCCCGGAGCCGGTGATGCGCACGGCGCCGCCGATGATCATCAGGGCATACACAGCGATGGCAGCGGCCAGACTCAGCCGCTGGAAGGAGCGGGAAACCGGTGGGTTGGTCACGGGGCGATCCTCCACTTGCGTGGCAGCGAGTGTACCGCGCGGCCCGGCGGGGATCAATGGGCTGACAGGCCGGGGCGCGGCGGCTGCCCGCCCTCTGGAACCTTTCCGCCTCACCCGGCGTCATGATCATCGACGGCAAGCAGGTCATCAGGATGTCATCGGCACAGGGGGAGTTATGAACGGCAAACGGAGTTGGGTACTGTGGGCAGCGGCGCTGGCGCTGGCAGCGCTGATGGCCGGCTGCGGGATCTTCAGGGCGCCGGCCGCCGAGCCGACGCTCACCGGCGCCGGTGAGGGCGGGGGTGTCGCGCAGCCGCCGGTCGGCGGCGCCAACGCCGCCGCCGAAGACAAGGC
>DAOTXW010000043.1:0-9299 GCA_034435035.1 Anaerolineae bacterium | reverse complement strand
GGGCGCGCGCCCGCCCGCGATCAGCAGGCCGTCCAGCACGCCGGACAGCCGCGCGAACTCCTCCGGGGGGACCAGCACCGCATTCCATGTCTGCGCGTAGCGGGCCGCCAGCGGCAGCGTGCGCTTTTCCCCGTTCCCGCCGAGGGTGATCGGCGGGCCGCCGGGCCGGGCGGGCCGCGGCAGCAGGGTCGCCTCCTCCAGATGGAAGTAGCGGCCCGCAAAGCTGACCGGCTCCGCGCTGCCCAGCAGCCGGGTGATCACCTCCAGCCCTTCGGCCAGCCGGTCCATCCGCGCGGCGGTGTCCAGCAGGTCGAAGCCGTAGTGCCGGTGCTCGCGCTGCTGCCAGCCGGCCCCCAGCCCCAGTTCCAGCCGTCCGCCGGAAAGGTCGTCCACATCGCGGGCCATGCGGGCGGTCAGCGCCGGGTGCCGGAACGAGACCGGCGTCACCAGCGGGCCGAAGGCCAGGCGCGTCGTGCTGGCCGCCAGCCATGCCAGCGACACCCACAGCTCCAGCGAGTCCCGATCCGGCGGGTTCATGTTGGTGAAGTGGTCGGAGCGATACAGCCCGGCGAAGCCGAGATCCTCCACGGCGCGGACCAGCCGCTGCCAGCGCGGCCAGTTCAGCCCGTTCTGCCCTTCGATCATGATGGCGATGTCCATGCGGCGTTCCTTTCGGGCAGGCGGCTACTCCTGCGTCAGCCCGCAGGCCGGGCAGAAGCGGGCCGCCCGGTCGATGGGCGTGCGGCAGCCGGGGCACACCCGGCGCGTGTCGGTGAGCGTATCATACAGCCAGTCGAACAGCAGCGCGCTGGCGAACACCAGAAAGGCGACCAGCGCGGCGGTGATCAGCGTGCCTTCCCGCAGGCCGACCAGCCGCGGGATGTTCCTTTGCAGCGGCCCATCGATGGCGAAGCTGGCCGCCAGCAGGGCGATGTAGAACAGCCCGCGCCGCCAGCCGCCCACGATCAGGTACGGGCCGACGAACAGCAGGGCCAGCGCGGCGATCAGCATCCACATCAGCGCCCCCAGCCCCATGTCCAGCGTCGCCTGCACGCCTTCCGTGTCAAAGCTGAAGATCGAGTCGGCCTCCGCCTCTGCGATGCGCCGGTCGAGCGCGGCCACCAGCCGATCCCGCGCCGCCTGCGCCTCCCGGCCCGCCGGTTCGGCGGCGGCGGCCCCCTCCCGGATGGCCGCGACCTCCGCCAGGTAGACCGCCTCGAAGCGGCCGTCCACCAGCGGGCGGATGGTGGTCATGATCAGCGGCAGGACGATCTGCAGCCCGGCGATCAGCAGGATGATCCCCGTGGACAGATCGACGATGGACGCGATCAGCGCCCGGCGCAGCCCGCCCTCGTCCGCCAGCGGATCGGCGCGGAACTCCCGCAGATAGAAGCGCAGCCGCGGGCCGGCCAGCGCGGCGGCGATGCCCACGCTCAGGATCAGCACGGGCCAGTACAGACCGCGCAGCCAGGCATCGGTCTCGAAGGCGCCGCTGAGCATCTGCGGCAGCCGCAGCGAGCTCAGGCCGATGCTGACCGCGGCCAGCGCCAGCAGCCCGATCCCCATCACCCGGCGGCGCTGGCGGTCCAGCTCCGGCTGGCGGGCGGTGGTCTTGCGGTAGTAGGTCTGGTACTGCGGCGGCGCGAACAGCCAGGCGACCAGCCAGATCTCGCCGTAGGACAGCGCCGCGTTGAGGCCCAGCAGGGCGACCAGGCCCAGCCACAGCCCGCCGCCGATGGCCGCCGCCGCCCGCGTCCCGTAGCGCGTCGCCGCCCGCAGATAATCCAGCCGGTAGGCGTCCAGCGGATCGGCGCTCCCGGCCAGCCCGCCGGCCTGCATCGCGCCGATGGCCCACACCGCGCCGATCAGCAGCAGGCAGACCGCGGCGAAGATGCCCAGCAGGATGCCGTACAGCCGTCCTTCGTGCCGCCAGGCCTCCAGGCGGGCGCCCAGCACCTCGCGGCGGAAGGCTTCCCGATCATCGGGGGCGGCCAGCACCAGCCGGGGGCGCAGCTCGGCGGCCTCCTCGGCGGCCTCGGCCAGCGCGGCAGGGGCAGGGATCGGCCCGGCCCCCGGGTTCTGCGCGGCAAAAGCGGCCAGCCGGTCGGCCAGCGAATCGGCGGCCTGCCGGACGGTTTCGCGCTCGGCCAGGCGGACGCCGCCGGCGGGCGGGGCCTCCTGCCAGGGCACGCCCACGGCCTCCAGCAGGCTCTGGACGCTGCCGGCCTGCCCGGCGCTCACCAGCAGGGCGGCCAGCGGCGGGTCGATGCCCTGGACGCGGGTCAGGTCGGCGGCGCCCGCCCAGCGGGCCAGCGAGTCGGCGCTCAGGCCGGTCAGGCGGGCGAGGCGGTCGCGCAGGCGGGGCGTGGCGGCCCGGCTGAGCAGGCCATCGGCGTCGGCGATGCCGGCCCGCGCCAGGGCATCGCGGGCGTCAGCGGGGATCAGGCTGAGATCGGTCAGGGGGATGCGCATGGGGATCAATCCTCCGGGGATGGCAGGGCGCGGCGCCGGCTGCGAGCCTCAGCGCCAGCGTGAGGAACGCGATCCCGGCCCGACCCGATGATGAGGCCAGCGTCTGCTGAATGGAGGCGCCGGCGGTGGGCAGGGCGTCCAGCAGGAGAACATTCCAGAGCGCGACGCGGGCCACCTGCCGGCGCCGCGATCAGGGCAGGACCGGGCGCCAGGCACGCAGGGCGTCGTGCGCCCGCTGCCGCACCTGCGCGATGTGCTCGTCCGTCACCTCGCGCTCGAAGCTGCGCAGCCCGCTCAGCCGGAAGCCGTGCCGCGCCGCGATGCCCGCGATCTCGCGCACGCGCTCCAGCGCGATCTGCTTGCCCAGCGTGTAATCCTCGAAGCGGCCCTCCAGCGCCAGCGCCATCGTCTCGGCCATGCAGGCGTAGGCTTTGCCGGGCGGGAAGCCGAAGTTGAAGCCGAAATCGACCGGGCCGGGCACATCCACCATCCCGCCCTCGATCACCAGCACGTCATCGCGCTGCTGCACCACCGTGCGGGAGACATCGCGCGGGCGGGCCACGTCGCACACCACCGCGCCGGGCTTCAGATGCGCCGGCTCCACGACCGCGCCCACGGCGCTGGTCACGGTGAGGATCAGCTCGGCCTCGCGCATGGCGTTGATATCCTGGCTGGTAGCGACCTGCGCGCTCCCGCCCTGGCAGCGCTCCCGCACCGCCTCCAGCGCGTCCGCCCGCCGCCCGATCAGCACCAGCCGGCCCACCTCGCGGGAGAGCAGCTCGGCGCACACCGAGCCGATCGAGCCGGTTGCGCCCACCACAGCCGCCGTCGCGCCCGCCGCGTCGATGCCCATCAGCCGCCCGGCCTCCACCACGGCCTGCGCCGCGATGGCGATGGTGTAGGCATCGCCGGTGGTCACCGGGATGTCCAGATGCCGGGCGATGGTGATCCCGGCATCGCCCACCACGGAGGTGAACGCGCCCAGCCCCAGGATGCGCGCGCCCAGCCGTTCCGCCAGCCGCCCGGTCTGGATGATCTTACGGTAGACCGCGCGCTCCGGGATCTGCAGCATCCGGCGGGGCGTGTACGGCGCGGCGATGAAGTGGCCGGTCAGCTCCGGCCCGCCGACCCGCGACCGGATGCCGGTGATGTGGGAGATGTACACCGGCGGCCAGAACGTGCAGAAGAAGTCGATCTGCCCCTCCGTGAGGACGCGCCCCAGCAGCGGGTACTTGCGGGCCACATCGGCCTTGGCGTCGATGGGATGGATGATGAAGGCGAAAGTCGGCTGATCGGTCATAGGCGCTCGGTCGCTTCGGTTCCGGGGGGCGCGGGGACGGCGGCTACCAGCCATCCCCGCCCAGTTCATCCTGACGCGGATAGCGGCGCGGGTGCAGGTGCGCCGACGGCATGGCGTGGTGATCGCTCTCCTCGTAGCTGATATTCTTCATGATCACCCGCCGGGTGGGCGAGGCGAACAGCACCACATCGGACTCGATGGTGCGGGCCGGGTAGATCAGCAGGCCGGAGCCGATCCGGCAGTTGTGCCCGATCCCCGCCCCCAGCACCGGCATGTCGATCTCGACCAGGTGGTGGCCGTCGGCCACGCGCATCGGCAGCGGCAGCAGCTTGAAGTCGGTGATCAGAGTGCCCGACCCGATGTAGCTGTGCCGCCCGATCACGCTCATCTCGATGGCCGCGCCGTAGGCCGAGGACGATCCTTCCATGAACAGGGTGAACGAGGCCCCCGCGCCGAACGGGAAGAAGCAGTCATCGCTGATGACGCACATATGGAAGTGGTTGCTGTGCGTCAGCGTGACGTTGTTCCCGATGATGCACTGGGTCAGCACGCAGCCGGGGCCGATGGTGACGTTATCCCCGATGGTGACCGGCCCCTGAAACACCGTCCCCTCGTCGATGGAGCAGTTCTTGCCCACCCGGACATAAGAGGACGACGCCAGCAATTGTTTGCGCTCCACCAGAGCGCGGGCCGTCGCGCCCAGCCGGAACATGGCGTCGCTGGCGCTGCGGGTTTCGAACCGGCTGGCCTGCGAGAAGATGCCGAACACGATCCCGGCGAAAAAGACATGCACCCACGAATCGATCGGGCAGACCGCGCGCTGCGGCAGCCACCACACCAGATCGGCGTCCTCGCCGCCCATGTAGCTGGGAATATGATGGTAGCCCACCTCGCGGGCGTCGCTGGAGAGGATCACCGCCTCGGTCTGGTCGGTGATGCCGCCGGGGAAGTACCATAATTCCATCGCGTACAGGTCGTTATAGCGCTCGTAGGAGCGGGTGAGGGCCTTCAGTCCCTGCTGAAGGAAGGCGGGATCGCTGCTGCGGAAGACCGCCCGCGTGGCCGTCTTGCGCCGCCGCGATTCGTCCATGAAGGCTTTGATGAAGGGCTCGTCGAACCACAGATTCTCGCCCACCACCAGCGTTTCCACCTGATCGCGGGGGGCCTGCTGGAACTGATCGACCGTGATCTCCTGGCTGCAATAGGGGGCCAGCTGATCGCGCTGCCACTCGGCCAGAGTCTTATTCAGGATGCGCAGCCGGCTGGCTGGCTCATTGAAGGGCGGGATGGGGCGCGGTTTGCGGATGATGACCTTACGCATGACGGTGCTCACCTGTTTCGGGTGCGGGTGCGGGCGGGGCTGCGGCCCCGGCGAGCCTTATTGTACGGGGAATCGCCGCGGGAGGCCAGTGGGAAGGCAGACGCGCCTTTCCGAAGCCGGCGGGCGCGGCGTGCGCCCCTCGCCCCGGACTGGCCCCGGCGGCGGAATCCCGTACAATAGGGGGCTGCAAGCCCGCCATCCAACCACCGCGAGAGGCGCCATGCCCGAACTGAAAGGGAAACGGGTGCTGGTCACCGGCGGCGCCGGCTTCATCGGCAGCCATCTGGTCGACCGCATCGCCCGCGAGGAACCTGCCGGCCTGATCGTCGTCGATAACCTGTTTCTGGGCCAGGAAGCCAACCTGGAGGAGGCCCGCCGGATCTGCCCGGCGCTCCGCTTCTACCGTCAGGACGCCGCCGACTACGCGGCCATGCGGCGCCTCGTCGCCGATGAGGCCGTGCAGGTGCTGTTCAATCTGGCGGTCATCCCGCTGCCGACCTCGCTGGAACAGCCCTACTGGACGATCGACGTCAACGTGCGCATCGCGGCGGTGGCCGCCGAACTGCTGCGCGAGGGATGCTACGAGACCCTGATCCATTTCTCCTCGTCCGAGGTTTACGGATCGGCCCAGTACGTGCCGATGGACGAGCGTCATCCGCTGACGCCCACCACGCCCTACGCCGCCAGCAAGGCCGCCGGGGATCATCTGGTGCTGTCCTACCGCGAGACGTTCGGCATCGATGCCGCCATCGTGCGGCCGTTCAACAACTACGGCCCGCGCCAGAACGACCAGACCTACGCGGGGGTGATCCCGATCGTCATGCGGCGGGCGCTGCGCGGCGAGCCGGCCATCATCTACGGGGACGGCGAGCAGACCCGCGATTTCATCTTTGTGCGCGACACCGCCGAGGCCGCCGTCCGCATCTACTGCGAGCCAGCCACCCGCGGGCGCGTGATCAACATCGCCACCGGGCACGAGATGACCATCAATACGCTGGTGCGCGGCATCCTGGAGACGCTGGGCAGCCAGGCGGGCATCGTGCACCAGGCCCCGCGCCCGGCGGACGTGCGCCGGCACAGCGGCGGGATCGAGCTGGCCCGGCGGCTGATCGGCTTCGAGCCGGCGGTTTCGCTGGCCGAGGGCCTGGCCGAAACCGCGGCCTGGTACCGCGGACGCGCCGCAGCGGAGGAAGCGCATGACCCAGCCTGAACTGATCCGTCTGGCCCTGCCGGAAACGGATGAGGATGAGATCGACGAGATACGGGCCGTGCTGGCCTCCGGCTACCTGACTCAGGGGCCGAAGGTGGCCGAGTTCGAGCGGCAGGTCGCCGATTACGTGGGCGTCAAACACGCCTTCGCCATGTCGTCGGCCACCACGGCGCTGCACCTGTCGCTGGTGGCGCTGGGCATCGGCCCCGGCGACGAGGTGCTGGTGCCGGATTTCACCTTCCCGGCCACCGCCAATGTGGTGATCCAGCAGGGCGCGACGCCCGTGCTGGTGGACATCGATCTGGATACCTACACCGCCGATCTGGCCGATCTGGCCGCCCGGATCACGCCGCGCAGCCGGGCGATCATGGTGGTGCACACCTTCGGGCTGGCGGCGGATATGGACCCGATCAACGCGCTGGCGGCCCGGCACGGGCTGGCGGTGATCGAGGACGCCGCCTGCGCCATCGGCACGACCTACTACGGGCGGCAGTGCGGCAGCCTGGGCGCGCTGGGCTGCTTCAGCTTCCACCCCCGCAAGGTGATCACCACCGGCGAGGGCGGGATGATCACCACCGACGACGACGCGCTGGCGGAGCGCATCGCGCTGCTGCGCAGCCACGGCGGGGTGCGCCGCGAGGGCCGCTTCACCTTTGAGGCCGCCGGGTTCAACTACCGGCTCAGCGACATCCAGGGGGCGGTGGGCGTGGCGCAGATGCGCAAGCTCGACCGGCTGATCGCGGACAAGCGGCGGCTGGCCGCGGCGCTGACGGCGCGGCTGGCAGACCTTCCGGGGCTGACGCCGCCCCGCGAGCCGGCCTGGGGCGGGCACATCTTCCAGTCCTACGTGGCGCTGCTGGATGACGGCATCGACCGCGACGGCGTGATCGCCGCCCTGCGCACGGCGGGCATCGAGACGACGCTGGGCACCTATGCGCTGCACGCGCAGCCGGTCTATCAGCGGCTGCTGGGCTGCCGGGAGGGCGACCGACCGCGCTCAGCGCGGGCCTACCGCCAGACGCTGACCCTGCCGCTGTTCACCCGCATGACCGACGAGCACCTGGACCGGATCGCGGCGGCGCTGCGATCGGCGCTGGCCGACCAGCCGGGGGGCCGCCGATGAGCCGCCCGCCCGCCAGCCACGGAAGCGGCCAGTTCACGCCCGACCAGTTCGCCCGGCTGGGGCAGGGCGTGGTGATCGAGCCCGGCGTGCTGGTGTTCCACCCGGAGCACATCGAGATCGGCGACCACGTCTATGTGGGGCACTACACCATCCTGAAGGGCTATTACCGCAACCGGATGATCATCGGGGCGGGCAGCTGGATCGGGCAGATGTGCTTCCTGCACAGCGCGGGGGGCATCCGCATCGGGCGGGATGTCGGCATCGGGCCGGGGGTGTACATCCTGACCTCGACGCACACCGGCGATGACCTGAGCGTGCCGATCATGCACACGGCGCTGACCTTCGGCGAGGTGGTGATCGAGGACGGCTGCGACATCGGGATCGGGACGGTGATCCTGCCGGGGGTGACGATCAGGCGCGGGACGCAGGTGGGGGCGGGGGCGGTCATCACCGCCGACACGGAGCCGTACAGCGTGGTGGCGGGGGTGCCGGGCCGCCGCCTGCGGATGCGCGGGGAGGGGTAGCCGGGGGCGGAATCCGGCGCTCAGCCCCGGGGTCCACAGCCGCCTTCAGCATCGAACGCTCGCGAGGCCCGGATGGGTGGGATCGCGCGGCCCTCAGGCGAAGATGCCGCGCCGCCGCGGGACGGCTCCCCGCGCCGGGCTATTCCTGGGTCACCGGCTTGTACTGGGTGACCAGCCAGCGCCCGTCCAGCCACTCCACCGTGTAGGTGGCGTAATACGGCCCCTCGAAGGCGTACTCCGGGCGCTCGCCGTCGTCGCAGAACACCCGCCCATCCCGATCCACCGTCGCCTCCACAGCGGCCGATCGGTCGTCGGCGAACACAACGCGCTGCACCTCGAGGCCCCGCTGATCGTAGACCCAGTGGCAGTTGCCCGCCGCCCGCAGGATCTCAACGGCGTCCAGCCGCCCCTGCAGGGCATCGCCGCGGGCCACGGCGCTCAGGCCGGTGATGTCGCCGGTCTCCAGCGCGCGGCGCATCTGGGCATCGAAGTCCAGCACGGCCTGCGCCACCAGCGGGGTCAGGTCGTCGGGCGACTGGCCGCCGTCCGCGCCGCCCGGAGCGCCCCCGCCGTCGGGCGGCTCGCCCCAGCCCTGCACCACCAGGCCGACGATCACCACGCCGATCACCAGCAGCGCGGCGGCGATCCCGGCGACGGGCAGCCACGGCAGGCGGCGGCGCGATCCCGGCGGAAGGGTCTTTCCGGCGGCCTGGCGGGTGGTCGCCGCCGAATCCAGCCGCCCGGCTGCCAGCGCCTTTGCCAGCCGATCCACTACCGGCGCATACTCCGTCCGCATATCCCAGTAGTTCAGCGCATACAGCCGGTAGGGGATCTCGCAGTCGCGGTGCAGCACCGGGATCACCGGGCGGCCCTGCCCCAGCGCGTAGTTCCACTCCGAGCCGACCTCCGGGCTGGCCGCCGAGTCCGGAGACAGCACGATGATCAGATGGGTACATTCGCGCAGGGCCTTATCGACCGCCGCCCGCCAGCCCGAGGTGTTGGAGGCGACATCGGCGGGGATGTTATCCACGTCGCGCCAGACGGCGATCCCCTTCGCCCGCAGGTCGGCGGCGAGGCGGGCCACGAAGGCTTCATCTTTGCGGCTGTAGCACATAAACACTTGCATTGGGCGCTCCATCCTGATCGATAACGCAGGCCCGGCTCCGGTTTATTATAGTGCAGGCGGCGGTCGATGGCGCGGCGCACGGTTGCCCCGGCGGCAGCCCCCGCTTACAATCCGTCGCATGAGACGCCCGACGCTGATCCTGCCCGCCCTGCTGGCGGCTGCCCTGGCCTGCGCCGCGCCCACGCCGGGCGCCCCGCCGACCCCGCCGCCGGCGGCTCCCACC
>DAOTXW010000042.1:0-11189 GCA_034435035.1 Anaerolineae bacterium | reverse complement strand
GCCGGCGCGCGCGGCGCGGCCGGGGCCGCGCTGGAGGTGGAGATCGATGCGCTGGTCGAGGCCCTGTACGGGCTGGATGCGCCCGGCGGCGTTTAAGCAGGCGGCGGCTCGGCAGGCGGCGTCAGCGCCCCGGGGATCAGGAAGATCGCCAGCGCGGCGGCGGCAAAACTCAGCGAGCCGATCACGCCCACCGGCAGCGGGCCGAGCAGCGGGTTCGGCTCCCCGCGGACGAAGTAGATGGCGGCCCCGGCGAAGCCGTTGAGCATGGCATGGCCGATCACGGCGGGCCACACGCTGCCCGCCCGCAGCGTCAGCCAGCCCAGCAGCGTCCCCCCGATCAGCGTGAACCACACCATCGCCAGGATGCCCGTCCACGGCGCACCGGGGTACTCCAGCCCGTAGTTGTGGCCCATGGCGATCACCGGCGCATGCCAGATGCCCCAGATCAGGCCCATCAGCAGCAGGGCCGTCCGCCCGCCCAGCGGCATCAGCTTCGGCTGCAAATAGCCCCGCCAGCCGAATTCCTCGCCGAAGGTGAAAAAGCTGTTGATCAGCGGGGCGACCACGAAACCGGAGGCCAGCTGCGCGATCACGATGGCCTGCACGCTCAGCGGCAGGGTCTGGCCGGCCTGCTGCGCGGCGGTCTCCATCATCTCCTGCGCGGCGCTCATGGCGGGGTCGAAATGCCCCGGGAAGATCAGGTAGTAGATCGCGCCGCCGGCGGCGATCAGGATCGGCGGCAGCAGCCAGGCCGCCAGCCACCAGCGCCAGCCGCGCCCGAAGCGCAGGCGCAGCGGCCGGTCGGCCCAGCCCTCGCGGGTGATGGCGCGGGTGAGGATGTGCGCCAGCGCCGGCGCCCACATATACGGCCCGGCCAGCAGGGCCAGCGCCAGGGAGAAACCAGGGGCCAGCGCCGGGCTGTCGGCCAGGCCGCCGGTCAGGGCCAGGATCAGGGCGGTCGCCCAGGCGAGGCCGAAGGCGATAGCCAGGAAGATCAGGATGCGGCGGGTATCGACGGCAGCGGACATGATCAGATCTCCCACGCAGTTTGTGCTGCTCACGGGCGAAGCGAGCAGGGGGTGAGGTCAATGGCCGCCCGGATCGACGCAGCGCACCGGACTGCCGAGCGCGTACCCACGCCCCCGGATTCCCCAGCCCCGGCGCGGGGGTATCGGGCGAGGCGAATCGCCGCAGGGCGGGGGGTAGAGCAGATAGCGTTCGGGCCGCCGGGACTCAGCGCGGCTGGCCGTGCACGTCGGCCGGGGCGACGGGCAGCGCCGTCTGCACCACATCGAGGATGAAGCGTCGTGCGTCCAGGATTTCGAGCAGCACCGGCTCATCGTCGGCGCTCAGGTGGAGGATGGATGTGCCGGACTGCTCGGCGTGATCGACCGGCTTGCCTTCCGCCAGCCAGATCATCAGCACATTGTCTTCAGCGTCATAGCGCATCTTCAGGCTCATAGCGCGATCTCCTGCCGGGGTAGAGCGTGATGACCCGGATCCCTGTCTCGTCTTCCACAAAGACCACCCGCAGCACATGGCGGGCTGTGATGCCCTTCTGGGCGATGGGCGGCCACGACTGCCAGTCCACCCGGTCCGGGTGCAGCACCGCGTCGATCACCTCGGGCTCGCTGACGACAAAGCCCAGCGCGGCCAGATCGTCGATCTTCTGCCGGGCATGGCGGGTGAAGCTCACCGCTTTCTCAGACATGGCGCGCTGCCCCGCGAGGCTGCGTCACCGATCGCGGTCCTTGCGCAGCATCTCGGCAATGAGCGCCCGCAGTTCATCGATTGTCATGCCGGCGAGACCCTGGCCGGGCCGGGCAGGTGGCATGGCTGATCTCCTGTGTCCACACACCTGCCTATTGTACCATGAGAGGCGGGGACGCGGCCCGGCGCAGCGCAGGTCGCTGCCGGGCCGCCCGGATCGACGCAGCGCACCGGACTGCCAAGCGCGTACCCACGCCCCCGGATTCCCCAGCCCCGGCGCGAGGGTATCGGGCGAGGCGAATCGCCGCAGGACGGGGGCGGACCTCACCCCCCGGCCCCCTCAGCCGCGGTTGCGGAGCGGGGGAAACCGAGCGGGTCGAGGACGGGGGTGAGGTCCTGCCGCAGAACACCATCCCCATTCTGGCGGGGCACCCGCGCCGGGCCGCGGCGGGCGTATAATGAGGGCGGGCGGTGGCTGCTGATCCTTCCTTCACTTACAGGAGAGTCCCTATGAGCAGACCGCATGGGCCAGCCTGGCCGGACTTCTTCCAGAACCTGGGCGCGCCGATGCCGCTGCCCCGCAAGCTGTGGCTGATCGTCCGCAACAACGCGATCAAGGTCATCCGGCGGCAGAGCTGCTGCGGGCATCACGGCGAGCCCGGCTGCTGACGCGGCCCCGATGCCCCCGGTCCGGGGGCCGGCGAGGATCACGCGCATCCCCACGAATAAGACAGGCGGGGCGACAGCCGCGCCGCCCCGCCGGCTCTCACCGATTCAGCCTGCCTACGGCTGGACGAACGGCCTCAGCCAGTTGAACAGGTCGGTCGAGCTGACATGCGGCCCGGCCAGCCGGGTCAGCCAGTAGTCCTCCCACTGCTGGCACTCGCGGGGCGGCGCGGCCCACAGGGTCGTGTCGCTGAGCGTCTGCCCGGTCTGCGCGACCAGCAGGCGCACGTGCATCGAATACTGGTAGCGGAAGATGCTGGGGCCGTAATACAGGCACTCCTGGATCATGTTCTCCCGCTCCGGGTCGATGCAGGCGACGAGCTGGGTCGCCAGCGCCGTGCCCGGCCGCCACGCCGGCTGCTGCGAGGCCCAGACGTGCGGGCCGCCGGTGGCGGTATCCAGCATCAGGGTGGGATGGATGCCCGGCCCGCCCGCGTAGGAGGCGGCCAGCGGCACCGCGACGCCGGTGGCGCACATCTGGCGCACGGCAGCTTCGGCGGCGGCCTGCTGCGCCTGCAGATCGGGCAGCGTGTTGAGGTCGCCGGTGATCTTCAGCAGCCAGGCGGCGACCCAGCCCTGCTGCCCGTTATAGTTGAAGCGCAGCCACGCGCTGCTGCCCGTCCCCCAGCGGCCATCCGGCACAATCGTCGAGCCGGCGGGCAGCGTGCCCAGCACGGCGTTGCTGACCGCCGGGCCGGAGCGCACGTTGATCTGGCTGGCATTCGTGCCCGTCACCGCGCCGGGCGGCGGCGGGGGGGGCGGCGGCGTGCCCTGATCGGGCGGCGGGCCGGCCACCCCGCCTACCGGCAGCGTGTTGACATCGCCGGCCACGGTCACCAGGAACGCGGCCACCCAGCCCACCATGCCGTTGTAACTGACCTGAATCCAGGTGGTATCGGCGTTGCGCCCGATGGCCGGCAGCGTGGTGTTGAACGGGATGCTGCCGATCTGGGCGAAATCCGTCCCCGGACCGCTGCGCAGCCGGGTGACGGCGGTCGTAGTCACCTGCACGCCGGTCTGCGCCAGAGCGGGCGCAGCCGCCGTCAGCGCGACCGCCAGCAGGCACAGCAGCGCTGCCGTCAGAGCGATCCAGCGTAGTCTGTTCATTTCGAGACTCCTGAGACAGAAAGCGCACCGCAGCAGGGCCAACGAACAGCGGGGGATGGAGAGATTCCAGAGGTAGAGATGAAAAGGATGCCGACCCGGCCCTGGCTGCCTCCCTATTATACAACAGTTTGTGAAGCCCGGAGCAAAGCGGCGGAGCAGCCCGGCTTACGGGCCGGGTTTGCGCCCGCGTTTGCTCCGCGCCACCCTGCGCCCGCCCGTGTCAGCGTCCTCGCCGATGGTATCGGCCACACGGGTGACGCTGTCGGCCAGCCGGCTGGAAGACAGGGCCATCGCCTCCAGCACATCGGGCAGGTACTCGACGATATTCTCCAGCGAAGCCACCAGCAGGAACTCGCTGCCCAGCGTGAAGAGGATGAGACTCTGCAGCAGGGCGGTGGCGTAGATCGCCACCGAGCTGGCATCGCCGACGCGGTAGACCACATCCGTGCCGACATCCACCAGCAGGGCCGCCCCGGCCAGCGCCGCGAACAGCCAGTTGCGGCGCTCCAGCGCCATGAAGCCGAAGGCGACCTGCACGAGCTGCGGCAGGGCGCCCACGAACCATGCCTCGGCGGCGAAGACGCTCTGAGTTTGCAGGCGGAAGTAGCCGTAGACGCTGGTGATGTAATCCGTCACGAACAGAAAGACAGCGATCGCCAGCAGCGCCACCAGCACCAGAAAGACCAGCAGCATGGCGGCCGGGCGCTGCCGCCACTGCGCGCCTAAGGGGATGACCAGTCTGCGGGCCATGAGGTTCGTCCTTATGAGTCAGGATCGGGCGGGTTCGCTGCCCGGCTCTCTATAGTATACGCAGCCGCCGGGCAAATGGGAGCCGCGCCAGGACGCGGCCCCCTCACAGGAACAGCAGCGCCGTCCCGGCGAAGGCGACCGCCGTGCCCGGCACCGCCAGGCGCCCGATCGGCTCGTGGAACAACAGCCGGCTCACCGGCAGCAGGAGGATCGGCGTGAGGGCCATCAGCGTGGCAGCGATGCCCAGCGGCGCGTGCTGGATGGCGATCAGGGACAGCCACACCCCGATGAACGGCCCCATCACGGCCCCGCCGCCGATGGCCCACACGGCCCGCGGATGCGCGCGCAGGGCGCGGGTTTCGCTGCCGGCCTCGCGGCGCAGCGCCGCGATCAGCCAGATCACCAGCGCCGCCGCCACCAGCCGGATCAGGTTGCCGGACAGCGCCGGGAAGTCGCCCGCCAGCCCCATGCGCGAGGCGACCAGCCCGCTGGCCTGCCCCAGGGCGGCCCCCAGCCCGAACAGGATGCCGGGCAGGCGGTGGCGGGCCGCCTGCTCCTGCCCTTCCGGTGAACCGGGCTGGCGGTCGGCGATCACCAGCGCCGTCCCGCCCAGCGCCAGGGCGATCCCGGCCAGGTGCGCCGGGGCCAGCGTCTGCCGGAACAGCAGCCAGCCGTAGATCGCGCTGAAGACCGGGGCCAGCGCCATCAGCAGCATCGACAGGCGCGGGCCGATCAGCACGAACGCCTGAAAGAGAAGCCCATCGCCAACAACGTAGCCGATCACCCCGGAGAGCGCCAGCCAGCCCACCCGGTCGAGGCCGGCCTCCAGCGGGAAGAAGCTGCCCTCCAGCAGGCGGTGCATCAGCGAGACGAGGATGACCGCCAGCGCCAGCCGGATGCGGTTGACAGCCGCCGAGCCGATCTCCCGCCCGGACAGGGTGAAAAAGACCGATGAGAAGCTCCAGGCCACCGACGTGCCCAGCGCGGCCAGCTGCCCGAGATAGGGGATCATGCGCCTCCTGTGCGGGGAAAGCGGCCGCCTATTCCAGCTCGATGGCCATCGCGACCGCCTCGCCGCCGCCCAGGCACAGCGCGGCCAGCCCGCGCCGCAGCCCGCGCTCCTGCAGGGCGTGGAGCAGGGTCACCAGCACGCGCGCCCCGCTGGAGCCCAGCGGGTGCCCCAGCGCGATCGCCCCGCCGTTGACGTTCACCTTCTGCCAGTCCCAGGCGAAGCCCTGCTGCTGCATCCCGCGCCCGTTGGCCAGCACCTGGGCGGCAAACGCCTCGTTGACCTCGATCAGGTCCACCTCGTCCAGCGTCCAGCCGGCCCGCTCCAGCACCAGCGGCATGGCTTTGGCCGGGGCGGCAAAGAGCCATTTCGGCTCCAGCGCGGCATGGCCGTGCGCCACGATGCGCGCCAGCGGTGCATGGCCGTGCGCCTGCGCGTATTCGCGGCTGGCGACCACCACCGCCGCCGCGCCGTCGGACAGGCCGGGCGCGTTGCCGGCGGTGACGGCCCCGTCCTTGGTGAAGGCCGACGGGAGCCTGGCCAGCGCCTCCAGCGAGGTGTCGCGGCGCACCGTCTCATCGGCGCTGATCGCGATGATCTCTTTCTTCTGGCGCACCTCCACCGGGACGATCTCGCGGGCGAAGCGGCCGGCGTCCTGCGCCTCAGCCGCCTTGCGGTGGCTGTGGAAGGCGTACTCGTCCATCTCCTGCCGGGTGACCTCGAACTGGCCGGCGATGAACTCGGCGGCCTCGCCCATCATCCAGCATTCGGTTGAGCAGTACAGGCCGTCCACGATGTTGGCGTCGAGCAGCTCCAGGTGGCCGTACTTATGGCCTTCGCGCACGCCGCGCACCAGATGGGGCGCCTGCGACATGCTCTCCATGCCGCCCGCCACAAACAGGTCGCCGTCGCCGGCGCGGATCGCGCTGGCAGCCAGCATGGCCGCCTTCAGGCCCGATCCGCACACCTTGTTGACGGTGCTGGCGCCGACTTCCGGCGGCAGGCCGCCGCGCAGCGCCGCCTGCCGGGCCGGGGCCTGCCCTTCGCCGGCCTGCACGGTGTTGCCCATCAGGACTTCGTCCACGGCAGCGGGATCGATGCCCGCCCGCGCCACCGCGGCGCGGATCGCGGCGGCGCCCAGATCGACCGCCGGGATCGCCGCCAGCCCGCCCAGGAAACGGCCAACGGGCGTGCGGGCGGCACTGAGCAGGACTGCATCACGGGGGGAGGACTGAGATGCTGACATGCGGCTACCTCCTGAGATAGGCCAGTGAGCGCCGGCGGCGGAGGCGGGATCAGTCAGGCGCGGGCCACAGTTCCCGGAGCCGCCGGTAGGTGTCGTCGATCCATTCCGGGATGGTGCGCGTCTGCGCCACCACCGTCAGGTAATTCGTGTCGCCGGCCCAGCGCGGCACAACGTGCTGGTGGATGTGCTCGGCGATGCCCGCGCCTGCCGCCGTGCCCAGGTTCAGGCCGATGTTGAAGCCCTGCGGCCGGTAGGCTCGCCCCAGCACCTCAACCGCCTGGCGGGTGACGATCATCAGCTCGGCCAGGGCGTCCGGCTCCAGATCGGCCAGATCCGCCGTATGCCGGTAGGGGACGATCATCAGGTGGCCGTTGTTGTACGGGTAGAGGTTGAGCGTGACGTAAACATGCTGCCCGCGGAACAGGACATGCTCGGCGGCATCATCGCGGCTCTGCGCCTTGCGGCAGAAGATGCAGCCGTTTTCCACAGCGGGAGACGGATTCTGGAGATAGGGCATACGCCAGGGCGTCCAGAGATGGTTCATCGGTGAGCTTCCCGGCAGGCAGGCGGAGCCGCCCCGCGATCTGACCGCCCCGCATGGCTGTATTGTACTGGCAACCGGGCCGGGGGGAAAGCCCGCGTCGGCCTCATCCCTGCAGATCGGCGGGCTGCTGGCCGACATAGCGGGCCCGCGGACGGATCATCCGATCGCTGGCGTACTGTTCCAGCGCGTGGCCGATCCAGCCGATGGTGCGGCCCATCGCAAACAGCGCCACCGCGCCGCCCGGCGGCAGATCGAGCGCCTGGGACAGCACCGCCAGCCCGAAGTCGAGGGCCGGGTGCCGCCCGATCAGCTCGTAGACCGCCTCGACGACGCCCATCGCCAGCGCCACCGCCGGCGAGTCGGGATACGCCTGCGCCGTCCAGGCGATCAGGGCGCGGGCCCGTGGGTCGCCATCCGGGTACAGGCGGTGGCCGAAGCCGGGGATGCGCTCGCCGCGCTTCAGCCGCCCGGCGATCACCCGGCGGGCGCCTTCGGGCGTGCCCGCTTCGCGCAGGAAGGCTTCCACGCGCTCGCTGTGGCCGCCATGGCGGGTCCCCTGCAGGGCGGCCAGCCCGGCCAGCACCACCGAATAAGGCGTCGATCCCGCCGAAGCCACACAGCGGGCCGAGAAGGATGCGACGTTCAGCTCATGGTCAGCGCACAGGATCAGGGCGGCGCTGAACAGCCGCACCGCCGCCGGATCGCCGGGCCGCCAGCCCTGCTGAATGGTATCCGCCAGCCCCCGGGTGCCGTCCCGCCCGGCGGCGATGGCCGCCATCAGGTTCAGGATGCGCGCCCCGGTGCCGATCACAGCGGGGGGCCGCAGGTCATAGGCGGCCAGGTCCTCGACGGCCTCCAGCGGCAGCAGGATATGGAACTTCTCCACCGGTGTCAGGTCGCCCAGCGCAGCCAGCACCTGCCGGGTGCGCGGCGACAGCTCGCCGGGCGCTTCATCGAACAGCGCCCGCCCGCTGAGCGCCGCATCGCCCGTCCACAGCAGCGCAGCCACCTCCTCTACGCTGTGGGCCAGCGCCAGCTCGCAGGCATCGTAGCCGCGGTAGAACAGCCGCCCCTCGGCGATGAGCGTGATGGCCGAATCCAGCACCGGCGCGCCCCAGTACAGGGCGCTGGCGGCGGCCTGCGCCGGGTCGTGGCGGTGCTCGCGGCGCTCCTTCAGCCGGAGGACGTCCTCGGCGCTGTAGCGGCGGGAACGCCGGTCGCCGCTGGCCGGCTCGGAGCGGACCAGGCCGCGGCTGACATAGGCATACAGGGTGGTCGGGCTGATGCCCAGCTCGTGGGCGGCTTCCTGGGCGGTGAGATAGCGAAGTTCGGCCATGGAACCCCCGGTGGATGGGGCGCGGCAGCGCCCACCCGCAGTGGATTCATCATAGCATATATTGATTCATAAATCAACATTGACATCTGTAGATTCGGCATCTATATTCCGTACCAGATATATAGACAAAGTTTATCAATATTGCACAGAGATCAGGAGGCGTCATCATGTCACAGCCCGCCGCCGCCGGGGCGATCCCCGGCCTGGAAGGGGTCATCGCCGCTGAAACGCGGCTGAGCAGCGTGGATGGGCTGGCCGGCGAGCTGATCATCGCCGGCTTCCCGGTCGAGGAGCTGGCGGGGCGGGCCAGCTTTGAGGAGACCCTGCTGCTGCTGTGGGACGGCGATCTGCCGGGGGCGGCCGCGCTGGCGGCGTTCCGGGCGCAGCTCGCGGCGCACAGCCATCTGCCCGCCGCCACGCTCAGCCTGCTGCGCGAGGCAGCCCAGCAGCGCGTCGCGCCGATGGATGCCCTGCGGATGGCCGCGGGCACGCTGGGGCTGGATGCTCCGCCGGCTCACGACGACGATCCGCTGCGCCGCGACGCGCTGCTGCTGGTGGCCCGCTTCCCGGTGGCGGTGGCGGCCACCTGGCGGCTGCTCAACGGGCAGGAGCCGATCGCGCCCCGCCCGGAGCTGGGCTACGCCGCCAACTACCTGTACATGCTCAGCGGCGAGGTCCCCTCCCCGGCGCGGACGCGCGGCCTGTCCACGTACCTGAACACCGTCTCAGATCACGGGCTGAACGCCTCGACCTTCGCCGCCCGCGTGATCCTGTCCACCGGATCGGACATGATCTCGGCGATCACCGGGGCGCTGGGCGCGCTCAAGGGGCCGCTGCACGGCGGCGCGCCCGGCCCGGCCCTGGATATGGTATTCGACATCCAGCGCGAGGGCGACATCGAGGGCTATCTGCGGCGCAAGATCGAGGCCGGCGAGCGCTTCATGGGCTTCGGCCACCGGGTGTACAGGGTGCGCGATCCGCGGGCCGACGTGCTGGCCGCCGCCGCGCAGACGCTGTACGAGGCCGGCGGAGATATGGCGCTCTACCGGCTGGCCGGCGAGGTGGAAGCCGCCGCCCTGCGCCTGCTGGAGGAGTACAAGCCGGGCCGCCAGCTTAAGACCAACGTCGAATACTACACCGCCCTGCTGCTGCACGGGCTGGGGCTGCCGACCGACCTGTTCACGCCGACATTTGCCATCGGGCGGGTCGCCGGGTGGACGGCGCACTGCTTCGAACAGGCCGCCGGGGGCCGGTTGATCCGCCCGCAGTCGGTCTACACCGGCGATCGCAGCCGCACGTGGGTCCCGATCGCGGATCGCCCGGCGTAGATCGACGGTGAGGCCGGGCCTGCGCCGCGCCGCGGGCTACTTTTCCACCATCTGCTTGATGCGGGCGCACTGCTCGGCCAGGGATTTCTCCATCTGGGCCTTGACCATCGCCTCGGCGGCAGCCGGGTAGCCGCCGCTCAGTTCCATCGTGATGGTCAGATGGGTGGCGCCGCCGGCATCCTCGAAGGTATAGACGGTCGTCACCGGGGTGGGGACGCCGGTGGTGGTGACACTCCAGCGGCGGTTCTCCTCGTACTCGGAGATCTGGAGCATCGTCTCCATCCTGCGGCCCATGACTTCGGTGGTGTAGTGGTAGGTCGAGCCGACCCCCAGCGGGCCGTCGGGGGTGACGGTAGCCGACAGGATGCCGGCATTCCACGAGGTATGGTTCTCCGGGCGGGTGACATAGGCAAAGACCCTGTCCACCGGCTGGCTGATGCTGGTGCTGGACGATACACTGGCCATGAAAGTTTCTCTCCTCTGGCGAACCAGGACTCTGCCCGGCGCAGGGCCGGGCGCTCCCCTAATGTACTCCTAATGTACTCCCCCGGCGCGCCGCGCGCCAGCCGCCCTCAGCGCGCCCAGGCCGGCTCCCCGTCCTGCGGGCCGCCGGAGGTCGCCCGGACCGGCGATCCGCCGCCCGCGCCCACCACCCAGAGATCGCCGCCCGACGCGAAGGCGATCTGCGCCCCGTCCGGCGACCAGGACACGCCGCTGACGCCGCCCAGGCTGGTGATGGGCGCCGGACTCCCGCCGATGGGCAGCACCCACACATTGCCGCCGGCCACATAGGCGATCCGCGATCCGTCGGGCGACCAGGCCGGGGCGCTCTCGTCGCCGGCGGCGCTGGTCAGCGCCGTGGTGCCGGAACCATCAGCGTTGACGACGTACAGATCATAGTCGCCGCCGTCCCGGTTGGAGGCAAAGACCAGGCGATCCCCGGCCGGCGCCCAGGCCGGTGAGCGATCGACCGCGGGGCTGTCCGTCAGGCGAACCAGCCCACTCCCATCGCCGCGCATCACATAAAGGTCGCCGCCGCCGCTGCGGGTCGAAGTAAAGGCCAGACGATCGCCGTTCCACGACCACGCCGGCTCGCTGTCCGCGCCGGGGTCCGCGGTCAGGCGGGTCTGACCGCTGCCGTTGGCTGCCATGACGTACACTTCCAGGTTGCCATCCCGGTCGGAAGTGAAGGCGATCTGGCCGCCGGCCCGTGTCGGGCTGGACTGGCGGCCCGGCCCGCTGGTGAGCTGGAGCAGGCCGCTGCCGTCCGGGTTGATGGCGAACACCTGTCCGTCGCGGATGAAGACGATCGCGCTGGCGCCGGCGGAGGGCGCGCCGCCGGGCGTCTGGGGCAGGATCACCCCCAGCGTGAAGACCGCGCCGGGCGTCGCCTGCGGCTGCGGCGGGGCGGTGGCCGGGGGACGGGGGGGGGC
>DAOTXW010000041.1:0-205396 GCA_034435035.1 Anaerolineae bacterium | reverse complement strand
CCGCGCGGCGACCTGGAGCCAGAGCCCTACCGGCTGTATGTGCGTTTCACGGTCCGCCCACTCCCGGAGAGGGAACCCGCGCCGCGGGGGGCGCGTTTTGAGAATGGGATGGCGCTGCTCGACGCCGGCGTCAGCCAGCAGGGCCGCTTGCTGACCGTTGCCCTGTATTGGTATGTCGATTCCCCTCCGATCGAGGCCGAGCCGCGGACCTTTGTGCACCTTGTCGGGCCAGACGGCAGAATAGCAGCACAGGCTGACGAGCCGCCCGGCGGCAGCTTCTACCCCCCGTTGTCGTGGTCGCAGGGAAGCGTTATTATTCAGCGGGTCGATCTGCCGCTGCCCGACGCCGACCAGACTCACTGGCAGATACGAATTGGGCTGTATAACCCCGCCACCATGGCGCGGCTGGGGCTTTTGCAAACAACTATGGCGCATCAGGAAGATGCGGTGGTCCTGCCCCTCCCGGGGGAGAGCCATGATTGAGAGGCGCTAATTATGAACCGGATCCGGATACTGGCCGTGGCCGCAGTGGCAATGATCGCCCTTGCCCTGGCTACACAACCGGTGGCAGGCCAGAGTAACCTGCTGCGAAACCCCGACTTTGAAGGCGGCTTTTACGCCTGGAATGGGGACAATGCACGCCAGGTGCCCAACGAATGGGCAGCCTGGTGGAATACGGCGCTGGCCGGCCCACGCTACAACCCTTCGGATGCCGGCAGTCGCGTCCAGTCCGGGGCCCGCGCCGCCAGCTACTGGGAGCAGTATCGGGACTACGACGCCGGGCTGTATCAACTGGTACCCAATGTCACCAGCGGGACCATCTACCGCTTCAGCATCTATGGTCATGCCTGGTCCACAACGGATATTACCAAGAAGACATCTGATACGGATGTGCAGATGCAGATCGGCATCGATCCCAAAGGGGGTGACAACCCCAACGCCGGGTCGATCGTCTGGTCAGGAGCTGTCAGCGCCCGTGATACTTATCAGCTATTCACCGTCGAAGCGGCGGCGCAGGGCACACAGATCAGCGTCTGGGTGCGGGGCAAAACCATCTATCCGGTCACGCAGACGGATTTCTACTGGGACAATGCCAGTCTGGTTGCCGTCGGGCAGGCAGCCGCGCCCACCAATACGCCCAAGCCATCCGGAGGAGGCGGGGGTGGCAGTGGGAGTGGGGGCGGTGGCAGCCAGGGCGGCTGCAGCGCCAACAGCGTGCCTGCGGGCTCCATCCAGCAGGCCACTCCACAGCCAGACGGCTCGATCATCCATACCGTGCAGCGCTGCGAGACGCTGACGGGCATTGCCGTCACCTACGGGCTGACGCTGGATGAGATTCGCCGTCTGAACAACCTCCAGTCGGATGTGCTACGCGTGGGCCAGCAGCTGGTTGTCAGGGCCGCCACGGAACCCACTCCGGCCCCGGCCCCGCCCACGCCGACTCCGGGCCCCACGTCCGTTGCCGAGCAGCCCTCTGGTGGAGAAGGCGGGCAGCCGGCTGAGGGCGGCTCTGCCGAGGTGGTTGACGAGTCGGCTAAAGGCAGCATCTGCGTCATGAGTTATAACGATCTGAACGGCAACGGCCTGCGCGAGCCGGAAGAACCCAAACAGCCCGGCGTCACGTTTGCCGTCAGCAGCAGCGCCGCGACAGTGGGCACCTATACCACCAACGGGCTGGATGAGCCTTACTGCTTCACCGAACTGGATGCAGGAACCTATATTGTCTCGTGGGTGGGCGACAACCTGACTCCCACCAGCGAACAGACGTGGGCAGCCAGCGTCGCGCCCGGCGCCACTGTGATCCGTGAGTTTGGCGTTTCGACCGGGCAGGCTGCGGGCGAGTCCGATGCCAGCGGAGGCGCTTCGAGAGGTGGGCTGCTGCCGGTCTGGGCCACAGCGCTGATTGGTGCAGCCGGCATGGTGTTGTTCCTGACAGGCGCAGGCATCGGCGGATACTTCCTGCTGCTGCGCCGCCAGCCGATCTGATGCCTGCCCCGATGTGAGAATGTCGGTGCCTCATTCAGCTCCGGAACGCGAGCCAGCGCCCACATGGTGGGTTGCTGGCTCGCTTGCTGTGGCGCTGGCTGCCGCAGCGCCCCTTTTCCTGGATGCCGGGTTCCTGAACACCCGCAGCGGGGGAGACAGCCCCTTCCTGCTGTTCCGCCTGCACCAGCTGGTGGTTGCTCTGCAGGATGGCATCTTTCCGGTGCGCTGGATGCCAGATGCTGCGTTCGGCCTCGGGTACCCGTTCTTTAGCTATTATGCTGCCCTTCCTTACTACCTGGCCGCCAGTCTCCGCCTGGCCGGTCTGTCTTATGTTCTCAGCCTGAAGCTCACCCATCTGCTGGGTTTTGCCGTCGCCGCATGGGCCGTTTGGGCCTGGATTCAGGAAATTACCGGGAACCGCCTGGCAGGGCTGGCAGCAGCAGCTGTCTATACCTGGGCTCCGTTCCATCTGGTGAACGTCTTTGTGCGCGGCGATTCCCTGGCCGAGTTCTGGGCGATGGCATGGTATCCCCTGATCCTGCTGACGCTCCAGCGGGTGATGCAGGAGCCGTCGGCAAGACGGATGGCCGAGGCCGCCCTCGCATACGGCGCTCTGGTGATGACCCATAATGTGTCGGCATTGATCTTCTCGCCTTTTGCTGCCCTGTATGTGCTCACCGGAACCCTTGCGCCCGGGCAGTCAGGCGCCCTGCGCCGTCTTCTGCCGGCTGCCGCCGCGGGGCTGCTGGGGCTGGCGCTGGCCGCCTGGATATGGCTGCCAGCACTGGCCGAGCAGAGCTTTGTACAGCTTGGCGAGCAAACAACCGGCTACTTCTTCTACGGCAACCACTTCCGCGGCGTCGATCTGGTCCAGACGCGTTTCCTGTTTGACTACGACACCGGGCACCCGGATCGATCACCGTTCAGTATGGGGCTGGTGCAGGCATCGGTGGCTGCTGCTGGCGTGGCCGTGCTGGTGATACGGCTCGTCCGCCAGCGCGCTCACCCTCACACCGGCTTCCTGCTGGCCGGGTTGGCGATCTCCACCCTGATGATGACTCCGATCTCGGAGCCGATCTGGGCGCATGTGCCGCTGCTGCCCTTCGCGCAGTTTCCGTGGCGATTTCTGTCCGTGCAGGCGCTGTTCACCGCCGGATCAGCGGCCGCGCTGATTCCCGCGCCGCCCGCACCGGACGCAGCCATGCCTGCCAAACCGGTTTTCCGGGCATGGAGGTATCTGCCAGCGGTGCTGGCAGCTGGTATAACGGCCATGATGGCTGCCGCCGGCCTGGGGGCGCTGCATCTGGATTTCGTGCCGATCGGGGATGGCGACATCACCCCGCAGCGGTTGCAATGGTATGAGTCATTCAGCGGGAACATCGGGACCACAATCCGCTATGAGTACCTGCCGCGCTGGACGACGCCGCGGCCTTATACCTCAGACATTCTGCTGGGGCGCACGCCCCGTGCCAAATTCATGGAGGGCGCCGGCACGGCCCGCCTCCTGGTATCCGGAGCCGCCAGCCAGCAGTGGGAGGTGACCGTCAGCAGCCCGAATGCGCGAGTCGCGCTACCCGTGCTGTACTGGCCCGGCTGGCGAGCCTCGATGGATGGCCAGATGATCCCAGTCAGCCCGCTGGAAGGGGTCGGCTATAGCCAGCTCGCAGTCCCGACAGGGGAGCATATCATCCAACTGCGGCTGGGCCATACCCCTGTACGACTGGGGGCGGAAGCGGCTTCGCTGGCGGCCCTGATCGGGTTGATCGGGCTGCTGCACCCGACTCTTCCCCGCTGGAGCCGTGCCGGCTGGGCATGGGCTGCCGGGCTGACAGCCGCCCTGCTGGGATGCTCGCTGTGGCTGCAAACACGCCCGCAGAGCCCTGGGCTGGATGGCCCTCTAAACGCGGACTTCGGACAGGAGGCCTTCCTGCATCCGGCCCCCGCCGGGATCGCGCTGGCAAGGGGTGAGCGTTTGATCGGATTCTCCCTGACACTGGATGGCCTGACGCCGCGAGCGCAGCTGAACTGGTCAAGCGATCCGCCAGACAGCGTTGAGATCGACCTGGCTGCTCCTCCCCAACAGAACGACCAGGGATCGCCCATCTACAGAGCCGGACAGCCTGCCCCGGCGCTGCTTCCCGGCCTGTATTTTCCACGCCTGGTCGTTCCCGGGAACCCGGCCCTGACGTCCAGCGGGCGCACACGGGGCGATCTGTTCATGGCCCCGGTGGTGGTGGCAGGAGGTCCTGTTCCCCGCAGCATGATCTCTGTGGAAGCGCGCTTTGCGGAGGTTGCCCTGCGCGCCATAGAAGTGGATCAGATGGCAGAGGCGGTTTATGTCTGGCTGCTGTGGGAGGCTCTGGCCGAAGCACCCCGCCATTACCTGATCGCCCTGCGCCTGATCGACGAGGCAGGAGTGATCTGGGCATCTCTGGATACTCAGACCGGCGGCGCAGGGCTGTACCCGACCGGCCTGTGGGAGATCGGCGAGATGGTGCCAGACGGCTATCGGCTGGCTACCCCGCCAGGGCTGCCGCCGGGAGCCTATCGGCTGCAGATCGTACTCTACGAGGCGGGCTCACTGCACCCACTGGGGGAGACGATCACCCCCCGCTTGATTCTGGATCAGGCAACTGTGCGCGACTGCCCGGCAGACGACTTTCTGGCAGCGGAGGGGCTCCGCATCCAGGGCGCCGCGCTGCCAGATAGTCTGGTTCAAGGAGATCCCCTTGCCGTAGAAGTCGGCTGGCTGGCCTCCACCCCCCCTGACCCGGATGTTCGAGCGCTGTGGACTCTCTCGAGCGAGGAAGATGCAGTCTGGCAGAGTGTGACTCCGCTCGCTCCTGGCTCAGACACCCGCCTGTGGCAAGTGGAAGACGGATCGTGTTCCTACGTGATCGGCCGGCACGCGCTGGAGGTGCCAGGCTCGTTGCCGCCCGGCGACTACACGCTGGCCGTTCAGATCGTAGACGCCGCCGGCAGGGCGCTCGGCCCGGTACACCGGCTCAGGCAGATCACCATCACCGGACGCGATCGAGTCTTCACCCTGCCTGACCGTGAGGTCGATCTTGAGATCCTGTTTGGCAACCAGCTGAAGCTGTGGGGCTATACGCTGGAAGTCGGCGAGGAAGCGCTGGAGATGCAGGTGGTCTGGGGGGCAGCCGGGCAGCCGACGGCTGATTACAAGTACTTTGTTCACCTGTTCGACCCGACCACTGAGCGCATTGTCAGCCAGGTGGATGCAATGCCGCTGGCTTACAGCTACCCAACAACTCGCTGGATGGACAGCGAGGTTATCGAAGAGACGATTTCGCTGGATCTGCAGGGCGTCCCGCCGGGGGATTATCGCCTCGCGGTAGGCTGGTATGATCCTGCCACGGCTGCCCGTCTGCCCGCTGCAGGAGCCGATGGCAGCACTTATCCGGACGGCCGGGTTGTCCTGCCAGGGCAGGTCAGCATCCCGTGAAGCCCACTATCGGGTTGAGGTCTGGCGATCCGCCGCCGTCACGGCGGTCCGGCTTGCAGCCAGCCTGGCGTCCCTGGCAACCCGGCCAAAGAATATCCACTCGGTGACAATGGCCACCGCATAGAGAATCGACACGCTGGCGAACACCGGGACAAACCCGAACTCGCCGTAAGTAGCCTGGAACCACCCGCTGATTGAGGGGCTGACGACCCAGCCAAACTGGAAAGATAGGCTGTTCAGCGCGGAGGCCAGCGCCTGCGCATCCGGGGGCGCCTGTTCCAGAATAAATGTCTCATACACCGGGCCGCTCAGATTCATGAGGCCCATCCGCAGGAAGTAAGCCACCACCGTAATGCCAAACCAGAGCGCCAGGCTGGCCTGCCCGGCTGGCACGACCCAGGCAGCCAGCCCAAGCATCATCAGGAAGGGAATCGACAGGGCTTGCGTCAGCATGACGGTGTTGATTTTCCCGAGCCGGTCGGCCAGAGGCGGCGCAATGAACTGCGCGACAGCCATGCCGAATACGGCAGCAGCAAATATGGTACCGATGGCAGCATCGCTCAGGCCAAACACGTTACGATAGTACAGGTTCATGAACGGCATCATCATGCCCGCACCCAGCCCAATGATCAACTGCGGGGTGATCAGCCGCGCCAGCCTGCCACCATGCCGCGCTAACTTTTGCCAGGGCATCTCGATCTTCAGGTCAGGATCGCGGGCAGGCGATGAGATAAACACCAGCGGGGTGAGCGAAATCAGCGAGACGGCAATCATACTGCCCAGGGTGAGCTGGTAGGCCAGAGTGCTGGTTGGCGCCGCCCCGACTATACCGCCCAGCCATGCCGGCAGCGCGCCGCCAAGCTGGTTACCGGCGGCGCTGGCTAGAGTCATCAGGCCGAAGTTGAAGCTGAAGACATACTGCCGCTCTTCTTCATGGGTGTTGCGCATTAGAAAAGGCGACACCGATACCTGGCGAATCGCCATCGCCAGGCCGAGCGTCATGTTGAACAGCACCAGCATCGGGCGAATAGGGAACAGCACCAGGCCCAGGATCGCCCCGGCGCTGATCACCCCGGTCACCAGCATAATCTGTTTCTGCGAGAATCGATCGGCCAGGTATACAGCCGGCAGGGCTGCCAGCAGAGCAGCTAATGATGAGTAGCTGGTCAGGTTCCCGATGAAGCGCTCGTCATAGCCGCCCAGACTCAAGACATAGAAGTTGAACAACAGGCGGAATACACCGAACACCAGCCCACTCAGCCCACTGTAGATCAATACCATGCGGGCGTTTCGACTGAAGAGACTGAGCTTGGTGAGATAACGGTGAGCTTCCCCACGGACGTTGTGGGATTCTGGCATACTGATTCCTTAGCAGGCGGAGTCGGTGGAATCGATCTGCCGGATAGTATAACGCTTGCACCACAGGCTCGCCTGCTGCCAATTGCCATTTCCTTCAGGTGAGGAAATCCCCTATTGTTTCCTTAACAACACGCAGCTACAGTATAATCACAATGCGGCTGCACAGAGGCTCAGCCTGAGGTTGAGGTTCGTCATGAGTTCCGAATATACAGCGCGTATCCTGATCGTAGACGACCGACGCGAAGTTGCCCGGGTGCTGCGCACCGGGCTGGAAATGCTGGATCGCAGCTTTCTGGTTCGGGATGTCCCATCCGGCGAAGAGGCGCTGCTGGAGCTTCCGCGCACCCCCTTTGACCTGATTGTTGCAGACTACCGCCTGCCCGGCATCACCGGCGCGGAGCTTATCCGACGGGCCCGGCGATCCAACCCTCAGGTGATGGCGATCGTGATCTCCGGACATCTGACTCCCGACGTCCAGGCGGAGCTGGATGATCTTGGCCTTGCGGGGGTTTTCGAGAAGCCGGTTGATATCGATGCCTTCACAGCCGCTGTACAGGCGATCCTGCTGGGCGAATCAGAGGCCGGGCAGGAGCCAGCGCCCGGATCAGAGGCTGTACTGTTGCCCGACTTTGCTCAGCCAGCGATCGCACGCCAGATATCCGGGCTGCTCGCCGAGCTGGGAGCCCGGGGGATGGCATTTGTCAGCCGTGCCGGGAAAGTCCTGGTGAAGGATGGGGTCTTCGATGAGTCGCTTCGCCTCAGCGAGCTGGCCGTGCTGCTGGCCAGCAACTTCGCGGCGGCGGCTGAAGTTTCTTCTTACCTGGGGGATTCAGGCTCTGGAGCGGTGCAATACTACCCGGGGAGCTGGCACGACATCTACGCGCTGTCGGTGAGCGCTGATTTCTTCCTGGTTATTGTGTTCCCTGGCAACAGCCAGAAGCAGATGGGGCCAGTGCTGCGCTTTGGGCGTCCCGCCGTTGAGCGGATGCAGGAAGCTATCGGCGCCCCCGGCGCGGAGCCCGCTGGCGGACGGCCGGCCCCGACTCGCAAGACAGGCCCACTGCGCAAAACCAGTCCGCTTGAGCCGGCCCCGGCGGCGCCTCCCACCGAACTGATCCCTGAATCTGAAGAAGCGCTCCCGGCCTTCGCCGATCTGCTGGAGGAAAGCGTGGCAGCGCCCGCGATTGAACTCGATTTCGCTGAGCTGGACGCTGAGCTGGAGCAGGTCGGCAATCTGGATGATTTCTGGGAAGCTGCTGCTTCTGATGAGAAAGCTTCTGGCGCTGAGTCGATCTCGATCGACGAGGCCATTGAGCTTGGTCTCATCCCCGGCGATCTGGAGGAATAGCGGGGAACCAATCAGGAGCCAGCGTCAACTGGCTCCTGGCATTCGGTGAGCGCCAGCAACGGCCTCGCTATACAGAGCCGCCGCAGACTAGCTTTTCATTTGCAGGATGGGCGGTTAATAGCCCTCGTCTTCGTCGTCCCAGTCGTCTTCGTCGTCCCAGTCCTCGTCATCCCAGTCCTCTTCCTCTTCATCGAGGTAGTCCCAGTCCTCGTCTTCGGCATCCTCGTCTTCGAGTTCCTCAAAATCCTCATCGTCCCACTCTTCTTCATCATCGTCGAGAGGGCCGATCCGGTGGACTTTGAGTTCGTCGTCAAGTGCCTTGGTCATTCTCGTTCTTCTCCCTGATGCTGGCGGAAATAATACACGCCTGCGTGTTCGTTAAGGGCGCTCTGCAGGGCGCCCGAATAGCCATCAGCGGATAACCGATCGTGCAGCCAATGCCGTTAGCAACCATGCCGTTACAGGAATTCGGCGCGAAACTATATCGTAAGTATCCGGCAAAGGCAAGCGCCGGGACAGAAACGTGTATGAGCCCCGTTCAGCCGCCCTGCATTATAGGGGATTCTGAGGTAGGAATGCAATGCCCATCGGCAGCCGGGCGGCTGACCAAGCGTGGATGTATCAGCCGCCGATCTCGGACATCACGCGATTGAGGGGGATAACTTCCTCGGCCAGGCCATGGCCCCACGGTTTTTCCCAGATGCCACCGCGGATCAGAGCCCGCAGATCGCTCTCAGACGCCCCCTGCCGGAGCGGCGTGAGCAGGTCCAACTCCTTCTCTCGCAGCAGGCACAGGCGCAGCCGCCCATCAGGGGTCAGGCGCGCCCGGTTGCAGGCGGCGCAGAAAGGCGCCGTCACCGAGCTAATGAACCCGATCGTCCCGCGGGCGCCAGCCAGCCGGTAGACGCGGGCTTCACCATCCAACCGACCATCATTCAGCAGCTCCAGCGGGCCGATGCGCTCCTCAATAGTCCCCCGCATCTCCTGCTCGGTCACGATCTGCGCGCGCTGAAAGTCCGCCACATCCCCGAACGGCATCATCTCGATGAAACGTATCTGCCAGGGGTGCGTGAATGTCAGGCGGGCCATTTCAATCACGTCTTGCCCGTCGTTGAAGCCACGCACGACCACGGCATTCAGCTTGATGGGCAACAAACCGGCCACCTCAGCCGCCTCGATGCCCACCAACACATCCTCCAGGCTGCCCCAGCGTGTGATGCGGCGGAACTTGCCGGCATCCAGCGTATCGACGCTGATGTTGCAGCGTTTAAGCCCTGCTTCGGCCAGGGGGCGTGCCAGCCGGCTCAGCAGCACCCCGTTGGTAGTCATGGAGACTTCCCCCACCCCGGGCGCGGCGCACATCTCGCGCACCAGCTCCACGATATTGGCCCGCACCGTCGGCTCCCCGCCCGTCAGGCGAAACTTGCTGAAGCCCAGGCTCACAAAGACCCGGAACAGAGTCAGAAGCTCCTCATCCTGCATCAACTCCGCAGAGGGGCGAAAGACGATATCCTCTGGCATGCAGTACACACACCGCAGGTTGCAGCGGTCGGTCAGTGAAATCCGCAGATAGTGGATATTGCGGCCAAAACGATCAACTGCCACCAGCGTGTCTCCGGTTTAGCATAGTACCCGGCTGGATTGTAGCAAACGCGACCAATTTAGTAAAGCAATATCTGGTTTATTTCGCTGGAATGCCAGACTATAATACTCTCGTCCAGGCGATCAGCACAGTATCATCGGCCGACGGGTGACATACCTAACCATCCATTACTGCGCAATATCCCGTCGCGCGCGATGGCAAATATGCTACAGTTGTGATGCGTTCAGTGAAACCTGACTGCACAGGGAATCTCCTCATGACAGATCTCCATGAAGCGAAGCGGCGCTGGGAACAAGAGACGCTAAACCCGGCCCTGGCGCGTTCCCCCGAGCGCAGCGCCGGGTTCACCATGACAGGCTCCGATCTCCCGCTGGAGCGTCTGTATCTGCCCGAAGACCGATCCTATGGCGCCGATCTTGGCTTCCCTGGCGAATTCCCCTTCACCCGCGGCATACAGCCCACGATGTATCGGGGCCGGCTGTGGACCATGCGCCAGTATGCGGGTTATGCTACCGCAGAAGAGAGCAACCGGCGCTACCGGTTTTTGCTTGAGCAGGGCCAGACAGGGCTGAGCGTGGCCTTCGATCTGCCCACCCAGATCGGCTATGACGCTGATGACCCCATGGCGCTTGGCGAGGTCGGCAAGGTGGGGGTCAGCATCTCCTCGCTCGAGGATATGGCTACGCTGCTTGATGGCATCCCACTCGATCGCGTCAGCACCTCCATGACCATCAACGCGCCGGCAGCGATCCTGTTGGCTATGTACATTGCGGTGGCCCGCCGGCAGGGTGTCGAGATTGAGAAGCTGCGCGGGACGGTGCAGAACGACATCCTGAAGGAGTACATTGCACGGGGGACTTATATCTTCCCACCGGGGCCATCAATGCGGCTCATTACCGACCTATTTGCCTACTGCGACCGGCACATCCCCAAGTGGAACACGATCAGCATCAGCGGCTATCACATCCGGGAAGCCGGCAGTACCGCTGTACAGGAGGTTGCCTTCACCCTGGCGAACGGGATCGCCTATGTGCAGGCAGCGATCGAAGCCGGGTTGGATATTAATGCCTTCGCAGAGCAGCTCTCCTTCTTCTTCAACGTGCACAATGGCTTCCTGGAGGAGATCGCCAAGTTCCGCGCTGCCCGCCGAATGTGGGCGCATATCATGCGTGAGCGCTTCGGCGCCTCAAACCCGCGCGCCTGGCAGCTCAAGTTCCATGCCCAGACCGGCGGAAGTACACTGACGGCCCAGCAGCCTGAGAACAACATTGTTCGCGTGGCGATTCAGGCGCTGGCGGCTGTGCTGGGCGGAACCCAGAGTCTGCACACGAACTCCCGCGATGAGGCGCTGGCTCTGCCGACGGAAGAGGCTGTACAGATTGCGCTGCGCACCCAGCAGATCATCGCCCACGAGACGGGCGTCGCCAACACGATCGATCCTCTGGGCGGCTCCTACGCCATTGAAGCCATGACGGACGCGATCGAGCGCGAAGCCTACGCGCTGATCGCCCGGATTGACGCCCTGGGCGGCGCACAGGCCGCTATCGAGGCAGGTTTCATCAACCGCGAGATACAGGATGCGGCCTATCGCTACCAGAAGGCGATCGAGGCCGGCGACCAGATTGTGGTGGGCGTCAACGCCTTCAGCACGGCGGCAGAGGCTCCGGTTGAGAAGCTGCGTATTGATCCGATGATTGAGGCGCAGCAGCATGCGCGCCTGGCCGATCTGCGCGCCCGCCGGGATGCTCAGAAGGTGAGCGAGCTGCTCGGCCATCTGGAGTCCGCAAGCCGCAGCACGGAGGCGCTGATGCCGCTGTTCATCGAGTGCGTGGAGCATGACGTGACCCTGGGCGAGATATGCAATGTCCTGCGCCGTGTTTTCGGCGAGTATAGACCGCAGCAGTTCGTGTAAGAGATTTGCGAAGCAGTAAGGAGCAATGGATGACCATTCCAGCGCGGGTAAGTATGGTGACTCTGGCTGTGCATGATTTCGACAGGGTGTATCGGTTCTATCAGGCTCTGGGATGGCCAGAATCAATCCACAATGGCGAGGGATATGCCGCCTTCCTGACCGGCGGCGCGGTTCTATCCCTGTGGCCGCTGGAGAATTTCAAGGAGCGGAGCCGGGCAGCTGTCCCGGATGCCTTCCGCGGGGTGATGCTGGCGATCAATGTCGAGACGCCGGAGATGGTGGATGCCGTCCTGAAGGCAGCGGGTGAAGCCGGCGCCTCTATCACTGACAAGGCAGTTGATACTGGCTGGGGTGGACGCACCGGCGGGTTTGCGGATCCTGAAGGCAACCTGTGGGAAGTAACCTGGGCGCCCGGCACGTCATTTGATGAGCGCGGCGGGTTGATATTCCCTTAGCCGGCTGGCGGCGGTTTCACGTCCGAGCAGATGCGGGTCCAGCAGTACCCGTCCAGTAATTGAGGTGACTGGGAGCATATATGTCCATCAAACGGATCGACCATATTGCTATCGTTGTGCCGGATATCGAAGCGGCCCAGGCGTTCTACGAGGGCGCGCTGGGGATGAAGGTCACGCACGTCGAGCAAGTCGATGAGCAAGAGGTCATCGTTGCTTTTCTGCCCGCCGGCGAGAGTGAGATCGAGCTACTGGAGCCGCTGAATGAGACCAGTGGGGTGGCCCGCTTCATGACCAAGCGCGGCCCCGGCATTCACCACATCTGCGTCGAGGTGGAGGACCTTGATGGGATGCTGGCTGCGCTCCGGACGAAAGGCGTCCGACTGATCAATGAAACGCCGACTATCGGCAGCGGAGGCAAACGGATCGCCTTCATCCATCCGGAAAGTACGTTTGGCGTGCTGGTTGAATTGTACGAGTGCACCCCTGAGGAATCGGCGCGGCGGGCGGATACCCTGGAGGAGCTACGCAATCGCCTCAGTATCGAGGGTCGGGCAGTTTCGGCAGCGTTCTCGGCGTTCATCCGGGCACTGCGCGAAGAAAGCTCCCCCCGTGAGGGCGCGAAAGTCCGCAGCGACAGCTCAATCCGCCTGAAGTAATGACCGCCACGGGGGGGCGAACCATTTCTCAGGGCATCTCGCTGACCGCGATCTGTACAGCCGCTGACCAGCGGGCCTGTAGATCGCCCGGATCGCTGATTCCGAGGCTGACTGCCAGCCATGTGGCAGCGTCGGGTGAATCCCCCAGATTAGCCAACAGTGCCGGTACGGCCTCTGCCCCATATTCCTGAACCAGCAGATCCAGCAGCACCTGTGCTGCGGCATAGTGTGCTGCATTGTTCGCTTCGGCCGTCCACAGTTGATCCAGCGTCTGGGGTGGAAGGCGCTCCGGGTTGATCGCCCCGCTCGGCAGCGGGGGATAGTCTAACCCGAGCTGCTGCACTTCCCAGCGCGCCAGCGCAAACACGATCGGATGCCCCGGTGGAAAGGGCTGCGCCTGCACCGCGATCAACTCCTCCACCAGCCCGCGAGCACCCGCCAGCCGCGCATAGTGGATCAGGGCCTCATCGGCCTGGCGCACCGCCACATGGGGGGAAGGGATCTGCACCCGCGCATCGCCGGCCCCGCCGCTCTGATCGATCGTCCGCGGCCTGCCAGCATCCAGGCTGACACTCCCCGCCAGCCCGGCGGAAGGGGCGATCTCAACTTGAGCCGATGGCACCCTATCCGGAGCGATCCCCAGGTCGCTGGCAGCCTGCAGGTAAATCTGCTCCAGGTAAGGCAGCAGCCCTTCCACGGCGGCGCGATCAAGTTCGTAAAACACAAGCGTGATGTGCGGACTGCGCTCTTCGACCAGAGCGCCCCAATCTTCTGGCTGGGGCCATGTATGCACCCATCGCCCGCCGCTGATCCGGAAGGGTTCAAAGGCAGCCAGCTCTCCGCGCTCACGATCGCCGGGCAGCCGGAAGTGAACCTCGGCCCAGCTCAGACCACCCAGCTCCTCGATGCCAGCCACTCTGATGCTTGATGGCTCGGCAAACGTCTCAACCGGTGTGTCGATCACCAGCGCGGAAGGCTGACGCTCAGGATCGCGATAGAGGAGGGTGGCTTCTGTGGTGTGCCCTGCCGCGACGAGGGCAGTTTCAGCGCGTAGGCGCTGCGCCAGATAGGAATCCCATGATACGGCCGCCAGCCCGACCGACTCCCCGGCAGCAGCTTCCAGCGCAGGGATGATCGACTGGTCAGTCTGAACAGCGGGGAGCTGGCTCAGCAGGGCCGGCACGGCCGCCGGCCCAGCCTGCGCTTCCAGCGGCCCCAGAAAGGCCGAACCCGGCGCTGCATTATCGAAGGCATGGTGCAGCCACAGCGTCAGTTCCTCCTGCATCCAGGCGGCATCCGAGTATGGAGGCAGTGTTCCCGGCAGGTGGCGGGCAATCGTATCAGATGCCCAGCGTTCGGCCAGCAGGCCCGCCAGCCGGGTGAGAATAACCGGGTCAGGCGAGCCATCGGCAGGGACGCGCCCCAGCAGCGGGGAAGGCACAATCAACGTCCAGTCGCTGTAATCGGCCCAGCCCGGGGTCGCCAGTGGATCCACCTCAACACGAACCTTCACAGAAGCGGGGAAATCCACGCAGGCAGTCATGCGGCAGGCAGCTTCCCACCAGGCATTCATTCGCAGCGACAGGATATCCACCAGTTTCTGATCCTGCGAGTAGTAGGCGAACTCAAAATGCGTTGTCCTGAGGGACTGCGCGTCGCCCCAGAACTCTGCCTGCGGAGGCATGTGCTGCCACAGCCCACTGCGCCGTTCGTAGAACCAGACGACATGGTACAGGCGCCCGTCCAGCCGCTCTTCAAGCGTGACACGGGCCTGGTTGGCGCTGATATCCATCTCCACTACATTGCCAGTAACGTCAATGCGCTGGCCCAGACCCTGGTAGCTGTTGAAGGTCCCTCCCTGGATGCGCTGCCACAGACCTACATCCGCCTGGGCCGTCAGAAACCCCTCCCGGTCACCGAGGCGGAGAGCAGCCGTTTCGGCGGCAACCGTAGCCTCCAGGTCCGTCCGCAGCTGGCGCGCCGCCTGGTTCAGCCGCCATGCAGCGACTCCGGCAGCGATGGCTGCAATGAGCAGCACCCCCAGCGCAACAGTGCGCAGTCTGCGCCCGCGGCGGCGGCGGGCGGCCATTTCCGCCGGGTCCTCGCCAATCTCCGACCACCCGCCTTCCGATTCAACTTCCCAGTCCAGCTTGATATCCATGAGGCTGTCCGCCGCTCCTCGCCTTCACGACTACAGGGAATATACCATCATCCGGAGCCCGAGGTTACACTCTCTGCTGAGAATGAGGCAGGGGAGGCTTCGATCTGCCTCCCCTGCCTCGAACCGGGACCGCCGCCCGGCTCACTGCTGCCAGCGGACACGTTCCTCAGCGTGTATTCAAGGCCACGCGGAATCCGATCAGCGAGACACGGGCCTGTGGATCAACCGGACGTCGATGGGTGCAGTGCAGCATATCCCGACGGCTTTCAAATGCCCCACCTCGCAGGATGCGGGGGCCGCCGGCCTCGAGGTCTTCGCGACCATCAGCGGTTGTATAGGGGTAAGCTGCCCCCAGGCTGGAGCACCATTCCCAGACATTGCCACCGAGATCGTGAATGCCCTCAGGGGTGCGGTCAGCGGGGAAAATGCCCACAGCGGTCGTCTGCCCGATTCCGGTTTCGTGATGGTTGGTCGTATCATCGCTGGTACGCGATCCCCACGGGTACTTCCGGCGTTCGGTGCCGGCTGCTGCCCGCTCCCATTCCGGCTCGGTGGGCAGGCGGACGACATGTCCCGTGCGGGTCGAGAGCCAGCGCGTGTAGGCGACCGCCTCATGCCATGTCAGGCCAACCACAGGTCGGTTCGGCAGCCCCCAGACTGGATCTGCCAGCCAGCCCTGCCGCCTGCCGGTATGCTGGCGCCATTCCCAGCCGCGTCCAGTCCAGAACTTCGGGTTGTGATAGCCCCCCTCATTGACGAACAGCTGGAACTGCGCGTTGGTGATCGGATAGCGCGACAGGTAGAAGGTCTTCAAGTTTACCGTGTGACGCTCGGGCTCGGTCCCGATCTCGACCTGTCCACCCTCTATCCGCACCATCTCCGGCGTGTCGGTACAGACGCCGGGGCGCGGATCGCCCAGCGCACCCAGCACGTCGGCAGCCTGTGCGCGCTCAACCGGCGTCAGATGGCCTCCGGTGACCAGGGCAGCCAGGTGGGCAATGACTCTCGGCACCACGCTGGTGCCAAGATGTTCGTCGTTCTCCACCGCTGAGCGCCCCACAATATGCAGCATCTCGCCTGCCCACCACACCGACCGCCACCCCTGATCGGTCGTCGGCATCTCCGGCTTGCAGAGCAGGTTGATCGCATCCAGCGGCCGTGGCATGACCTCGTGCAGGTTAAAGACCAGATGCCCGACGGCCAGCAGCAGCACTTCATGCCAGATATCGCCAGCCGCAGCCAGATCGGCTGCGCGGCGGGCAAAATCCCAGCCCGATATCAGATGGCACGCAGCCAGGAATTCCTGAAATCCGCGGTGCGGGAAGGCATACATGCGCTTCCCGCTGGCATCCAGGCCCTTGCCGATCAGCAGCCCGGCTTCCTTCTCCACATAGTCGCAGAAGCGTTGGGCGCGCCCCCAGTCGTTGTCCAGATACCGGGCCAACACATCGATCACATCCTTCTGCGGAATATGCGTGGGGGCATCGCCGTCATCCTGACTGCGATGTGCGTTGAATGCTACTTCGCACAGCCCGTTGACCAGCCGCTCCTCCCGGGTTTCCAGCTCATCGAGGATTCCCTGCTGCCAGTAGTTGGGTCCGATGCGCTTCTGGCGCTGCCAGTGCCAAAGCAGCAGCTCCACGCAGTCGTTATACAACCGAGCTCGCTCTCTGGGCAGAGTGCCAAGATAGGTATGGACCACGGCCATGACCGTAAGCAGCATCGGGTTGTGAGCCAGGTCTACCAGGTTGGCAGCGGCATTGCGCAGCTCGGCGGCCCTCATCAGGGCCGTCTGAGGATCAATCGCGCCAAGGCGGACCAGTTCGGAATACCATCTGTCCACAAAAGTATTGATGCTATTCACACTCAGCGGAGCCAGCACGACAGCGGGGAAGCTGGTTAGCTGCCAGGCTGGGTCCGTATACGACAGCACGCGGCAGGTGACGATGAACCGCGACTCCCCGTAAGTGTCGGCGAAGTCAGTCACAGCATCCCGGACGATCTTCCGGCGAGCAGGATCGGGCACTTCGTCCAGGCCATCAAACATCACCAGGCACTTACCCTGTGCCAGCAGCCGCTTGACCTCAGGAGCGAAATCGGCCAACCCATGCGAAGCCAGTCCAGCCGCGATATGCTGCCATACCAGCTCGCAGGTGCCGCGCCCGGTCGTCTCCGGGATGTCCCGCGCAAACTCGCTGAGCTCAACACGCACGGGCATCAGAGCATCATGTCGCCATGTGGCTGCACGCTGCCCGTTGCCGCCAGGCACATTAAGACGCTCCAGCGCGCCGGAGGCCGGGTCCAGGCCGGCCTGCGCCAGGAACAGTGTCAGGCAGTTCATCAACGTGGTTTTGCCGGAGCCCGGATCGCCCAGGATCACCAGCCGGCGGTGATTGATGATTTCCGCCAGCACCGGCACAGGGACACGCGCTCCGGCCGTGGCTGCATTTCCCTGCCCGACTGCCGGCTGCTGGTTGGTGGTATCCAGCGGGACATAAATGGTTTCAAGCCGTATCTCAGGCACGGAATCGGGGGTGCCGATCGCTCGCCTGTCCAGCTGTCCGAGCGGCACCCGGTTGGCGGTATTCAGCAGCCGACCCAGATACGTATGCCGCAGATCGGCCTTATCCACTGCCTGCGCTACATGGCCGCTGCCTTCATAGTGCTCGACATGGCTGATATAGACGCCGCCTGTGGCGTCTACTACATCGCGCCCGGCCAGTTGCCTGGCAACCAGGGTGCCGCCAATATTGGCGCCCGTCTGGGGAATGCCGTTGATCTCGATGTGGTCTCCGGAGCCGGGCAGCTGCCCGGCAGCCATCCTATGCCCAGCGATCCGGGCGTGAAGCGCGTCGATCTTCTCCCGAATCAGATCGGCTTCCACCGTATTGCCATCCGCGAATTTGTCTTCAAACAGTTTCTCAAGCGTGTCCAGTATCTCGATGATCTGTTGTTCGTTACCGCTGGCTGGCAGGCGGCGGCGCGGAGAATGATCGGGATCAGGCCTGCGAGCCAGTGAGGTGGGTGTTGACATAGCATTCCTCCAGGAGGCCGTTTTGCCAGCCTGCCGACGATCACCTACAATGGGCGAACAAAGGATAAACTAATGCAAAATCAACCCAATTCCAATGACTACGATGGTAATGCATCTGCCGGCGGAAGGGAAGCGGCCCCTCCCCAGCCTGCTGGCGGCGATCAGTATATTTTCAACGGCAACGTAGGTCCTCTGGTCAATATAGGCCGTGGATCGATCACTGCCCACCAGATGAGCGGTCATGATCTGATCGTGAACGGCGGGGTCATCGACAACAAGAACCAGTTCGCCGATCTACTGGCCGACCTCAGAGATATGATTATCAAAGCGAAGGACCTGGGCGAGCTGCCTGAAAAGATGGCTCATGAGGTCGTCGATGAGCTGGAGACAGCCCGTAAGCTGGTGAAGGAAGAACCCAAGCCCCCCAGAGAAACGCTGATTCAGAAGCTCCAGCATGTGATTGATATCATCGACAACGCCCTGGAATCACTCGACCGCAGCCGCAGTCCGGCAGCGCTGCTCATCAAAGCAGTCCCTTTTGTGGCAATGCTGATCCGGTTAGCCAGTCAGATCTTCTAGGTGGGCGGCCAGCCTGGGCGCACCGGGCCGAGCACGGGCCACGACCCATTCCAGCGCCAGCAGCAGCTCGTTCTGCAGGCGCGTTTCGCTCTCCCACGACGCACGGGGCGAAATCTCGCCCAGCAGGCGCGCCAGCATGCCCGCCAGATCCAGCATTTCTTCGCCGCTGAAGGGCGGATCGGGCAGATTACGCACCAGATTGCCCAGAGTCACGCCAGCCGCGCAGCGCACCTCCAGCGGCCCGCTATTGAGCAGGCGCATCAGATCTTCCCGGATGCCGGCAGGCATCGAATGTGACAGCGCGAGCCCGCGCAGCGCAGCGACCTGTACCTGCAGGCTGTCAGCCTGCTTGGCAGCATCCACCAGCACCCGGATCATTGTCGGAGCTTCATCCAGCGAAGCGCCCAGGATCTCCAGCGCGATGGCTCGCAGGCCGGTTGGGGCGCGCCCGGCCGCCGTGCGGCCAACCGGCAGCAGGACGGCCAGATCCATGATCTGGTGAAGGAGGTCCTGGCTGAGGGGCTGGTGAGCCTTCAGACAATCAGCGATGAGTGAACCGGCCGTCTGCCAGTGCAAGCGGAGCGCGCCTACCAGCGCGGACAGCGCCGCCTCGGGCAGGCTGCGCAGCGCCCCCAGCGCCTCGACGGCGTGCGCACCGATCCCGTATTCCTGCACATTCACCAGAGACACCAGGTAATCGATGATGTCGGCACCCGGCTGCTCCAGGTGAGCGATGGTGGCCAGTGTCGCTTCCCGCACGATGATCTCACGGTCGCTCAGCAGAGTCAGGAGTGCACGGCGCAGCTCATCACTGGGGACAGTGAATTCGCGCAAAGCCGTTGCGACCGCACAGCGTACCGAATAGATCGGGTCGCTCACCGCGTGAGCCAGCACATGCTGTACCCGCGGATTGTCGCGCCCCCGCGCAGCCAGCGGCCCCACGACGGCTGCCCGTACACTATCTACCGGGTCATTGAGCAGCTCAATCAGCGCGTCAATGACGTCGGGGATTGTGTTCAAGCAGGTGCCCAGTGCCAGGGCGGCTGAACGACGCACAGCGACATCCGGATCATGCGTCCAGTCCACCAGCAGATCGACCACCTCAAGCGGAAGCTCGACGGGCCGGCGCAGGGCGTTAATCGCGGCAATGCGGATATCCGTGTCGGCGCGCAGGTCCATAGCAGCCCGGCAGATCGCCATCAGCGCATTCTCGTGCAACACCGAAACCCCGGCCAGCACATCGACGGCCGCCTGCCGCGTGTCCGGGTCCGGGTCTCCGAGCAGGTGCAGCAGCTCATTGATCACCATGGGCGGCAGCGTGCCCATCCGTCCGAGCACCCTGAGGCTGATGCGCCGGCGGGTTGGGTTGCCGCTCCTCAGAAACTCGATCCACATGCTCAGGGCTTCGTTCGGCACCGGCGCGGCTGCTTCCAGCGCACGCTGTGCAAGCTGGCTGATCTGATCATCGGCATCGCTGACGAAGTTCAGCAGCAGCCGGTAAGCTGCTGCCGTCAGCGTGCCTACCCGGCCAAGAGCGCCCGCGATCGCACGCCGCACCAGCAGCGGCGCGTCGCGCCCGCTCTGCACCAGTGCATCACACCCGTCGGCCAGGTGAGACGGCCAGAAGACCAGCGCCTCCGCGGCGAAGGCGCGTCGATGCTCATCTGGATGCGCCAGGTTTCGCCGGGCGATCTGCAAGGCCTGCCAGCTGGCCGAGGTGCCATCCAGCAGGATCAAATGCTGGCGCGCGCGCTCGAAGATCAGGGTGAAACGGCCTGTACTGTCGCGGTCGCCATCCAGCCACAATTCCATCAAGTCGCGAGCGACCTCGTCCGTCACCTCGGGGCCAGCTTCAATACCCCGGCCGAGCAGATGGGCCGCAAAGAACAGATCACGATGCAGGAGATCCTCGAATGGGCCCGGGGGCATCTGCTGGCTATCTCCCCGGGGCGTTTTCCCCAGGATCGCGGAGGCGATCAGATCCGATGCATCCTCACGGGAACGCAGAGAAGTGAAGCTAACCGCCAGCCGAATCACCTCATCCCAGCGCGGATCGTGCAGGTAGGAACGGATGCGCTCGGACGCCAGCCGATAGCTGGAAACCAGATAGCGGGCCGCGAAATACTCCTGCAGAGTGTGATAGATGAACCCGTAGCGCTGCGGGGCCAGTTCGGCCAGCACGCCGTTGTTCATCCGCACATAGTGCAGGAACCCATCGATGGCTTCTTCCACCTGAGCCGGGCGTGCCGCCGGCCGCATCCCGGACCAGATGTGGCCCAGGATTTCCCGCAGCTCGTGTTCGGTAAGCAGGCCGGCCGGGCGTGAGGATTGCAGCCAGAAGGCCAACTCGCCAAGCAGTTCAGTGATGTCCTGCTCCAGAACGGCTGGTCGCTCGGTGGCGATCTGCGGAAGCCGCCATTCATGGATCATGGCATCAGCCACCAGCTGATAGATGGCCGCCCGTTGCGGCGTCATCAGCATCCCCGGACGATAGACGCCCACCAGCATCCTGAGTATCAGCGGTGTATTGACCAGGTTAAAGAGGCGGGGGTTTGTCGCGACTTCCCGCACCAGCGATAGAGTCTCGGTTTCGGCGCGGCGCCGCGCCTCATCATCCGAGATCAGGGGGCGGCGCAGGCGAGCCAGGGTCAGCGCCCAGCGCAGCAGGAACGGCCCAATCTGGCTGCGATCCAGGTTCCGGATCACAAACCCGCGGAAACTGGCCGGCAGCGGAGCCGATGCGTAACCTTCAAAGCGGCTGGTAACAACAATATGGTTGCCCGCAGTGCGCCAACGTGCAGCCGACTGGATGACAGCAGCCGACAGCATCCGGCGCTGATCGTCCGTGGCAACCTGATCCAGCCCATCGAGCAGCAGCAGGCACTGACCGCTTGCCAGCAGGTCGGCAAGGACACGCATAACCGACGAATCGTGAACACGGTCTGCCGCGTCCCTGAGGATGAATTCGTGAAGTGTCTCCTCGGCATGGCGGTTATCAACAAAGGTGGCCATATCCACGTAAATCGGCACGCGCCGGCTCACCCGGATCCGGGCCACTCCGTCAACATAACCCTCGACCTGGATCGCGTTTGACTCCGGGTCAAGAAGAAACCGGATCTGGTCGGCGGCCAGATACCGCACAAGCGTGGTTTTGCCCGCGCCGCTGTCGCCCAGGATCACTACCTGCTGGTGCTGGGCAACAGCATCCTGGATCAGCACCCCCGGCTGTGAGAGTGTCTCCCGCAGGAGCAGCGGTTCCCGGAAGGTGCAGGGATCGCTGATCTGGAAGGTTGCTGTTTGATAGCGGATAGTTGACTGACCATCATCCATTGTATCCAGCGGGATCAGCCGCAGCGGCGTGTAGACATCCAGCAGTGGGATGGTGCCATGAGCGCTGCGGGGATATCCGCGTGGATCGACCAGCCCGACCAGGTCCTGGGTGGCCTTCAAGTAAGCGTCCAGTGCCGCCGCCGTCGTGAACTGCTCGTTGGTGAAGCTGACATCGGGGAAGGGGATGGTTTGAGCGTGAGTAGGCTGCCGATCTTCCAGCAGGTCCATGACCGTCTCGGAACGGAGCAGGTCTTCATAGACCGGGTTGGCCTCCAGCAGGCGCGTCTCGACAATGCCCATAAACGCGGTCATGGGCAGAATCCAGTCTCCCCAGGAGCGAGGCAATGTCTGATCGGTCTCGGCCAGCACGCGGCGCTGCAGCAACGGGTACTGCGACCATAGATTCTCTACAGCACTCCCGATCCGAAACAGAGAAGCCCGCCAGAGGCCTTCGGCAAACGCCGGGACATCAGCACCGCCATGCTCGAGCAGCTCGGCGAAAGCCTCCAGCCAGCGCTGGTGGTTTCCAGCGAATTGCGGAGCGGGGGGGGATAGGCAGAATTCGTCCTGTGCGGCCTGCACAGTCTCGCGCAGCAGGTCCAAATCCAGGGCCGCCCGTGCCCAGTGTCCAATGATGTGGTAAACCGCATCATCAGTATCCTCGAACAACGCGCTGGCGCGCTCCTCTAGCGATGTGAGGACCCGGCTTGCTGCCTGACAGAGGGTTGACGTGATAACCGGTAACGCCATTAACCAGCACTCGTGCTCGGGTGAACTAGCCAGACAGAGCTCACACACCGCCAGAAGTGGGGAGCCCTTGCCGGAATGTATCTGCCAGCATATGATCAAGCAGACTGTGGCCCAACCAGAACTATACCATATAGTAACATCAGTATAAACTATAATTGGCGCAAGGAATACCTTTTCCAGATTCAGCTGCCATGCCACCGACGATCTGGCCGTACCTCCTCACGATACCGGCAGCGCTGCTGGGGGCGCTGGGTGGATGGTTTCTGCATAAGAGCCGGCCACCTGCCGGCACAGCGCATGCCTCAGCGGATGGCCCGGAAGCCGACGCCGCCGATCTGGCGCAGAAAGTGCGCGACGCGCAGGATCTGCTCGCTCAGACGGAGAGCCAGCTGGCTGCCATTAACCGCAGCATCGAGGCTGCACGCACAGAGCTGCGCGAACGCGAGCGTCAGCATACCCTCCTGCTCAATGCGTTAGAGGAGCGCCGGGCCTCTTTCGAGAACACTCAGGGCGATCTGAACACTATCCTGCAGAACCTGCAGACGCGCGAGCGTCAGACCGACCAGATGCTGCAGACTATCGATCAGAGCATGGAAGAGATCGATATGCTTAATGATCTGCAGGAAACTTACCAGGCCAAGATCAACCGCCTGACCCAGCAGGTACAGTGGCAGGATGGAGAGATCGGTATGCTGCACCAGACCATGCGGGCGAGAACCGCCGAGATCACCGAGGCCCGGGCTCTGCTGGAGAAGCAAGAGGCTGAGCTGCGGCGCATCATCCGGCAGCGCCAGCAGCGGGAGATCGATCTGGAACACGCTCGCCAGCTGCTTAAGCAGCGCGATGAAGAACTGCGGCAGGCTATCCGGCTTATCCCGCCGGATGATCTCCCGCCCACACCCCGCGAGCGCCCGAGCGTCGGCCAGTCCATCGAGGTGACCCCGCGTGCGCGTATCTCACTTCCCAGGGCTAAGGACGCTCTCCCCCCGCCCCCCTTCCCCGAGCCCATTCCGGATGATGTCCCCAGCGACGATCTGACTGAGATCCCCGGTCTGGCGGATCTCTACGCTCTGCAGCTGCAGCGCCAGGGGATCCGCACCTTCCGCCAGCTGGCCTGGTGCACGGTGGAGCAGCTGGAGCAGATACTGGACATTCCCGGCCATTTCTCGCCCGATCTGAAAAGCTGGATCGAGGCGGCCCGCTGGCTGGTTGCCCGCGCACCCGGTTCCCCCCAGAGCGGATAGGCGCCTGGCCGGGGACAGATGACGCCGGCTCAGCCACCCGCACGGGCGGCTTCCCGAATCTCAAAGCCGTGTGTGACAGTCGCGCTCTGCCTCAAGGTGGCGGATACAGAGCAGTATTTCTCATCCGAGAGGGCGATCGCGTCGGCTACCGCTTTATCCGATAGCCCAAACCCGGTTGCAATGAAGTGCACATGGAAGCGGCGAAAAGTCCAGGGCGGATCGCTGTCCTGCTCACCGGTCACCACAATTTCCAGCGCTGTCAGTTTCTGACGTTTCTTTTCCAAGATACCAACGACATCGTAGGCCGTGCAGCTACCCAGTGCCAGCAGCAGCAGATCGGAGGGTTTGACGCCGATCCCGCCACCTTCACCGCCGGACGCGATCACAATGCCGTGGCTGGTGCTGTCGATGCCGACAAACTGCCGCTGCTCCAGCCACTTGATGGTGATTGTGGACATTGATCTGAGCCTCTATCAGTTAGGGAGGAATGAAGTGCAGGGATTATACCAGCCTGCCAGGCTTTAGCGTCTGCATTGTGGCAGCGAATGCGGGCTGTTATAATTGCCGCTAATGGCCAAGCATGCTCTGTGGATGCATGAGGCGATTGCTGAAGCTAACCGCGCCGCGCTGGCCGGCGATATCCCGGTCGGCGCAGTGGCTGTCCTGAACGATCGGATCATTGCGCGCGGGCATAATCGCAAAGAGGCCGATCGCGATCCGACCGCCCACGCGGAGATCCTGGCGCTGCGCGAGGCGGCGCGCGCCATCGGCAGCTGGCGGCTGGAGGGGGTCACCCTCTACTGCACCCTTGAGCCCTGCGCCATGTGCGCCGGGGCTATGGTGCAGGCGCGTCTTACGCGGCTGGTCTGGGCAGCCGACGATCCAGCTGCAGGAGCCGGCGGGTCGGTGGTGGACCTGCTCCACCATCCCCGTTTGAATCACCGGGTGCACATCCTGCGGGGTGTGCTGGCGGCTGAAGCGGGTGCGCAGTTGCGCCAATTCTTTGAGAACCTGCGCATGCCGAGAAATGACTGACCGTCTTTTTCCCACGGAGAGGTGCCAGAGCGGTTGAATGGGGCGGTCTCGAAAACCGTTGTGGTCCTTGTGGCCACCGTGGGTTCGAATCCCACCCTCTCCGCCACAGACATCCGGCCCGCGCAGCGAGCTGCCCGGGCCGGATGATTCGGCGCGATCTGCGTCAGAACTGGCGCGACCACTCACGCGGCCAGCGTTCTACCACCACCTTTTTCTGCGTGAAGAACTCAACCGCATCTTTACCCTGGCCATGCAGATCGCCAAAGAAACTCTCCTTCCAGCCGCTGAACGGGAAGAAAGCCATCGGCGCCGCAACGCCGACATTGATGCCGACATTACCCACTTCCGCCTCATAGCGGAACTGCCGCGCTGCCGCGCCGCTGCTGGTGAACAGACAGGCCATGTTTCCGTACTGTCCGCTGTTGACCAGGCGAATCGCCTCCTCGATCGTGTCCACATGCATCAAGCCCAGCACCGGACCGAAAATCTCAGTCTGCGCTACCTCGCTGCCTGGCGGCACATCCTGCAGAACCGTCGGGCGCACAAAACTGCCGCTCTCATAACCCGCGATGCGAGCACCCCGCCCATCGACCAGGATGCCCGCCCCTTCCGTTTCTCCGCGGCCAATCAGTGTCTCAATACGCGCTCGGCTCTGGTGTGTGATTACGGGGCCCATCTGAACCGATTCGTCCAGCCCATAGCCGACCACACGGCTGGCCGCAGCATCGGCAATTGACTCGGTGAAGCTGTGGCGCGCGTCACCCACAGTGACGGCCAGCGACGCGGCCAGACATCGCTGCCCTGCACAGCCAAAGGCGCTGTCTGCTGCGATACGTGTCGTCATCTCCATGTCAGCATCGGGCAGGACGACAATTGGATTCTTGGCCCCGCCCTGACACTGAGCCCGTTTTCCGTTCAGTGCCGCCCGGCTGTAGACATGGCGTGCAACGGCGGTCGATCCCACAAAGCTGACGGCGCGGACAGCGGGATGATCCAGGATAGCATCTACGGCTTCCCGCCCGCCATTCACCAGATTGATGACGCCGGCAGGCAGCCCCGTCTGCTCAATGAGCTGGAAGATCCGCTGCATGGTCATCGGCACGCGCTCGGATGGCTTGACCAGATAGGTGTTGCCGCAGGCAAGAGCGTAAGGCATGAACCAGAACGGGATCATCCCCGGAAAGTTGAAGGGACAGATCGCCGCTGCCACGCCGACCGGCTGCGGGATCATAAGCTCATCGATCCCCGGGGCGATATCCTCCGACAGATAGCCCTGCATCAGGATGGGGATCCCGCAGGCGATTTCGACATTCTCGATCGCCCGGCGCATTTCACCCCGTGACTCGCCGATGGTCTTGCCACATTCCATCGTGATCAGTCGGGACAGCTCTTCAAAATGCTGCTCCAGCAGATCTTTAAGCTTGAACAGGTACTGCACGCGCTCAGTCGGGGGAGTGCGCCGCCAACCCGGCAGCGCCGCGGCAGCCGCCGCTGCCGCTTGCCCGACCTCCACTGCGGTGGAGAGCGGTACGCGGCCCATCACGTCCATTGTGGCTGGGTTGACAACATCCAGATATTCGCTGGCATCGGGCTTCACCCACTGTCCCGCCCGATAGTTAAGCATCTCAGGGATGGCAGCCATGCAGTTCTCCTTTCAGCTCCCTGCGGCGCGATCGGCCGCCTCCAGCGCCTGATCGATCATCGCCAGCCCTTCCTGAATCTGCGCTTCCGTGACCACCAGCGGCGGCGCACAGAAGATATAATCCCAGCGCACAAACGTGCTCATGCCCATCTGACGCAGCGCCCCGGCCACAGCCTTCATCGGTGCGCTCAGAGGGCGGTTGAAACCGCTGATCGGCTCGCGGGTAGTCCGGTCCCGGACCAGCTCGATCACCTGCAGCAGGCCGGTGCCGCGTACCTCGCCAATACTGGGGTGCTTCTCGGCCAGATCCATTAGGCCTGCCCTCAACACTTTGCCCATCGCGCGGGCATTCTCGATCAGGCTTTCCTGGCGGTAGACCTCAATATTCGCCACCCCCGCCGCACAGGCCAGTGTATGGGCGCCATATGTGAGGCCGCCCCACAGCGTATGATCCTCAAAGTAGGAGGCGATGCGATCTGAGACCATGACGGCTCCGAGGGGGACATAACCGCTGGTCAGGCCCTTGGCCATCGTCATCAGGTCGGGCTTCACCGAGGGATAGTGATTCACGCCGAACCACTCGCCCGTGCGCCCGAATCCGCTCATCACTTCGTCAACGATCAGCAGAATATTGTAAGTCTCGCAGATCTCCTGCACGCGCCCCCAGAAGACCGGGCCGCCCTGGATGATCCCGCTGGTGCCGCTGTAGCCCTCCAGCACGATGGCCGCAACATTCTCCGGGCCTTCAAACTCCACTGTTTCTTCCAGCAGGTCGGCCACAATCGCATCGCCCTCGTCGGCAGTGCGCCCGCGGTAGATCGGGCTGCGGTAGGCATAGGGATCGTGAAAGTGGACAACCCAGGGCACGCCGGGCTCGTTCGGCAGCCGGCGCGGGTCGCCGCCCAGCGTCATGGAGCCAAAGGAGGCGCCATGATAGGCCCGGTAGCGCGCCAGCACCTTCTGGCGTCCCGTTGCCATACGGGCCATCTTCATGGCGTTCTCAATTGCATCGGCCCCGCCGAGGGTGAAGAAAGCTTTGGTCAGGCCCGCCGGCGTGATCTCCTGCAGCAGCTCGCCCAGGCGGGCGCGCGGCTCGGTCGCAATGCCCGGATATGCGTAGCACAGGCGGGCAGCCTGGTCCTGGATCGCCTTGATTACGTGAGGATGGCCATGCCCGATGTTGACATTGACCAGCTGGGATGACCAATCAAGGTAGCGCCTGCCGTCAGCATCCCAGAAGTAAACGCCTTCGGCCCGTGTCATTGTGATCGGGTTCCAATCCTGCTGGGAAGTCCAGCTGGCCAGGTTCGAGTCTTTGGTCCGGGTGACCAGTTCAGTGTGGGACATCGCCATGGGCTTCTCCTTGGTTGAGCGGTGAGGGAACCGAAGCATCCTGCAGTTGGGTATTGCCAGAGATTGTAATTGAAGCAGCGGCTTCGTCAATCCTGACTGATATGAGGCAAACTCCCAGACTCTGGGGGGGCAGCGTGAAACGTTCGAGGCATGATCACAGTATACTGTATAACACGTGCGATCTGATAGGTGCGTCTGTACGAATTATGGACCTTCAATCTGCCGCTGTGGATACCGCCGACCAGGCGGACGTTCCTTCGCCGGCCAGCCTGATCTGCGTGGAATGTGGCGCTCGCGTGGCCGCGGATCCGGCTGTGCCGCGCCTGGCCTGCCCCACCTGCGGGGCGATTGGCTACCCCGACCGCGCCGGGCGCAACCTGATCGCGATCCGTTGGGACTGCCCTTCCTGCGGCCTGCGCAACGACGGCCTCACCAACTTCTGCCTGGGCTGCGGCGCGGGGCTAACCAGCAAATGCCTGCGCTGTGAGATGCCGGTCTATTCCTCCACCTGCCGGCACTGCGGCAGCCATCAGGATCGCCTGCTGCGCCTCCAGACACTGGAAGCCGATCGCGCGGCATGGATCCCCATTCAACAGCGCATCGTGCACCCGGAAAACGGCGCGGCCCAGCATCCCGCCGACGCTGTGGAGCCGCTAGCAGCGGATTCGCTTGCTCTGTCGCCGGCCCTGCCGGCTGCTCGCCAACCCGGGCGCCGGGGGCGCAGCACCAGCCCGAGAACCCGGACCGGGCGGACGCGCCAGCGGCGCAGCGCCGGATGGGCCGTCATCTGGCTGGTTGGCGGCTCTCTGCTGCTGGCATGGAAGATGCAGCCCGACCTCATTGGCGCTGCCGCTGCCAGTCTGCGGACCGTCAGCGCCAATGTACCGGCAGCCACAGCAGGCCTGCAACTGTGGTGGACGCAGTTGTGGGATTCCATTATCGTAGAGCCGGGCGTAGTTGACACCAGCGCTTCTCAGTACAGCCTCGTCTTCGCCGCGGTATTGTTTGCCGTTGCCGCCCTGCCCGCCGTGCTCTATGCCCTGGTCCGCCTGGTGCGCCGGTTGATCCCCTGAACTGATCCCTGCACTCAGCAAAGAGACCGCGCTGTATCCGCCACTTGGCCTGCGCGAATCTGGCATCCATGCGCGCCAGATTCTCTAACGTCATTCTTGCAGCGGCAGCGTAAGATATAGCTGGATGCCAGCATCTGGATACAGGGTGTATGCTGGGCGGCGCAGTGGAGACACCTGCCCGCCGGGGTGTAGCTTGACAGGCAGATGAATGTGTCCTATAATGTGTTCATAACCTTTACATATTCTTGACAAATGGTTTATCACGAGAGTACTGCGTAGAGAGGATGTGGTATATGGATCAGACCAAGTCCCTTTTCACGCCTGTTGAAGAGATGGAAATGGAAGAAGAAGCCGATCTGTTCGCCGACTATCAGGTCATCCCGGAGAATATCGACCATATTCCTGCTGATGACACCGTCAGTCTTTATTTCCGCCAGATGGCCAGCGAGCCGCTGCTCACCGCGGAGCAGGAGATCGTGCTCGCCAAGCGCATTCAGCGGGGGTTTGAGGCCCAGGCGGCGCTTGAAGAATCGACCGATCTGCCGCCGGATAGGCTGGCCATTCTGCAGGAAGCGGTAAAGGATGGACAGGCTGCCCGTGAGCATCTGGGCCGCGCCAACACCCGGCTGGTGGTCAGTATTGCCAAGCGCTACCGCAATCAGGGCCTGCCGATGTCGGATCTGATCCAGGAAGGCAATGTGGGCCTCATGATCGCGGTTGACAAGTTCGACTACACCATGGGTAACCGCTTCAGCACATACGCGAGCTGGTGGATCCGGCAGACCATCACGCGGGCGCTGTCGCAGAAGTCACGTACTATTCGCCTGCCGCTGCACCTGTCAGATCAGCTCCGCCGGATCAATACAGCCAACGAAGTGTTGGAGCAGACGCTGGGCCGTGAACCCACCGAAGATGAGCTCAGCATCCACCTGGACCTGTCGCCTGAAGTAGTCCGGGATGCTATCGAGGCTTCCCCGCAGACGATTGCAATTGAGGCGCCGGTCGGTGAAGACAGCGAGTTCGGGGACTTCATCGAAGACGATCTGTCTCCAACCCCGGATGATGCCATCCACACCACAATGCTGACCGACACGCTGGATCGTATCCTCAACAAGTTGCTCCCGCGCGAGGCGCAGATCCTCAAACTGCGATTCGGGCTGGAAGGTGACGCGCCGCAGACGCTTGAGCAGGTCGGGCAGATCATGGGACTTTCCCGCGAGCGGATCCGTCAGATCGAGCGCCAAGCGCTGCGCCAGCTGCGTCAGCCTCAGTTCGCCAACATGCTGCGCGACTTCCTGGCCTGATGACGATGTGTCCATCGCACCGGGGCGACACAGGGTGTGCCGCCCCGGTTTTGCTTTAGCTCGCGTTGCATGTCAGAGGCCAACCCGAATACAATTAGCTGAAACTGCGCCCGCTCCCCAGGCGCTAAAACCGGCTGATAGGACATGCCCCACAACCCTGCTCAGGCCCGCCTGCTGGTTATTGACGATGATCTCAACAACCTGAAGCTGATCATCACCCAGCTTCGATTCGAAGGATTCCAGAATATCCTGCAAGCAAGCAGCGGCACCGAGGCGCTGCAGATCATCGCTGACCAGCTGCCGGACATCATCCTGCTGGACGTCATGATGCCAGACCTCAGCGGCCTGGAAGTCACCAAGCTGATACGTGCCAACTACCCTGACCGGTTCATCCCCATTGTGCTGATCAGCTCTCTGCAGGATCCACAGGATCGGGTCAGAGGGCTGGCGGCCGGAGCTAATGACTTTATCTCCCGGCCAGTCAACAGCAGCGAGCTGGCGGCCCGGCTGACTTCTCTGCTGGCTCTGAAGCACGCCCGCGATGAACTCGATGCGGAGCGCGACCGGCTGGCACTTCTGTACCGGATCAGCCAGACACTGGCTGCCGAACTGGATATCGATCAGCTTATCCAGAAAATCCTGTCGATCACGGTCGAGGTCACCGGGGCCGACAAGGCCATCCTGGTCCTGCTGGATGATCAGGGGTCGTTCCAGGTCAAGTTTCAGGCCCGTCAGGGGCAGGTGTCCCGCCGGGATAGTTCAATCGACCCCGGTATTTTCGAGCAAGGGCTTCTGGGCTGGGTGCTGGACTCCAGGCAGTCTGCGCTGGTGCCTGACGTGACAGCCGACGCGCGCTGGCTGCACCTGCCTGATGATGATCCAGCAGGCACAGCGATCGCCGTCCCGCTGATCTGGGCGGATCGCCTGGCTGGCGCTCTGATGCTGGTATCGGCCACGTCCGGGCTCTTCACCGAGGCACATCTGGATCTACTCACGGCCATCGGCAGCCAGGCCGCCATTGCCCTTGAGAACGCACGCCTCTTTGCCGAAAACCTGCGTCAGCGCGCCCGCACTGAGGCGCTTCTGAACCAAACGGGCGATCCGGTGATTGTCCTGGATTCACAGGGGGTGATCCTCAGTATCAACCCGGCAGCCCGACGCGTTCTGAGCCTCGACGAGACAGCCCTCGGTCAGCCAATCGGCGCCTGCTTTCATCTGACGCTGGCTGACCTGGTGCTCCGCGCCCAGGAGCGTGACGCAGCGGTCTCCGGGGTGTTCACCCGGCGGCCCCGCGCTGCCGGGGAAGACTGGCGTGTGTTTAACGTCAGCGTCTCGCCTGTGCAGGGTGTGGGGTATGTGATGGTCTGGCAGGACATCACCTCCCTCAAGGAAAGCGAGCAGGTTCGCCTCGACCGCGAGCGCGCCGAGACCCGCCGCATTCTGCAAACATTCACACGCTACATGAGCCCGGCGCTGGTTGAGCGTGTGCTGGGCGATCCGGACATCCTGGGGCGTCGTGAACGCCGTGAAGCGGTGGTACTATTTGCCGATCTGCGAGGCTTCACACGGCTGACGATGCAGCACCCGCCGGACGCTGTGGTGGCGCTTCTGAACGACATCTTTGCGCATATGATGGAGATCGTATACGGTTTCGAGGGAGTCATCTTTGACATCGCCGGTGATGAGCTGCTGGTCGCATTCAACATTCCCTACGATCAGGCCGATGCTCCGCAGCGCGCTCTGCAGACAGCGCTGGCCATGCAACGTGGCTTCGCCGGGCAGCGCTCCGCATGGGCCGCACGCGGCATGGCTGTGGGCATGGGGATCGGGTTGAGCCGGGGGCAGGTGGTGTTAGGGAACGTGGGCGGTCATGCCAGGATGAACTATGCCATGATCGGCCAGACGGTCAATATTGCACACCGGCTGGTCGAATTCGCCGGCGATGGGCAGATCGTACTGACCCCCGATCTGCTGCCCAACGACTTTGACGCACCCGACTTCCGCATCATCAGCCTCCCAGCTCTGGCGATCAAAGGCATCGATCAGCCGGTGCAGGTCGCCCTGCTTGAACGCGCCAGCAGTTCCGTGGATCAGTCCGCCGTGGCCTCGTAGAAGCCGCGGCCAGTTCGTTGCCCCCACCAGCCGGCCATGACCAGCTGGCGCAGCAGGGGGGCTGGCCGGTACTGGGATCCGTACACCTCGCCAAGCGCCTCCAGAATACCCAGCACCTGATCCAGTCCGATCAGGTCCCCCCAGGCCAGAGGGCCCTGCGGATAGTTCGTTCCCAGCTGCATGGCCCGGTCAATGTCCTCGCGGCTGGCGACCTGCTCCGCCAGCGCAAATGCGGCCTCGTTGACCAGATTCACCACCACACGAGGCAGCACACCGCCAACACAATCTGCGATAGAGACAGGTTCCTTACCCAGGCCCCTGAAGAACTCACCTGCCGCCCCCACAGCCGATGGATCGCTGGTCAGGGGAGGCAACATTTCAATAACACGGGCATTCTCCAACGGGGGCAGGGTCGCGAAGCCGACAACGCGGCTGGCCGCGCCGTACCACCATGCCGACTCGGTGGCGCTGGCATTCAGGGCGGCTGTCAGCAGGAGCGCCCCCCCCGCGTCATCGCCAAGCGCAGCCAGGGTACGACGCTTGCTGTCACGGCTGGACACAACCGCCTCGATGATGATCCCGGCAGGGTCACCCGATCTCGTCTGTCGCCAGTTCCTGATGGCACGTCCGGGTTCGGCCCGTGCTTCGTGATCATCGAACAGACAGACCGCGACAGGGTGGCCTGCCTGGCGGGCCAGGTCGCCCAACCCGGCAGCCAGCGGGCCATCACCGATCACCCACACATTCTCCATAGGCAGAGCTTCCCACCGCTAGGGCTGCTGATCGGCAAAGATCATCTGGCTGACGATCGTCTCATCCAGCGGGAAGAGCCCCGGCAGCCCCCGCAGCGGAACAGGCCGGAGTAGCCGCCGGGGGGCGGCCAGACGCCAGCCGACCCGATTGTCCGGCAGGGGATCGGCCACCAGATGCTGATCACGCAGGGCTTCCCAGAGCCCCTCGTCGAACTCGATCATCTCCACAATCTCAGCCGTGCCGACGAGAGCGCCGCTGGTAAGCGATTCCGGCTCCATGCCAAAGCGAGCGGCCGCTTCGCTGTCTACATGCCACGCTGCGTGAAGGCCAAATACGCCACGATGCGCAGTGCGCCAGGTGCGCGTCTCGATGGTCTTGCGCCCCTGCAGGATCAGTTCTGCCCAGGGCTGCCGCAGACTGAGCGCCTTCATCGCCATACTGGCCTGCACCTCCGCATCATTCAGTGTAGCCGCACAGGGCCAGCGCGCCCGGGCCGGTATGCACGCCCAGCACCGGCGAGGTCATCGAGACGATCAGCTCCGCCAGTGTGCTCCGCTGCCGGATCCGCTCCGCCATATCTTCCGCCGCGAACTGATCATCCCCGTGCAGCACGGCCACCCGCAGAGGGCGCCGCAGATCGAACCGGCTCAGGAAGCTGTCGCACAGGCGCTCAAGGGCCTTACGCCGGGTGCGTGTGCGCTCGCCGGCTTGCACGGTCCCCGACTCATGATCGACATAGAGCAGCGGCTTCAGGTCGAGCGCCGTGCCCACCCAGCGGGCGGCGCTGCCGATGCGCCCGCCCCGATGCAGGTAATCAAGGGTATCTACATATAGCAGGGTCACCAGCGTGCGGCGCACGCGCTCCATGGCCTCGATCATCGCGGCGGCGGTGCCGACCGCCTCGCGAGCACGGGCAGCAGCGAGCACCTGCCAGCCCATGCTCATCGAATTCGCACGGGTATCGACGATCTGCACCGGAAAGTCAATCATCTGGCTGCCCTGCTGAGCAGAATTGTAGGTGCTGCTCATGCCGCTGCTGATTGTTGCGATGACTGCCTCACTCGCCCCGGACTGCTGTGCACGCTCCAGGGCAGCGCAGAAGTCTTGCGGGGTGGGCTGGGATGTGGTGGGGTGAACGGGATCGGATTGCAGCCGACGGTAGAACTGCTCCGGCTGGATATCCACCCGATCGCGCAGCTGGTCCGCTCCCCAGATGACATAGAGCGGTACCATGGCGATCCCATACAGCTCAAGCAGGGAGTCGGGGATATCGCATGCGCTGTCTGTGATAAGAGCCACACGATGTTTGGTCATCAGGATGCTCCCGGTATTGTATTATAGATCATGGGTATACCATCCCCGGCCTGCCTTGCGGCCGAGCCGGCCGCTTTCCACCATGCGCTGCTGCAGCAGGCTTGGCCGGAAGCGAGGTTCGTGAAAGTACGCTTCATATACCAGCCGCGAGGCGGCGAAATTGATGTCGATGCCGATCAGGTCCTGCAGCTCAAATGGGCCCATGCGGAAGCCCCCGCCCTCGCGCATGAGCCGGTCAATGGTAGCCGGATCGGCCACCCCCTCCGCCAGCAGACGCAGCCCCTCCAGGTGAAAGGGCCGAGCGATCCGGTTGACGATGAAGCCGGGCGTATCCCGCGACTGAACCGGAACCTTGCCCATCCGCAGCGCCAGCGCAGTAGCGGTCTGCACGACCTCATCGCGAGTGGCAGCCCCGGCGATGATCTCAACCAGCGGCATCAGCGGGGCCGGATTGAAGAAATGCATCCCCACCACCCGCGAGGGACGTCCAGTGCTGGCTGCAATCTCGGTGATGCTCAGCGTGCTGGTATTGGTTGCCAGTATCGCCTCGGATCGGGTGACGTTGTGCAGATCGTGAAACAGCCGCTGCTTGATGTCCAGCGCTTCCGGCGCGGCCTCAATAATGAAATCACAGCCGCCCAGGTCGCGCAGAACCTCCGTGGTGGCGATCCGCTCGGCCGCGCGGCTGGCGCTCTCACGGTCGAGCCTTCCCTTCTCGACCAGCCGACTCAGTGCGCTGCGGATCCCCAACCGGGCACGGGCGAGCATCTCCTCACTGATGTCATACAGGGTGACTTCCAGCCCGGCCTGGGCAGCCACCTGGGCGATCCCGCTGCCCATCGTCCCTGAGCCGACTATACCGATGCAGCTAACAGGGGATTGTTCGTCCATTCTCCCACCCTTCGTCTGCCGCTACTCACCCGTGAAGTGTGGGGGGCGCTTTTCCAGAAAAGCGGCGAGGCCCTCCCGGTAGTCGGCAGTACGGCCACTGATCTCCTGCATATCTGCCTCAAATGCCAGCGATTCCTCCAGTGTATGGGTCAGGGAATAGCCCAGCGCCCGCTTGATGTTGCCGATGGCCGCCGTCGGGGCCGCGGCGAATTCGCTGGCCAGCGCACCAACCACTTCCATCAGCTGCGCATCTTCGGTGACCTGGTTGATCAGACCCCATTCCAGCGCCTCGCGTGCGGTGATCCGGCGCCCGGTCAGCATCAGGTCGAGTGCGCGGGCTGTCCCCACCAGCCGCGGCAGCATCCAGGTAGAGCCGCTGTCGGGCACCAGCCCGATTTTTACGAATGCTTGCAAGAAGGTGGCGCTCTCAGCCGCGATCCGCAGATCGCAGGCCATCGCCAGGCTCATGCCTGCCCCGGCAGCCGGGCCGTTGATCGCCGCGAGGATCGGTTTTGCCAGCCTCTGCATGTGGAGGATCAACGGGTTATACGTCTCGCGCAGGTGCTGCCCAAAAGACATTTCGCCGCCCCGTTCGTTCGCTGCCCTGAGATCCTGCCCGGCACAGAACCCGCGCCCCGCCCCCGTCAGAGTGATGACTCTGACGGCACGATCCTTCTCTGCCTGCTTGAAGGCATCGGTCAGCTCGGCCAGCATCGCATCGGTTACCGCATTCAGCTTCTCTGGCCGATTCAGCGTGATGGTCAGCACCCCGGCCTCGAGTTCATACCGGATGTTCTCGTAAGACACGGCTATTTCCCCTTCCACTGCGGCGGGCGTTTATCGAGGAAAGCCCGGATCCCCTCCGCCTTATCCTCAGTAGCAAACAGGAAGGTATAAGCGCGGCGCTCGGCGGCCAGGCCCTCCTCCAGAGGAGTCTCAAATGCCTTCAGAACCGCTTCACGGGCCAGCCGGACCGCCAGCGGCGGCATGCCAGCCACCCTGTCCGCCAGCTCCAGCGCCTTTTCCAGGTAGAGTTCCGCGGGCACCACCCGGTTCACCAGCCCGAGCGCGCAGGCTTCTTCAGCCGTGAGCGTGCGCCCGGCCAGCACCATCTCCATCGTCACGGCCTTGCCCACCGCGCGGGTAAGCCGCTGCGTGCCGCCCGCCCCCGGCATGATGGCCAACCCGACTTCAGGCTGGCCGAAGCGAGCCGTCTCGCTGGCGATGATCATATCACAGCACATAGCCAGCTCATTGCCCCCGCCCAGGCACCACCCACTCACCGCTGCGATCAGTGGTTTGGGAAACGCGCGGATAGTTTCCCAGTAGCCAGGGCGCGGGCTGCTCAGCAGGGCCACCGGGTCGATCCCATCGAACTCGGTGATATCTGAGCCGGCAGCAAAAGCCCGCCGGTCACCGGTTATGACGACCACCCGGACCGAATCGTCAGCGGCCAGCCGGGTCAGCCCTTCCGCGATGCGCCGGATTACCTCTTCGCTCAATGCGTTGAGCTTCTCCGGCCGGTTGATCCGGAGCAGCGCCACCCCCTCAGCGGGATATTCCACGATCAGCGGCTCAGCCATCTCTCAGACCTGCTCCTGACCGTACAGCAGCGTGACCAGACCCCCGGCAAAGCTATTAAGGTTCTCGCCGGCCGCGGCCATCTCCGGGCTGCGCATCGCCGCCTTCAGAGCCTCGGCATCGGCGAAGACCATCTCGGCCATCATGTACAGATCGTCGCCCATCACGGTGCGGGTGAAGCGGGTGACGGTCATTCGCTGCAGCCCGGGCACCTGCCGGATCAGCGGCGCGTGTGTGCCGAAGTATGCCTCATCAAAAGCGGCGGGATCCGCAGGCCGCCTGTATAACGCGATCAGTTTCATGCCTCTGCTCCTGTGACAGATGCTACGAGTGCCCAAAAATGGGATGCGGCCGGTAGGGCGCTTCCAGGCTCGCCATTTCTTCCTCGCTCAGCTGGATGTCCAGCGCGGCGATCGCTTCCTCCAGATGGGCTATTTTACTGGCGCCGATGATCGGGCTGGTGACACCGGGTTTGTGCAGCATCCATGCCAGAGCGACCTGAGCGCTGGATAGACCGCGCGCCCGGGCGACCGTCTCAACAGCCTCCAGCACAGCGAAGTCGGCCTCCTGGTAATACATGCTGTGCGCGAAGCTGTCGCTGCGCGAGCGGGCTGTCTCGCCGGACTTATCGGGCGTCCGGTTGCCGGCCAGAAAGCCCCGCGCCAGCGGGCTCCAGGGGATGATGCCCACCCCGGTCTGCCGGCAGTAGGGGATCATCTCGCGTTCTTCTTCGCGATAGATCAGGTTGTAGTGGTTTTGCATGGCGACGAAGCGCGTCCACCCGTTCCGATCGGCCGTGTGCTGCATGCTGGCGAACTGCCATGTATACATGCTCGATGCCCCGATGTAGCGCGCTTTGCCCGCCCTGACAACGTCGTGCAGGGCCTCCATCGTCTCCTCGATCGGGGTGAGCGGATCGAACCGATGAATCTGGTAAAGATCGACATAGTCTGTGCCCAGCCGCCGCAGGGAGGCATCGATGGCATCCAGGATGTGCTTGCGGCTCAGGCCACCCTGATTGGGCCGGCTGCCCATCGGAAAGAAAACCTTGGTGGCGAGCACGACTTCATCCCGTCGGGCCATATCACGCAGTGCACGCCCGGTGATCTCCTCGCTCAGCCCTTCTGAGTAAGCATCAGCCGTATCGAAGAAGTTAACGCCCGCTTCCAGCGCACGCGCAAAGAACGGGCGGGCCTGTTCTTCTGTCAGCACCCAGTCCCGCCAGGCAGTTGACCCGTAGGTCATCGTCCCCAGGCAGATACGGGAGACCTGCAGGCCTGTCCGTCCCAGATTCGTATAGTTCACAGCGGCTTTCTCCAGTGCAGGCAGCGACTATAGAGGCTTGAACTGCTCAAAAGGCTGCTGGCAGCTGTGGCAGTAATAGATCGCGCGGCAGGGCGTCGGCCCCCAGTTGTTCCGCATCGAGGTATCGCTGGAGCCGCAGGTCGGGCATTCGGCCTCTTCACGCAGCAGGATTTCAATATTCCCCGCATGAATCGCGGGGGGAGCCAGGCCAAACTGCCTGAGCTTTTCGCGGCCGGGCCCGGTGATCGAATCGGTAGTCCAGGGAGGCCAGAGCGCCACCTGCACCGCCACCGTCTCCGCGCCGGCACTTTCCAGCCGATCCCGTATCTGCTCCTGCATCACATGCAGCGCCGGACACCCGGAGAAAGTCGGCGTGATCGTCACCATCACGCGCCCATCTGTAACAGCAACATCGCGCACGATGCCCATCTCAACCAGGCTAACCACCGGAATCTCCGGATCCTTGACCTCTTCCAGCAGGCGCCAGATCGCCTCAGGGGTCAGCATACTGGTTTCTCCCTTACCAGCGAGCATCCGGATACAACCGGGCCACCTGCTGCAGATCGGACAGAAGCGGCTCAAGATGCCCGGTGTGCAGGCTGCGATCCGGGCTGGCAGGGATATTCAGAGACGGCATCTCCAGCCCCGCACTGCCCAGCCATGCCCTCACCTCCGCTTCCCAGGATGCTCGCACCACTGCCAGGTGGGGGAGGTAGCCCTCCGCCGCCAGGTGATCCTCGCCGATCAACGGCACGAACAGCTGCCCGGCCTCCAGCCACAGGACATCCGCGGCGGCGCGCATCCGCCGGTGACTTTCATCGGTGCCAAGCCCCAACCGCCGCACCCACGCCGCTGTATGCCGCAGGTGATAGATCTCCTCTCGCCGCACCTTCGCTGCCGCCCCTGCCAGCGGCGCATAGATGCTGTTGGCCAGATGCTCCAGAAAGTGCTTCTCATAGACATCAAACAGATACTGGCGCAGCATGCTGAAAGCCCAGTCGCCTCTGGGAAGCTCCATCAACCGGGCGCAGCAGTATTCTGACGCATCGCGCCAGTAGGCCATCCGATCAGGATGCAGGGATGGATCCGCCCCGGTCAGGTCAGCATGCACACCATACCAGATCACCGCATGGCCGATCTCGTCCAGGGCGATATTGGCGAAGGCGATGTCTTCTTCCAGGATCGGCGCATGGCCGCACCACTCGGCATTGCGATGACCCAGTATCAGCTCATCGTCGGCGAGCGCCAGCGCACGGGAAGCCAGCACCTGCTGTATCTCACTCTGCATCGACCTGACGCTCCTGTTCCGCCTGGGCGCGCAGCTTCCTGAGCATGGCGATCGTATGATACTCACCCTGGTCGCGGAAACGCTTGGTCGCCGCCGCTGCAAACAGCGCTTCAATGTCGCCGGCCGTCGAGCAGGTCACCGCCGCGGCAGCAAACACCCACCAGACAAAGACCTTTTCATGGCTGAAGGTCTCCAGGGCGCGGCGCATCGCCTCAGCGGCGGATTCACCCTGTACCTGGCCTGCCTGCCGGTGGGGCTGCTTCTGCCCAATCTTGAGAAAAATGTGGTAGTCGCCCATCAATCGGGCATCGTCTGCCGGGCGCGGCGCTTCCAGAAAGGTCGGCGCGATACCGCCTGCCAATTCTTCAGCCGTCACGGACAGAATATCGCGTGCGCGGACCACCCAGAGACTCACGCACTCCGGGCGGCGGACAAAAACGTCGCGTGCGTTCAGAAGCGCCAGCTCGCTGTCCGGCGCATGCACCGATCCGGCGTATTCGTGCGGCTTCCCCTTCTGGCTCTGATGCAGCACAACCCAGCGGGGCCATTGTGTATCGCTCACCGATCAGCCTCTCCTGCTATTCAGTGAGCCTGCGCTCACCCGGCCGCTCCCTGACGCTCGGCGTAGGCTGCCAGTGCTTCCCGCACCCACCGGCCCTCTTCATGCGCCCTGCGCCGGGCTGCCAGCCGCTCCCTGTTCATGGGGCCGTCCCCTCTGATCACACGCCAGAACTCATCCCAGTCGATCTCTCCGTGGATCCAGTTGCCAGAGCCAGCGTCATAGCGCAGATCGGGATCGGGTATCTGCAGGTCCAGCAAATGCAGGTCTGGCACCATCTGGTTGACGAAGTCCTGCCGCAGCTCGTCATTCGTCCGGGTTTTGATCCCCCAGCGGATCAGAACTTCGCTGTTCTGCGAATCCCGATCATGCGGCCCAAACATCATCATGGCGGGCCACCACCATCGGTTGATGGCGTCCTGCGCCATCTCTTTCTGCTCCGGCAAACCTGTCGCCAGGGTGATGATGATGTCCTGCCCCTGCCGCATATGGAAGCTCTCTTCGGCACAGATGCGCAGCATGGCCCGCGCATAAGGGCCATAAGAGCACTTGGCCAGCATCGTCTGGTTGAGGATGGCAGCGCCATCGACCAGCCAGCCGATGGCGCCCATATCTGCCCAGCTCAGTGCAGGGTAGTTGAAGACGCTGGCATACTTTGCTTTACCCGAAAGCAGCGCGTCCAGCATCTCTTCGCGGGTGGCGCCCAGAGTTTCCGCAGCATGGTACAGGTACTGACCATGCCCGCCTTCATCCTGCACTTTGGCCAGCAGGATCAGCTTGCGGCGCAGCGTCGGCGCGTGCGGGATGTAGGTCCCTTCAGGCAGCATCCCTACTACCTCGCTGTGGGCATGCTGGGAGATCATGCGGATCAGCTGGCGCCGGTACTCCGCCGGCATCCAGTCCCCTGGCTCGATCTTCTCGCCCCGTGCGATCCGGCTTTCGAAGGCGGCCAGCTTCTGCGGGTCATCCCCACCGCCCTGCTGGATATCGTCTACCGTAGCCCCATACATCTGTCTGCTCCTCACCCCTGATGGCGGACACATCGGCCGAGGCTGGCTCGCCCGGCGATGGCTCAGCCCAGATTCACCCACACGGCCTTGGTCTGCGTGTACAGTTCCAGGGCCTCCCTGCCCATCTCGCGACCGAAGCCGCTTTCCTTGTAGCCCCCGAACGGTACAGCGGCATCGATCAGCCCGTACTGGTTGATCCAGACAGTGCCTGCCCTGACCGCGTGCGCGAACCGGTGCGCCTTGCTGATATCCTGAGTCCAGACACCTGCCGCCAGCCCATACGAGCTGGCATTAGCCCGCGCGATCAGCTCATCCCAGTCGTCAAAGGCCGTCACCGCCACAACCGGTCCGAAGATCTCCTCGCGGACGATCGCCAGCGAATCATCCTGATGTGCAAAGATGGTCGGGGACAGGAAATACCCGTCCGCGAGATCGCCGCCCAGCCGTTCGCCTCCGATGACGACCTCCGCGCCCGACTCGCGCCCGCTGGCAATATAACCGAGGATACGCTCCATCTGCCCCTCGGAGACAATAGGCCCGATGTGCGCTCTGCCGAAGCCATCCCCGACGCGAATCTTCTGCGCCTCAGCCGCCAGCCCCTCCAACACCTGATCATACACTGACCGCTGGGCAAACAGCCGTGACCCCGCCACACACTCCTGCCCGGTGGTGCTGAAGACCGCCCAGGTTGCTCCCCTGATAGCGCGCGGCAGGTCAGCATCGGCAAACACAACGTTCGGCGACTTGCCACCCAGTTCCAGGCTGACTCGCTTGAGGTTGCTGGCAGCGGCGGCCTGCATGATCCGGCGCCCCACCTCGGTGGAGCCTGTGAACGCAACCTTGTCGATATCGGGGTGCGCCGTTATGGCTGAGCCAGCCGGCACCCCATAGCCAGTGAGGATATTGACCACCCCCTCCGGCATACCGGCCTCCTGCAAGATCTCTCCCAGGAAGAGCGCCGTCAGCGGGGTTTCTTCAGCTGGCTTCAGCAGGCAGGTATTGCCGCAGGCCAACGCCGGGGCCAGCTTCCATGAGGCCATCATCAGTGGGAAGTTCCACGGGATGATCAGTCCGACCACTCCCATCGGCTCACGCAGCGTATAGACCAGCTGGTTGGGGAACGAAACAGGGACGGTAGACCCTTCGATTTTGCTGGCCCACCCCGCATAGTACCGCCAGTGTTTGACCGCCTGCGGAACATCCACTTTCTGGGAGATGCGCAGCGGTTTGCCGTTGTCCAGCGTCTCCAGCTCGGCCAGGACATCGGTGTAGCGTTCGATCAAATCCGCGACCTTCCACAGCAGATCGCCGCGCTGCACGCCGGTCATGTTTCGCCATGGGCCTTCAAACGCAGCGCGGGCCGCTTTCACCGCCCGATCAATGTCCTCAGCGCCCGCCGCAGCGACGCGCACCAGCTCGCTGCCGTTGGCCGGGTTGATCGAGGCAAACGTCTCGCCGCTGGCCGCTTCGACCCACTGCCCGCCGATCAGCAGCCTCTTAGGTCCGGTGTTCAGAAAATCAAGCGTTCGTTCATGGAGCTGTACGTCCGCCGGCAGTTTCAGGGTGATCATGATCCTCCTCAGGCGGTTGATCTGCTGTTGCGTAACCGACCAGCCAGGCGGAGTCTTATTCCGCCTCGCCGGGAATCTCTCCATCCAGCCACTCAGGGGCGTCATCCTCAGCCCACCGCCGCCGGATTTCATCATAGTCGGGCCGCCGCTTCTGCCCAAAAGCGCGCACGCCCTCCCAGGTTTCCGGGCTGGTGTTATGGATCGTCAGCCAGTCCCGCCCATGCCCGATAGTCAGATGCCAGCTCAGATCGCGCCAGAAGTTGAGCTGCTGCCGGGTATAGCGGGTTTTTTCCGGGAATTTGGCCAGCAGCCTGGCGACCACCTCATCGACTCTGGTATCCAGCTCAGCGCGGGGTACGACCCAGTTGACCAGCCCCCACTCCTCCGCCTTGTGCGCCGGGATCTCTTCATTAAGCAGGAGTATCTCACGCGCCCGGCGCTCCCCGACGATCAGAGGCAGGAACTGGGTGGCGCCGGCCAGCGGCACACTGCCGTGGCTGGTTCCAACATGCCGGATATAGATGTCATCGGCGGCGACAGCCAGATCGCAGCTCATATTGAACTCGTTGCCACCGCCGACTACGATCCCGTTCAGCCGGGCCACAGACGGCTTGCCCAGGTTGCGCAGGCGTTCGTGAACTTCGATGAACTCGCCCATCCACTTCCAGTAGTGGCGGGGGCGGCGGATGAACTGCTCCTGCTCCTTCAGGTCAGCGCCGGTGCAGAAAGCCCGGTCGCCAGCACCAGTCAACACCAGGACCCCCACCGAGTCATCCCAGCTGGCATCCTTGAGGGCAGCCGACATTTCCTGCAGGACGCCGAGATTGACGGCATTGAGCACCCCGGGACGATTGATGGTGATAGTCGCCCGGCCACCTTCTTTGGTATACAGAATGTGCATAAAATTGAAGTCAGCAGGATCACGCCCGCTGAATTGTCTGTCGGTCACCGGGCAAAGCCCTTCCTGGGATAGCTCCGCTGGCTAGAGTGTAGCATTTTCGGCCTGTGCCGTCGTACCGCCTACTTGATTCGATAACCGCTCTGTTCATTGTTGAATATCCAGCCGACCACCTCACCAATCCGGATATCCGAGTAGGGGTAGGCATCGCGCGAGATGGCCGCCGACCCCCGCCCCCGGACGCGCTCCTGGGAGCGCTGCATGATGTCAAACCGTTCCTGCCAGCGGCGCATATTGGCAGGGCGCAGGTCAACCCATCCCTTGCTGGCCCACTGATCGATATTCTCCGGGGTGACCGGCGCGGTGGTCTCGCCCGGTATCTCCGGGATACGGATGTGCGGGCCACGGATCAGCTGGCTGCCATCCGGCATCAGGATCGGCACCCCGGTGGACGTAATAGTCCGGCAGATGTCCACATGTTCCTGAACATGCATATGCAGCCGTGAGGCCAGATCATCAGGCGTCTGCGTCAGGACGGCTGCCAGCAAGCCATACTCCAGCTTGAACAGCTCGGCCTCCCACAGCAGCTTGGAAAGCTCCGGCGGCCCGAGCTGCCCAAGCGCCACACTGTGCGTGCCGGTCTGATCCTCCAGACGCGCCAGTTCCGTAAGCACCTGTTCGCGCAGCGTCCCGGCCCGGTAAGTGGGGTTCATCACCGAGCCATCAATCGCTGCGATTACGTCTTTGCCAGTGTTGCTGCCCCGAATCTCCAGAACCGCCTCGCGGGCGATCTCTTCCGGTGTGATGAACTCCATCTGTCGACGCGCGGTGATCGCCTCAAACTCTCCACGAGTGAACAGGCCGTTCTCGCCGGTATCCACAACCGGCAGCCTCAGCTCCTGCAGCTGCGTGTAGGAGTCGGGCGCTTCCTGCAGCATCAGGGTCTGGCCCAGCGGCTCAATCCGGTTGGTTGTCAGATAGGCAATATGGCCATGCTCCCGGATGATGCGTGAATCGATATCTGCATAGCCCACCATGCCACCGGGCTTGATCTCCTTGACGATCGGCCCGTCCGGCGTGCGGGCCATCAGGAACATCAGCCCCGTGTGGGCAAAGGCCACTGCCGTCTTGGTCATCAGCCTGGACGAAGGCTTATCTTCGCTGTGGGTGTAGGGAATGTTCAGGCCCATGCCGCCGGTGCCTGTGGTGCCGATCTTGAGATAGAGGCGGGTGCCGGCTTCACACATCGCCTGATGCAGCATCTGAACATGCCTTACCAGCTGCGGCAGGGACTGTGACAGGATCAGGATCTCCAGGTGATATGAGGCCTGCTCCCAGTTGTTGACCAGATCGCCCGGGTTGCCCCCGGCGATCGCGCCAGCAAGCGCGTTCAGGGAGCGGCGGGCCAACACGGATGCAGTGTCGATGTCCTGGTAGCTGATCGCAGTAGCGGTGTTGATACTGTCCACGATGACATCGGGCCGGTGCTCCCGGATCATGCGGACCAGCAGCGAGGCCTCATATGCCTCATCCCGGCTGCCAAAAAGGTCGCTATACAGGGCCGCCCGGCGATCCGGGCTTTCCAACAGGTGAGGACGCACATCGTGGGCAAAGTCCTGCCGCACAAAAATGTTGCCCCAGGCTCCCGCCCATTCAATGGATCGATCGCTGAACGCCTCACGGAGGTCGGCAAGGGCAGCTTCTACCTCATCCTGCCGGAGGGAAGCGATCACGATTTTACGCGGCATAAGGTCATGCACAATGCGATAGGCGATCTGCTTGCCGACTAACCCCGCCCCCCCCAGGATGAGGAAGCATGCGTCATGAGCCATCAGCGCCTCCATTGCCCGGCCGGCCAAACCATGGTCAAATTGGAGATAGAAAGTTCGATTTACAGGATTATGGACAGAAAGCCGGACAATCTGCAAATCAGCGAGGGCATCACAGGCGGTGAGCACCGATCAAGCTGAAGCGCCGGCCGCGCTGCCGGACACCCCTGCCGGACGCACGCTGGCGTTCTTCCTGGAGCGATATAACCGGGGCGATCTGCCTGCTGTAGAAGCCTGGATCGCAAGGCATTACGCGGATCCGCAGGCTTACCCCGGCCCCGACGATGACCGAATGGTCTGGAATGCAATGGACTATTCCAACGCGCTGGTGGCCGGCCTGCGGTTCGACCCTTCCTGCGGCCTGAGCCAGCATCGCCTGGAGCGCAGCCGCCCCGACGAGATCGGCCTGCTGGCGCGGGCCGGGCTGGCCGGGGAGTGGGTCTACCTGAAAGTCAGAGTGGCCCTGGAGCCACCCCACCACCTGATTGAGTTCCGCGCCCGACCGGCACTGGCGCCGCCTGACGCGCAGCCCTCTGCGCCGCTGAGCGATGAAGCGATCGCGGCCGATCTGGCGATGTTTGTGGAGAGGCTGGCCGCCGCGGATATCTTCTCTGGCGCGGTGCTGGTAGCACGTGACGGACACCCCTTCTTCAGCCGCGTTTACGGACTGGCCAGCCGCGAGTTCCAGGTACCCAACGCGCTGGACACGAAATTCAACATCGGCTCGCTGAACAAGATGTTCACGGCAACTGCCATCGCCCAGCTGGCAGAGCAGGGTCGTCTCTCTTACCAGGATACGGTGGCGAGCCACCTGCCGGACTTTCCGCCGGAGCTGGCCGGTCGGATCACCATCCACCACCTGCTGACGCACCTGTCCGGGATCGGCTCATACTGGAACGCACGCTTCGAATGTGAGCGGCCCCGTATCCGTACTGTGCAGGATTTTATGAGCCTGTTCGTGGATGAACCGCTGGCCTTTGAGCCGGGGCAGCACTGGCGATACAGCAACGGTGGATTTATCGTCCTGGGTGCTATCATCGAGAGCATCACCGGGCAGAGTTATTATGACTACGTGCGCGAGCAGGTCTACCAGCCCGCCGGTATGGTGCATACCGACGCCTATGAAGTGGATCGCCCGGTCCCGAATCTGGCGGTAGGCTATACCCACATCGACCCTGAAGGCCGCCGGGAGCTGGGGCCGCATCGCAGCAACCTGTTCATGCACGTCGTCAAGGGTGGGCCCGGCGGGGGAGGTTTCTCAACCGTCGAAGATCTCCTGCGTTTCGGGCAGGCGCTGAATTCAGGGGTTCTGCTGGGTCCGCATTCGGTGGATGCGCTGTTGCGCGGCAAGGCCAATGTGCGCGGCCCGGAGATAAGGTATGGGTACGGCTTCTTTGAGCGGCATATCAACGGCCAGCGGGTGGTTGGGCACAGCGGAAATTTCCCGGGTATCGGCGCGCAGTTCGATCTATTCCTCGATAGCGGCTACACCGTGGCCGTTCTGTCAAACTGCGATCCGTGCGCCTCGCAGGTCATCACCGACCGACTGCGCAACCTGCTGACTCGTGGGAAGCAATACCGGTAGCAAGCTTTCCTTAAACGGAAGGGCGGGACGGCAGCCCCTATCCCTATACGGTACTACGGCTGCGTTCGAGCCCTTCGGCCCGCTGCACCAGATCATCCAGTGTGATGCGCTCCAGCTTCGCCACCAGTTCCTGCTGAGTCTCGGCAAAGATGTCGCACAGGGCACAGGTCAGCGACAGCTCACAGACGCTCGGATCCCGCACGCAGGCGTTCAGCACAATCGGGCCATCGATCGTCTCAATAACCTCGCGCATGCTGATCATCGAAGCCGGCCGCGCCAGGCGCACCCCCCCACTGGCCCCCCGGGTAGCTTCAAAAATCCCGCGCACCACCAGCTGGGAGACAATCTTGGCCAGAAACGGCAACGGGATCTTCTGACGCGCTGCAATGGCGGCTGTGGAAATCCGCTCGCCCTCGCTCAAACGAGCCACCTCGGTGGCAGCGCGGAGAGCGTAGTCAGCCTGCCGGGTGATCTCTAACATCGCAATTCCTCACAATCTCTCAGCACAGGCAGAACACATCAGGACGCCTTATGGGGATATTCTTTGCCATATTTTGGGTCGTTTAGCCCGTTATTTCCGGCGCACAAAGTGAGCGCCGATAACCATGCTCTCTTCTTCGACCCAGGCCCCTTCCTCCCGCCTGGAAGACGGGAGGAAGGGGGTACAGCTCGGTCAGCTTACGGCCGGGTGAAGGCCGCCGCATCACCGCCCACAGCCTGAACACTGTCGATCAGGATCTGCAGGACATACTTGCCATTGTGCGCGAACGCGCCCGGATCCTTGGCCGCATACTGGTAGTTGTAGGCGGCACGCAGAAGATTGGGCGTCCACGTCTTATAGCTGTTCTCGTAATTGACCTCATCGGGGTCGGTTACCCCGTCCTCGTTGGTGTCAATGAACCAGTACGGATAGGCGTGAGCGTCGTACACAATCGCATCGGTGCTGGCGTTGCTGGCAGCGTAAGCCTGGATAGCCGCATACAGCGCCTCGTGGACCGTCTCGATCTCGCCGATCAGGCCCTCGGTCGTGTCGGTATCGCCGTCCCAGTCAGTCGGGTCGATGCGATACAGATCGACATCCTCGCCGCCATGGCAGGCCGCGCAGGCCTCAACTTCAACCTCCAGCGCATGCACTTCGTGGCAGTCCACGCAGGTGTTGAAGCCCTCAACATGCAGGTTGCGGCCGAGGTAGGTCTTGCCTGCGAACTCATAGGCGCCCTTGGCCTCGGTGCCGAACAGCGTCGAGCCGGCAGCGAAGTAGTGGACGTTGCGGAAGGACAGTCCTTCAGCCACCGCATCAGCCGGGGCACCCCCGATCGCCCTGTCCACACTGGCCGTGGACTCGCGGCCCTGATGGCACAGCATGCACAGGTTGGCATTCGCGCCCTCGCCGAAGGTGAGGGCGGCGCCGCTCGGGAAGGTCACTTCGTCAACCGTGCGCACGCCAACGCCTTCTTCCCCGAAGGTGTGGCAGGTCACGCAGGCAAACGAATTAGCCGGCTTGGCGCTGATGTTTACGCCCTCGCGCTCGAAGACCTCGATGCCATCGGCGCTGTGGCAGCGAGCGCAGCGGCCCGGCACCACAGGCGGCTCTTCAGCATCCCAGTGACGGAAGGCTTCAGCTGTCCCATCGAAGTGGCCCGGATCGTTGCGGCTGGCCGCCGACAGATCCACCGGGGTAGCCAGAGCCGTGTTCAGGTCCGCGATCGAGTCGTACAGCAGCGCGATGTGATACTTCGCATTGTGCGCAAAGGCGCCCGGATCCTTGAGGGATACCTGGTAGTTGTAGGCAGCCTTCAGCAGACGCGGCGTCCAGGCGTTGTAAGCGTTCGGGAAGACCGATTCATCCTCGCCCGCCTCACCGTCGCTGTTCGTATCGATGAAGAAATACGGATAAGCAGCGGAGTTGTACACCAGCGGTGTGCCAGCCGTTTCGGCGGCATAGGCCTGGATGGCTGCGTACAGCATCTCCTGGAGGCCAACGATCTCATAGTAGACGCCTTCGCTGGTGTCGCCATCGCCATCATAGTCTGCCAGCGAGCCGGCCATGCGGAAGTTCTTCAGATCGTCCTCGCTGGCCACTTCACCGTGGCACTCTGCGCAGGTTTCAACCTTGACTTCCAGTGTGTGCGTGTTGTGGCAGTCTGCACACTCCGTGAAGCCTTCCACGTGAGAGAACCGAATCTGGTAGCGGTTGCCCTCATATTCGTACCCGGCATGAACTTCGGAGCCATACAGCGACGCCGCTGCCGCGTAGTAGTGGATGTTGATGAAGCCCAGGTCAGCGCTCGGAGCATCTTCGTCGGTCAGGCCAAGCTCGGCGATCGCATCATTGACGCTCTGGCCCGACGCGCGGCCCTGGTGGCACTGCATGCAACGCGCTGAGGAGCCAATGTCGGTGATTTCCACACCGGACGGGAAAACGACGCTGGTCATTGAGGCTGCAGCGGCGTTGTGGCACGCCTCGCAGGTGATCACTGTGCCCAGCTCTGCGGCCGCATCAACGGTGCCAGCGGCTGAGCCATCTTCACCCAGGAAGTCAAGATAGCCAGGGGTCGCATGGCACTTGGCGCATTCCACTGGAATCTCAGCCGGATCCTCCTCATTCCAGTGGTTGAACGCCTCGGCCTCTGCATCGGCATGCCCGGAGCCTGCCCATGCATCCTCGAAGGGCACGGCTACTGCCGGAGCTTCAGGGCAGGCCTCGCATTCAGGGCAGGCGGGCGCCTCCGGACACGGTGTCCCCTCCGCAGCGGGCTGTGCGGCACAGGAAGCCATTGCAAGCCCCAGGAGGAGCAGCGCTACTGCAAACAGTAGCTTACGGTACATGACGCATTCTCCTTGTATTCACTCTGATCAGGACAATCTCTTCTGTTTCTCTTAAGACTGGTTTTCAGAATGGCATATGCAGTGTCCAGTCTCGACGGATCACCTCCCTTCAGTTCAGATGTCAAAGCAGGCGTCCTGCTGTGCTCCGCATGCCTGATAACCACTGGGTACGGCAAAGCATGACGCGACGATCGCGCCGATATCCTAGCATAATTGATACGCCAGCGCAGTTCCAGTGAGAAATTGCACAGAGCAATCTGACAAATGTAATCGCTTTCCACAGCAGATCGGTCAGATGGTGCCAGGATGAACGACGCGCTGGTGCGGATGCGCCATGATCCAGCCACAAATGAAATGTTTAACCAACCACAATCTATTCTAATAAAAATGTTTCACGGGACAAGATGTTGTATGATGTCAGTAAGGTAACATGCCCCGCCGGTGCATGGGTCAGACGCTGGAGGTGTCTCATGAAGCGATCGACCTTTTTCGGAGCCGCACTTGCTGTTCTGGTGCTGGGAGCCGCTGCTGCCGCTCCTTCGCTGATGAACGCCCAGCAGACTGGCGTCTGCCCCACCACGTACTATGTGACCTGGGGAGATACGCTGTACAAGATCGGTGTCCGTTACAACGTGTGGTGGACCGATATTGCCCTCGCCAACAATCTGGCCAACCCGGACCGCATCTATCCTGGCCAGCAGCTGACCATCCCCTGCCCGCCCGGGGTGACGCCAGCTCCCACACCGACCCCCATTGGGACGCCAGCTCCGCAGGTGGGCCCGCCACCCGGCTGCCTGATCAGCGATGGGAATGCCTGCTATGGGCCGGGGCAGACCTGCGCCACGGAAGCAGACTGGCGGCGAGGCAAAGAAACCTGCCTGTTCCTGGGCCTGGGGAGCAATGAGCCGCCTGTGACCCGGCTGCCGGTGGTCTATGGAGGCTATCAGCTGATGGTCAACGGCCACCTGCGCGGCGGGTATGAGAATGACAGCGGTCACGTATGCGGCATCCTGATCCTGATCGAAGGCGAGCCACGCATCGAGGGTGTTCAGGTTTCCGTCAGCGCCCATGATATCGGCATCAAGGATGCTACCCGCAGCGTCAAGCGGCAGCTGCGCGGGCTGGTAGACTGCAGCGGCGGCTTTGAGCGCAGCACCTTCGATGTCTACCTGGGGCCGCGCGAGTATCCTTAGGCGCCCGCCCGACGATGGATGCTGAACCCCGGCCACACTGCGCGTCTCCCGGTCATCCGGGAGGCGCGTTTACCGGGCGTCAGCGCAGTGATGCGGATGAGCAGGTTTTTGTCCCTGAGCGCAGCCCGTAGCGGGCGCTGCTTCATAACAGACCGGGATCCAGCGTAGAGTGGGCCGCCTGTCAAACAGCTGGCCGGGTGCTGGCAGATGGGTTGGCAACCGGGCAGCCCGCTCGCGAGCGGGCTGCAGCACTGCCGGGCGCGTGTCTGTGGTGATCGCCGGCTGCGGGCACCGCCCGCACCGTGAGCAACCCGAGATTTCCCTCGAAGGCGTTCGCACCTTCTTCGCCGATACAGCCGGCGTTGATCGGCCATAACCACCCGCCCGGAGGCTGCATGCCTGCAACTGCCTACCTGACACACCTGGATTTTGCTACCCACACGCTCGACGGCCACCCCGAACACGCAGGACGTATCCAGCGCATCTGGCAGGTACTGGATGAGGCCAATATCCTGCCGATGTTAAGCCCGGCTGCCCCGGCGCCGGCTACCCCCGAGCAGCTGGCCTGGGTGCATGACCCGCGCTATGTGGAGCATGTGCGGCAGGCGTCACTGCTGGCCGGCCGCTCTGAAAGAGGAATCATTCTGCTGGACCCGGACACCTATGTACTTGAGTGCTCATACGACGTAGCCTGCCTGTCAGCCGGCGCAGCTATTGGCGCGGTGGATTCTGTGCTGTCGGGCCGCGCCGATAACGCTCTGGCGGTAGTCCGGCCACCGGGGCACCATGCGACGCCGGTGCGGGGGATGGGCTTCTGTCTGTTCAGCAACATCGCCCTGGCTGCTCGCTATGCTCTGACCGCCTACCCGAATGAAGTCCGGCGCGTGATGATTGTGGATTTTGATGTGCACCACGGCAACGGCACGCAGGATGCCTTTTATGAAGATGGCAGCGTATTGTTCCTCTCGACCCACCAGTATCCCTTCTATCCGGGCACCGGCGCCCTCAACGAGATCGGGCACGGTGCCGGGCAGGGGACGACGATCAATATACCCCTGCGCGCGGGAACCGGTCCGGAGGGTTTCCGGCATCTGTACCGTGAGGTCGTCTGGCCTGCCGCCCGGCGCTTCCAGCCGGATCTGATTCTAGTATCGGCAGGCTTTGACGCACACTGGGTCGATCCGCTGGCCGGGCTGCTGCTCGACCTGGATGGCTACGCGCATCTCGTCCGGGAGCTGATGGCCATGGCCCAGGAACTGTGCCGGGGACGGATCGCTTTTGTCCTGGAAGGCGGTTATGACCTGGATGCCCTCTCCTACGGCGTGCTCAATATCGCCTATGCGCTGCAGGGCCGGGACGAGGTCGTCGATCCCCTGGGCGCGCTTGACCTGCCCCAGCAGGGGGTGAGCGACCTGATCAGCCGGCTGGTAACCCTGCACCAGCTGGCCTGATCGACAACGGGAAATGATGGCGTTCAGGTACGCTTGACCTTTGCAGTAAATGGTTGCATAATCGCAAACTAACTGAGGCAGAAGATTACCTCTGTCGGTGGTTCTGACTGGTTCCCGGGATTTGTGATGGCAGAGATCAGCCTCCGCGCCTACCTCGAATATCTAGAAGACCGCCTGTCGCGCGACGCATACGACGAAGTCGTGGCTCAGTGCCGCCATATCCTTGAGACTTACCCCAAGCACATCGAGACCTACAAGATTCTGGCGCGGGCGCTGGCGGCTCAGGAAGAATACCAGGACGCCCTCGACCTGTTCCAGCGCGTGCTGAGTGCCGACCCCGCCGATTTTATTGCTCACATCGGCATGAGCGACGCCTACCGCGAGAGCAACGCGCTCGACCAGGCGATCTGGCACCTGGAGCGAGCCTTTGAGCAGGCTCCCAACAATGCAAACCTCCAGGAAGAGATCAAGCGGCTCTACGTGCAGCGCGGCGATCAGGCGCCTCGCAAGATACACCTGACCAGCAGTGCGCTGGCCCGCATGTATGCCAAGGGCAAGCTTTTTGAGCAGGCAATCGCCGAGATCGTCGCGGGCCTGCAGAAAGACCCGGAGCGGCTTGATCTGCAGGTTCTTCTGGCGGATGTTCTCTGGCAAAGCCGCCGGGAGTTAGAAGCTGCCCGCGTCGCAGCGGATATCCTCAAGCGTCTTCCCTACAGCATCGACGCCAACCGCATCCTTGCCCGGTTCTGGCTGAAGGCCGGGCGTCCTGCTGAGGCTTTGCCGTTCCTGGAGCGTGTCGGCGAACTGGATCCTCGGCTGCGCTACCAGCTTGAGCACAATGGGGAAGCGCCGCCCGCCGACGCTTTCCGTATGACGATGCTGGAGTTCGAGCCCACACGCCATGCCTCGCTGTTCGGTGGAGCTGACTGGGTGTCGCAGATCAGCTCGATCCAGAAGCAGGAGGGGGTTACCGGGCCGCTGCCTGCCCCTTCGCAGCCCTCATCCATTACCGATATCTTCCTCCAGAAGCCGGGCAGTCCGGCGGGGCTGGGGCAGACACAGGATATGCCAGATTGGCTGCATGACGCCCTTACCGCGCCTGAGAGCGAGTCTGCGCCGGCTACACCGACACCGGAGCCTCTGCAGCCGCCTGTCGGCGACGAACCCGAATGGCTGCGTGAGGCGCTGGTTGGCACCGGTGCGCCCGCACCGGAACCCCCGGCTGCTCCCCCGCCTGATCGATCTGAGTGGCTTCAGGAAGCGGAACCGCCTCCGCCTCCCGCTCCGGACGAGGCGCCTGACTGGCTGCGCGAATCGCTTGGCAAGCCTGAGGTGCAGCCAGCAGACAGTGAGCCGCCTGTTGCCGCCAGCGCCGTACCTGATTGGCTGCAGGATGTTCTGAGTGCATCGCCGGCGCAGCCTGCTTCGGCGCCCGTCATGCCCCCTTCAGCCAAGCAAACACCGGATTGGCTGCGCGATGCCCTGGGCGCCGATCAGCCCCCTGTGGCGGCAGCACCCGTCGCACAGGACGCACCTGACTGGCTGGCCCCCGCGCAGCCCCCCACTTCACAGATAGAAGCGGCGCCTCCCGCCGGGGGCGCGCTGGCCGGCGACACCCGCGAAACACCGGACTGGCTGCAGGAGATCCTCAGTGAGAAGCCGGGCGGCTCTCAGACAGCACCGGCTCGTTCCGCTGAAGGGCCTGAAGCCCCAGCCGTTGTTAGCGACGACTGGCTCGACGCTTTCCTGACCAGCGGGCCGCCGGTCAGCATTGCGACCGAATCTGCACAGGATGTCCCATCACCTGCTGCCCCGCCCGCCGAGGCAGGTCTGCCCCGCCGTGATCTGGGCGACCTGGACACCTGGGATGGCGACTCCCCGCTGTCGCCCGCCTGGTTAGCCGCGCAGCCGGAAGCGCAGCCTGCCGAACCGGCGCGGCCTGCAAGCGAGCCGCCCCTGCCGGACTGGCTCAGTGCTGACCGCCCGATCATTTCCGATGAAGCTCATCCCGGCGACGAGACCGGTGAAGAAGCCCCCGAGGAACTGCCGGCCTGGCTCGTGACCGGTCCGCTGGATTCGGCTCGCGGCTCCCTGCCGCCAGCCGCCCCCGAAACCAGTCAGCCTGCCGACCTTCCCGCCTGGCTGGCCGCCGATTCCGGCGTGGCTGAACAGGAGCCGCACCCCGCAGAGGCCGCGGCGGAAGAACCTGCTGCCCTGCCGGACTGGCTGCACGGTGGCGAGCCCGCTGAGATGGCCGCCGCGCCGCCTGCAGCAGCTGAGGAGCCGGAGCCGCTCCCGGACTGGCTGTCGGAGCCTGAGAAACCGGCTGCTGCCCCGCCATCTGCTGCCCTTGAGGAGCTGCCGGATTGGCTGCACATGATGGAAGAGGGACAGGCCGAACCGCAGCAAGAACCGCTGGCGGCTGCGCTGGCCGATGGCCAGCCCACCACGCCTGCGCCTGAGGAGGAAGAACTCGTGGCATCACCAACTGAAGAACCGATGGGGGACGATGAATCCCAGAAGACGCCTGACTGGCTGCTGGAAGGCGATCTGGACAGCGATGACGCAGTCGCGTGGCTTGAGCAGATTGCAGCGAAATATGACCCGGCCTTCAAGGGTGACCAGGAAGCCCCGGCTGAGGCCGCTCCTGCGCCCGCCCACGATGAAGAGGATCTATCCTGGCTGTCAGCCGTGCCAGAGGCTCCGATAGCGGAGCGCGCCCCGGAGCCTGAACTGGGCGCCGATGAGGCGCTGCCGTCCTGGCTCACAGTGGACCAGGAGCCTGAAAAACCGGCCCCCGCTCCGCCCGAACGTGATGCGCTGTCCTGGCTGGATGACCAGGTTGCGGGGCAGGGAATCTCCCCCTCCGATGTCATCTCCGAAGCGCTGACACCTGATCATCCACCCGTTGCGGTGCCTCCACCTCCGCCGCCCGATGCGGAAGCCAGGCCCGTGTCAGATGACGAGCTCCCTGAATGGATGCGTGATACCGACATGGAGGCTGAGCTGGCCAGGGCGCCCGAGCGATCGGCGGCCGATCTCGACCTGCCTGACCTGGAGATTGAGGATGAAGAGCTGGCGTGGCTGGGCGAGACGCTGAAAGCTGAGGAGGCTCGCACGCCGGACCTGGAGAAGCTGCTCTCTGATGAAATTGAGGAAGAGCCGCTGCCGTCCTGGCTGGCCGATGAGTCTGAGGCCGCTGCGGCGCCGCCCGTGTCCGGCAAGGAAGCTGAAAAGGAAGAACCCCTGCCTTCCTGGCTGACCAGCGAAGCTGAATCGCCCGCGCCGTTCGCGGCAAAAGACGCTGCAGAAGGCGAGGAAGCCGAACCCCTCCCGTCCTGGCTGACGGGCGAGCCCTCCCCGGTCGCCCCCGCGCCGGAGCCGCCTCCTGCGCCCGAGCCGGCAGCGATCCCGACCCCGGCAGCAGATGAAGCGCTGCCAGACTGGCTTCAGGTTCCTGCCGAGCCCGCCGACAGCGGCCTAGACGCTTTCCTGAAAGCGGCTATCCCGGCTGCTGCCGCACCGCCTGAGCCTGCCGCGCCGACTCCGGCGGCACCGGCTCCGCCGCCTGCGCCCGCTCCGGCGCCTCCCATGCCCACCCCGGCGCCCGCCCCGGCGGCGCCGGTAGGAGAAGGGCTGCCCGGAGCCCGCGCCGCAATGGCAGCCGGACAGGTAGAGGGTGCGCTGACGGCCTATGAAGCATTGGTCAGCAGCCACCAGTCGCTGGATGAGGTGGTCGCCGATCTGGGGGACTACACCAGCAAGGGACGCATGATTAACCCGCGTGCCTACCGTATCATCGGGGATGCGCTCATGGCGCAGGGCAAGCTGAACGATGCGCTGGACATGTACCGCCGGGCGCTTGATCAGTACTAACGCTTGACCGATGGTTAAATGACACAGGCGGGCCGGGTTAGACGGCCCGCCTGTGCTTTCAGGGGTGGTATAATCCCGCGCCATGAGCGCGATCCATCCCAATTCACGCACCTTCACCGCTATCCTCACCCGCATCACCGCACACCCCGATCGCTGGCTGGCAGCCGCTGTATTTGCGGGCGCGCTGATCCTGTATGCTACCACGCTCGCTCCTGGCGTTGTCTTTGGCGATCCGGCTGAGTACACATTTGTGCCGCATATCTGGGGGATCTCACACCCGCCCGGCTATGCGTTTCAGACGGTGCTGGGCGCTGTCTGGCAGCGCCTTGTTCCCATTGGAAGCATTGCCTACCGCGCCAACCTGCTCAGCGCGGCCGCCGGGGCCGGGATTGCGGCGCTGGTGTATGGCGCGGTGCGCACGGTGGTGCCTGCACGCAGCACCGGCGTGGTCGCCTTTGCGCCTGCCCTGCTGGCAGCCGGCTCTGCGGCGACTGCGACGGACATCTGGCAGCACAGCATCCATGCCAACTCGCACATCATCACGGCGTTGCTGGCCTGCGCCAGCCTGTTTGCGCTGCTGCGCTGGTGGCGGCAGGCTCCCTCCCGGGGCAGCGCCGACCGCTGGCTGTATGTCTTCTGCCTGCTGGCCGGGTTCAGCATCACTCATCACCCGCTGCTGACGTTCAGCTTTCCGGCGTATGCGACCTTCATCCTCGTCGTGCGCCCCCGGGTTCTGCGGGACTGGCGCACCCTGCTCAGGATGCTCGGATCGGCGCTGCTGGGGCTGAGCGTGTGGGCCTATCTGCCGCTTCGCGCCAGTCTGCCCGTGCCGCTGCGCTTCGGCCCTACCAATGTCAATACCGTGGAGGGATTCCTCGACCTGGTGCTGGCACGCGGTCTGCGCGTGAATCTCTTTTACTTCGGGCTGAGCGAGCAGCCGGATCGCTGGCTGGTCTTTGGATCGCTGCTGCGGCTGCAGACCGGGCTGGTGATCATTGCCCTGATGCTGGCCGGGCTGGCCTGGCTGTGGCGAAGCCCGCGCAGCCAGCCTGCCGATTCGCCAGCAGACCCGCCCACCTGGCCGATCGCCCTGCTGCTGACGGTCATGCTGGGAGTCAACCTCCTTTTCATCCTGAACACTATTCAGGATGTGATGGCCTACCTGCTGACCCCCTTCAGCGTGCTGATGATCCTGGCCGGGATCGGGGCGGCAGCCGTGCTGACGGCCACCCGGATAGGCAGCGCGAGCGAGACTCGTGTGCTGCGGCTGGCTCTCGCGGTGACGCTGCTGGCGATCCCGCTGGCACGCGCTACCTGGCTGCACCCGTTGATCTCGCTGCGGGGCTACACCGGGGCACAGGAATGGATCGCTGAGGTCTATGATCGGTTTGAGGGCCATGGAGAGGGAGCCGTCTTGCTGGGGCACTGGGAGCACCTGACCCCACTGTGGTATGAGGCATGGGTCGAAGACCACCCCCTCAGCGAACGCGATGTGTCGCTGGTATTTGTGGCAACTACATCCAGCCACCCCTGGGTGGACAATGTATGGGCCAACATCGAGCGTGGGCCGATCTACGTGTCCGGATATCAGCGCGAGCTGGTGGAGGAAGGATTCCGCCTGCGGCCGGTCGGGCCTCGCCTGTACCGGGTCCTGCCGCCGCCCGCTGTGGAGCCGCCGACACTGGCCCGGACGCTGGACGCCCGGGCTGACCCTATAACGGTGGTCGCCGTGGACCTGCCTTTGCGTGAGGTGGCGCCCGGGCAGCCTGTGCCCCTGTCCATTGCCCTGACTCTGCGCGAGCCCACCTCCGATATCATCTTCCCCTACGTGATGCTGGGCGACGAGACACGCTACCTGTTCACGACTGACAGCCATCTCCTCACCCCCGCCTGGCAGCCGGGGGAGATCATCGTGGAGCGTTATGATCTGCGCGCGCCGTTCACCCTGGAGCCGGGGACTTACCCGCTGCGCCTCGGTCTGAGAAACCTCAGCCAGGGCGGCGCAAATCTGCATTTCGCCGACGGGGCTGCGCTGCTTGAGATCGGCGAGATCACGATCCAGACCCCGGCGGTGATCGAGCCGCCAGCCGCCGAAGATCTGATCGCCGATATCAATCACGAGATCGGCCTGGCAGCAGCCGTCGCCGCTGCACGCGGCCAGCGGCGGGCCGCCCCCTGGGTGGAGCCTATCGCCGTGGCGCCCGGCGACACCGTGCGCATCCGGGTGATCTGGACAGCGCTGAGCCGCCCGGCAGATAACTACAAGGTCTTTGTCCATCTCACCGGCCCCGATGGACGGGTGCTCGCCCAGCAGGATGCCCCGCCGATGGGTGGCGCTTTTCCTACCTTCCTGTGGTTCCCCAAGTGGGTGCCGGGCCAATCCGTGGTGGATCCCTACCGTCTGATTGTGCCGCTGGGCGCGCCCCCGGGCGAGTATCGTATCGAGATAGGTTTATACGGCTTCACGACCTTCCAGCGCGCCCCTTTCTATGACCCGCAAGGCAATCTGTCAGGCGACTTCTTTGTGCTGGGAGCAGTCCGTGTGGAGCCTTGATATGGAGACGTCGCCCGGAGCCAGCCCGGCCGCCGCGTGGAATCGGGTGGGCCTTACCACCCTGGCTGCCGCCACCATCACTGCGCTGCTCTACGGGCGCAGCCTTGCGCTGCCGTTCTACTCAGACGACCTAGTGCAGATCCCCTGGCTGCACGGACTCTCTCTGGCCGAATTATGGCAGCAGATCAGCCCCTATGGCTATTATCGACCGCTGGCCTTTTCCCTGTGGCTGCTGGCGCGAACGATGGGCCTGCCGTGGACTCCGGCCGCGCTGCGGGCGCTCAACCTGATCGCCCACACCGCTGCATCGGTGGTGGTCGGCGATCTGGCTGATCGCCTCGACCCTTCTCGCCGTCGCGCGGGAGGAGTGCTGGCAGCAGCGCTGTTTGCAGCCTATCCCTTCGCTTACCAGGCAGTTCCGTGGGTCAGCGGCTTATTCTACCCGCTGTCGCTCCTGCTGACCGCCGGCGCGGTCACAGCTTATCTCCGTTTCCGGCGCTCACCGCGGATGATCTGGCTGGCGCTCAGCCTCTCAGCAACGTTACTGGCAGCTTTTGCTCATGAAAATGGCCTCCTGACCAGCCTGCTGGTGATCCTGGCTGAGGCGATCGCGGTCAGACGAGCTGCAGGAGGACGGCTCTGCTGGTGGCCGCTGGCCCACACCGGCATCGGAGTCGGTGCGCTGGCGCTATGGCTTACCCTGCGCCAGCAGGGGGTCTCCACCCTGGATTTGAGCCCTGCCGCGATAGCCTCGAATCTCACCGTGCTGATCACCGGCGCCTCCTACCCGCTGGCCTGGCTGGCCGAACTGGCCGCCCTCGGCCAGCCGCTGCTGCGCCCGCTTGGGGTATGGGGCGCTGCCGCCACTGTTCTGGCTGTCCTGGGGTGGGTATGGAGGAAAGACCCGGCGCCGCTGTTGTTCTGTGCCGGCTGGTTCAGCATCGGGATCGGGCCGGTGGCCGCCACCATGCGGCCTGACTGGCTGGCAGATGCACCGCGGTTTCTCTACTTCGCAGGAGCCGGCGCAGCAGCAGCCTGGGGGCTGACTGTTGGGCGGGCAGCCGACAGCCATCCGCACTGGCTTCCGCTCTGCGCCGGGCTGAGCCTGCTGACCGCGCTGCCGGGAGCCGGGTTCGCGGCTCAGGGCGTGGGCTGGCATCTGCGAGGCGGCGCAGCGATCCAAGACGCTGTGGCCCACGCCGAAGATGGAGGGCTGCTGCTGGTCAATCTGCCCGACCGCGTCGCTCCACCCCGGAGCCTGTATCCCTACTTCTCGGGCGGCGCGATCCTGCTGCCGGCGCAGGTTTCCGCCGGCGACATCGTGGGCAGCCACACCGGCATGCCACGCAATGACGTGGCGCTGACGGTGGGCAGCATCCTGGCGCCGGTCGCTTACGAGCGCACGACCTACGGCCCACTGGCAGACGCCGGGATGCTGGAGCCGCTGCTGGCTTCCGGCCAGACTGTGCTGGTCGCGGATTACAGCGCCCTCCCGTCCGTGCGGCTGCGCCGGGCTGGCCGGGTGCTGGAGTCATCGCCCGGAGCGCTGCACGCCCGCTTTGGCGAGGCGCTGGCTCTACGCCAGGCACGTGTGCTGCCTGCGGGCAGTACGGTCGAGGTTGTGCTGATCTGGGAAAGCACCGCGCCGCTCGACGGAGCACCCACGGTTTTCGTTCACGTCGTCGATTCCTCAGGAACCCTGGTGGCCCAGGGGGACGGCGATCCGCTCGCCGGGCTTTATCCGCTGAATGTCTGGCAGCCCGGTACGGTGGTGGAGGATATCCGCTATTTGCAGCTGCCGGAACACGGCAGCTTCACCATCACCGTCGGCGTGTGGCAGCCGGCCACCGGTGAGCGGCTGCCCGCCGCCCGTACTGGCAGTACGGCTGATCAAGTTGCGATAGCGCGGATCATACGTTAGCGGGCCAATCCGGTGATGCGGGGCGAGCCAGAATGGCCTCCAGGACGCCTTGCAGGTCGGTCAGGTCGGCAAACAGGTAGTCCGGCTGTGCAGCCACCAGTTCCTCAGGCCGGGCCCAGCCCGTCATGACGGCGATACTGCGGGCACCCACGGTGCGGCCGCACAGGATGTCCGAAACCGTATCGCCGATGATCGTCACCTGCTGCCCGGTGAAGGCGACCCCTGTTGCGGCATAGGCGCGGGCAACCGCCAGCGGGGGGAGATCGCTGCGCTCTTCTGCCTCATCCCCAAAGGCGCCCACACGGAAACGCGCCGGATCAAAGCCGGCGGCCTCCAGCTTGACTTCGGCAGTAGACCGGAAATTGCCGGTGATCAGCCCCAGCAGCACGTCCTGCCGACGGGAAAGCTCATCAAGCAGCGCCTGTGCGCCGGGACAGGGGCGCACCTGGTGCATCCCCGCTGCGATGCGCTTGCGCAGATCAGCCGCCATCACGCGCTCCAGCTCCGCAAAGCGCGCCCAGATCACCGCATCGGCGACCCCGGCTTCTGTCATCAAAGTCCTGACCGTCCGCCGATCCAGACTGCCACCAAGTGCGAACGTATCGGCTGCCCCGGCTGTGCCGTAGACCTGCAGCAGCGCTGCCTTCAGCGCCGCCCGGCCTGCGCCATCCGGCAGCAGCAGCGTGCCGTCAATATCGAACAGAACCAGATGGCGTGGCAGCATAGTGGAAGCTCCCGCTCAGCCGCGACGATCACGGCTGAGATTATACCCGCGCCGCCAAGAATGTGATTTGCCCGTGATCGACATCTTGCTCTATACTGAGGCTATGAGCGTGGCACGGGCTGACTGGCAGGCTCGCTGGCTGAGGCGGGTTAACCTCTGGCAAAGCTGTGCTGATGAAGCAGGCTTTGGCGAGATCATTCGCGCTCTCCGCAGGGCTTTGACACCGCTGTCGCCTATCTTCGCGCAGCTGCTGTGGATCACGCAGCCTGTGTTCAGCCTGATTGGCGATCCCGCCGCGGTCACCGCCCTGGCCGAGATGCTGGAAGGCTCACCCGTCAGCGCTGACCGGGCAGCGACTCCATGGGATGGCGTACTATAGAGGCTAGTGGATTATGCCGATGCTAGGGGCCGTTGCCGATCTGCTGGGCCTCTCCCTCATCGTGCTGGGAGGGCTGTTGCTGGCTGGATTCTATTTCCTGGTGCGGCAGGGACTCAAGCCGGACCTGCGCCCTCTTAAGGGGTATGATGCACTGCTCAGCCAGGTTGGGCAGGCGGTGGAAAGCGGCGGGCGCGTCCATGTGCTGCTGGGCCCTAACAGCATCATTGGGGAAGATGCCGGGGCTACGCTGGCCGGCCTGGCAATGCTCGATATTGTGGCTGAAGCCTCAGCGATCAGCGATCGCTCACCGGTTGCTACCTCATCGGATGCGACCACGCTGCCAGTGATGGCCGACACCATCCGCCGGGCCTACCGCAACCGCGGCACGCTCGATAAGCACGAAAGTACAGCAGCCCGGTTGGTTGCGCTCGATCCTATCAGCCTGGCAGCAGGCAGCAGCAGCATCATCGTCGATGACGAAGTGCGCGCCAGTGTCATCACTGGCGCCTTTGGTCCTGAGGTGGCGATCCCCATCGAAGCCGGTATACGCCGGGGGATCCCACAGGTAGCCGGCAGCGATCGACTGGAAGCGCAGGCAACTGCCTATGCGATGGCGGATCACACGCTGATTGGCGAAGAGATCTTTGTGGCCCGGGCTTATCTGCAGGAGGATCCACCCACCATCGCCAGCGCACTGGTGCAGGATGTGCTGCGCTGGATCGTGATCGCGGTGATCGTCGCCGGGATTGTGCTGCAAACGCTGGGTCTGCTTCGCTGAGGCTATCTTCGATGAGATACGTCATTCCTGCTGCAATCGCCATCGGCGTGGGCCTTGTCACACTGCTGGGGTATTTTTTCACCGGCGGCCAGCTGGTAGCCCTGCGCCTGATCTTCACGGACTGGGCTATTATCCTGGGAGCGCTGGCGGTGCTGCTTGGATTGCTGAATCTGCTGATCGTTCATGCGCGCCGGATCGATACCCAGGCTCCTGGCTGGCCTTACAGCCTGCTGACAGCCCTGGCTGCTATTGTCACACTGACAGTGGGGCTGCTGGAAAGCGCTTTCCAGGACGGCTCCACCCTGTACCGCGAGGGCAGCGTGATGAACCTGCTGTTCACCAGCGTGGTAGTCGCCTCCCAGGCTGCGCTGGGAAGCCTGGTGATGTTCTTCCTGGTTGTGGCCGCCGTGCGAATGCTGCGCACCAGACCTACCCTCTGGTCGGTTATCTTCCTGGCCGCGTTGATTGTGGCCCTCGTCGGTTGGCTGCCGCTGCAAGCGCTGACATCGGTTAATGAGGTGCGTACCTGGCTGATCAGTGTGCCAGCAGCCGCCGGCGCCAGGGGGATCCTGCTGGGCGTTGCACTGGGCACTCTGGCTATAGGTTTACGAGTCCTTATCGGGGCTGAGCGCCCCTACCGGGACTGATCGGGGACAGGGATTAACTGTATGGCTAGCACCCCGGGGGATTCAGATACCGTTCGCTGCGGGATGTGTGGGCAACCTAACCCATCGGATCGGGTTGTCTGTGAACATTGCGGAGCCCGGCTGCGCCCTTTGAGCGCTGAGGAACTGGGTCTCTCCGCGCCGTCACCCCAACCGGCTGTGCCCTCGCCCCCTCCCTCTGCGGTGGAGCGTCCAGCGCCGTCCCCGCCGCGCCCGTATGAGCCCGATCCGCTTGATATGCTGCGGGCAGAGTTGGATGATGAAGCGACCATCATCGGGCCCAGCGCTGGCAAGCAGCGGATCGACAGCGGCGATCCCTTCGCTCATATGGAGCCTGACTTCATCGTTGGCGGAGCACCCTCCCGGCCGGAAGCAAGTGAGGAGGGGGCGCCAGCTGATGTGCCTGAGTGGCTGCGTGGCACCTCTGAGTCTCTGGAGTCAGCTGGCAAGATTGAGATCCCGGCCTGGCTGGCCGAACAAGAACCCGCCGATCTGGACATGCCCGCTCCTCTCCCGCTTGATTCGGTTGATCTTCCCGACTGGCTGCGCGAGCCGGAGCCGGCGGCGTCCGCCAGTGCGCCTCTCACGGCAGAGATGCCAGACTGGCTGTCGGATCTGGAGCCACCATCCGCCCCGGAGCCGGCCGCCGGAGGTTTGCCTGAGCCCCTGACCGGCGAGATGCCCGACTGGTTAGCTTCCGATATCGGCGAGCCAGCGTCAGGCACCCCTTCCGGCGCACTGGAAGCAGGAGAGCCTGGCCAACCAGTGCCGCCTGTCAGCGATTATCTCCCCGGTGAGGCGCCCGAATGGCTGCGGCCGGCGGCAGAGCCACCGGCTGAACCGGCCTCACACGCTGATATAGAACCTGCTGTTCCGCTTATGCCCACCGCGGGTATGCCAGACTGGCTGAGCCAGGCTACTGAACCTGACCGGCCTCTGGTTGAAGCGGCTGAACCCTGGGAATCAGCTTCGGAGACACCCGACTGGCTGCGCAGCCCTCAGGAGCAGCCTTTAGCTGGCCAGGGAGCAATCGCTGAGCCGGTGGGCTTGCCGGAGTGGTTAGGCGAACCGGTTGAGCAACCACCCCCGCCGGTTGAGCCAGCGGAGGTTGTCTCCGCCGCCCCGCCGCCCGCCGCTGAAGGCGAAGAAGCCGCCGTCCCTGACTGGCTGGCCGGCATCGCCGCGCCGGAGCCGTCTCCCGCCGCTGAAGGCGAAGAAGCCGCCATCCCTGACTGGCTGGCTGGCATCGCCGCGCCGGAGCCGTCTCCCGCCGCTGAAGGCGAAGAGGCCGCCATCCCTGACTGGCTGGCTGGCATCGCCGCGCCGGAGCCGTCTCCCGCCCCGCCGCCCGCTGCTGAAGGCGAAGAAGCCGCTGTCCCTGACTGGCTGCGTGAGGCTGAGCCAGCGGCGCCCACCCCTGCCCCGCCTCCCGTTGCAGGCGAGGTCGAAGTAATCGACTGGTTGAGCGGCATTGAGGCGCCTGCGCCCGAGCCGCCGCCTTCTGCTCCTTTGCACACCGAACCGGCGCCGGAACCCGCCGATCGGCTGCCTGCCCCAGCAGCAGCTGATGAAGTGCCTGATTGGATGGCCTCTCTGAATCTGGACGAGGAGAGGCCAGCCGGCATGATTGACCTGGCAGCACCTCTGCCATCGGGCGGCGAGGACCTCCTCGGGCTATCTGAGGATCTACTGATTCCTCAGGCCAGAACCGGAGATGAGGAAGCAGAACTCCTAGCGGCTGAGCTGCCTGCCTGGCTTCAGGAGTCTTCCGCCAGAGAGACGCAGGCAGGCGTCGCACCTGCACTGCCCGGTGATATGCTCCCTGGAATGGCGGACCTTCGTTTTGAGGCCATCACGAGCCAGCGATCTGATGAGCCTGTCACCGAGACGGTGGGCGCTCTCAAGAATGTGGCCGGCGTGATCCGTCCTGAACTGCTGTTTGATGGCGCTTCTCTGCAGGCCGGGCAGATCATCGACCAGGTGATCGTCAGCGATGAACAGATGCGCCGGGTTGAACTGCTGCGTGCGATGCTGGCCCGCGAAGCGCAGGGCACGCCAGCCAGCGTAGGGCGCCGAGCTGCCATGCCGCTGGAGCGGTGGCTGATCACCCTGATTCTGCTGGCAACCCTGGTTGCTGCCCTGACGCTGGGAGCGACTTTCCTGCCGGCAGCGCATGCAGGGGCCGAGGTAGCCGCCGCGTACGATCTCGTTCAGAGCCTGCCTGACTCGCCCGTCGCGGTGCTGGCCTTCGAATACGAACCCGATTCTGCGGCCGAGATGCAGCCGCTGGCTGTGGCGCTGCTGCATCATCTGGAATCCCGCGAGGCAGCAGCCGTCTACGCCATCAGCACCCGCCCAACAGGTCCTGCCATGGCCCGGCAGGCGCTGGTGAGCCTGGGAGCTGACAGCCCGCTCGCCGGGCGCTGGATCGCCGTTGGCTACGTGGCTGGCGAAAGCCGCGGTATCAGCGGTCTGACCATTGGCGCGCTGCCCGGCGTCCCGTCGCCGCTGGCGCTGGATTATCTCGGCCAGCCCAGCGGCGTGACAGCAGCGCGTCTGGCTGACCTTGAACCGGATCTGATCGTGATCCTCACCGCGCGCAGTGACTACCTGCGGGTATGGATCGAGCAAGCCGGGGCCGCAACGGATGCCCCGCTCATCGCAGCGACCAGCGCCGGATCAGCGCCGATGGCCTTCCCCTACCGCCAGAGCGGCCAGCTGACCGCCGTGTTGAGCGGAATCAACGATGCAGTGGCATACCAGTCGCTGGCAGGCCAGCAGCCCGCCCCGGCCCTGATAACCCTGTGGAACTTGCAGGCTGCAGGCGGACTGGCCGCCGCCGCGATGATCCTTGTCGGCAGCCTGATTCATGGCCTGATCGCTCTGCGTCACCCGCAGGAGCCAGAATGATCGCACTCTCCCCGGCCCAATATGACCTGATCGGCGGCGCCCTTGCCTTCGCTTTGACGGTGGCGCTGCTCAGCTATCTGATCGGGGATAACCCCCTCTACCGGCTGGCGCTGCATCTGTTCATCGGCGTAGCAGTCGGGTATGCTGTCCTGGTGGTGATCTTCCAGGTGCTGCTGCCCAGGTTGATACGCCCGCTGCTCAGCGGGGAGCCACTGGTGACGCTCCTGGCTGCCGTCCCGCTGTTGGTGTTCGTCTTCTTGATTCTTAAGCTCAGCCCACGGACGTCTGCGCTGGGCAATCTGGCGATTGCCTACATGATTGGTGTGGGCACGGCAGTGTCGATTGGCGGAGCAGTGACCGGCACACTGGTTCCCCAGATCCGCTCGACCTGGATCTCGCTGGCGCCGGCAGGGGGTCTGGCCTTCCTCAGCAACGCCATCATTGCCGTGGGCACTGTGACCACACTGATCGTGTTCCAGTTCTGGCTGCGCGGCCGGTCACCTGCTGGCGATGCTCAGCGCACGCCAATTATGCAGGCGGCTGCGTATATCGGTCAGGCCTTCCTGGCCATCACACTTGGTGCTATCTATGGAGGCATGATACTATCGGGTATCGCCATCTTCAGCGACCGTCTGCTGGCGCTGAGTAACTGGGCAAGCAGACTCCTACCCTGAGATTTAGCGGCAAACCCATGTCCTTTTTATCTGAACTCCTCAACGATGAGCGGCTTGAAGCAACGGGTCTGGAGTCCGCTGTAAGGGCTGCGCCGGCGGGTGCCATCCTGGCAGTCGATATTGGCAGCATCTATACGCGCGCTGTGCTGCTGGATATAGTAGACGGCCAGTACCGCTTTGTAGCCCGCGGCGAGTCTCCAACCACGCAGTTCGAGCCCTGGAACGATGTCTTCGAGGGCGTTCGGCGCGCTTTCGATACGATCACCGAGGCCACGGGGCGGCGCTTCTTCGATCAGAAGAACCAGCTGATCCTCCCGGAACGCAGCGACTTCCTCGGTGTAAGTGCATTCGCTGTCACAGCCAGCGCGGGCAAACCTATTCGCACCGTCCTGATAGGGTTAGTGCCCGATGTCAGCCTGGCCAGCGGCCGGCGTGCCGCTGAAAGCACCTATCTCTCCCTGATAGACAGCCTGAGTCTGGCCGATAACCGCACGCCAGAGCAGCAGATCGATGCGCTGCTGCGCGCAGAACCTGATCTCATCCTGATCGTTGGCGGCACAGACGGCGGCGCCAGAGACTCGCTGCGCAAGCAGATGCGAACGGTCTCCCTGGCCGCCCTAATGATGGAACGCCAGCTCCGCCCCACTGTGCTTTATGCCGGCAATCGCGACCTTCAGTCTGAGGTGCGCGAGTTTCTGGGCGATCGGGTCGGGATGCGCATCCTGACGGCTGACAATGTCCGACCGCGCCTGGATGCTGAGCAGCTTGACGGCGCACAAAAGGCCCTGGCAGGGTTCTACCACAGCCAGAAAACCGGCTCGGCAGGTGGCTTTGCCGAAGTCGGTAACTGGGCCAGTGATGGCATCATCCCGACAGCTCATGGTTTTGGCCGTATGGTGCGCATCCTGGGTGAAGTCACACGAGCCGACGTGCTGGGCATTGATCTGGGCAGCTCGGCGACTGCCGTGGCCGCTACCATTCGCGGCGGGCGCTACCTGAACGTGCTGGACACTCTCGGGATCGGCGAGTCGGTCGGCGAGGTGCTCAGCCAGGTCCGGATGGACAGCCTGAGCCGCTGGCTGTCCATCGATCTGCGGGATGCTGACGAGGTCCGCAACTATGTGCTGAACAAGTCCATTTACCCTCATACCGTGCCCGCCGATCCCCGCGATATGGAGATGGAATATGCGCTGGCCCGCGAGATCATCCGGCGGGCGGTCGCCAGCGCGCGGATCACCTGGCGCGAGGCTCGCAAACGCGGGCCGCTGCCGCCATTCGATACCATTCTGCTCAGCGGCAGCACCCTGGCCCGCACTCCCCATGATGGCTGGAGCGCGCTGATCGCGCTCGACGCCCTGCTGCCGGTGGGCATCACCCGCCTGCTGCTCGACCCCTATGGGCTGGCCCCCCTGCTGGGAGCCGTCGCACCGCAGAACCCCACCGCAGTGGTGCAGGTGCTGGATAGTGGCGGCCTGGTAGAGGTGGGGACTATCGTCTCAATCGCCGGCCGTGCTCGCCGGGGCGAGATCGTTGTGCGCGGCAGCCTGAAGCACGACGGGGCCGGCAAAGCGGAGCAGTTTGAGGTCCCCTACGGCTCCTTACGGGTTCTGCCGCTTGCTGCCGGAACGCGGGCCGAGCTGACGCTACAGCCACGCCGCGTCGAAATCGAACCCGGGCAGGGATCCCGCAGCCTCCGCCGGACGGTTATCGGGGGGACCCTGGGGGTGATCATTGATGCCCGCGGGCGCCCCTGGCGCTTTCCGCGTGATGTCGGCGAGCGGCAGTCGCTGCTGCGTGAATGGCAGAAATCACTGACCGGGGAGGCGCATACCGCATGAGCATGGAAGCACCTCTCCCGTTTAGCCAGAGCCGCTTTTCGCAGGTGACCTCGCTGCGGCGGTTGCAGAAGCTCCCGCGGGGGGCTGTCCCCAAAGTGGCGATAGGGCAGATGGTCAAAGCCATGGAGATCATTGCCGTGGCTGAGATGCCTGAAGAACGCCGGCTTATCGATGTAGCGCAGCTGCTGCGGGTTGCCCCGCAGGAGGCAGATGGCTATCTCACCAAGCGCTTGGGTGATCTTGTCAGCACCGGCGAGACCCTGGCCAGCCGCCCTCTGCTGATGGGGCTGCGCAAACGGCGGGCCGTTTCCCCTGTGGATGGCCGCATCGCCTGGGCCGGTGACGGCCAGCTCCTGCTCGAAGGCGGACGCAAGCGCATCGAGATCCTGGCAGCCTGCCCGGGCCGGATAACGGCCATCGAGCCCGGCGAATATATCATCATGGAAGCCAATGGCGCCGTTCTCGATCTCGCCTGGGGGATGGGAGGGCTGGCATGGGGCACGCTCAAAATGATGGACACTGCCCCTGTCTACCACACTGAGACGGGCCGTTTCAACATTGATCACCGTGGCGCCGTGATCGCGATCGCTTCTCCCCTCACCGAGCAGCTTCTCAAGGAAGCGGTCGATATTCGCGTCAGGGGGCTGGTTGCGGCCAGCATGGAGGCCAGCCTGCTGCCGGCCGTCCAGCACGCTGCCATTCCCGTGGGTCTTACCCAGGGCTTCGGCCAGATCCCCATGGCGGAGCGGATCGTCAGCCTGCTGAATACTCACAACGGGCGCGAGATATCTCTGGACGTCATGGGTATGGGCGACTCGCGCCAGTCTCGCCCTCAGATTATCATACCCATAGCTCAGGGGCAGAAGCCTGAGGATCGGGCTGCTGATCGTGCCGGGCAGGCGGGTCTGCAGCGAGGCCAGCGGGTGCGGATCCTGCAGAACCCTTATCTGGGCGAGATCGGGACGATTACCGACATCCCTGAGACTCCGCAGCCTCTCGCCAGCGGTCTCTGGCTGCCAGGGGCCTACGTGGAAGTCGCCCCCGGCCAGACGATCCTGGTGCCTTTTGCCAATTTGGAGCAACTTGGCTAACCTGTAGCATGCAGAGACATGGCAAAGCGCGCAGCACGCGAGGAGACTCATGGACGATAAGGATAATCTGTACTTCAGCTTTGACGATGAGGAAGAAGCTCCAGCAACACCCGAGGCCGAAGAAACGCAGAATCGGTCGTTTCTGATCGGGGCGATCGTCTTGGCTGCCGTCTTTGTGCTCGGCATCTGCGCAATGGCCATCTATCTGCTGGTGCTTCAGCCGAGACAGAGTGCACAGGTTTCGGATATCGAGCTGACCAATGCAGCCAACCTCACACTGGCAGCCGCAACCCAGACCGCCCAGATCGCCACTGAATCGGCCATGGTCGTCACCGAGGAGCCAGCCACACAGGAGCCGACGGCAAAGCCGACCGAAGAGAAGGAAGCCACAGCGACACCGACAGCGGCTGTGGAGGTCACTGTGGTGATCGAAGGGGGCACCGGCACGGCTGAGGCAACAGAAGGCACCCGGGTAGCGGAAGTGACTCCGTCCGGCGGCGCAGGCAGCCCCACACCGCTCACCCCGGCCCGCACGCCAGGCGGTGCGACTCCCACTGCGATTGCCACCTCGGGGATCATTGAGGTGACACCTCTGGGCGGCGCGACCCCCACCCGGATCTCCGGAGGCGGCGGCACGCCCACTGCCGGTGGCAGCGGCGGTCCGATCCAGCCCAGCGCCGCCCCTACCCTGCCAACGACCGGCTTCAGCGGCTCCGCGGGCCTGGCGGGTGTCGGCATTCTGGCTATAGCGTTGATCGGGGTGGTGGTAGTCGTCCGGCGCCTGCGGCTCAAGTAAACGCCACATCCTGCACTTTCGCGCCGCGTGTGAATGATCCGACCCGGGCTGACATGGGCATGAAGATGCCAGCCCGGGTCTTTGTATGGTGACCAGCATGCCGGTATACCGCGAACGCGAAATTGAGCAGCTCATCCAGGCAGTCAGCGCAGCCTGCTGTGCGTCGATCGTCGGGCTGAGCAATATGGGCAAGTCCACCCTGCTGCGTGCCCTCCGCGCCCCGGAAGTCGCCGACCGCTACTTCCAGGAAACCGGCCGCCGGGCCGCCTGCGCCTATATCGACTGCAATGCTATGCTCGAACTCAGCGGCCAGGGTCTTTACGAACTGGTGCTGCGCGCCGTTCAGGAAAGTTTGCAGCCCCTTGACCCCACACTGGCACAGGAGATCGCCCGTCACTATACCAAGGTCGTCGATCCCGACTCGCAGATCATGGTTCCTCTCAGCTTCAATAATGCGCTGACGGCCTGTATTCAGGATGGACAGCGCGACCTGATCCTGCTGCTGGATGAGTTCGATGAGGCGTTTGACACGCTGGACGGGCGCGTGTTCTTGAACCTGCGGGCCCTGCGAGATCGCTACCCGCGCAGCCTGATCTACGTCACGGCGACGGTCCGGCGGCTCGGCAGCAAGCGCAGCGACGAGCAGACTGCTGAGTTCGTGGAACTGTCTGCTTCTTACACCTATACCATTGGGCCAATGGCCCGGCCTGAAGCAGATGCGCTGGCGCAGAGCCTGGTTGAGCAGGCAGCGCCGGGTATCGAGCTGAGCCCGGATCAGCTCGACTTCCTCTGGGGGGTGGCAGGCGGCCATCCGGGCCTGATCATGTCTGTCGTCGGGCGCCTGCTCGAGACAGCGGCCCTGTCCTCGCCGCTGGAGGAAGCCCTGTATGAAGCGCTGAGCCGCGACATGACCGTTCGCTCCGAATGCGCCCGCCTGTGGAGCCAGCTCAGCCCCGATGAGCGCGAAGGACTACTGACTGTGGCCGTGGGCACTGTGGACAGCCGTCCCGGGGGGGTTGTCCAGTCCCTGCACGACTGGGGGCTGGTCCGGCTGGCCGGCTCAGCGCCCGAGGTGTTCTGCAGCCTCCTGGCCGATTTTGTGCGGCGTCAGGCGACTGTGCAGCGTGACCTGCCCGGCGGCGTCTGGGTCGATCAGGATGCTGGCGACGTCTGGGTCAGCGGCGTGCCTGTCGAGACCTTGAGCGAGCTGGAATTCAGGCTGCTCGCCCTGCTGCACGAGCGTGCCAACAAGCTCACCGACAAATATCAGATCGTGGAGCGTGTCTGGGGCGTTGAATACCTGGATGAGGTCGATGACGCACGGATCGAAAAGCTCGTGAGCCGGCTTCGCTCTAAGATCGAGCCTGACCCGGCTTCCCCGCGCTATATTCAGACCGTGCGCGGCCGGGGCTATCGCCTGAACAACACCCACTCCGCGTGAAACCTCTGCCGGGCAGCCGGCGATTGCCCTGCGATCGGGCCTATCTCGTTGACAGCGCCCGGACCGGCTGGTATAGTGTGAATGGCTCACATACCTTCTGGCATACTTCCACGCCATCAATCAGTTTCATCCAGGTCAGGGAGGCTTCCTGAGTGTTCAAGGATCTGTTCAGTGCAGCTAAACCCGATCAGGCGGCTGCCAGCCAGACCCCGGTACACCCCGCCGCCTCGGAGAGTATCATTGGCGCAGGCGCTGACTTCACAGGGACGGTGTTCGCCAGAAGCGGCATTCGCATCGAGGGGACCCTCACCGGCGACGCGCTCACTGAAAGCCGCGTAGTGATCGGTGAAACGGCGGCTGTGACCGGTGATATCATCGCAGAAGCCGTGACCGTAGGGGGGATGGTGCGCGGCAACGTGACAGCCCGCCGGGTCTCGATTCTGCGCACCGGGCGCTTGCTGGGTGATCTGCGCCTTGAGCGCCTTTCCACTGAAGAAGGCGCTTTTCTACAGGGCCAGGTGAGGATGGAGCAGCAGGTCGATGTGGCCGAGGCGCTGGCGCCCTTCAGAGCATCCGGCGAACCGGCCTCTGCCAGCCAGGAAACCCTTTCGACATCGGAAGCCGCATCGGCGCCCGTCCCCATCAAGACCGGTGCACCAGCCAGCAAGCGCTAGGTTCTGCGTCGAATCGCAGGCATCACCGAGAGGGGCAGTCGTGCCCCTCTTCTTGTTTCCCGACCTACGGACGTCTACGGTGAGCTTTCCGGGCCGGTCCGCCACCGCGCCGGTCCGGATTCCGCGCAGCATACCCCGGTCCGGATTCAAAGAAGGCGGCATTGAGCTGGCAGTCCGCCTTCAGGGCGGGTGGAAGCTGGCCCTGTGGCCAGATTGCGTGGTAGGGGCACATGGGCACACACAATCCACAGTCCGTGCAGGCATGCGGATCAATGTAGGCATAAGGCCAGACTTCGATCGGCACCCCCGGCACGATGCAGTTCACCGGGCAGATCGCCACACATCCCTCATGCCGCAGACACAGGCTGGTGATGACGTGAGCCAAGGGATTCTCGCTACGGCCTGAAGCGAACTTCTGGCGTGAACATGTTGCTGGACGCCGTGACAAACCAGGTCGTGCCGGGCTTGAGCGGGACCGGCCGGTGATCGGCATCCCGCAGCCGGATCATCCCGTCCTGTGACCGCCACCAGCGCACCGGGTACCGCTGACCGTCGCGCAGCAGCACCGCATCGCCGTAGCCGATCAGCCGCACCCCCACCGAACTCAGGTTCCCGCGCTGATCCTCGATGATCGGCGCGAGATAATGCGGGACGGAGATCAGCACCACATTATCAAACGCCAGCTGCTGCCCGGCAAGCAGGTCGTGATCAGGAGTTTCTTCCATCATCGCCTTCTGATCGGTCGTGAAACTCAGCCAGCGGCCGATATCCGGATCATACGCCCAGCGGTGGATCGGGCCATCTTCGGGGAAGTCGATTACCATCTCACGGGTGGGGATCCCTCCCGGCGGCGCCGCCCCGGCGAATGTCAGGCCCTGCAGGCTCGGGCGGGCGTTAACCCCCCGCTCGTCAGCATAACGCCACAGCTCAGCCGGTATGGCAAACAACGCGTGATAGAAGTCGGTATTGGGGCGGGGGATATCCCGGATTCGCACCAGATGATCCTGCTCCTCCTCCTCGCGAAAGACCCGATCCCACCACGGCGAATCCAGCATCAGCCGGTAGACACCCGCGCTGGCCCCGGAGATGACCAGCAGCCCATCATAGGCCGGGCGCAGATGCTCCGTATTGATCAGGCGCACACTGCGGACAGAGCCTACACGTTCCGGCGTCTGGCTGTAGATCACGGCCGTGTAACGTGTCTGCCTGAAGCCCTCCATCTGGTATTCCCAGACATGATCGGCCGCCATCAGGCCGCTCTGCGGCCGCACCTCCGGGGATTCGTTGCTAACCATGATCAGCAGGGGAGCGCGCTCCAGCACAGCCGGGTCCGCTACCGGCAGGCCCGTCAGCGGGTTCACCCCTGCGGGATAGAGCTCCGGCCCGATCGCCGCAGGGGGCGGCGTCGCTGAAGGCGTTGGGGTGGCGAGGTTGGCTGAGTCGGCTGTCTCAGTTGCAGGCGGGCGGGGAGTCCGTGTCGCCGGGGCCGCTGCGGGTATCGTAGTGGCTGCGATGCGCGTCGCCGCCGCAGGCTGACAACCTGCCAGCGCGGCCCCCAGCACTCCGGCCAGGCCGCTGGCAATCAACAGTTTACATCTGCCAGGCACGCCCTCCCTCCCGCCTACGGTGCAAACGCGATCTGCGGTGCGAAATAGATCGTATCCGCAGTGTGGAAGAAAGTCGTGCCAGGCTGAAGAGGGATGATCGCCCCGCCAGCGTCTACCAGCTGAAGCATGCCCTCAGCCGCTGCGCGGCGCCAGCGAATGGGGTAGCGCTGCCCGTTCCGCAGCAGCATGCCATCCCCTTCGCCCTCCAGGGTAATACCCACCGAGTACAGCTCCCCAAGCTCGCCTTCCTGTTCCAGGAAATCCGCCTGGTAGTGAGGTACATAGAGGATCACAACGTTGTCAAATGCAAGCTGACGGTCAGGCGTCAGAGTATCGCCATCGGGTTTGTCATCGGTGAAGCTCAGCCAGCGGCTGCTGGTCTGATCCCAGCGCCACGTGTGCCTGGGGCCGATGCCGGGGTAGTCAACGATCGCCTCGTTCGTGGGCAGTCCGCCGGCCGGCGGATTCAGGTCGAACGCCAGTCCATCCAGGTTAGGTCGCTGGCTGAGGCCCTGCTGCCCGGCCCATTCCCATATCTTCACAGGGACGGCAAACAGGGTATGGTAGCCCGGCACGCCGGGTCGCGGGATATCGGGGATGCGCACCAGATACGGGTCGGCCATCCCCATTTGTTCAGACACCGCACGGTTACGCCACGGCGCCGCCAGCACCAGCTCACGAATGCGCGGCGGGCCGGGCGGCTCATGCCCGAAATTAGTGCTGCCGCCTGAAAAGACCAGGATGCCGCCGTACATATCCACCAGGTGCTCCACATCGATCAGGCGTGCGCTGCGCACTGATCCTACTCGCTCCGGCGCCTGCCCGTAGATCACGGCGGTGTAGCGCGTCTGGGCGAACCCTTCCATCTGGTACTCCCACACATGGTCGGCGAAGGCCCATCCGCTCTGCGGACGCACTTCCTCTGATTCATTGCTGACCTTGATCAGCAGCGGGCGGCGATTCAGCGCCGCCGGGTCGGCCACCACCTGACCGGTCAGCGGATTGACATCCGCGGGGAAATTTGTCGGCCCGTAAGGTCCCGTCGGCGTGGGTGTCGGCAGCTCAGGCGCGCTCGCCGGGGTAGCCGTCGGCACAGAAAGCGCGGTTGTCGCGGCTGCCGCCGGGGTGGCGGTGGGGGTAGGCGGCGGCTGCTGCGGCACGCAGGCCACCAGCGCAAGTGCTGTCAGGGCCAGCACAGCGGTGATGATTCTGGAAGGGAACATACCGGGTTATCCTGTAGCGCCTATGGCTCAACGAGCAGTTGATCAAAACCGATCGGCACCATCTCAAACCAGGTCTGCCCCGGCTTGAGATAAAGGATGCCGCCGTTGGCATCGGTGAAAGCCAGCATGTTCTCGGGATTGCTGCGGGTCCACTGGCCTTCGAACCGCTGCCCATCCCGGAACAGCGTCAGAGGGCCACTGCCCCAGATCTGGATCTCCACGGACAGATGCCCACCTCCAAAGCTGTCCTCCGGGATATCTGTTTCGATGTGCCATGCCCCGATCAGCACCACATTCTCCACGGCGATCTGCTGACCATTCAGGGCATCCGTATGCGGCTCCCCTGCCAACATCCGCAGGTACCGGCCAGCAGCCGGATCATACTGCCAGCTCACCTCTGTCCACGACAGCCCAAAATCCAGCGCTGCCTTTGAGGCCGACACCCCGCCCGGCGGCACAGACGGGTCGAAGGCCATCCCCGGCGTCAGCATCGGTGGCTGGCTGATCCCCTGGCGGGCAGCATACTGCCAGATCTCCGCCGGGACAGCGAACAGCGTGTGCTCATAGGCGACGTTGTCCAGCGGGACGCGAACCAGCATCGGCGGGCCGATGAAGGGGCCGGACAGGTTTCGTGCCTTCCACGGGGCAGCGTCGATGCGCTTGAGCACGCCGCCGCTGAAGCCCGACGCTGTCAGCAGCGCATCGAACATCGGGACGATCTCCAGATCGATCAGGCGGCCGCTGCGCACCGATCCGACCCGCTCCGGAGACTGGCTGTAGTAGACGCCGGTCAGGCGAGTTTCACCCCCCTCGGCGTAATGCTCAAACACCAGGTCGGCATAGCTCAGGCCGGACTGCGGACGCGCGCCAATGTAGTTGGATACTTTGATGGCCAGCGGCGGGCGTTGCAGCACGGCAGGATCAGCAACCGGCAGGCCCGTCAGCGGGTTGACACCGGCAGGGTAAGCGTCCGGCCCCACCCGCCCCGCGCTGGACGGAGCAGGGGGCGGCTGTGTAACCACCGCAGTCGGCGCGACGGTCGGCGGCACGACCACCGCAGCCGGCGTGCGAGTAGGGGTGGGAGTCACCGCAGGCTGCGGCTGGCAGGCTGTTATCCCGATCGTCAGCAATACAGCCAGCACCAGCGCTCCTGAAGCGGTTTGACTCAACCGATGCATAGGGTCTCCACAGCTCAACAGAAAGCTGGCTCTGTCGCCAGCGGCAGCGATTATACCCGATCTCACGCGACCTGCAGGCAGCCTGCGGTCATACGGCTGCCACCTCGGCCCCCTGCGCAGCCTGCACAATCGTTAGCTCCGGGAGCTGCCCGGTCTGCCGGCGGTAGCGTTCGGCAGTCCGGGCCGCAAAATCGTGGCTGCCGGCGGCCTCAACCAGAAAGATCAGGCAGCCGGCCCAGCCCGCCCCTAAGAAGCGGCCTCCGAGCCGTGCCGGGTGCCCCTGCGAGGCTTCCCACATGGCATCGAGCGCCGGTCCACTGGCGGCAAACAGATCACGCGAACTGATCTGCGAGGCATCCATCAGCGCCCCCAGTCGGCCCACATCGCCATGCCGCAGTGCTTCCGCCGCCTCTGCTACCCGTGCAATCTCCTCGATGACATGCTGGGCCCGGTCGCGGGCCGGCTGCGGAACGAGATGGCTGTGAACTTGAAATGCCTCAATGGAGACATCACGCAGAGACCGGATTTCCGGCAGGGCGGTTTTCAGGCTGGCAACTGCCTGCTCACACTCGGCGCGGCGCGTGTTATAGTGGCTGGCAGCCAGGGTGCGTCGGGTGCCGGTATCGGCCACGACCAGCGCCACCCGATCGCTCAGCGGCACGGCTTCCCAATCCAGGCTGCGGCAGTCAAGCAGCAGCGCATGGCCGCTCTGCCCAAAAGTGCTGGAGAATTGATCCATCAGGCCGGAGTTCACCCCAACGTACTGGTTTTCTGCCCGCTGGCACCACTGCGCCAGCTGCATCCGATCGCCCGCCCACCCGATCAGATACGTCCACGCATGCGCATAGGCGACTTCGACCGCTGCCGAGGAGGAGAGCCCTGCCCCAACCGGCACTTCGCCGGTGATCGCCAGGTCGCAGCCCGTCAGCCGAAGACCGCTTTCTTCCAGGGCCCAGGCCACCCCGGCGGCATACTGCGCCCAGACTGGCATCGGCTCGCCGCCGAGCAGGGTGCGTGTCTCCATAGAGTCCAGGCTGAACGTGATGCGCTCATGCATATCCAGCGAGTCAATCACGACCAGCCGGTCATTGCGGGGGCGAGCCGCCACCCAGGCATACCGGGAGATGGCAGCCGGGAGCACCAGCCCTTCGTTGTAATCCACATGGGTGCCGATCAGATCCACACGGCCCGGCGCGCGCGCCACCAGCCGGGGGGGGCCACCGGTCAAGCTTTCAAATTGGTCGATCAGGGTCTGTGGAAGGGGAAACGTCATAGGAGCCATCCTATGACATCAACCGAGGCGCACGGCCGCAGACAGACCATCGCCCAGCGGCACGATGATCCCCGCCAGCCGGGGATCGGTGGCCAGACGGCGGTTGAAGGTCAGCAGCGCTTCGACTTCAGCGGCGGGGCGCTTCCCCGGCTCAACGACTGCTCCTCCCAGCAGCGCATTATGCGCCAGGATCAGCCCACCCACCCGGATATGCTCCTGTGCCCAGTCCAGATAGGCAGGGTAATCGCCCTTGTACGCATCGATGAAGATGGCGTCGAAGGGGGATTCCGCCGCCAGCGCCTCCAGGCTGGCAAGCGCCGGGCCTTCCCGCACCTCGACGCGCGCCGCCAGCCCGGCCCGTTCGAAGTTGCGCCGGGCGATTTCCGCATGCCGCGGATCGCGCTCCAGCGTGATCAGCTTCCCTTCCGGCGGCAGCGCCCGCGCGATCCAGATGCCGCTGTAACCGGCCAGAGTCCCCACCTCCACCACCCGGCGGGCGCCGGCCGCCCGCAGCAGCACATTCAGCAGCCTGCCTTCTTCGGCCCGGATGCTGATCGCCGGTAACCCTTCACGGGCGCTGTCGGCCTGAATGTTGTCCAGTACAGCATCTTCGGATCCAAACAGATCGCGTATGTACTGACTGAGCCGGTCATGCAGAGTGTTGGACACAGAGCGTCTCCGGGGCTTGAGATAACCCGCACGACTCTAGACGACAAGCGCCAGGCTGTCAACGCCTGACGCTTGCTTGAGAGTGAGTTGAGGTTGATGGCTACGCCCACGCCCGGGCTCAGCGCATGGACGGGGCGGAGCGAGGGGAGGTCAGGACTTGCGGGTCTGCACCTTGATCACACGCGGCTTGACGGCCTCGGCCTTGGGCAGCACCAGGCGCAGCAGGCCGTTCTCGCAGGTGGCTTCGATCCGATCGGCGTCGATGGGAATATTGAGCTGCAGCATGCGGATAAACGCACCATGATAGCGCTCAGCCATCACGTAATCGGTGTTCTCAAGCCGCTCCGGGAACCTACCGCGGATGGTCAGGACGTCTGCCTCATAGGTGATCTGGACATCTTCAGCAGTCAGGCCAGGTATGGCTGCGATCACCACGATCTCGTCGCTGGTGGAATAGACATCCACTGGCAGGATAGCCTCGCGCTCCGCGCGGGTGTAGCCAGGTACGCTGCGGGTCTGGCTGCCTTCCATCAGACGGTTCATCGTCTCATGCAGGCTGATCAGCTCACGCGTTGGGGCCCAGTTGATCATGCTCATCGTGTTCTCCTCGCTTATCTGGATAGTTCTGCAAGTTCACGATGAAGCATAGCGCCCTTTCATCAGAGGATTATTAGATAGACATAAAACCTTCATTAGAGCGAGAGCGCCAGCGCCGCCCGCAGTCGGTGCTCCATCTCGCTCAAAATGATCGCCGTCGCGCCCCATACCGGGTAGCCGCTGATGCGGTAGAAGGGGACATCGAGGTCCATCCCCCCTAAATGCCAGCGTTCCACCTGTTTGACCGAGTCGTCCAGCAGCTGGCTCAGGGGTACCTCGAGGGTTTCAGCCACTTCCACCGGATCCGGGGAGATCTGAGGGCGGGCCGGCAGATAGCCCACAAATGGGTTGATCTGGAAGCCGCTCACACCCACGTACAGCGGAGTCAGCGCGCCGATCAGGCTGATATCTGCCTGGCACACGCCGATCTCCTCGCAGGTCTCGCGGATGGCTGTCTGGGCCGGGGATTCGCCGCTTTCCTGCGCGCCGCCCGGCAGCGAGATCTGGCCCTTATGCGTGGCCACTATCTCCGTGCGACGCGTCAGGACAAAAACAAGCTGCCCGCCTTGAGGATAAAGCAGCAGCAGGACGGCGGCGGTGCGCGCTGCTCCGTCAGCTGCCGGAAGACTTTCCAGCCGGCGGTGCTGCGGCGCCATCTGACGCCAGGCGCTCACAGCATCAAAGTCGGTCAGGGCCAGGGCGCGGCGCACGTCGTCGAGGTTCGGTCTCATTACCTTCAGCGGGTGGGTATTGCGCTGCCGTTCCGCGAGGGGGGTCCCGCGACGCGGGGGCATCCCCCGCCGACTATTGTAGCACGGTTGCCACACAGACAGCCGTGCGCCCGGCTTTCTCCCACCGCGCCTGTGCGGTACATTATCAGTCAGGCAGCGCGCCAGTCGCCCGGTGTACGGACATGTATTCATTCATGAGGCTGAAAGGAGCAGGGGCGCATGGGCATCGATAAGTTTGCGCTACGGATTCGCGACGAGGAGCACCTGGCTCGCTGCGGCCAACTTCTGGAGCACATTCGGCGCGAGGACCTGGCCGGCGTGGTAGTGTTCGACCGCCATGCCATGCTCTACTTGACGGGTTTCGCCTTCATACCCACCGAGCGCCCGATGGCGTTCACCATGAACCGGGATGGCGAGCGCGCCCTGTTTGTGCCCCGCCTGGAACTGGAGCACGCACAGGCCAATGCCGTGGTCGATCGTGTGGAGCACTACCCCGAATATCCGGACCGCCCGCACCCTATGGAGCGGCTGGCAGCCCTGCTGCGCGATCAGGGAATCCAGGGCCGCATCGGCGCTGACGAGGATGGCTACCCCTGGATTCTGGGCTATCGCGGGCCGGCTCTGTCCGCCCTGATTGGCACACCGGTGATCCCGGTACGGGCAGCAATCGAAGATCAGATGAGGATCAAGTCGCCAGCCGAACTGGCGCTGATCCGGGAGAGCGTGCGCTGGGGAAATCTGGCTCACCAGCTGCTGCAGCGATATACCCGCGTCGGCCTCACTGAGACCGAAGTCAGCCAGCGCGCCAGCGATGAAGCCACCCGGGCCATGCTGGACGCGATCGGGCCGATCTACCGGGCGCAGAGCGCCTTCTCCCAGGGGGCCGGCGCCGGCTACCGGGGACAGATCGGGCGTAACTCAGCCATCCCCCATGCACTGGCCGCCAATATCACGTTCCAGCCCGGCGATGTCCTGGTCACCGGCGCTGGCGCTCCGGTCTGGGGATACGAATCGGAGCTTGAGCGCACCCTGATCATCGGCCAGCCCACCGTCGAACAGACTCATTTGTTCCAGCACATGATGGCTCTGCAGGATACAGCCTTTGAGGCGATGCGGGCCGGGGTGCGCTGCTCAGCGGTGGATCAGGCTGTGCGCGGTTACTTTGAACGCCATGATCTGACGGCTTACTGGAAGCATCACACCGGCCACGCGATCGGCCTGCGGTATCACGAGGGGCCGTTCCTCGATCAGGGGGATGATACCGTCATGCAGCCGGGCATGGTCTTCACCGTCGAGCCAGGGCTGTATGTCCCTGGCATCGGCGGGTTTCGCCACTCGGATACTGTGGTGGTCACTGAAGATGGGATCGAGATCCTGACCTATTACCCGCGCGACCTGGACAGCCTGGTCCTGCCGGGCTGAACCCTCCGGCGCGGGTGATCCCGCAGCCAGGCCACCGTCTCGGCCAGGGTGGTGTCCAGTGGGCGGTACGCTATGCCCAGCTCCTGCCGGGCGCGGGAGTCATCAAACCACCACTGCCGGGCCATGAGCCGCGCCTGCGCGCTGTCAACAGGCAGCGCCAGCGGCAGCCAATCGAGCAGCCTGGCCGCCAGAATCCCTACCCTGGCCGGCAGCATCAGCGGCCCAGGCCGCCCCGTCAAATGTGACAGCCGGGCGAACAGCTCATCCAGGGTGAGGTTGTAACCCGGCGCCAGGTAGCGGCGGCCCGGCACTCCGTGCGCCATGGCGGCCAGGTGCGCCTGCGCGGCATCCCGCACATCGATCACCGGAATGCCGCCCCCGCGCACCACTGCCGGCAGCATCCCCCTCAGCCAGGCATCCACGGCGCCGGTTGAGGATCGGTTATGATCGCCGGGGCCAAAGCACAGCCCGGGGTACAGCCGGATCACCTTCAGCCCCCGGGCGGCAGCGGCCTGTGCTGCTTGCTCAGCCCCCCATTTGGCCTGAATATAAGGAATATCCAGCAGGTCAGGCGTGTTATAGCCCATATCCTCGGTAGCCAGCGCCCCATTCTGCGCAGCCCCCACTGTAAAGATGCTCGCGCTGTAAACCACGCGCCGGACTCCGGCCGCCAGCGCCGCCTCGAACAGGTGGCGGGTGCCGTCCAGGTTCACCCGGCGCACCTGCTGCGCATCCTGCGGCCGGAACCGGATCAGCCCCGCGGCGTGGAACAGCTGGCTGACGCCCTCCAGCGCCTGCCGCAGCGAGTCCGGATCCAGCAGGTCGCCATTGACCCGCTCACAGGGGATGCCGGCCAGCGCCGAGAGATCGCTGCCCGGACGCGCCAGCACTCGTATCCGGGTCTCGCCGGCAGCAACCAGCGCCCGGACTATCGCCCCGCCCAGAAAACCCGAACCGCCAGTGACCAGAATGGGCATCGTGGCCTTTCTGCCTGCCTGCGCTGCCTGACTCCCGGCAGCAGAGGGCAGTTTATACCCGCACCACCACCGATCGACAACACCTGCACATGCAGGGCTGCCTCTCGTGATCCTCCCCCGCTGCAGCACAGGACACCCCACATCCCCTGCGCCTGCAGCCGGCCCGCCGCGCGTTGTGGCCCGCTGCTGTCCTGTGGTAACATTGCGCTACATCCTGCCACAGCGGTGGCAGGCTCCCATCACAGAGGTAATCTGGATGCGCTACCTGGTGATTTCCGACATTCACGCCAACCTGACGGCGTTTGAAACGGTCTTGAAGCACGCGGGCATACCGGGGACGGATTATGACTTTGTCTGGTGCCTGGGCGACGTGGTGGGATACGGCCCGGACCCGGACGAGTGCGTTGAGCTCCTGCGGACGCTGCCTCATCTGTGCCTGGCCGGCAACCACGACTGGGCTGCCCTGGGGAGGCTGGACATCCGCACCTTCAATACAGATGCCCGTAAATCGGTCAGCTTCACGCGGAATGCGCTGAGCGAAGAAAGCCTGGCTTACCTGGAAGCGCTGCCGACCACCTTTGTGCTGGGTGACTTCACTCTGGCGCATGGTTCGCCCCGTGAACCGGTGTGGGAGTACATCCTCGATCCATTGATCGCTGCCCTCAACTTCCCGGCATTCCAGACCCCGTACTGCCTGGTGGGGCACACCCATACGCCGGTGATCTACAAACAGATCGAGGAACCCGCTGAGATCGAAACGCTGGCCCCGGACTATGGGCATCGATCCACGCTGGATACTACCCGCTGGATCGTCAATCCTGGCAGCGTGGGGCAGCCCCGCGATTCTGACCCACGGGCGGCCTATGCTATGCTGGATGTGGAGAACAGGACCTGGGAGTTCCGCCGGGTCGAATACGACATCACCGCCGTGCAGAAGCGCATGAAGCAGGCCGACATTCCAGAGCGCCTGATTATGCGGCTGGAGCACGGCTGGTAGCGCCCCCGCCGATTCAAGACTGCTCTAGCACCCAATCCAGGACGCAGCAGCTACCGCCCGGGGACGTCGCTCGCGCAGCGGGCGCCGCCGTCGAAGTGAAACGAGTCGGCGGGGATATAGGCGTTGTTCCGGTTCGCCGACCGGTTGCGAAAAGCCTGGTTGAAGAATGATCCGCCGCGCGTCACACGGAACTCCCCCTCATCGGGGCCGGTCGGGTTCTCGTAGGGTGATACCTCGTAATAGCGAGCATCGTAGCGATCCCACAACCATTCATAGACGTTACCGGCAAGATCCAGCACCCCGTAGGGGCTGGCCCCTGCAGGATAGCTGCCCACTGGCGCGGTTGTGTACAGCGGCCGCTGATCAAACTGGTCTTCCGGCCAGGTGAAATTGAGGCGGTCGGGGGTGGGTTCCTCGTTGCCCCAGGGGTAGGTGCGCGCATCGGTGCCGCGTGAGGCCTTCTCCCACTCCGCTTCGGTGGCCAGCCGGACGCCACGCCAGGTGCAGAAATCATAGGCATCATACCAGGTGATGAAGATCACCGGGTAGTCATCGAACGCCGGGTTGCCGAAGTAGGACGGCCAGACGGGGGTGCGGTTCGGGTCTTCGGTGCAGCAGTCTGTGCGGCGCGGAGGCCGGCAGGCTCCGGCCTCCACACAGTCCTGATACTGCCGATTGGTAACTTCCAGCAGGTCGATGTAGAACGCATCGACGTATACCTGATGAACCGGGACTTCATCCGGGAAGCCGGCCTCGCTGCCCATCGTAAACTCGCCGGCGGGTATCAGCACCATCACGCTGCCGTGCGCATCCACGATGCGCTCCGGCAGGTCGTCGGCGGCAGAGGCGGCCTGCGTGCCACGCGGGGTTGCCGTGATCATCGGGAAGGGCGTTTCAGTCGGCGGCGGCCAGACGGTCGCTGTCATTGCTGCCAGTGGGGCGGCTGGCGATGAGGCGGCGGGGGCCGCGGCGGGCGCCTGGCTGCCGGGCAGATCGGCTGCCGCGGCGCTGGAGCAGGCTGCCAGCCACATGGCGAGAGCAGCCAGCAGTGCGAGATGAGCGGATCGCTGCATACAGAGTCCTGTAGATGGTTTGGCCGGGATTATACCCGGTTTGGTCGCCCTGACGCACCGCGTCTGCCCCGCTGCGCCGGGGTATGCTACAATCTTGTCCATGCCGTCCACCCCACGCCATCCACGCCATCAGGTCACCCCCCGCGCACGCGGCACCTCGCCGGGTCAGCAGGCCGCCTGGCGGGCGCATCATCATCACCCCCTCACCCCTGCCGAGCAGGCTGCTGCGCTGGCCTATGCCGGAGCTATTGCGGCCTGCCCTGCCTGGGACGATTCAACCTACCCCCGGCTGGCCCGCGCCATGGCTCGCGCCGGGCATCCCGTCCTGAGCAAGGCCCGCCTGCGCCGTGCCCTGCTTGCTCTGCCGGGCGATGCGGCCATCAGCGCCGCCCTGGGCCGCCTGCAGACCAAACCCATCCGAACCCTCAGCGGGGTGGCGCCGATCACGGTGCTTACGGCTCCCCGTGTCTGCCCCGGGCGCTGCATTTTCTGCCCTGACGAGGTTCGCATGCCGCGCTCGTACCTCAGCAATGAGCCGGGCGCGATGCGCGCCCTGATGCTCGGCTTCGACCCGTATGTTCAGGTGGAGCAGCGGCTGGCTGCGCTGGAGCGCACCGGGCACCCCGCGGCCAAAGCCGAGCTGCTCGTCCTGGGCGGCACCTGGTCGGATTACCCCCGCCCCTATCAGGAGACATTTATCCGCCGCCTGTTCGATGCGCTGAACGGCGGCCCGCCGGCCGCCACAGTGGAGGAGGCTCACCGCCGCAACGAGTTGGCCGCCCACCGCTGCACCGGGCTGGTCATCGAAACCCGCCCCGATTTTGTCACCCTCGACGAAGTCCACTGGCTGCGGCGGCTGGGCGTCACACGGGTGCAGATGGGCGCCCAGTCGCTGAATGACCGCATCCTGGCCCGCAACGGCCGCGGCCACGACGTGCAGGCCGTCCGGCAGGCCGTCCGGCTGCTGCGCTCCGCAGGGATCAAGGTCGCGCTGCACATGATGCCAAATCTGCTGGGAGCCACGCCAGAAACGGACCTGGCTGACTGGGAGCGCCTGTTTGCCGATCCGGGCCTTCGCCCTGATGAAGCCAAGCTGTACCCCACCGGCCTGATCCGCGGCACGCCGCTGTACGATATCTACCTGCGTGGAGACTACCGCCCTTATACTGAAGCCGAACTGATTGACCTGCTGATGGCCTGCAAACGCCTGACGCCGATTTACTGCCGCCTGAACCGCGTCATGCGGGATATCCCCGCCCCGGATATCGCCGCCGGGGTGACCGCGTCGAACCTGCGGCAGGTGGTCCAGGAGCGCCTTCGCGAAGCAGGCACACCGTGCCGCTGTATCCGCTGCCGCGAGGTGCGCAGCCGGCCGGTCGAGGCCGCTGACGTGAATCTGGAGCCGCTGGAGTATGTGACCGATCACAGCCGCGAGGTGTTCCTCAGCGCCGTCACGCCCGATGATCAGTTGGCCGGCTTTCTGCGACTCTCACTGCCACAGAGTCCGGCCCCGCTGGCGGAGATCGACGGGGCGGCGCTGATACGGCAGGTGCAGGTATACGGGCCGGCGCTGGCGCCGGGCGAGGAATCCGATGGACAGGCTCAGCATCAGGGGCTGGGGCGGCGGCTGATCGCTTGCGCCCGCCAGATCGCTCAGCGCAGTGGATACCGCCGGCTGGCGGTCATTGCAGCCGCAGGCACACGGGACTATTATCGACAGCAGGGCTTTGAGCTGGAAGATCTGTACATGGCCATGTCCCTGTAAAAGCGAGGAAAAGGTATGGATTCCCTTTCCAGGGAGCGCATCCTCAAGGCGCTGGAAAATGCCCGGGCCGGCGCCTTCGGCGCAACCGTTCACTACTACCCGCAGATTGACTCAACTAACGAGATGCTCCGCCGGCTGGCCGAGGAAGGCGCCCCGGAAGGCACACTGGTCATCGCCGATGAGCAGATCGCTGGCCGCGGCCGGATGGGCCGCACCTGGCTGGCCCCTGCTGGCAGCAGCCTGCTGATGTCGGTGCTGTTCCGCCCGCTGCTGGCTCCGGCTGACGCGCACCGCCTGGTCATGATCGTTGGGCTATCGGTGGCAGAAGCGTGCGAGGCCCTGGCCGGCATCCACATTGACATCAAGTGGCCAAACGACCTGCAGATCGGCGGCCGCAAAGTGGCGGGCATTCTGCCGGAAAGCGCCATTATCGGGGACCGGCTGGCCTGGGTGATTGTGGGCCTGGGTTTTAACGTCAATCAGGGGTTTTCCCCTGACGACCCTCTGGCTTTCAGCGCCACCAGCCTGCGCGTCGCCAGTGGGAGAGCACTCGACCGGGCTGACCTGCTGGCGGCGATCCTGGGGCGGCTCAACAGCTGGTACGCCCGGGTCGGTGACCCCGCCCCGGTGGACGCCTGGCGAGCGCGCTGCGTGACACTGGGGCAGCGGATATCGATTGCCGGGCCAGCCGGCACGCTCAGCGGGCTGGCAGAAGCAATCGACCCCAGCGGAGCACTGTGGCTACGAACCGATGACGGTCAGCGCCACTGTCTTACCTGGGGTGAGGCCACCGTGCTGACCCGCTGAGCACGATCGAGGCCGCTAACCAGCAGCCGAGCGCCTTCGGCGCGCGATCAGCGCCGCGATCAACCCCGCGCTCGCCAGCACCAGCAGGCAAACTGCCCCCACAGCGACCGCTGCCGCCATCGCCGTTTGCCTGACCTGCCGCACGGTGACGCAGTCCATTTCCCAGGCATCGCCGCCCCGATAGGTCAGGTCGTGGACCTGCGAGACCTCCGGTTCGGCGGGATCGAAGAGGAAGGCCGGATCGACCGTCATCTCCTCCGGCGAGATGACGGTGCTGAGCCGTGTCAGGTATGGATGCCCGGCAGCCAGCTCCTGCAGCAGCGGATCGGTAAACTGAAACGCGCGGGTGGGGCCAGCATACTCCGTCACAAAAGCCTGCCCGCCGGCCATATCGACCTGCTCACTCAGCAGGGCCCGGTAGTTGTTTCCCCCCCGTTCGTAGAAGATCAGCCGATCGTCAGGCACCTGTGCCCGCGCATAATTGACCGGCGCCGCCGGCGCTGCACCAAAGAACCACACCAGGATGCGCGTATCGGGCACCGCAGCCACTGCTGCCATCTGCAGGGGGATCATCGGGTTCTGCGCCGGGAAGGTCACCTGGACCGGCTCAATCGACGAGGCGGCTTCGCCGGGCAGCAGGCGCATCGCCAGGAAGGCCATGCCGCCCTCTATATAAACGCCGATCAGCGGCTCTATCTCCGGGGTGACCGGATAGCCATTGTCGCCCAGCCAGTCAAACAGAACTCCCGGGTCGTCTGAGCCAATGATATCAAATGCATACGGGCCGACCGATCCGCTGCCGTAGATATCCACTGCGCCGACGCCTTCCCCCGCTACGGCTCCCCCTCCCATCGCCAGTGAGAAGCACGATGGGGCTTCAGGTTTGATGAACACCGGATCGGTTGCCAGCTCCAGCGCATTGAAGGTCGCACGCCCATCTTCCAGCACCAGCACGTCGTCAGCCTGTAGAGAGGGCGGCACGGGCAGCACCCAGGCGAAGTCCTCCGCGCTGCCCAGGTAATCGATCTGGATGATGCTGGTCAGCGTCCCATCCCCGTTATCAACGAAGATGATCCGTTCAGCATTCTGATCGACCAGCATATCCGGGCTGAAGAGGCCGCCACAGGCGCAGGTCTGTCCGGCGCCTGCCAGCACCGCGGCCAGCGCCGCCCCGGCCAGACCCGGTACAGCGTTCACGAAACGTCGTTTAAGCATGATCTTCTCCCCCGGCCCTGCCGCTGTGGACTATCCAGTCGGCTGGGCTGACCGCCATTTCTCCCAGGCGCCCAGGCCATCATAGGCTGCGTACTTGTACGAATCCGTCAGTGACGGGTAGTTGTAGACGGCCTCGATGAAGGCGTCAATGCTTCCCCCGGCTGCCAGCACATGCGCCCCGAGATGAACCATCTCAGAGGCCATCTCGCCGATGATGTGAACGCCCAGCAGCTTCTTGTCGGCAGGGGAAAAGATCAACTTGAACAGCCCGCTGGTATCGCCGATGATCTGCCCCCGCGAATTGCGCTCATACAGCGCCCGACCACACAGGTACGGGATGTCTTTCTGGAGGCACTCCTCCTCGGTAAGCCCGGCCATAGCAATTTCCGGGATCGTGTAGACAGCCAGCGGCAGCACCGGCGAGACGCGCTCCTTGTAGTGCAGGTCGAACGCATGCACCATGGCAACCCGCGCCTGCTCCATCGAAGTGGACGCCAACGCTGGAAAGCCAATCACATCCCCTGCGGCATAGATGTTGGGCACACTGGTCTGGTACTTCTCGTTGACCAGCACCAATCCACGATTACCCACCTCAACCCCCACCGCTTCGAGGCCAAGCCCTTTGATGTTGCTCTGCCGGCCGGAAGCATACAGGACGATCTCGCAGGACAGCCGCTCTCCACTGGATAGATCCAGGGACACCTCCCGGTCGCCCAGTTCGGCCTTTTCCACCCGGGTGTTGAAGTAGAAGCGCAGCCCCAGGCCTTCGAGCTGGCGGCGTAGCCGCTCGGCCATCTCGCCATCGACGAAGGGCAGCAGCCGGTCGCGAGCGTCGATCAGGGTCACCTGCACCCCCAGAGCTGTGAAGATGCAGGCGTACTCCGTCCCGATCACCCCGCCGCCCACCACGGCTATCGAAGTGGGGATATCATCCATTTCCAGGATCTCGTCCGAATCGAAAATCAGTTTGTGATCGAACGGCACATCGGGTGGGTGGTAAGGCGATGATCCCGTGGCGATCAGGATGACACCGGCGTTCAGCGTCTGCACCTGGCCATCGGATCGGTGGACGGTCACGGTGTGGGGATCCTGCAGCGATGCCTCCCCCTGGATCAGGGTGATGCCATGCCGCTCGATGTTGCGGGTGATCAGATTCCAGTGGGTGTGAGTGACGGTCTCCTTACGGAACATGAAATCGCGGATGGTCAGCCCTTCCCTCAGCGAGTAGTCAATGCCGTACAGCCCGCGCTGCCGCAGCCCGCTGAAATACAGGGCCGTCTCGCGCAGTGTTTTGGAAGGCAGCGTCCCGGTGTTGATCCCCGCCCCGCCGGGATGCGGGGATTTCTCCACTATCGCCACCCGTTTGCCATAGTAGGCCGCCTGCGCGGCGCCCTTCTCACCGGCAGGCCCACAGCCGATCACGACGAGATCATATTCAGCTTCAGCCATCGTGTTCCTCCTGGCAAGGCGCCCCACCGCGCCGGTGTCACCGAATCTACTACATCCCTGTTTCGGGCCGGTAGCGACTGTAGTCGATGCCCCGTTCACGCCGCCGCACGATGCGGCGTTCCTGCTGCTGATGGATCTCCCACACGTGGTCGATCTTCTCCAGAATAGCCGCCTCCAGCCAGCGCAGACCGTTTTCCGCCGTAGCCAGGCTGCCCGCGCCGTATGAACCGGTCGCCGTGTCGTCTTCCCAGGGTGGGCTGGCGATCAGCGCCCCCCCTTCGATCCAGTCCATATAATAATTGGGCGTGGCAATGAAGTCTGTCTCGTCCACTACCCGCTCCATGCGGCACAGCTCAGGCCGTAGATGAAGCAGGTAGGCAGTCTCCAGCTCGCAGGCGTGGCCCATCCCGCCGATCCCTGAGCGGCGATACTGATCCAGCGCGGGTGCGCCCCGGTGGCCGGAGGTATGGAGCCAGGCAGTCGCCGCAAAGATGCCCCGGTGCAGGTTGCCAGCATACTTAACCGCATTATGCAGGAACGAGGAGTTCCCACCATGCCCGCTCATCAGGTAAAAGCGATCGGCGCCCCGTGCGACCAGCGCGCTGACAATCGCCAGTAGAAAATCTTCAAAGGTCCGCCCACCCATATTGAACGTCCCCGCATAGGAGGATCGGAACATGCTCACCCCGTAGGGCAGGGTGGGCAGCATTTCGGCTTCGTCAGGGATGCGCTCCACCACACCCCCGGCAATCGCGCCGATGATGACGGTATCGGTGTTCATGGGCAGGTGATAGCCATGCTGCTCCGTGTGTCCGCACGGGATGAGGATCACCCGCTGCGGGCTGGCGTGAAGCACGGGCTCCGGGCTGGCTGCCCGTGGCATCTGCAGCCGCCAGGCGCCCGGTGTGGCGACATCTTCCTCTCCCGCATGGAGGGTGACCCGATGCGTGAAGCCCTCGTCGCGCGGACCCTGCCAGATGCCTTCAACCACCCGCCGCAGCAGATCGGGATCGACAGCCACCGCGCTCCCTGCCCACCCGTAAGGCAGAGCCGGCAGCAGGCAGAGATGATCGCGGCCCAGCGTCGCTGAGACGGCTTCCAGGTCATAGCCTTCCCCCAGCGGCAGGATCAGGGGAAGATCGCGCGGAAGCGCCGCAACTTCCGGAAATGTCAGTTCTTCGTACCGGGTAATGGTAGCCATTCGACCCTCCATGAGTGACACGGGCCTGCGCCGCAGTGTATCATGAAATCTCCGGGAGTAGATCGACGCCTCGCAGTCCGCCCAGCTGTGACCTCTGCCCTGGCCGGCGGGTGAAGTGGGCACGCCGCCGTCCCCGGTGTAAAATCCGGTCAAAGCGGTCTGATTATCAGAGATCGGAGCATGGTGATGGCAACGATTGGGGCCAGCGCGGCAGTTACCGATGAGGCGCAGATTCACAGCAACATCCTTGGCACTCTGGGGCACACACCGCTGGTGAAGCTGCATACCGTTGCCCGGGGTATTGAGGCCTCCCTGGTTGCTAAAGTGGAATACTTCAACCCGGGCGGCTCCGTCAAAGATCGTATCGGATTGGCTATCATCGAAGACTACGAGCGCTCCGGCCAGCTCAAGCCGGGGGGCACGATTGTGGAGGCTACTTCCGGCAATACAGGCGTAGGGCTGGCGATCGCTGCGGCCATCAAGGGTTATAAGACGGTCTTCGTCATGCCGGATAAGCAGTCGATTGATAAGGTGCAGCTGCTACGCGCCTATGGCGCTCGCGTCGTGATCACGCCCACCGCTGTCGAGCCAGATGATCCGCGCAGCTACTACAGCGTGGCTCGCCGGATCGTCGCCGAAACGCCGAACAGCGTGCTGGCCAATCAGTATCACAACCCCATCAACCCGCAGGTGCATTACCGCACCACCGGCCCGGAGATCTGGCAGCAGACAGCCGGCAGGATCGACGTATTTGTGGCCGGTATGGGCACTGGCGGCACAATCAGCGGCGTGGGTCGCTATCTCAAGGAGCAGAACCCCTCCATAAAGATCGTGGGGGTGGACCCTCTGGGTTCGATCCTGTACGATGTCTTCCATACCGGGCAGGCGAGCGAGGCCTTCTCCTACCGGATTGAGGGCATCGGCGAGGACTTCATCCCCAGCATCTACGACATGTCGGTCATAGACGATGTGATACGGGTTGAAGACCGTGAATCGCTGCTGATGGCACGCAGACTGGTGCGGGAAGAGGGCATCTTCTGTGGAGGATCGTCGGGCAGTGCAGTGGTGGGCGCCCTGCGCTACATCCGTAAAGAGAACCTGGGAGCAGACAAACTGGTCGTCGTGCTGCTGCCCGACTCCGGATCCCGCTATCTCAGCAAGGTCTATAACGACGACTGGATGCGCGAAAACGGCTTCTTCGGCCACCTCAGCTGTGGGGACACGCCGGTGATCGAGGTGCTCAGAACCAAGCCCTCGCCGGATGTCGTCACGGTATCCATGAATGATCGGATGACAGAGGTGATCGGCATGATGAAGGCCCGGGGAATCTCCCAGGCGCCCGTACTCCATGAAGGCGAACTGATCGGCATCGTACGGGAGGTTGACCTGCTCAATCACTTGCTGATGGCCCCACACTCCCACTCCGCGGACGAAACCATCTCCGAGATTGTGCAGCGGCATGTCAGGACAGTCCCGCCTGATACATCGCTGGATGTGGTGATGGGGATATTTGTCAGGGGCGATGATGTCGTGCTGGTGGTACCCCCTCATGACTATGCAGGAGGCGGAGTGCTGGGTATCCTGACCAAAATCGACGTACTGGACTACATCGCTACGGCCTGCATGTAGCCGCATCGGCCGTCCTGCCCGCTACTGATCGGGGCCAGCCAGCTGCATCCGCCCGGCTGGCTCCGCTTTTGCCAGAGAGGGATAACCGCTGATGACCGAGCCATACCATATTGAGACGCTGGCGATCCATGCCGGTCAGGAACCGGATCCTTCGACGGGCGCCATCATGACTCCCATCTACCAGACTTCGACCTATGTGCAGACTGCTCCTGAGCAGCACAAGGGCTACGAGTATAGCCGCACCGACAACCCTACCCGCAGCGCTCTGCAGAACCTGATCGCCTCGCTGGAAGGCGGGCGCTATGGCCTGGCATTCGCCTCGGGGATGGCCGCGATCGACACCATCCTGCGCCTGCTGAACCCCGGCGACCATGCCATTGTCGGCAACGACGTTTACGGCGGCACATATCGGCTGTTCGACCGGGTGCTGGCCCGCTACGGGCTGGAGTTTACTTATGTTGAGGCAGCCGACCCGGCGCAGGTAGCCGCGGCCCTGCGCCCGCAGACGCGCCTGATCTGGCTGGAAACCCCCACCAACCCACTGCTGCGGCTGGCAGATATTCGCGCGATCGCCGACCTGGCCCCTGCCGGGGTGCAGGTGGCAGTGGATAACACGTTCGCTTCGCCATATCTACAGCAGCCGCTGGCGCTGGGCGCCGATATCGTCGTTCACAGTACCACCAAGTACCTGGGGGGTCACTCGGATGTGGTTGGCGGGGCGATCGTGCTGAATGATGAGGCCATCTACCAGCAGCTCAAGTTCCTGCAGAACGCGGTAGGGGCCGTTCCCGGGCCGCAGGACTGCTGGCTGACGATGCGGGGGATCAAGACGCTTCACCTGCGAATGGAGCGCCACTGTCAGAACGCGCTGCAGGTAGCCCGCTTTCTTGAAGATCAATCTATATTTGAAACAGTGATCTACCCCGGCCTGGAGAGCCACCCGCAGCACCTGCTCGCCCGGCAGCAGATGCCACGCGGATCGGGCGGCATGATCTCCGCCATACTGGCCGGCGGCGATGCGGCAGCCCGCCAGCTGGTAAGCCGCACACGGCTGTTTGCGCTGGCCGAATCGCTGGGCGGGGTTGAGTCCCTGATCGAGCATCCTTACAGCATGACTCATGCCTCGACAGTGAGCAGTCCGCTGGCAGTCTCCCCGGGGCTGGTGCGGTTTTCAGTCGGCATTGAGCACGTCGATGATCTTCTGGCGGACCTCCAGCAGGCGCTGAGCGGCCTGTAGCCGAAAGCGGGCCTCACCCTGATGCTGGATGGAGCCCGCTTTCCGCCCGGGGCAACCGCGGCAGCAGCTTACAGCATATAGATATCAGGGCGGCGATCCTCGAATACCGGGAGTGCCCGGCGCACTTCCCCGGTGTGAGCCAAATCGACCGTCACCGTCAGCAGGTCCTCATCCTCGCCTGCCTCCACCAGCGGCACGCCCCACGCGTCGATGACGGCGGAATGGCCGCCAAAGGGAATGTCTTCGCTGATGCCTACCCGGTTGCAGGCCACGATAACCATCTGGTTCTCGATCGCCCGCGCACGCAACAGGGTTCGCCAGTGCTCGATGCGGGCCAGCGGCCACTGCGCTGGGATCACCGTCAGTGTGACCCCACCCAGTGCATAGACCCGGAACAACTCGGGGAATCGAAGATCGTAGCAGATCGCCATCCCGGCCGCTCCCCAGGAATGCGCGATCCAGTGCGGCACACCGCCGGGAAGCAGGTAGCGATCCTCCTGCAGCCCACGGAACAGGTGCACCTTCCGGTAGCTGCCCAGCGCCCGGCCATCCGGCCCAAACCAGACCGCGGTATTATAGGCCGGACGAGTAGTCCCTTCCGCATGCCCCAGCTCCAGCAGCGAGCCGACGATATGAAGGCCATACTCCCGGGCCAGCGCGGAGACGATGGCAAAGCGACCCCCGCCCAGATCAGAGCCCAGCTCCACGGCCCGGTCAAGCGCGTAGCCGGTGTCCCACAGCTCAGGGAACACAACCATCTGCGACCCACGCCGGGCGGCCTCAGCAGTCCAGGAGCGCACCTGGCTCAGGTTTGCCTCCGGATCGCCCCACCGCACGTCCATCTGGCCCAGGCTGATAGTAAGCGGCGTCCTGTCACTCATCTGCGATCTACCCCGACAACAGGCAGTTGCCCATCCCGGCGGATCACTATGACCCTCCCCCGGAGCCCGGCCCAATCGCCGCAAGCCTTGACGGATGCATTTTATCAGATCAGGGGTAGATCGGCTGCGAGCCGACTATCACCCTCACCCCCCATCTTGAAATGACCCCACCAAACATCGGTGCACCTGCCCTGAGAGCACAGCAGGCTGGCGTTGCAGCCAGCCTGCCAGCGCAGGGCGATCAGCCATTTATTTGCTGCGGCGGGCTTCAGCCTCCGCATTTTCCTCTTCCACATCTTCATCTTCCCAGCTGATGATCCAGATGCAGGCGCCCGCCACCAGCACGGTAGCAACGATCAACGCAGCCCATTGACCCGGCAGCAGCCCCACATCGCGCGCCTCGATCACCAGCAGAATCACCATACCCAGCGCCAGCACAAACCATGCGGCAAGGCGCGGATGCGCCTCAGCCCAGCGAACGATCGGTCCCAGCGGCCCTTCACGCAGGCTTTGCAGGGTACGGTTGAAGAAGTCAGCCATAATAAAAACCTCTCACGGCGGAATCCCGCGTATCCAGGAGCTATATGGGTTTGAGGATCCGGTCTTCCCGCAGTCGCTTTACGTTCAGGAAGGTATCCGGCGGTGCGGACTCTTCGGCTGCCTCACGCCAGTCAGGCACACGCAGTGCGGCTGCGTCCTGAGGCTCATAGCCGTTGGCCTGCACCGCCTGACGGATCGGGTCAGGGGTGTTGTGGGCAAGAAACAACAGCGATATCTCGCTCTGAAGGTCGTTGGATGCTTTCTCGATGCTGGCGATCAGCGCAGTCACTGTCGGGCCGGCCGGGGCATTGGGCAGCAGCATGATCTCATCGATGCGGGTGATCAGATTCTCGACCTGCCACCCCCCCAGGCCGATGGTCTGGCCATTGGCCTGGGCCAGCATGTAAGCCTTCTGGCCAAATCGCAGCAGGATATCCGTCTTGGTCAGCGAAGATCCGGTCACACGGTTGATAAAGGCGGCGATTGCCTCGGCCTGTTTAGGGCCGCCGCGAACGACGGTCAGCTGAACATCGGCAGGAATAGGTGCGGCGGTCGCCGCGGCAGCGGGCGGGGCAGCGGCTGCCGCCCCCACAGCGGGCGGCGGAGCTGCCATCTCGGTCACAGCGACCGGCATGCCCACCAGCTCGCCGAGATGCTTCTGCACCTGTTCCAGCGTGTTCTCGTAGCCGCCCGCGTTGTAGATGACGACATTCGCCCGGGCCAGCTTATCCGCCGAAGGGCTCTGAGCGGCAATCCGCATCCGGGCCTCGGCCTCGGTCATGTGGCGGCTTTGCATCAGGCGGGCCACCTGCACTGTCTCCGGCGCATCAACTACCCAGACGGCATCACAGTCGCTCGCCATGCCTGACTCAAGCAGCTTGATCGCTTCAATCACGACCACCGCCTTCTTGGAACGTCGGATGAGCAGATCAACCACCTGAATCACAATCGGATGGGTGATAGCCTCCAGACGCTGCAGTGCATCCGGGTCGGTGAAGACAATCTTCCCCAGCTTGCCACGGTCGATCTGCCCATCGGGGCCGAGGATGAACTTGCCAAACGTATCGACGACAGGTCCATAGGCGGGGGCTCCGGGCGACATAGCGCGGTGTGCCAGCCCGTCGGCATCGATGCCGAATGCATCAAGCGCCTCCAGCATGCGCCGGACGACGCTTTTACCGGTTGCGATGTTACCGGTCAGGCCAATTACAGTTTTGCCGGGCCAGCGCTTGCTCACGAGTCTCTCCCGCGCGGTGCGCCACAAAGCGTCAAGGACATTGGGCTATTCTAGCTTCCGGCGGATAAGGCGTCAAGCGAGCCATACCGGGTGCACAGGCTGCCGCCCCCTGCGACATGGACCGAGCTGTTCCCCGTCTCGCCGTCTCTTGTTGAGATCGACTGAATACGGTATCATCCCCGCCGACCATCTAGAAGAGGTAAGGGCGAGCATGAAAGTCATTTTGCTTGAGGATGTATATAAGCAGGGAGTAGCCGGCGAAACGGTGGACGTTGCGCCCGGCTACGCCCGCAACTTCCTGATCCCCCGGCAGCTTGCCGTCAAGGCGACGCCCGGCGCGCTGCGCAAATTCGCCAACCTCCGCAAACATTCGGAAGTCCGCCGCGCTGAGCGGGAGCAGAAGTACAGCAAGATCGCCGAGCGGATTGAGGAGCTGACGCTGGCCTTCTCCGTCAAGGCGGGAGAAACCGGCAAACTCTATGGCTCGGTCACTCAGGCCGATATTGCTGACCGGCTGCGTGAAAACCTGGGGTTGGACATCGATCGCCGCCGTATCGGTGATCGCCCCCTCCGCGAGCTGGGCACTTTCAGTGTGCCCGTGCGCCTGGATGCCGGCCTTACCCCGCATGTGCGTGTGATCGTTCACCGCGAAGGCGAAATCCCGGAGGCGCTGGCCGAAGTAGCAGCCGATTCTGGTGATGCCGAAGAGGTGAGCGAGGAACTGACCGATGCGGCAGCAGATGGTGAGGTCGAGGAATACGCGGCTGAGTAGGTCGGGCGTGCCATTGGCTGGCCCCGATGGCTGGTATATCCGCGGCGGTACCCGTGATCTCGAATTCGTATTCGCGAAGCCAGCGGCCTGTGCCTCCATCGGGCCGGTGGCTTCTTGCTTAAGAGGATCCGTTGGCTGACCGCGATCTCCATGCCCTGGGGCAGTTGCTGCAGGAAGCCCGCGAGGCACGCGCTCTGACACTCGACGAAGTCGAGCGGCGTACCCGTATCCGTGTCAAGTATCTTGAGGCGCTGGAAAGCGGCGATATCAGCCTTCTGCCCTCAACGACGCACGCCAAGGGGTTCCTGCGTAATTACGCCCAGTTCCTTCAGCTTGATGCGAATGAACTGGTGGCACGCTTCGGCGAGATCACGGGTGTGGGGACTGCGCCGGTCACCACGCTGACCGCTGCCCCCGGGCCACCACCCGTGCGTGAGCCGCTTCACTACCAGACCGCTAACCCGGGCGCGGGCGCAGACTCTGAGGGATCGGTGATGCTGCCCGCCGCGCCCGCATCGCCCCCGGCGGCTGCCCTGCCCCCCGGACGCCCGGTCTATATCACGCCCGGCGAGCGTATCGGGCCAGCTATCCCCCGCGGGCTGTCGGATTCCCGCCTCTCTGTTCAACCGGGCATGCCGGCATTGATGGCAACATCATCGCCGTCGGCTCCGCGCAGCCATTCCCTTCCCGGGCGCCTGCTGCAGTCGAATCTGGTGGTAGCAGCAGTGCTGTTAGGAGGTCTGGCTGCGATCATCTGGTGGACTACGACCCGGCTTAGCCGCATTTCAGTGGACTCTCTTGTCCCTACCCCTGAGCAGTCTCAGTTTCTGGAGGCGTTCTCTGGCAGCGCAACGGTACCGCCTACCCCTACCTTCTTACCGACTTCCATCCCACAGACTCAGACGGGCCCGCAGATCCTGGATCGAGTTCTTCTGCGGATCAGTGTAGAGCAGCGCGCCTGGGTGCGCATCACGGTCGACGGTGAGATCGCCTATGAGGGGCAGGCTGATCCGGGCTCAGTCCTGCAGTACGAGGGGCAGAATATAATCACCGTATTAACCGGCAACGGGGCCGGCCTGGTGGTCACTTATAACGGGCTTGACATTGGCCCGCTGGGTGAGCGCGGCGAGGTTGTCGAGCGCTTCTTCTCGGCAGATGGGCAGATCCTGACTCCAACCCCCACGCCAACCCTCACCCCGACCCCGACCAATGTCCCGACGCCTACCCCGCGGGCGACGACCGCGCCGGGGGGCTGACGCGGACTTCATTCAACCCAACGCGAGCACGCTGTGAGCCCCATGCGGGGTTTCACCGGTTTATGGAGCCTGGCATCTTCGATGGCAAAATCCAGCCCTGACGGGCACGTTTACTATCTGCTGAGCCTCGGCTGTGTCAAGAACACCGTCGACTCGGAAAGCATCGGCCAGTTGTTGAGCCGCGCAGGCTACCGCGGCAGCGGCACGCCTGACGACGCCAGTGTGCTGATCGTCAACACCTGCGGCTTCATCGAGTCGGCGCGGCAGGAGAATATCGAGGCCCTGCGGCAGCTGGCTGCCGGCAAGCGTCCCGGCCAACTGCTGATCGCAGCCGGCTGTCTGGCACAACGCTATGGCCCGGTGCTGTCCGAAGAAGTTTCCGGGCTGGACGGGGTGATCGGGACGCGCCGCTGGATGGACATCCTCGATCTGATCCAGCGGCTGCGCGGCCGCCAGCACCCGGAGCCGATCTACCATCTGCCCGATGAGGCGCAGACGGTCGGTGCGGATGAGCGCGGCGTGATGCGGGTAGCCCGCAGCGGCGCCAGCGCCTATCTGAAGATCGCCGATGGCTGCCGCCGGCCGTGCGCTTTCTGCGCCATCCCGGCCATCAAGGGCACACATGTCAGCCGCCCCCCGGAAATGATCGTGAGCGAGGCTGCTCGCCTTAACGAGCAGGGCGTGAAGGAGATCATCCTGATCTCCCAGGATACGACAGATTACGGCCACGATCTGGGCCTGCGGGACGGTCTGGCCTCGCTGCTTGAGCAGATCCTGGCGGTGACGCCCGATGTGCCATGGATTCGCCTGCTGTATGCTTACCCTGGCTACGTCACCCCGCGCCTCATCGAGATGATGGCTTCCCACCCACGCATTCTGCCGTATCTGGATATGCCGCTGCAGCATGGCCACCCGGAGGTGCTGAGACGCATGCGCCGCCCGGCCCGGATTGAATGGGTCTACGAGACTGTGGCCAGGCTGCGCGAGGCCATGCCAGGCATCGCTATTCGCACCACCTTCATTGTCGGTTACCCCGGTGAAACGGATGCCGAGTTTGAAGCGTTGGTGCAGTTTGTGCGCGATCTGCGCTTTGATCGGGTGGGGACCTTCACCTACAGCTTTGAGCTGGGAACGCCCAGCGCCCTCTTGCCGGGTCAGGTGCCTGATGAGATCAAGCTGGCACGGCAGGAGCGCCTGATGACGATCCAGCAGGATATCTCGCATCAGTGCAACCAGGCTTTTGTGGGTCGATCTCTGCCGGTGCTGGTCGAAAGCATAGACAATGGGCTGAGCATTGGCCGATCCTACCGGGACGCCCCGGAGATCGACGGGACGGTGGTGGTCGAAGGCCACCTGCCGGTGGGGGAAATTGTCCCGGTCACCATCACAGGTGCCATGGTCTACGATCTGGTGGGCACCGTAGCAGTCCAGCCGGCCCGGGTGATCTCCATGGACAGCCTCCGCGAAGCCACGCAGGGCGGTCACCATGCCTGACCGGTGGGAAGTGCTGTCGCGCCGGCATATCCTCGATGCCTCGCCCTGGCTGAAGGTATATGTCGATGAAGTCCGCCTGGAAGATGGGCAGACCATCATCCCTGATTTCTACGGCATTGAGATCCCGGCCTACGTCATCATCTTTGCGCTGATGAGTGATGGGCGCGTTGCGTTTGTGGAGCAGTATAAACACGGGATCGGACGCCGGGTGCTGGAGCTGCCTGCCGGATATATAGAACCTGGCGAGGACCCGCTCACCGCAGCCCGACGCGAACTGCTGGAGGAAACCGGCCTGCAGGCCCCGGTCTGGCAGCCGCTGGGGGCCTATGTTATCGATGGCAACCGCGGCTGCGGCTGCGCGCATGCCTTCCTGGCCCGCGAGGCCGCTGTTGTGGCGCCCCCCTGCTCCGGCGATCTGGAGCAGCAGACCCTGCACTTTCTGCCGCTGGCGCACCTGCGGGCACTATGGCTGGCGGGCGATCTGCCCGGCCTGGCCTCAACCGCCGTCATCGGGCTGGCACAGGCACACCTTGAGTCGATGGGCTGGCGAACTGCCTGACCACTCGCTATACTGCTGGCTGTACGCTCACAGGATTACAGGTATACGCCAGTGCTTTCCCCCTCTGTTCGCTTTTTCCGCAACTTCGACTTCCTGCTGCTGGGCGTGATCATCATTCTGATCATCTTCGGCGTGATGATGATCGCCAGCGCCACCCGCGACGTTGCCAGCCTGGCCGATCGCGTCAACAGCCAGATCCTGTACGGAATCGTCGGGGTTGCGGTGGTCTTCATCGTCGCGGCGATTGACTACCGTCTGCTCACCAGCACCTGGTTGTGGATCTACGGCATCATCGTCGCCATCCTGGGAATCGTGGGGCTGCTGGGCACTGAGGGCGAGGCAGGCGCACAGAGCTGGGTCAACCTGGGTGTAGCCGGCTTTCAGCCATCCGAGCTGGCCAAGATGCTGCTGATCATCGTGCTGGCCCAGCAGCTGGCAAACTCAGCCGACCGGATCGAAAAGCTGTCCACTGTGCTGAAGTCGCTGGCATTTGTCGCCGTTCCGGTCTTTTTCATCTTCATCCAGCCGGACCTGGGAATCACCATCCTGGTCCTGGTCACCTGGTTCGTGATGGTCTGGGCAGCCGGTATGCGCTGGGAGCACATCGTCCTGTTTATCATTGCCGGGCTGGTTATGCTCCCGGTACTCTGGTCCCAGATGGAAGATTACCAGCGTTCGCGCATTACCACCTTCATCAACCTCGACGCGGACCCCGATGCGGCATTCAACATGCGGCAGGCTATGACGGCCATCGGGAGCGGCGGGCTGCTGGGGAGTGGGTATATGCAGGGGTCGCAGAGCCAGCTCCGCTACCTGCGGGTGCGCCACACGGATTTCATTTTCGCTGTGATTGCGGAGGAGCTTGGCTTTGTCGGTGCGGTGGCCGTGCTGATCCTGATCGCAATTGTCCTGTGGCGGATCATGCGAGCTGCGCGCATAGCTCACGACCTGACCGGCACGCTCATCTGCTACGGGGTTGCGACTGTTATCTTCTTCCAGACCCTGGTTTCGGTCGGTATGAACATCCGCGTGCTGCCGGTAACTGGCCTGACGCTGCCCTTCATCAGCTCCGGAGGCAGTTCGCTGGTCACGCTGTTGTTCGGAGTGGGCCTGGTCGAAAGCATTGCAATGCGTCACAATCCCCGCGATTGGTAGCCTGCTCCTGTCTCATTCGAGGAGGAATGTGTGCCCGACTCTTTCCACCGCCCGGTGCGTGTGCGTTTTGCGCCGAGCCCGACCGGCTCGCTTCATATTGGCGGCCTGCGGACGGCGCTGTTCAACTGGCTTTTTGCCCGCCACCACGGCGGCCAGTTCATTCTGCGCATCGAGGACACTGACCAGAAGCGCTTTGATCCGACCGCGCTGATGACTCTGACTGAGGCGCTGCGCTGGGCAGGTCTGGAATGGGATGAAGGCCCCCAGGTCGGCGGCCCCTTTGGGCCGTATATCCAGTCCGAACGCCTGGAGCATTATCAGCACTGGGCGCACTGGCTGGTGGAGCAGGGAAAGGCCTACCGCTGCTTCTGCACGCCGGAGCGACTCCAGAAGGTCAACGCGGAGAAACAGGCGCAGAAGCTTCCGCCCGGCTACGACCGCCTGTGCCGCGGCCTGTCCACGGAAGAATCGGGCCTTAGGGCAGCGGAGGGACTGCCATATGTTGTGCGGTTCAAAATGCCGCTGGAGGGTAAGACGATCATCCAGGACCTGATCCGCGGCGAAGTGGAGTTCGAAAACAGCACCCAGCAGGATATGGTGCTGTTGAAGTCTGATGGCTTCCCCACCTATCATCTGGCGCATGTGGTGGATGATCACCTGATGGAGATTTCCCATGTCATGCGTGCTGTGGAATGGTTGCCTTCACTGCCTCTCCATGTTCAGATCTGGCGGGCATTTGGCTGGGAAATGCCGGTCTTTGCGCACCTGCCGGTGATGCTCAACCCCAACGGGCAGGGCAAAATGAGCAAACGCAACCCGCCCCGGGATAAGCATGGCAATGCCATCCCGGTCATGGTGCATGACTACATGGCCGCCGGTTTTCTGCCTGAAGCTCTCGTCAATTTCCTGGCCAACATCGGATGGGCTTTCGGCGATGACCGCGAGGTATTCAGCATGGCGGAAGCCATCGAGCGATTCGACGGAACGCGCATCAACCCGGCCAACAGCGCTTTTCCGTTCGAAAAGCTGGAGTGGCTCAACGGCGTCTACATTCGCCAGATGCCTCCGGCAGAGCTTGCCGCCCGGCTCAGGCCGGTGTTTGAGCAGGCAGGCTGGCAGGTTGATGAACATCTGCTGACCCGGATAGTCCCCCTGATCCAGGAGCGCATCAAGACTCTGGCCGAAGCGGTGGATATGGTGGGATTCCTGTTCCGTGGCGAGATCCTGGTGAAGGCCGAGGACCTCGTGCCAAAGAAGATGAGCGCCGCCGAGGCGCTGCACGCACTGCGGGCGGCTCACGACACCCTGAGCGCCCTGCCCGACTTTGGATCGGCGGCCCAGGAAACGGCCATGCGGGAGCTGGCCGATCGTCTCGGCCTGAAGCCCGGTCAGCTGTTCGGATCGGTGCGAATGGCGGTGACGGGTCAGGCGGTATCGCCCCCCCTCTTTGAGACGATGGAAATCCTCGGCCGGGATCTCTGCCTGAGACGTCTTCGCCAGGCTATTGATCATCTGGCAGCAGCCAGCATCACGCAGGACACACAGACGAACCGCGGTTGATTTCGGCTGCTCATCAGCCTGCCTGAGCCGAAGAGTGCCTTGCTGGAGGTGCAGGATCTGGCTACGATAGGTAGCCAGCGAGGCGGGTTCTGGGATGGGCACTTCCATGATGCGTAAGTGTGTAAGGTGTAGCAGCTACGCACGGCCTGGCGGTGAGGCGATGGCGCTGGCCGGCAGCGCGGCGGGGTTCGAACAGGCCACGGGCGCCTTTGAGTATGGCGCAGGGAGAAGCACTCGTGAGACCCCGGCTCTCTCCGCTGTGCGGCTGCGGGGAAGCCCTGCCAATCGGATCGGGGAAGAAAACGACGGGGCGCCATGAGTCAGGCAAAGACGATAATCCCCGCAGGCCCGGAGGTACGCCGGAGCATCACCCGGTTGGCGTATCGCATATTCACGATCGGCACTGGCGTGCTGGTCATTGGCGCGATCGGCGTGGCAGTCTCGCTGGCTACCAGTCAGCGCCCGTCCACCGGCCTGATCGTGGCTTTCACCGGCCTGGCTTGCGTGGGGAGTGCCATTCTGATGGCTGCCGTTTCGGTATTCCTGCGGGTTCGCCAGCCGATCCGCGTTGAGATCACTCCGGACCGGCTGATATGGCGTGAGGGCCCCCGCATCGCCACGCTGGAGTATGATGAGGTGGAACGAGTGGAGATGGTCCGCGGCCATAGGCGTACCCGCGAGGGCTTCGTGGTGCAGTTCCCTGTGGTGCGGTTCATTGAGAATGACGGCGAGATGATGGAGTTTGAAGTCAGCTTTGATGATCACGGCAGAGTGTACTATGGGCGCTTTGACGCACAGGCGATCCTTGAAGCAGTGCTGCCCTACCTGCGGCAGCAGGCCGTGATCGCCCCCGCCGTAGACGAATACTTGACCACCGGCATGGTGGACATCGATGGGCTGGCTGAACGATAGGCGCGGCCGTTATGGGCAAGCAGCAGCAGGCGGCTCTGCTGAGTGCGGGAATTCTGGCCGCGATCACTGCAGGGCTTGGCATCCTATTTGCACAGCACTCCATTGATCTGAGCTTCATCACTTACCGCATTGTGCAGAATCTGAGGGCCGGGGCTGGCTTCGCCTATAATCCGGGCGAGCCACCCACTTTCAACGACGCGGGCAGCCCGATCTATGCGCTGCTGCTCCGCCTGATCGCTCCCTCTGTGCCGCTTGATCTCCCTCTGCTGAGCAACCTGCTGAGCTTCGCCAGCATTGGCGCGGGGGGGCTGGCTCTGACGGCCTCGGCGCGCCAGCCCGCCGGCCAGCGCGCCCCCCTGACTGCGCTGGCAGCAGGCGCGCTGTACACAGCTTTCCCGATCCTGTGGATCGCCGCAGGGCTGGATATAGCCCTGTGGATGGCGGTGTGCCTGATCGGGCTGTGGCTGCACCTGCGAGAAGCCTTTGCCCTCAGTTGGACTGTTCTAGCATTGGCGCTGGTGCTGCGCCCGGAGGCTGCGGCGCTGATCGCAGTGCTGGCGGCCGACCGGCTGATCACCGGCCAGCCGTTGCAGCCTGCCAGAGTGGGGGTCTTCGCTGTGATCTGCGGGCCGGGCCTGCTGTGGATGCTGGTCAGCTTCGGGGGCGTGGGGCCGATGCCTGGCGCTTCTGGCGCCGGGCCAGATATTGCCGGCGCCACAGCTGTCAGTGGGCTGGCAGCAACCGCGACAGCTCTGCTGGAGGCCTCGCTGCTGTGGGCAGCAGCGCCCGCGCTGGCGCTGGTGGGGCTGCTTGCCCTGCGCGAGCATCGCTGGGCCGCTCTGATGGCGGGATGGGCAGCTCTGCACCTGATCGTCCTGACGATGCTGGGCGTCAGCGTTTATGCCTGGAGCCTGGCCCCCCTGACAGTGGCGCTGGCCGCGCTGGTCGCCCTGGGTGGCGAATGGCTGTACCGCCATGCCCGCCTGCCGGGCGCTCCATGGGCGTTGGCGGGGCTGGGCGCCCTGGCAGTGGTTGGTGCTGCAGTGGAAACGACTCTGACGCTGGTGGCAGGCGCATCGCCCGTCCCGGTTGATGCGCTCCACCCTCGCATCGCTGAACCGGGCTATCGTCAGGCCGGCGACTGGCTGGCGACCAGCACAGCCCCGGGCACACGGGTCGGGACGACGCATGCAGGGGTGCTGGGATACACCGCCGCGCGCCCGCTGATCCTGCTGCGCGGCTCCGCTGAGGGGGCCGACCTGCCCCCGCGTGATGGCCTGTCCTGGATCGCGCACTATGCCCCTGAGGCGCTGGTACTGAACAGCCGGGAACTGGAATCCCTCGATGGGTATGCTCCGTTGAGCGATCCCTGGTTCACCGGTCTGTATACTGAATCAGTACGCTTTCCTGTCGCGCCAGGCAGCCCTGATGCGGTGGTCGTTTTTCGACGCTCCGCTGAGCCGCGCCCGCTGACGCCCGCTCTGGTCAGCATGGTTCGCATACCCGGCGGGCTGACCCTCAACCGGATCGCCACCGATTTCTCGCTTGAACCCCTGGAGGGTGGCCAGACAGGCATGGTCAGCCTGGAATGGCTGGCCGGGCCGGATATTGAGGGCGAGCAGTATGTCGCACTGCGCATTCAGAGCCACGAGGGAGCGGTCGCTGCGCTCGGAGGGCGCATGCTGGATTTCACTGGTTGGCCAGGGCGCACGCTGATCACCTCGTACCACCCGCTTCAGCTGGCGCCCGGCCTGGCTCCCGGCGTTTACGAGATCGCGGTGGGCATCGGCGATGACCCCTTTGATGTCACCTGGTACCCGGTGGCGCGGGCCAAAGTGCCATTTGACACGGCCGTCTTTCTGGGCGGCATCTCGGGCGTGCGGGCCGACTTCGGGGATATCGCGCTGCTGGGTTATCGGCTGGCGCGTACCTCCCAGGGGCTTGAGGTGCTGCTGCTGTGGCAGGCGCTCAGGGCACCGGCGGCGGACTACCGCGTGCTCATTCAGATGCGTGACGGCCAGGGCGGGATTGCCAGCCAGATGGAAGGTGAGCCCTTCGGCGGTGCCTACCCGACCTCGATCTGGTCTTCCGGCGAGCAGGTGCCGGACTCCTATCGGGTTGATATCACGGCGCTGCCAGCGGGCGACTACGAAGTGTATGCAGGGCTGATCGATCCGGACGGCTCTCGCCTGCTCACCACGGAGGGGCAGGATGCTGTGATCATCGGGCGTGTCACGATTCAGCCTTAAGGATATTTTTCGCAACAGGGAGTGGATCATGAACCCCGGATTCTTGCAGCAGCTTGTGTTCGATCTGTTCATCATTGGGTTGTTCGCCATCGGCATCTATTCGTTCCTGATTGCCCCGCGTCAGCGGGAGTTCAGACGCCGTGAGAAGCTGGTCCAGACACTGAAAGTGGGCAGCGAGGTGCTGACCTATGGAGGCATGATCGGCACGGTCAAAAGCATCGCGGACACTGGCATCGTGACCGTGGAGGTTGCGCCGGGGGTTGAGGTGCGCTTTGTGGCGGCAGCGATCACACAGGAGTTTGATCTCCAGGCCTATTCTGAGAGCGCCCGCCGGCATATGAAGCCGGACAAGTAGCCGCGGACGCGCTGAAATAAAGGGGATACTATGCCAGACGCCTCTCGCTCGATTCCCGAGATCATCACCGCCCGGCGATCCATGGCACGCCGGTTGCGCGCCGGCCTACGCGACACCGGGGTGCTGGTGCGTGAATTCCGCCTGACACTGGCGCTGTTTGTGTTGATCGAGCTGGTTGGGGCTATCACCTTTCAGGCGCTGTGGAATGCGTCGCAGCCGGAGCCGATCCGGTTTGTCGAAGCGCTGTATGATATGCTGACGATGACATTCTTCCAACCGGTCATCGATTTCCCGGACCACTGGTTTCTGGATATTTACTTCTTCATCATGCCGACCCTGGGCCTGGCGCTGCTGGCTCAGGGAGCGGCCGAGTTCGTGACCCTGCTATTCAACCGCAGCGCCAGGCTGGGACGCTGGGAGGAAGCCGTGGCAGCAATGCTGAAGGACCACATCATCGTATGTGGGCTGGGCCACCTGGGAGTACGGGTGGTGCGCGAACTGGTAGCGCTGAATGAGGATATTGTGGCGGTGGAGAAAGATGCCGACTCACCGCGCATCGGGCAGGTGCGCTCATGGAACGTCCCGGTGATCATCGGCGATGCGCGGCAGTCCAATGTGCTGGAAAGTGCCGGCATTGACCGCGCCAGCGCGATCATCGTATGCACTAACGACGACCTGATGAACCTGCAGATGGGCAGCCGCATCCGGCAGCACAACCCGCACATCCGGATGGTGATGCGGATCTTCGACGAAGACTTCGCCCGCAATATGGCCGACCATCTGAATGTGGATGTGGTGATGAGCGCCTCGATGATGGCGGCGCCAGCCTTTGCGGGGGCCGCATCGCGGGCGGAGATCGTCCAGACCTTTAAGGTAGACGACCGGGTGCTGGTGATGGGGCGCATTGAGGTCAATGCCGGGTCGCGGCTGGATGGCGCCGAGATCGCCCGCATCGAAAAGGATCTGGACCTGTCGGTCGTGCTGTTGCAGTCCAGCACCGGGGTCGATGTGCGGCCCGCCGGCGCGGTGATTGTGCGGCCGGGTGACGTTATCTCTGTAGTCAGCACGCCGTCGGCGCTCAAGACACTGTCCGCGCAGTGGAACCGCAGGGCGTAGCTCTGTCCGGGGCCGATCCCCCTGCCGGTCTTCGACATCCGGCCTGGTTGACAGCCTTCTGCCAGCGCGCTAACATACCGCTCCGCTGGCCAATTCCTGCTGGCTATTCAGGAGTTTTCCTTTGACACTTTTTCCATTGATCTGGCTGGCGGTCAGCATCGTCGCAGTGGCGGCGCTGGTGCTGCTGCGATCTTCCCGCCATGTGAACTGGCTCGTCATCGTCCTTCTTTTAGGTGCGATATCCGCCTGGATCAGCCTGCCCGACAACCCGGGGCTTCGCTACGATTTCAACGGCGACGGCACTTACGAGATAGACAAAACCATCGCGGTGCGGCAGGGGCTGGACCTCGCCGGCGGCCTGAGGGTGCTGCTCCAGGCTGATGTCCCGGAAGATTCGACTTTACCCCCCGGCGCGATGGAGGAAGTGCGCCGGATCGTGGAGAGCCGTATCGACGCGCTGGGGGCACTGGAGCCGGTTGTGCAGCGGCGCGGCGAGCGCCGCCTGATCGTCGAGCTGCCGGGCTACGAGGACCCGGAGAGCGCTGTTGATCTGATCCGCGACACGGCACTCCTGGAGTTCGTGGAATTTGGCTTCAACCCGCCCCCGGTCGGGACGTATATCCAGACCGACTACGAAGGACGCGCAGCATCAGCAACGGCGGAGTCTGCTGAAGGGCCAATCTACTCGACGGTCATGACTGGCGAAATCCTCCAGACAGCGGATGTCGAGCTGAACACGCAAACTGGCGAGACGGTTGTCACATTCACGTTGACGCCCGCGGGCGCTCGCGAGTTCGGAGACTACACCACGGCCCACCAGGGAGAGTTCCTGGGGATCGTGCTCGACGGCCGGCTGCTGTCTGCCCCGCAGATTCAGGAGCCGATCACAGGCGGGACGGGCCAGATTACCGGCAATTTCACGCTGGAGGAGGCCACTCAACTGGCCACTCAGCTGCGCTATGGCGCCCTGCCCGTGCCCCTGCGGGTGGAGTCAACCAGCACTGTCGGCCCGACGCTCGGCCAGATATCGGTTGAGAAGAGCATCCGGGCAGGCATCATCGGGATCGCGGTGGTGCTGCTGTTCATGCTGATCTACTACCGCATCCCGGGGATCGCCGCAGCGCTGGCGCTGATCATGTTCGCGCTGTTGAACTTCTCGCTGTATAAGCTGATACCGGTCACCATGACCCTGCCGGCCATCACCGGCTTCCTGATCTCGGTCGGGACGGCGGTGGATGGCAACATCCTGATCTTTGAGCGTATGAAAGAGGAGCTGCGGCGCGGCAAGCGGCTGCGGCTGGCCGTCGAGGCGGGCTTCAGCCGCGCCTGGACATCGATCCGCGACTCAAACCTGTCCACGATCATCATCTGTGCGGTGCTGTATGCATTCGGCGCCAGCTTCGGCGCCAACGCTGTGCGCGGCTTCGCTGTGACCCTGGCGCTTGGCCTGGTGATCAACCTGTTTACAGCTGTCACCGTGACCCACACTTTCCTGCATTTCATCCTGATGCCCCTCAACGACGACGCGGTCGCCCGCAGAGGGTGGCTGCTGGGGCTTTCCAGGGGGGCGTAACATGTTCCAGATCGCAGAGCGACGGCGTCTGTGGTACACAATATCCGCCGTGGTGATCATCCCGGGGATCATCGCCATGGTATATTCGACGATCCGGTTCGGCAGCCCGGTGCGTCCCAGCATTGACTTCACCGGCGGCAGCCTGTTCGAGGTCAAGTTCGAAGAACCCGCCAGCGAGGCGGCCATTCGTGAGGTTTATGTCGAGGCCGGCCAGGATGATCCGGTGATCCAGCGGCTGGGCGATCCAGCCGATAACCGCTGGCAGATTCGCGCAGGTGACCTCGACCCGGAGGAGCAGGTCGCTATCCGGGAGGCGCTGGAGGAGCGTGTGGCCCCCATCGATCAGGGCCAGTCCGCCTTCGACGTAGTTGACCCGTCAATTGGCGGGGAGGTCACGCTGGCGGCTATCCTGGCGGTCATTGCGGCCGCGATCATCATCCTGGGCTTCATCTGGGTGGCCTTCCGGCGCGTGCCGCATGCCGCCCGTTACGGGGCCTCAGCCATCGTCGCCATGATTCATGATGTGCTGGTCGCGATGGGGGTGATGTCGATCCTGGGGATCTTTTTCGGCTGGGAAGTGGATGCGCTGTTCCTGACGGCGATGCTGACGGTAGTAGCTTTCTCCATTCAGGATACTATCGTCATCTTCGATCGCATCCGGGAGAACCTGCCCCGCTACCGGCAGGAATCGTATGAGACGGTTGTCAACCGCTCGGTGCTGGAGACTATCCACCGTTCGCTGGCAACGCAGCTGAACGCGGTCTTTGTCATGATTGCCATCCTGCTGTTCGGAGGCGCGACGATCAAGCAGTTCATCGCTATCCTGTTGATCGGCCTGATGAGCGGCACCTACTCGTCAATTTTCAACGCAGTGCCGATCCTGGTGTCGTGGGAGAAGGGCGAGCTCCCTTTCTCCCGCCGGGCCGGGACCTGAGCCCTGTATCCGCTGCTCCGCAGGATATCCTATAATAGGGGGTGAGCCGGCAATGGGCTTCACCCCCTTTTGATTTGGCAATCTTCACAGAGGGTGTTCGTATGCAAGCAGTGATTCTGGATGGGCAGCTTCGCGTGGATGGCAGTCTGCCGCGCCCCGTTCCCCTCCCCGGCGAGGCGCTGGTGCGGGTGCTGAAAGCCGGCATCTGCAACACGGACCTGGAGATCGTCAGGGGCTACATGGGGTTCAGGGGGGTGCTGGGTCACGAGTTCGTCGGTGTAGTCGAGGGCGGCGAAATGGACGGGCAGCGCGTGACCGGGGAAATCAACCTCGCCTGCGGGCAGTGCCCCACCTGCCTGGGCGGTATGCCCACCCAGTGCCCCAACCGCACCACCCTCGGCATCGACCGCAGGGATGGCGCCTTTGCTGAGTATCTGACACTCCCGGTGGTGAACCTGCATCCTGTGCCCGACCCGGTGAGCGACGATCAGGCCGTGTTTGTCGAGCCGCTGGCGGCAGCCCTGCAGACACTGCACCTGACACACATCAGCCCACACCATCGGGTGATCCTGGTTGGCGCAGGCAAACTGGGGCTGCTGACCGCGCAGGTTGTGGCGCTGAGCGGCTGCCGGCTCACCGTCATCGGACGCCATAACCACCAGCTGGCGCTGCTGGCCCGGTGGGGAATCGATGCCGGCTTCTCCGGCGATGTGGAACCGAACAGCGCAGACATCGTGATCGACTGTACAGGCACGGCGGAGGGCTTTGCTGACGCGCTGGCACTGGTCAGGCCGCGCGGCGTCATTCATCTCAAGAGTACCTATCACGACCTTCCACACGCTGATCTGACCCGGGTGGTCGTTGGCGAAGTACAGGTGACCAGCTCACGCTGCGGGCCGTTCGACGCAGCGCTGCGGCTGCTGACGCGGGGGCTGGTGGATGTTGACTCGCTGATCGAGGCGCACTATCCCCTGGCGCAGGCATCCGAGGCCCTGTCGCATGCCGCGCAGAAAGGTGTGCTGAAAGTCGTGCTGGACATCGCCTGAGCCGCCAGAGATAGCCGGCAGGGCAGCTCCAGGGAAGGGGGATGTTCAGGCGCGATCGCGTACCGGCAGCGTGATCGTGAACGTGGTCCCTTTGCCCAGCTCGCTGGCCACCGTGATGGTCCCGGCATGGCCTTCCACGATCCGCTTGGCTATCGCCAGGCCGAGCCCGGTGCCGGTCGTATAGCCCTCGGTGTCCGCCACACGGTAAAACTTCTCAAACATATGAGGCAGGTTCTCCGGCGCGATGCCGAGCCCGGTATCCGACACAGCTATCTCCAGGCTGGCGCCTTGATGGATTGCCGATACCGTCACCTCACCGCCCTCGCGGTTGTATTTGATGGCGTTGGTAAGCAGATTGAGAATCACCTGACGCAGCTTCTCGCTGTCCCCCACGATCTCCGGCAGTTGAAGCGGCGAGATGTTCAGTTGCAAGCTGATCTGGCGCTCATTGGCCTGGTGGGTGACTGTCTGCAGCGCTGTGGTCAGAATTGGTGTCAGATCGACCGGCCTGTGATCAAGGCGGGCCCGCCCGGACTCCAGGCGGGCCAGATCCAGAAAGTCTGTTGTCATCCGGGTGAGGCGGTCGGTCTCCTGCAGGATGGTGTTAATGACTTCAGCGCGGCGATCCGCACCGACCTCCGGGCGCATCAGAATATGGCCGCTAGCCTTGATAGCTGCCAGCGGAGTGCGCAGCTCATGCACCATCTCGGAGATCAGATCGCTCTGCTGGAACAGGCGCGCATTCTCGATGGCCACAGCGGCCTGCGCAGCCAGGGTGCGGAGGGTGGTGACGTCCTCCTCGTCAAAGCTGCCTGCATCGGCCTTGTTAAGGGATTCCAGGCAGCCGATCACCCTGTCGCGGGCATACATGGGCACGGCCACCAGGTTCCGCGTGACGAACTTGATGGCCTCATCGACTTTGCTGAAGAAGCGGGGATCGGACTGTGCATCCTCGATGACCAGCGGCTCCCCATGGGTAACTACCCAGCCAGCAAGGCTGCTGTCGAGTGGAACTTCCAGGGAGTCCAGCGAGAAACCCGTGGGATCAATGGCCGCTTCAAAGCGCAGCACGCCGGTTTTCTTGTCAAGCAGCAGAATCGAGGCCGCTTCACTGGAACTGAGCTCCGCAGCCGCTACCACAATCTGCTCCAGCAGCCGGTCAATCTCCAGCGTTGAGGTCAACTGCCGGCTGAGTTCCAGGAGCCGCTCATAGCGGGCCAGCGTGCTGCTGAGTCGACCGTGATCAGATAGATCAGGCATTCTTCTCCCCACTTCCCACCCGGTCTGCCAGGCGCGGCAGCACCTCCGCCACATCGTCATGGATAACCGCTGCCGCATACCGGTCAATATAGGTTCGCTGGTAGTTGATCACGATGATGTCAGCTCCATGCGCGTGCGCCATCATCGGCAGCTCGGAGGCCGGCGCGATCTCCAGAGATGACCCGGCAATCAGCATCACATCGCATCGGCGTGCCGCACGCTGGGCGTCACGCAGCACCGGCACGGGCAGGTCCTCGCCGAACAGGACGACATTGGGCTTGAGCACCCCCCCGCACATCGGGCAATAGGGCAGGTCCCCTGTTCTGAGGAAGCGCTCCACGTATTCATCAGCCGGAAAGACGCCAAAGCACTCCATGCAGGTCGCTTCGCGCAGATGCCCGTGCAGCTCGTACAGTGTCCGTGTGCCGGCGCGTGAATGCAGCATATCGATGTTCTGTGTGATGACGGCAGTGATAACGCCCGCCTGCTCCAGCCGCGCCAGTGCGTAGTGAGCAGGGTTGGGTTGGGCCTGGACGATCCGGTGCAGTAGCGGGCTCACCCACTTAAAGAATGCTTCCGGGCATCGCCGGAAACCGGACAGCGAAGCCACCTCGAATGCGTCAACATCTTGCCACAATCCGGTGCGCGGGCTGCGAAAATCGGGGATGCCCGAAGGGGTGCTGATGCCAGCCCCGGTCAGCGCTACCGCGCTGCGTGATCGGCGCAGGAGGGCGGCGGCGCGCTCCAGCGGTTCCATTCAGGTCATGACCTCGGATTTCATCACAGCCGGAACGCTAGCAATACCGCTCCCGCAGCAACACCCCGGTTCATGCGCATACAGCGAGGCGAGTCCCATGCGGCTCAGTACAGCAACCGGTGAAAGTGTATCAGAAAAGGGTACCCCCAGCAAGGTAGCAGGCTTGCACGGCCCGTAAGGTCAGTGTATAGTGGCGGTCAGCATCTGGTAATGGAACTGTTCGCGCACCCTACCTGGCGGAGCAACCCATGGCCGAGAAGATTCTCATCATTGATGATGAGGAAACCACCGTCAAGCTGCTGAGCATCCTCCTGGAACACAAAGGGTTTGAGGTCATCAAAGCATATCGGGCAGAAGACGGGCTGCGGAAGGCGTACCGCAATCACCCGGACCTGGTGCTGCTGGATATCATGATGCCGGATGTCGATGGGTGGGAGGTATGCCGCCGCCTCCGCGAGCTTTCAGATATGCCGATCCTGTTCCTGACCGCCCGCACCGACGTCAAGGACATCGTCAAAGGGCTGGAGATGGGAGCAGACGATTATATCGTCAAGCCCTATGACAACGACGAGCTGGTTGCCCGCATCCGCGCACACCTGAGGCGTGTGCCGCGCAATACCATCTCCGAAGAGCTGGTGTTTGATGGCGGCCGGTTTCGGATGAACTTTCTCAACCGCGAGGTGGTGGTCGACAACGAGCAGCGTCATCTGACTCCCAAGGAGTTCAGCCTGTTGAGCGTGCTGGCGCGGAACGCCGGCCGGGTGGTTACCCGTCAGGAACTGGTCAGCGAGGCGTGGGGGCCAGAATATGGTGACGCTATTGACAGCCTGAAACTGTACATCCACTATCTGCGCAAGAAGATCGAGAAGGACGCCACCCGCCCGGAGTATATCCTGACATCGCGGGGGGTTGGCTATCGGTTCGCCAACCGATGAAGCCGCCAGGGGGTGGGGCGCAGACGCTCACCCCCTGATGTTCAGCGAGACATCCTCCTGGCGGGCCAGCATCCCCGCGTGCAGCGACAGGATATCCTGAATCAACAGATCGCGATTCTGGGCATGCAGGTGGGCATCCTTGCCGATGCTGAAAAAGTAGTGATCGCCCAGCGCGATGCGAACCTGTGCCGGGTTGAAATGCAGGTCGGCCAGCAGATCAAGCGTGGGCTGCAGCCCAACCAGTCGATCGCGGTGTGCCAGAAACACATGAAAATCCTGCCAGCCGTTGCGCGTTAATTCTGCGTCCAGCAGCCCCATGGCCTCGAAGGTGCGAGCGATGACCCCTTCCGGGGTTTCCCGGAAGATGCGGTGATGCTCAGCGCGCACGGCCTCGCTGGCTCCCCCTGCCAGCGCCTCAATCACCCGTGGGGCGATGATATCCTCAGCCACCCGGTTGGCCAGATCGCTCCAGCCACTGAAGCGGATGCCTGCCCCCAGCGTGCGGTAGAAGCGCTGGCGAGCGCGATCGTTCATCAGCAGGGCCGGCGCGGTGGCGATGCGCCCCAGCTCACCGGGCAGCCAGTCTGCAGGCTCCATGAAGAACAGCGCCGCCCCTCCCATGCTGTGCCCCACGAAGATGAAGGGGCGCACGTGGCCACCCGCAGGCGCGCGCAGTTGGAGCAGGGCCAGCCAGCGCCTCAGTGCCTCCATGAGAGCCGGCGGATCGCACTGGCTGTGGGAAGGGGAGGGGTCAGCAAAGGGCGTCGCGCCGAATCCGTTGACATCGGGCACCAGCACAACCAGCCGCGGATTCTCCCGCAGGATGCGCGCAGGGATGTCTTCCCACACTTCTCCGCTGCCGTCCCATCCGTGAATGAACACCAGCACGCCTTCTGCCTGGCAGCAGATAGCAGCCACCGAGCGATCGTCAGGCAGGCCATCTGTATCGGACCACAGCATCCGCCAGCCCAGATCGGCGAGTCCGGTGGCGGAACAGAAGTCCTCAAATGCGGCGGGATCGATCAGGCCCCGCTGTGCCAGATGGCGCAGCGAGTACCCGACACGCCGGATCGGGGTAACGCGTTCAGGCAGCCAGCTGGTGAAGCCGGCTGTCCAGGCCGGGGCATGCTCAAGGTATAGACGATGCATAGTCTCGTCCCTGCAGACTCGTGTGTAATGCTCTCGATTCTAACAGGGCAGCGAGGGGTAGCAATCAGGTATTCACCCGAGATCGCCGACCATGCAGGTAAAGAATGATTGCGCCTCCAGGATGGGATCGCTATTATCACCCCACCATGAAACTACCGATTTCTGTGAGGCGGTGGGGGGCCACAGTGCTGCCCGCTTTAGCAACGGTCTTCGTACTGCTCTGGATGTCGGGCAGGGGGCGCGCTGGCGCCGCCGGTGCCGCCCCACCATTCGGTCTGCCGTTCAGCATCCCTCCCGGCCCCAGCACCTGGTATGTCATTCAGTTCTACGGCAACACACAGAGCTCGTATGTCTGGCGCCATCAGTGGTACGGCGCGGGCCAGGGGATGCACTTTGGTGTAGATTTCGCTGCGCGCTGCGGCACAGAGGTCGTGGCGATCGGCGACGGCATCGTCACAAAAGTCGATGCCGGTGAGCATGGCGCCGGCCCTCACAACCTGATGATCATCCACCCCGACGAGGGCTATGCTTCCTTTTATGGGCACTTACTGGAGGCTCCTCTGCTGCTGGAGGGCCAGGGAGTACGCCGCGGGCAGGTGATCGGCCTGACCGGCGATCCCGATCTCACCTGCACCTCCCGCCCTCATCTGCATCTGGAGATCCGGGATCTGAGCTACTGGCGGGCTTTCAATCCAATCCCGCTGATCGATGCTGACTGGGAGAGCCTGGCTCTGTTTGGGCCGCTGCGCCCTTTCCAGCGCGATCTGGATAATCCCCGGCGCTGGGTCACCCCCTCCGATCAGCCGACGATCAGCTTCGGCGGGGATATGCTCAACGACTACGAGCATCCCTGGCCACCGGACTGGAGCTACTGATGCGCCGCGCTCTCGGACTGATGCCGTTGCTGCTGGCGGCCTGCTATACCCCTGCTGTTGCCAGTCCGTCAGCACCCCCCAGCAGCACGCCGCCGCCTATCCCCACCGATCTGCCCGCCGCCAGCTTGCCAGCCACTGCGGCAGCTGCACCCACCGCCAGCCCGGAGACCTTTGCGCTGGAGCTTCGCCGTCTGACCGAGCCAGGCTGCTGCGTGCAGCCGTTCTGGTCAGCTGACGGTGAGAGGGTGCTGTTCATTGACCGGCCTCAGCCCACTGCGCCAACCGGTATCTACGGCGTCAATCTGGCTGGCGGGGAGCCCGTGCTGGTCAGTGAGCGCGTCGCCCTGCCCAGCCCTGACGGGGCCTATCAGGCCTACCTGCGCGATGATGGCGAGACCGTGGTCGAGTCGGTAGGCAGCGAGGATCAGTGGGTTATCCCAAACGGCGGGCGGCGCATATTCTTCTCGCCGGGCAGTCTCCGCCTTGCCTGGGCAGAAACTCCGCGCACCGGCAGCAACTTTGATCGGCAGCCCACCACCGTTTTCATCTCCGGGATTGACGGCAGTGACCCGCAGGAGATGATGACGGTGTACGGAGGTGGGATCGCGGGGTGGCTGGACGATGATCATTTGCTGCTGGTGGGCCGCGACCGCAATGGTTCACAGGACGTTGCCCTGTTCAGCCTGTCCGTAGTGGATGGCTCGCGGGCCAACCTGATCACCAACCAGCGCATCCGTTCGGTTCAGATTGCACCCGGCGGCAGCTGGGTAAGCTATACGATTACGCTGCACCCTGAAGATCCTGCCAATGATGGATTGTGGGTCATCAGCCGGGATGGCAGCCGCCGCTACAGGCTGGAAGTGGTCGGGGCCGCTCACTGGCGCGATGCCAGCCGCCTGCTCATCATCCCCTTCGAGCCCGAAGCGCCCAGCCACCGTTTGTGGCAGTTTGATGCAGAATCAGGCTCGGTCGCGCCGCTGACCGACCCCGCAGTGACGCCCTTCCGGGTCGCCGGAGGTGACTGGAGCGTCTCGCCTTCGGGGCAGTATGTGGTGTTTGTCAATGCGGCGGATCAAGCGCTGTGGTTGATCCCGCTGCCGCCCGGATAGAGCCGGGCGGGCGAGATAGCATCCAGGCGGGCCGCCAGCGCATCCCAGTCAATGCCCTCCGGCGGCAGTGCTTCTGCACCCTCATCCAGTAGACTCTGGCAGCCCTGATCGCCTCCCACCACCGCCATCACCAGCCTCCCCTGCTGCCGGGCGCGGCGGGCAGTGCTCATACTTCCGCTGTCCTCACCGGATTGCACCACGATGACCGCGCGGCTCAGGCCGCTGGTGATGCGATTGCGGGCGATCAGATTCTGTGGGCTAACCCGGATGTCGGGATACAGCTCAGAGAGTACTGCCCCCTGCCTCATAATCTCTGCCGCCAACTTGGCATGAGCCGGGGGATACATCCACAGCACACCCGATCCCAGTACGGCCAGCGTCCGCCCGCCAGCAGCCAGCGCCCCGCGATGCGCCTCTCCATCGATGCCCAGCGCCAGCCCGCTGACGATACACCAGCCCCGGGAAGCGAGTTCGCCGGCCAGATGGTAAGCCAGCCGGGCGCTGACCGGGTGCGGAGCCCGCGTCCCGACTATCGCCACGGACCGGTTGTCGCTCCGCTGCAAACTTCCACGCACAAACAGCACGGGCGGCGCATCATCGCACAGCAGCAGGTTGCCGGGGTAGTGCTCGCGATCCTGCCATGTGACGATCGTGATGCCCTGATCCCTAAACCGGGCACAGTCCGCTTCGACCACTCTCATATCCAGCGAGGCAATGGCTGCCGCGGTTGCCGGCCCGATGCCGGGGACCTGCTCCAGCTCCATCGGCGAGGTCGCAATCGCCGCCTCCGCGCTGCCGAAGCGCTCCAGCAGGCGGGTCATCGTCCGCCCACCAACCAGGCCAGTGCGCGCCAGGGCTGCCCAGTGCAGCACGCTCACTCGCACACCGTCCGGCGCAGGTTCAGCCGCAGATAAATCACCGGCTCAGGGCCGCGCCCTACATCCAGCCTGGTGTGCCGCGCATCACGAAACCCCAGCCGCCGATACAGCGACAGGGCGCGTGGATTGGACTCGGCGGCGCCGATCTCGACTTCTTCCATCAGCATCTCACGGGCCAGGCCGATCAGGCGCTGGATCAGCGCAGTACCCAACCCCTGACCGCGTTGATCGGGTGCGACAAACAGGTCGCTGATCTCGCCAAGCTGATCCCAGCGATTCAACTGGCCGTAACCGACGATCTCGCCATCCCTCAGCACCACCAGCCCCCAGGCACGACCCTGCTCGGCACGCGCAACCACGGACTGGACGCGGCGGGTCACATCATCCGGCGCGGCAGCCTGCCAGCACAGCCGGTGGAGAGCCGGGGCGTCAGCCAGCATCACCGGGCGAAACGTGAGGCTTGAAGCGGCTGTCATAAAATCAGCATGGCATCGCCAAAGGAATAAAAGCGGTACCCCTCATCGATGGCGACGGCGTAAGCATGCAGAATCGTTTCACGCTTTGCAAAAGCGCTCACCAGCATCAGCAGGGTCGATCGCGGCAGATGAAAGTTGGTGATCAGGCTATCAACCACCCGGAACTGGTATCCGGGGCGGATGAACAATCGGGTGGGCTCATCGATAGCGGTGACGGGCCGCCACGGGCAGGTCTCTGCCTGAGCATACGGGTCATCCAGACCCGCTGAGCGCAGTGCCGCAGTCTCCAGGACCCGCACGCTGGTCGTCCCAACTGCGATGATGCGCCCCCCTGCCAGCCTGGCTTCATTGATCACCTGCGCTTCTTCGGCCGTCAGCCGGGCATGCTCGCTGTGCATCGGGTGGTCGGCGATCCGCGCTGCGGTGACAGGCTGGAATGTATCAAGTCCGATATGCAGGGTGCAGTAGGCCATGCGGATGCCGCGCTCCCGCAGGGACAGCAGTAGATCGGGGGTGAAGTGCAGCCCTGCCGTCGGCGCCGCCGCTGACCCGGGCTCGCGGGCATATACCGTCTGGTAGCGTTCAGGGTCGGCCAGCGGCTCACGGATATAGGGCGGCAGCGGCACCTCACCCAGCGACTCCAGCAGCGGCGAGATGGGCCGGTCGAAGCGAATCACGCGCTCTGAGCTGTCTGGCGCCTCGATGACGGTCCCCTCGATGCAGAGGTCGTCGGCGCCGGAGAAGGCCAGCCGGCTTCCGGTGCGCACTCCTTTGCCGCCGATCAGCCCCCGCCAGGTGCGTTCGCTCTCTCGACGCAGCAGCAGGAACTCGATCCGGCCACCTCCCGGGATCTTACGCCCGTGCAGCCGCGCCGGGAGCACGCGAGTCTGGTTGAACACCAGTACATCGCCAGGGCGAAGGTAGTCGCCAATGTCACGGAAACGTCGATGGCTGAGGGTGCCGCCAGCGCGATCCAGAACCAGCAGGCGGGCTGCATCACGCGGCTCAATGGGTGTCTGCGCGATCCGGCCCGGCGGCAGATGGTAGTCGAAGTCAGCCGTTTCCATGCTCAGCGGTTCAGCAGGCGGGCAACGATATTGAGCACCACGCTCAGGATCACACTGAGCAGGATCATGCTGACCACCGGCACAAAGCAGGAGAAGCGACCGTCCGGGCTGGTATAGCGGATGTCGCCAGGGAGGCTGCCCAGTTGGCTCAGGGCCGGGATGCGCCCGGCCAGCCACAGCAGGCTGCCCACGCCGGCCAGCACAAGTCCGGCTATTATCAGCCACCGTCCCACAGCACTGAGTTCCGTCATGATATTTGCTCTGCAGGCTCTGCTGCCATCATCGCCAATAGATTGTGGCACGGCCTACGGCCTCTTGGCAACCATGACAGCACCTGCCGCGCGCAGACCTCCCGGCACGGGCGTCTGCGCCCCATCGCATGGCAGGCATTGATGCGGTATGCTATGGGTTGTTAAATACCCAACTCCGGGCGGGCCTCTATCTGGCTCGCTGGCTCGCTGTCAGGATCCGTGAGTCGAATCGATATGTTCAAGAACCTTCTCAACACCCTTGCCGGCAATCCTTATGAGCGCGAGCTGAAGCGCTACCGCGACATTGTGGACGAGGTCAATTCGCTGGAGCCACGTATGCAGGCGCTCACGGATGAGGGCCTGCGGGCCATCACCGACGATCTACGCGCCCGCGTGCAAGCGCACCTGGCCGGCATCGAAGACCATGAACAGCTGCGGAGCGCCGAGCGCGAAATCCTGGCCGAGGTCCTGCCAGAGGCTTTCGCTGCCGTGCGGGAGGCCTCCCGCCGCACCATCGGGCTGCGGCACTTCGATGTGCAGATCATCGGTGGCATTGTCCTTCACGAGGGCAAGATTGCCGAGATGAAGACCGGTGAAGGCAAGACTCTCGTCGCTTCCCTGCCGCTGTACCTGAATGCGCTAACCGGGCGCGGTGTTCACCTGGTGACCGTCAATGACTATCTGGCCCGCCGCGACGGCGGCTGGATGGGACCGATCTTTCACCTGCTGGGCCTCACCACAGGCGTGATCGGCAAAGAGCGCTTTTCGGCCATCTACGATCCGGAGTATGTCGACCCCGGCGGGGAGCTGGAAGATGAGCGCCTGGTCCACTGGCGGCCCACCCTGCGCCGTGAATGCTACCAGGCCGATATCACCTACGGCACGTCAGCCGAGTTCGGTTTTGACTACCTGCGTGATAACACCGCGGTGGAACTGGCGCGCACCGTGCAGCGTGCGCATGCCTATGCCATTGTGGACGAGGCAGACTCGGTGCTGATCGACAGCGCGCGCACCCCGCTGATCATCTCCGGGCCTGCCGGGCAGGCGTCCAGCATGTACCAGCGCTTTGCGCAGATCGTCGAGCAGGCTCGCCTGCGGCGCAACACCACCGATGTGGAGCACGGCGAAGAGGCCGACGGGGATTATGTGCTTGACGACCGCACCCAGAGCATCTCTCTGACAGATCGCGGCATCGAGAAGATCGAGCGTCTGATCCCGGAAGTGAATGTGTCTGCCGGGGAAAGCCTGTACGACCCGCAGTATTATGAACTGGTTCACTACCTGGAAAATGCGCTCAAGGCGAAATATATCTTTCTGCGCGACAAGGACTATATCGTCCAGGGCGGCAATGTGATCCTGGTTGACCAGACCACCGGCCGGCCTATGCCATCGCGCCGCTACAGCGAGGGCCTGCACCAGGCGATTGAAGCCAAGGAGGGGGTGCAGGTCAAGCGCGAAGATGTGACGATCGCTACCATCACGGTGCAGAACTACTTCCGCCTGTACGACAAGCTGAGCGGCATGACAGGTACGGCGCTGACCCAGGCTGAGGAGTTTGATAAGGTCTACGAGCTGGATGTCGTGGCTATTCCGACCAATATCGAGTTCCGCGCCGAGATTGGTGAGCTGGAGGTCCACCGGAGTCGAATAGAGGGAGTCCCCAGCATCACCTTCCGGGAGCCCGGCAGCAGCACCGACTTATACTTCAAACGCATTGACTTCGATGATCAGGTCTTCACGACCATTAATGGCAAGTTCGAGGCCGTCGCCCGCGAGATCGCCGATCTGGTCGCTCAGGGACGCCCGATCCTGGTCGGCACGGGATCGGTTGAAGCCTCCGAGGAATTGAGCCGGCGGCTGAGGCATATGGGCCTTTCCCATGAGGTGCTGAACGCCAAGAACCATGAGCGTGAAGCACTGATCGTGGCACAGGCCGGGCGGCCCGGGGCGATTACCATCTCGACCAGCATGGCAGGCCGCGGCACCGATATCCTGCTGGGCGGCAACCCGGAGGGTCTGGCGGCCAAGCTGGCTACGGAGCGCTGCTTCGCCCTGATCCCCTTCCGTCAGGTGGTGGCGGATGTCGTCGAGGGCAATCTGGACCTGGCCCGGCAGAAGGCGCGTGCTGACGCCTATATGGGAGAATCCGTTGTCGACTGGATCATCGCAGCCAACGAGGACCTGGTGCGCAAGGCCAGCGTCGAGGATATTCAAAACCAGGTAATCCAGGACCTGCGCGAGGATCCGGTCTACCACAGCATGCCTTTTGAGACCCTGGTGCGGATTGTGCAGCAGCTCGACCTGGTGATGCTCGACCCCAACCGCTATGAGAAGGCGCGGGAGGCGGCTGAAACCGCCGGAGTCCCCCTCTCGGTGCTCCCGGAAATTGAGTATCGATTGAACGAATATCGCTCGCTGAGCGGCGTACTGGGCCAATCGGCACATGTGGACGTGCTGACCCGCCGGCTGTTTGAGCAACACTACAATGCCCGCGCGGCTGTCGTCCGGGCGGCTCTGGAAGGACAGATCGACGAAGCCCGGCGCATCATCAACCAGCTGCCTGCCTTACCCACCTCGCTGATCGACGAGACGCTGGCCATTCGCCGCCAGTGTGAGGCCGATCGGCGGGCTGTGTGGGAGCACGGCGGTCTGCATGTGATCGGCACCGAGCGACACGAATCCCGCCGCATTGATGATCAGCTGCGGGGCCGGGCTGCACGCCAGGGCGACCCCGGATCGTCGCGTTTCTATCTTTCGCTGGAAGATGAGCTGATGATCCGCTTCGGCGGTGACCGCGCCAAGAAGATGATGGAACGGCTCAACGTCCCGGAGGATATGCCGATCGCGGCCAATATCCTCAGCGGAGTCATCGGGCAGGCGCAGGCCCGCTTCGAGGCGTTCAACTTCGAGATCCGCAAGAACCTCTTTGAGTATGATGAAGCGGTCAACCGCCAGCGCCAGATCGTCTACGATGAGCGCCATGCCATCCTCAGCGGCCGGGCCGGTGAACTGGATGCGCTGATCCGGGGCTTCATTGCCGAGACCCTCCAGCGCGTGATCGCGCGGCTGGGCGCCGGATATGAAGCCTGGGCGCTCGGCGAGATCGAAACGGTGATCGGAGACTTCTCCAACCTGGAGACCGGCGAGGTCAACGCGCGGGGGGCCATCCAGCGTCTCCTCCCGTTGTTTCCCCGCCCATCCGAGGAGGAGCTGGCAGAACTGCTGGCTATCACCGATTCGGAGGAGCTGCAGCAGGCCCTTCACGATCGGGTGCTGGATGGCATCGACGAAGGCTACAACACGCGCATCCTGCAGTCGGAGGTCGCGCGTGTGGCCCCGCCGTGGCCCGCGCTGCCGGCCTTTGGGCCGCAGGGGGTGGAAGGCTGGGATCGCTTCATTGCCCGGCTGCGCCAGACCTTCGACCGGTACGCCGCGCACCTGATGCCGGGACGCGCTGAGGCGATCTGGCAGCCGCTTGACGCCGCGATGCAGGCTGCTTTCCACAATCAGCTGGCTGCGGCTGGCAAGAATCTGAAACCCGCCGAGATTCAGGCCCAGTTCTACGGTGAGTTGGGCGCAGCACTGGGAAGCGCCTTTCGTGCCATCATCGGCGATCTGGAGCCCGACGAATTGGTCGAGACATTACTCGAACGGGTGGATGAGTTGATGGAGATCGCTCGCCAGGAACCCGGAGCGCCCTCCGGAGATGGCAGCGCCAGCGAGCCAGAAGCGATCATCTACGCTATTGGGGCACAGCAGCTGGAGAACTATCAGCGCGCCTTGATGCTGTCAATGATTGACACGGAATGGCGCCAGTACCTGCTTGCCATCGATGACCTGCGCTCCGGCGTGGGCCTGGAAGCCTATGGGCAGCGTGACCCCAAGATCGAATTCAAGCGCCGCGCCTTTGAGATGTTTGACAAACTGCGTGAGGATGTACAGGAGGGCATCGCGCGGCGCTTCTTCGCCGAACTCCCACGCCATCGCCAGATCGTTGAAGAGCAGCAGCGCCGGGAAGCCCTCCTCGATCGCCTGGCAGAGTCTGGCTACCGGATTCAGCAGAAGGTGCTGCGATCTCAGGATGGGCAGGTCAAGGTATCGCAGACGGTGCACAGGGACCTGTGGACCAACGTCGGGCGAAACGACCCGTGCCCGTGCGGCAGCGGCAAGAAGTTCAAGGACTGCCACTATCGGACCGTGCAGCAGGGGATGCAGACAGCCCGCCCCGAGGATGTGATCCGCTCAGCCGGAGGTCGCAAGCGCCGCCGTCGCTGAAGGCACTCTCACCCTGGTGCTGACTGCTGGCATACGGAATATTAACTGACATCTTCGCGTGCACAGGGGGAGCATGTATAGTTATGCCGAAATGCCGGCTCGGGTTTCCATGAAAGGAACCCTGGTGCCGCGCTAATCAGGAAAGAACTCATGTACAATCGGGCCAGGGCCGGGAATTCGCAGCTGTATGAGACGCTCAAAGTGCTGCCCAAGATCGAACTGCACCGCCATCTGGAAGGTTCGCTTCGTCTGAGTACCATGGCCGAGATTGCACAGGAGTATAAGCTCGATCTCCCTGGCTATGATGTGGACAGCTTTCGCCATCTGGTGCAGATCATGCCGGATGATGAGCCGGACTCTGCGGTTTTCCTTTCCAAGTTCAATTACTTACGCCACTTCTATCGTTCCCAATCGATTATCGAGCGTATTGCTGCGGAGGCGGTCGAAGATGCAGCCGCTGACAATATCATCTACATGGAGCTGCGCTTCACGCCGATCGCCCTGAGCCGCGTTGAAGGGCATCCGCTGGCCGACGCGACCGACTGGGTGATCGCCGCTGTTCACGAAGCATCGCAGCGCCACGGGATCACGGTCCGGCTGATTCTCAGCATGAACCGCCACGAAAGTGTAGAACTGGGCGACGAGGTCGTCAGCATCGCCATCGATCGGATGGGGGATGGCGTGGTCGGCGTTGATCTGGCGGGCGCCGAAGGCAAGTTCCCGGCCAGGCCATTTGCGCCGGTCCTGCACCGCGCCCGTGAGGCAGGCCTCAAACTCACCGTCCACGCCGGGGAGTGGGCTGGAGCCGACAGCATTTATGACGCCATCCACGTGCTGGGTGCGGCCCGGCTGGGCCATGGTGTCCGCATCATTGAAGATCCGGGTCTGATGGACGTTGCACGCAAGCGCGGCATCACCCTGGAAGTATGCCCTACCAGCAATGTGCAGTCCGGAGTGGTGGCCGATCTCAGTCAGCACCCGCTGCGCTCCCTCTACAGGGCGGGGCTGCTGACCACCCTTAATACCGATGATCCCAGCATCAGCGGAATCACGCTCACGGACGAATACTTCGTAGCCGTCAAACACCTCGGCCTGAGCATTGATGACGTCAAGCAGCAGGCCATGAATGCCGCCCGCGCCGCTTTCCTGCCGGATTCCGAGCGCGAGATGCTGGTCCAGCGGCTGGCTGCCGGGCTGGCGCTGCCGCTCTGACCCGGCGGCGCCGCCGCATCAGAAACCCCCACACCTTCTACATCGCTTCTATAATAAATAGAGGTAGCCGTTCGGTACACCAGGAGGCTGAGCCGTTGTCGCTGCCGGACGCTGGCCCGGATGACCTGCAGATGGCGGATGCCCGCGAACGCATGGTCGAACAGCAGCTGAAGGGGCGCGATATCCATGATCCGCGCGTGCTGCAGGCGATGCGCCGCGTGCCTCGCCATCTGTTCGTTGCCCCCGAACTGCGCCATCTGGCTTATGCAGATGGTCCGCTGCCGATCCCCGCCGGACAGACGATCTCCCAGCCGTATGTAGTGGCCCTGATGACGCAGTTGCTGGCCCCCGGGCCCCGGGATCGAGTTCTGGAGATCGGTGTGGGCTCCGGCTACCAGACAGCCATCCTGGCTGAGCTGGCAGGCGATGTGATCGGGATCGACCGCATTCCGGAGCTGGCCCGGCTGGCCGAAGAAAGGCTGCGCGGCCTGGGGTATGGTAACGTCACGATCATCGTAGGAGATGGCAGTCTGGGCCACCCCGCGGCGGCCCCTTATGATTGCATCCTGACAGCCGCCGCCGCGCCGCGCCTGCCAGACCCTTTACTCGACCAGCTGGCTGACGGCGGGCGGCTTGTCATTCCCGTTGGAACGCTTCACGACCAGGCTATCATCGTGGTCAGGAGGAAAGGGGGAAGTTTGCACATCGAACAGCAAACCGCGGTGCGGTTTGTGCCGCTGCTCGGCCGCTACGGTTTTGCAGAAGACCGCTGAATCGCCCGACGCCTACCAGAAAACCGCGTCGCCCGGGGTGTAGCGCGCCGATCGACCGTTCTTCCAGACGGTGATCCCCCCGCTGCCGGCCACGCTGCCTCCGGCGGATGTGCATACCAGCGCGGTGTTGCCATCGATCCCGATCACGGCGCGGCGCGGCGCCATGATCGCCTTGACGAGGCGTGCCATTTGCGGCGCGATTTCGTCATAGTGGGGCAGGATCAGGGCGCCGGGCAGCAGCGCGAAGCCACCATGCCAGGGGAACGGAGTGGCGCGTGCGCCAAAGATCATCGCGCCTGCGCTGCATCCGGCCACGACTCCCCCGGCAGCCAGCACCCCCATGATCGCGTCCCAGCAGGCTGTTCCTGCCAGCGTGCGGTATAGATAGTCCGGCTGTCCCCCCGAGAGGTAAACCAGATTGGCTGCCACAATCGCGGCAGCATGCCGGGGGTCATTGGCGCTGGCGCGATCGATCACGGGTAGCGCCTGGGCCTCGGCGCCCAGGCTGATGAAGTGCCCGACGCCCAGCGTGGACCAGTAGTGGATGCGCGCCGGATCTTCCCTCCCCGCGGCGGTGGGCAGGCAGATCACCTTCGCCGGGCCCGCAAGGCGACCCAGCAACAGCCGATCCACCGGACTCATGGCCGGAAGGTATTCGCCGCTGCCGACCAGCGCCAGCGTCCCGCCCGGGAGTCTCAGATCAGGGATAGATGGATGTGTCGGTTTCACAGGCTATCTGGCGAGCCAGCAGGCTGACGGCGCAGTCGCAGGTGGCGCCCTGTGTTAGCAGCCAGTTCAGCACCCGTGGGTCGGGGCGGCCAAGCTGTTTGACGATCCAGGCCCGGGTATGGCGCAGCCCCCCACAGCACTCCTCCGGGTTCTGCCGGGCTTGCAGGTAAGCCTCCAGGCTGCGCAGTTGAACATGATCCAGACTCAAACCTATTCCCTCGGTTGCATGATAGCCGCTCTGCCGGCTGCAGGCGCCGGGCTACTCGCCGCCATCCGGTGGCCGTTTGAGCATCGGCATCTTGATTCCATGGCGGCGGGCAGTTTCCACCGCCAGAGGATACCCCGCATCGGCGTGCCGTACTACCCCCATTCCGGGATCGGTGGTGAGGACGCGCTCCAGACGGCGGGCAGCCTCCGGAGTTCCGTCGGCAACGATCACCTGCCCGGCATGCTGGCTGTATCCGATCCCGACCCCGCCGCCGTGATGGAAGCTGACCCAGGTTGCGCCGCCAACCGCATTGATCAGCGCATTCAGGATCGGCCAGTCCGAAATCGGATCCGATCCATCCAGCATCCCCTCCGTTTCACGATTCGGAGAAGCCACCGAACCTGTATCCAGGTGGTCACGCCCGATCACAATCGGCGCACTGACCTCGCCGCGTGCGACCAGATCGTTGAATGCCAGTCCGGCCCTGGCCCGGTCACCATAGCCCAGCCAGCAGATGCGAGCCGGCAGCCCCTGAAACGCGATCTGCGTCTGCGCCATCCGGATCCAGCGCTGAAGATGTTGGTCCTGAGGGAACAGCCGCATCACTTCCTCATCGGTGCGGTAAAGATCCTGTGGATCCCCGGAAAGGGCGACCCAGCGGAAAGGCCCCTTCCCCTCGCAAAACAGCGGTCTTACGTAGGCTGGCACAAAACCCGGATAGCTGAACGCATCGGCGACACCGGCATCATAGGCCCGCTGACGCAGATTGTTGCCGTAGTCAAAGACAGTGGCGCCCTTCTTCTGGAAGTCCAGCATGGCCTGGCAGTGGCGGGCCATCGAGGCGGTGGAGCGTTCGGTGAAAGCTGCCGGATCGCGGTCCCGCAGAGCAAGCGCAGCCTCGAAGGTCATATCATGCGGGATGTAAGCCAGGAAGTCATGGGCGGGCGTCTGATCGGTGACGACATCGGGCGTGACTCCCAGCTCCACCAGCCGGGGGAAAATGTCCGCCGCGTTGCCGATAAGCCCTACCGACAGAGGCTGCTCCTTGCGCAGCGCCTCCTCCACCTGGGTCATCGCGTCTTCGAGGTCGGTGGAGATCACGTCCAAATAGCGGGTCTTCAGCCGGCGCTCCGCACGCCACGGATCGATCTCAACGACCAGCCCTACCCCTTCGTTCATGGTGATCGCCCGCGGCTGGGCGCCGCCCATCTCACCCAGGCCAGCCGTCAGGACGAACTTGCCCTTCAGGGATCCCCAGCCGTTCTGCCGGGCCAGCGACCCGAGCGTCTCATAGGTGCCCTGCAGGATGCCCTGCGTCCCGATGTAAATCCAGCTGCCGGCAGTCATCTGACCATACATGATCAGCCCCTGCCGCTCCAGGTCGTCGAACACTTCCTGCGTGGCCCAGTGAGGCACCAGATTGGAGTTGGCGATCAGCACACGGGGCGCGTCAGGGTGGCTGGTGAACACCGCTACCGGTTTGCCGGACTGCACCAGCAGGGTTTCGTCGTTTTCAAGCTCTTTGAGGGTAGCAATGATCGCATCGAAGCATTCCCAGTTGCGTGCGGCGCGCCCCCGTCCGCCGTAAACGATCAGATGCTCCGGGTCACCCGCGACATCCGGATCAAGGTTGTTCATCAGCATGCGCATGGCAGCTTCCTGAAGCCAGCCCTTGCAGGTGATGTGAGTGCCGCGCGGAGCGCGGATGGTGCGGAGCATGGCAAGGCCCTCCTGACTTCCGACGGTTCAACGGGTAAATCGGATCGTGCTGACGATCCGGTCCAGGAGCGCCTCATAGATGTTGCGGCGCTCCTGGCTGGTCGAAAGGGTGATCAGCAGCAGGGGTTCCTGGCTGCGCCGCTGCTCGCTGATCACCTCGAGGTGATAGACGGTGGTAGCGCCTGCCTCGCTCTCAAATGGGCTGGTGTAGCGGATGCGATAGGCAGGTTGAAAGTCCACCCGGGTGCTGTCAGTTGCCAGCACTTCGTAGAAGTCGCTGCTTTCGTAAATCTGGAGATGCAGGTCACGCACAGCATCGATGGTGGAGCCAGAAGCCGGGCTCGCATAGGCCATCGTCAGGTTGACGATGTAGAAATCTGTGGCGGTGGCTGTGTCAAAAGCCACCAGGATCAGATTCTCCAGCACAGCCTGCCCCAGCCCGTCACGCAGGGATTGCGCCAGGGCAGGGTCGCGCTGGCCAACCTCGGCCAGTGCGGCCCCCGGATCGCGGCCCAGCAGGGTCAGGGCACTCCATGTGCTTGTCAGCTGGAACGCCAGTCGGGCCTCCTGCACCGCGATCTCATACCAGCCGTCGGCCACGGTAGCCGGTGGGGTGAATGTCAGGGTCGGCACCGGTGTGGTGGTGCGGGTCGGAGTCGGCGTGCGGGTGGGGGTATTGCTTGGTGTGAGCGTGGGCGGTGGCAGCGGCGTGCTGGACGGCGTCCAGCTGGGCGGGAGAGTCCCCCGCGGGTCGGTCGTGGAGGTGCTCTCGGGCAGGTTGAGCAGGAAGAGGGTTGGCGTGGGCTGACTGGCGAGCAGCGCTCTGGCCCGTTCCGGGTTGGCAAGGGCCAGAGTCGTTAAGCTGGCGGCCGCCACCGCCAGCACTGCCAGTATCCCGGCCACAATCGTCAGGGTACGGGTGCGGCGCTCCAGGCGGGATCGCGCAGCACGTCGTGGGGGAGATGAGCCGGCCATTGTGCTCAGTATAGTTGCAACCAACCCGGGCAGCAACAGAAACTCCAGGGGCAGGTCGATATGAGCCTGCCCCTGTCTGGATACATGGGGGATTAATCCCCGGCAGCAGCGGAAGCGGCAGCCGGGCGCTGCACCATGCCCCGCAGAAAGGGCTTCGTGATCTCCGCAATGACGGTTGGCAGCAGCACCAGCGGGATGATCTCGATCCAGTCGCGCAGCGTCAGAGCCATCGTGTCGAAGATTGGCTGCAGGAAGGGGAGGTAGACCACCGCCAGCAGCAGAACGACCGAAATCAGCACCGCATACTGCATCCACTTGTTGCTGAAGGGACCGATCTTGAAGATTGTGTAGAACTCGGAGCGTGCGCTGTAGGCGCGGAGCAGCTCCGAAAAGGCCAGCACTGTGAAGGCTACGCTTCGCCCTTCTTCCAACCCGCCCTGGTTCAGGCCCAGATAGAATCCCGCCAGTGTCACAGCGGTCTTGGCGATCGTCTGGATGATGGTGTTGATCAGCAGCACTTTATTGATCACCGGTTCATCCTGCGGGCGCGGCTGCCGATCCATAACATCCGGATCGCCCTTCTCCACGCCCAGGGCCAGCGCCGGCGCTCCGTCGGTGAGCAGGTTCAGCCACAACAACTGAATCGGCGTCAGGATCTGGGGGTAGCCCAGCAGGGTGCCGATGAAGATCACGGCGATCTCGGCCAGGTTACAGGTCAGCAGGAAGGCCACGAACTTGCGGATGTTGTCGTAGATGATCCGCCCCTGCTCCACAGCGTTGACGATACTGGCATAGTTATCATCTGTCAGCACCATGTCTGCCGTTTCCTTGCTGACATCAGTGCCCGTGATGCCCATCGCCACACCGATGCTGGCCCGTTTGAGGGCGGGAGCGTCGTTGACGCCGTCGCCGGTCATCGCCACCACATAGTTACGGCGTCGGAAGGCATCTACAATCCGCACTTTATGCTCCGGGGAAACGCGGGCAAATACCGAGACGCTGTCAACAGCCTGCGCCAGATCATCATCGCTCATGACTTGCAGTTCGGCGCCGGTGATCACCTGCTCTGCATCTGACCGGATCAGCCCGATCTCCTGGGCGATGGCCCGTGCCGTGTCCGGATAATCGCCGGTCACCATCACTGTCTTGATCCCGGCATGCCGCGCCCGTTCAATCGCCGGTCCCACCTCCGGGCGCGCAGGATCGATCATCCCGATCAGACCGATGAAGGTGAGGTCGGTTTCATGCTCTTCGTGCGACAGAGCTTCGGGATGCTGCTCAAAGCGCCTCTCGGCTACAGCCAGGACGCGCAGTGCCTGCCGTGCCATATCGCGGTTAACGTTGGCAATATGCTCCCTGAATTCAGGGGTCAGCGGTTTAATATCACCCTTGAAGTAGTAGCGGGTGCACAGATCGAGCACCAGGTCCGGCGCGCCCTTAACGAACAGGATGTGCTCATCTGATTCCTGCTGGCTGTGCAGGGTGCTCATCCGCTTACGAACCGAGTCGAACGGGATCTCGTCTTCACGGGGCAGCTCGTCCTCAACCTGCTCGCGCAGCAGATCGGCCTTGGCCGCCGCTACCACCAGCGCCCCTTCCGTCGGGTCGCCGGCAATCCGGTAGGATCGGCCGTTGGCATCGTCCTCCAGCGGCTCCAGACGAGCATCGCTGGCCAGCAGAGCGCCCCGCAGCAGATGGATCAGATCAGGCACATCATAGGGGTCAAGCGTGATGCCCTCCCGCTGAAAGCTCCCGGTTGGCTCATAGCCGCGCCCGGTGATATCCAGCAGGATATCGGGCAGATAGACTTTGACGACGGTCATCTCGTTCTGCGTGAGAGTGCCTGTTTTGTCGGAGGCGATAGCGGATGCGCTGCCAAGCGTCTCGACAGCAGGCAGGCGGCGGATCAACGCATTGCGGGCGACCATCTCGCGCATACCCATCGCCAGATTGATGGTGACGATAGCCGGCAAGCCCTCGGGAACGGCGGCAATGGCCAGCGCGACTGCGGTCAGAAACGCATCCAGCCCGGCCTGCTGCAGCGGGTCGCGCACCTCCGGGCGTCCCAGCGATCCAAGTAGCTCGCCGGGAGAGGTGATGCCTATACTGAGGGCGATCTCGCGCGAGGCGCGACCAAATGCGACCACGAATACCACCCCGCAGATCACCAACGCCCCATAAGCCAGCCACGACCCCAGCTGATCCAGCCGACGTTGCAGGGGAGTATCTTCCTCTTCCACCGCCTGGATCATCTCAGCGATCTTCCCAATCTGGGTCTGCATACCGGTAGCGACGATGACAGCCGTGCCGCGACCATAAGTGGCGATGGTGCTCTTGTAGCCCATCGTCTTGCGATCCCCCAGGCCGGCATCTTCAGCGACCGCTGCCGCTGCGTCCTTGTGAACAGGCACCGATTCGCCGGTCAGCGATGCCTCATCGATCTGAAGGTTTGCCGTCTCGAGCAGGCGCACATCAGCCGGGACGTAGTTCCCTGCCTCCAGGAGCACGATATCGCCGGGTACGACTTCTGCCTCCGGGATACTGATCACGTGCCCACCGCGCAGCACATGAGCCTCCGGCGCGGACATCTTTTTGAGCGCCGCCAGCGCCTCTTCGGCGCGGCCTTCCTGAATCACCCCCAGCGCCGCGTTCAGAATCACGATCAGAATGATCGCCCCGGCCTCGTAATACTCGCCCAGAACAGCCGAGACAATGCTGGCACCGATCAGCAGCAGCACCACCATGTTCTTGAACTGAGCCAGCAGACGCGCCAGGAAACCGGGGCGCGGCTGTTCATAGAGTTCGTTGCGCCCGTATGTCTTGAGGCGCTCCTGTGCCTCGACCGCGCCAAGCCCGCGGACTGGATCGACCTGAAGAATCTCCAGCACGCGGTCTGATGATAGGCTGTGCCAGGGTTGATTGGTCATTGTATGCATCCTGAGTCAATGAGAGTAAGGGCGCCCGGCACCGCTACCCGAGCAGGCGCGGCAGGAAACCCTTGCGCTGGAAGCCAAAGAAATCCGTCAGGGCATCGCTCAGCAAGTACAGAGCCATCGCCGGGACGCCGGCAGCAGCCCCCAGGTTTGTGCCCAGCAGATAGAAGCGTGCGTCGTTGACCGCGGCTGTGCCGCCCAGAATCTCCTGCCATCCCGTCAGCATGTTCCCCAGCGAGGCGGTTGGCGCCTGCACCCCCAGCCCTATCAGGTCGATGGCCACACTGTACTGGAAAGCCACAAACACCGCCGCCGCGAAGAGGATGATCATCGTCCCGCCCAGCCGCCAGCGAAGCGTCCGACCGGGCGGCGCCGCGGCCCACAGCGTCTCGACAGCCCATGCCATGCGCGGCGTCAAAGCCAGCCCAATAGCCCAGCCAACCATCGTGAGGGATTGTCCGGCCCGCGTGACAAAGGTGATGCTGTAGAAACTGACGGTGAAGGCCATCACGACCAGCGCAGGGTGGAGCAGCATAGCAGCTTCCGCAGGCAGGCGTATCAGGTCAGCCAGCCACTCGCCGGCCTGCCCGCGCCATCCTGTCAGCAGCGTGCTCAGCCCGCCCCACAGGCCGCCAAATACCAGCGCGACCAGCCCGGCGCTCAGCGCAATCCCCAGTGTCACCCGCTGCGCCTGATAGATGCGGCTCTGCACATCGCGCCCGAGCTGGTCGGTGCCCAGCGGATGATCAGGGGAAGGTGGCTCATAGACAGCCTGGGGGTTGCTCGCCTGCGGATCATGAGGGGAAGCGATGAGCCCTCGCATGATTGACACCAGCGGCACCAGGAACAGTACCACCGCCACACCCAGCCAGATGCGATCCAGCGGACGGGGGTGCGGGTGGCTGGCCACTGCTCTTTGGGAGGCTGGCGTGCGGGGAGTCGTCGGCGCCGGATTTATGAAGAGCCAGGCGCGCTGAAAGCTGGCTGTCAGCGCGGACCGCAGCCGGGCGATCAGCAGCCACAGCGGCAGCAGGCTCAGCGTGCCCACCAGCACGGCGGCGTCCTGGCCGACAATCGAGTCCAGCAGCAGCGCGCCGATCCCGGGGTAGGCCAGCAGCGACTCGATCAGCAGCAGACTGCCCACAATCCAGCCTGCCTGATCGTAAAATGCCCGCGCAGCCTCTGTACCCAGCATCACCCAGCGGGAACTGTCCCGACGGCCCGTGCGTTCTTCCCAGCCCGTCCAGCCGCGCACGCCAGCCTGCGCAGCCAGCAGAGCGGGGAGCAGCGCACCGACGAAAGAAGGCAGGATGAGATGGCGAACCAGATCCGTCAGAGACCCGGCATCGGCCGCCCGCAGACTGGTGATGCCGCCATAGGGCAGCAGTTGAAAGCGAATCGCCACAAACAGAACGGCTACCAGAGCCACCCCGGCCAGAGGCGCTGCCATCACCCGGACCGCGCCGAGCCGCAGCAGGCTGTAGACCACAGCGCCGAGCCCTTCGCGCCGCTGCGACAGGCGATGCACCAGCAGAGCCACGGTCATCAGCAAGGCTGCTAAGAGCATTCCCGCCACTGAGATTGCCGCCAGCAGCCGCAGCGTGTTTGGAAGCCGCTGGGCGAGCAGGTCGCTGACGGCGACGCCCAGGACGGATGACATCTCACAGCATGCCGGGTCACCGACCAGATCGCGGTAGTTCCGCACGCCCGTTGCCACAAAGCCGAATGGACCGGGCTGGGTCACGACGCCACGAAAGGCTGTGGCACCGAACAGGGCCACGGCGTAAGCCAACAGCAGGAAGATGATGCGCCTGACAGGTTGCAGCGTGATAGCCAGCCCGGCTTCGCTGCCAGTGGATCGCCGCGCCTGCATCCCGGTTCGCAGGGTATAGATCAGCGCATAGAGATCCCAGATCGGAATGACGAGGAACGTTCCCACAAAAGCAGCCAGCCCGATCCAGATCGGACGGTTCTGATCTTGAGCGTCGGACATGCGCCCTCCAGAGGCAAAACCAAAACAGCCCGGATTTTGTCGCATCCGGGCTGAAGTGGCAAATCTCGGTTGGCGGCGTGCGCAGACAGATCAGGCGATGCGCCTCACTTCGTCGGCCTGTTCGGCCAGATAGACTTCGATATCTCTGCAGGCCTGGGCGTACAGATCCAGCAGCTCCTGATCGGTGCCGCGGTAACGATGCAGCGTCTGGACGGCGCAGGCGGCACAGCCACGCATAGCGCGGTAGCTGTCCGTCTCACATTCCAGGCAGCCATTGATGCGGATCATCATCAGGACAAATCCCAGTACTTTCGGGTTATCATCCGGCAGGCTGTTTATCTCATCAACCAACTGGCGCCATTTCTCACTGCGCAGCCTGCGCAGCGCCGGAATGGCGCTGTTGGGAAACAGGATATCGGTATCCACATACATGACCTCTACTCCCCCTGCTGCGCATCTGCACAGCCGCTACCACTGCAATACCAGTCCGATAGCCATCCACCATCTTGCACGCATTGTAAGTGGCGATTCAAACCTCAGTCAATATGAGTCAGGTACTAGTTTGTGTTTGAATCTCGTTATCCCACAGCCAGAGCACCTGCCGACTATTAAACCACGCTTTGCATCCGACTTGTTTTCCGTTAGCTTTTTGCCACGCCCGCTATCCATTCTCTTACGTTACATGCTGCCAGAAACCCGTGGTATACTCCGCGGACTGACATCCAGCCCTCACACCGGTGAGGATAACTCTCTTGACAATCACCATCGAGCAGGCCCGCGCGTTGTATGCCGATGCCGATCCGGTTCATGACTTCGCTCATGTGCTCCGTGTCCTGGCGATGGCCGAGCGGCTGGCCCAGCTGGAAGGCGCCGACCTGGACATTGTCCGCACAGCAGCGCTTCTGCACGACATCGCGCGAACAGATGATGGCAACGCGGACCAGGGCTTCGCCATGCAGGCCCGGCCCGAGGACGATCACGCCCTCATGGCGGCTCGTCAAGCCCGCCACCTCCTGGCAGGTTCCCCTGCAGCGTTCGTCGATGCGGTCGCCCACGCCATCGAGGCCCATCGCTACCGCAATGCGATCGAGCCACGCAGCATCGAGGCCCGCGTCCTGTTTGATGCGGACAAGCTGGACAGCATCGGCGCGATCGGCGTGGCGCGTGCCTTCTCATTTGCCGGTATGCACGCGATGCCTCTCTGGGCACCTGTGTCTGCCGGGTATATCCCCGGCCAGTCCGGCGAACCCCATACCGCCGTTCACGAGTTCTATGTCAAGCTGCAGCATGTCCGGGATCGACTTTACACCCGCAGTGGGCGGCAGATCGCAGATGCACGCCACCGATTCATGGTTGCGTTCTTTGAGCAGCTGAACGCTGAAGTCGGAGGCCAGCGATGATGTTGAAACATCTGCTGGGCCTGTTACAGCGAATCGGCTGGCGCAAGGCGGCTATCTTCATTGCCAGCACGGCATTGTTTATCCTGGCACTGGAGCTGATGAAGGCGGGCGCCCGGGGTCTGGCCCCCTTTATCCGCGATACGCTCCGGGTCACCAACCCGATCAATGGTCTGGGATTCGGCTGGCTGTTTGCCTACGGCGTGATGAGCGGATCGCCGGTTGCGGCAGCTTCTCTGGCGTTCTTCGATGCAGGCGTGATCGATCGCGTCACAGCTTTCGCCATGATCACCGGCTCGCGTCTGGGCGCATCGCTGATTGTACTGGCGCTTGGTATGATTTACGTTATCCGCGGGCATGAGAAGGTAGCCAGTCTGACGACGGGCCTCCTCTCGCTGATCGTGACCGCCACCATTTACCTCCCGGCTCTGCCGGTTGGCTACCTGCTGCTGAACTCCGGCTTCATCGCCAACGGGGCTAACATGACAGCCCATGGCGAGCTGGTTTCAGTGGTGGACGCGATCTATGGCCCGCCGGTGGCGCTGGCCACCCGCCTACTCCCGGGCTGGATGGTCTTCCTGCTGGGCCTGGGCACCATTGTCGCCACCTTCAACCTGTTCGACAGGGCTCTCCCGGAGTTCAAACTGCAGGACAGCGCGTTCAATGGCGTGGCCCGGGTGCTGTATCGACCGGCGGTCACGTTCGCGCTGGGCTTTGGAATTACGCTGCTGACGATGAGCGTCTCGGTCTCGCTCGGGCTACTGGTGCCGCTGTCAGCCCGCGGCTATGTCCGGCGCGAAAACCTGATCCCCTACATCATGGGCTGCAATATCTCAACTTTCATTGACACCCTGGTGGCAGGGCTGCTGCTGCGCAATCCCACGGCTGCCGGGATCGTGCTGGCAGAGATGCTGAGCATTGTCGTGGTCTCCACGATTGTCCTGCTGTTTTTCTTCCCGCTGTACGAGCGGGGTATCCTCCGTTTTGTGACATGGTTGATCGACACGCGTCCGCGTCTGCTGGCGTTTTTCTCCCTGTTGCTGATCATCCCGATAGCTTTGTTAGTCGTGAGGTAGCGTTTGATGGATATTCTCATTGCTATCGATGACTCTCCGCGCAGCACTGCTGTTATCCAGTTTGGCGCGCTGTTTGCCCGTCCGGCGGCTGCGCGGGTGACCCTGCTTGGCGTGGCGCCCACATCCGCGACGCAGGCCCCTCTGCGCGCCGCGCTGGAAGCCGCCCGCGAAGCCTATTTTCAGGGCAGCGGCTGCGAAGTGGCGATTGCCATGCGCGCAGGCGCTGCCGAAGAAGAGATACTGGCCCAGTCCCACGAGCATTTCTATCAGCTGGTCATCATCGGCTGGTACCAGCGGCGGGGGATCAGCCGCTTTATCCTCGGCTCAGTGGCCCGCTATCTCGGTCAGCATGTGCCTGCCTCGCTGCTGGTCGTCAGCGATCCGCGCCCGCTGGTGCAGCGCATGCTGATCTGCACCAGTGGCGAGGTCCCCGGCGAGCTTCACGCCCGCATTGGCGGAAACCTGGCCGCGCTGGTAGGCGCTGAAGTCACCGTCCTGCATGTGATGTCCCAGCTGGCGCTGATCCCGGATGCGCCGTTTGAAGACCTGGAGCGCGATGCGCCCGACCTGATCCGGCAGGGGACGCGCGAAGGGCGCCATCTGCAGCGGGTGCTGGACATTCTGGGGGAAGTCGGTGTGCCCCCTGAGCGCCGGCATGCGCGAGTGCGGCATGGCCTGGTGCTGGATGAGATCATCCGCGAGGCGCGCGAGGGGGACTATGACCTGGTGGTCACCGGAGCACACGGAGTGCCCCCCAGCCGGCGCTGGGCACGTCTGCGTGCCCTGCTGCAGGAGAATATCACCGATCACATCCTGACCCACATCCGGCGGCCGGTGCTGATCGCGCGTGCGTTGAGTGAAGAGGAATGGGCCGCCGCAACCGAATCCGCGGTACCACGGTCGGCGCGGAGGCCGCGCCGGATCAATGTGGGCGAATGATCTGCCGCAGGCGCCCCAGCCCGGCCAGCATCCCCAGCGCAGCAGCCTCGACCAGCCAGAGCAGCGGCAGATTGGGCCAGTTGACGAAGACATCGCCCAGCAGGTAGCTCCAGTTGGCAGGCGTGGCTGCCCGGCGGGCCACCAGGCCGGGGTCGAGGTGGTAGTTGTAAGAGAAGGCGATGTGCGCCAGCATGTTGCGGACTGAGAGAAACAGCAGGCCATACACAAACAGCAGCAGCGCCGCCCGCCGCGCCGATGGCCGCAGCGTGTGTATCTCCGCTATCGCGAAGCCCAGCGGCAGGAACCACAGCGGGAGAAACGGCATCAGGTAGCGCCCGTCGGCGGTGAAGCCGCTGAAGGTATGGTGGGTCGCAAACAGCACCAGGTAGACCCCAAACAGACCCAGAGTCAGCGCGGCTTCCCTTCCCCATGAACGGAGATACGGCCACAGGCCGCCAGCAGCAGCCAGCGTGATCGGCATGAGCAGCAGCAGGCCCTGGTTTTCCTCGCCGCGCGCGTCATGCCCGTACCAGAGCATCCCCGGCAGGCCCTGGCTGAGCGGCACATCGAAGGTGGTGCGCAGGCTGGCCGCCCAGGGGTAGTTGATTGCGTAGCGGTACGAAGTAGTCAGCGGGCCGCCAAAGCTGACGGTATGGTAGGCCAGCAGGAATCCGATGGGCAGGGCCAGGGCAGCAGCCAGCAGGGCCGCCGCCGCCCGGTTCGGCCGCCTCATCAGCCGCCCCTTCAGGCTCAGCACCAGATACAGCAGCACGATGGCGACAAACAGCACATTGGAATATTCGACGGTCAGCGAGAGGCCGAGTGTCAGCCCCAGCGCCAGCGCAGCAGCAGGTTTCAGACGCCCTGCCCGCCCCGCGGACAGCGCCAGCGCGACGCCACTCACCACCAGCAGCGCCGAGAGCGCGTGCGAGAACAGAACGCCACCATATTTGAACAGAGTCGAGCCGGTTCCCAGCGCTATGGAGGCGGTCAGCGCGGCCTCCGCCGGGAGCCGGCAGGCGCGCAGCAACTGATACACAACTGCCACCACGCCGCCCGCTGCCAGCGCGGGCAGCATCAGCAGATAGGCCAGGCGCGGGTTGCCCTCGTCGTGGCGCGTGGGCAGCGCCTGGATCGGCGGCGGCAGCAGCCCGCCCACCACATAGAAAGGGATCCCGAGCAGGGCGGTTCCCGGCGGCCGGTCGCTGTAAATGACCCCATCGCGGATCGCCAGATCGTTCCCTTCGGCAAAATGGGCGTAGGTCTCGATACGGAAGCGGCCTTCATCCGCCATGGCGCGCAGCAGCGCGTAATGGCTGCCATCGTTGCTGGATGTGATGCCTGCGCTGGTGGCATAGCACAGCGAGGAGATCACGGCAAACAGGGCCAGGGCGGTCAGACGATCGCGCACAGGGGATCGATCCTGTCTGAAATAAAAGTGGGGGTCACCGGCGGCGTGACCCCCACAATCATAGCGCGTCCGGCTTATTCTTCAACCGCGCCAGCGATCGGCCTGACATAGTTTAACTGCGACAGCGCCCTTACCTGCTGGGCTGCATGGTAGGACGAACGCACCAGCGGGCCGCTTTCCACCCACTTGAAGCCCAGTTCCTCAAGCCCGATCCGTTTCAGCTCGGCGAACTCATCCAGCGTATAGTAACGTTCGATCGGTAGATGCTGTTTGCTGGGCTGAAGATACTGCCCAATGGTGAGAATATCCACCCGCTGCTCGCTGAGATCGGCCATCACCTCGACAACCTCGTCGAACGTCTCGCCAAGGCCAACCATGATGCCGCTCTTGGTAAGCACCAGCGGGTCCATCCGCTTGGCGTTGCGCAGAGTGGTCATAGCCCACTCGTAATTGTCCTGCGGCTGCACCTTCTTGAACAGCCGGGGCACCGTTTCCACATTGTGGTTAAGAATCTCGGGCTGAGCCTCCATGACGATCTGGAGAGCCTCCGGGCGGCCCTTGAAATCCGGGATCAGCACTTCGATGGAGCAGCCGGGATGCACCTGGCGGATGCGGCGGATCACCATGGCAAAGATCGGCGCGCCGCCGTCGGGGCGCTCATCGCGGTTCACCGATGTGATGACCACATGCTGAAGGTTCATCGCGCGGACCGCCTCCGCCACGCGGAACGGCTCCTGCCAGTCCATGGCAGCGGGTTTGCCGGTCTTGATGTCGCAGAACCCGCACGAGCGTGTGCACGTGTCCCCCAGCATCAGAAACGTAGCGGTGCCTTTGCCCCAGCACTCGCCGATGTTGGGGCACATCGCCTCCTCACAGACGGTGTGGAGCGTCTTAGCCCGCATGAGATCTTTCAGCCAGTCGTAGGTCTCCCCGGCAGGGGCACGCACCCGGATCCATTCCGGACGGCGGCGGGGCCGGGGAGTCTGCTCCTGGATTTCGTCCAGCTTGATGACAGTCATGGGAGTACAGGTTGCCTCAAACGTGCTTGCGGTATGGCGTGATTATAGCCGCGGGCCGGGGACGCAACAACCGTTGAGGTGCGGTTCACAGCCGGCGCAGTACCCCCACGATCAGAGTCAGCACTCCCATCGCGCCGAGCGCGATGATGAGCGCCGCAGGCGGGATCCCCCCTCGCCTGGCGACCGGACGGGGTGCGACCACGGTCTCAGGCTGCACATAGGGCGCGGGCGGGGTGAAAGTGGGCTGGAGGCCGCCGGAGCCTGCCGGGCTGTCCGGGGTCGCCGTGTAGACCCCCGTGGGCAGAAAGAGCGCCTGAGCCGTGGCGGTCTCCGGGCCGCCCGGCGTCTGCAGAAAGACAGTTGCCGTGGCATCCAGCGATGCCTGCGTCGGATCGATGGTCGGCAGCGTTGGAGGCTCAACAGCGGGCACGGTGGTGATATCACCGATCACCACCACCAGCGGGGCATAAACCCAGGCTTTACCTTCGGGCGCATCCTGCCACTGCACCAGCAGCCAATCGTAGCCCAGCCAGCGACCGATCAGCGGCAGGCGCGTTCCGGCGTCGAGCTCGGCCACGATGTCAAAGTCAAGGCCCGGCCCGGAGCGCAGATTCGTGGGCGAGCCGACCATCTCAGCCAGCACCGGGGTCAGGGTGGGTGTCCGGCTGGGGGTGGCGGTCGGGCCGCCGATAGCGGTGGCGGTGGCGGTGGGCAGGTTGATCTGGCCGCCAGGGGTGGGCGAAGGCGTGGGGCCCTGCTGGCGGCTGGCAACCGCCCCGGCCGCCGCGGCGATGCCGGCGCCCGGGGCCAGCGCGATGATCACAACCAACACCGCCAGCACGAGCGCTCGCGGGCGGTCAGCTTCAACTCTGTTCTTCATGGAGGCAATAGTACCTCCCGGTCTGATGGCTGGCAATGGCTGACAGCATGCAGAAAGCGCACCGGGGCGCGCCTGCTGATCCAGCAGTCCGTGAGGCTAAGCGCTGTGCTTGACCTCGATGACATCACCCTGCTTCATGATATAGTCCCGGCCCTCCAGCCGCAGTTTGCCCACCTGCCGGGCTTCCGCCAGGCCGCCCAGTTCGAGGAGGGTATCGGCCTCAATGATGGCCGCTTTGATGAAAGCCCGCTCAAAGTCAGAGTGGATGCGGCCCGCTGCCTGCTGAGCCGTTGCGCCGACAGGGCACGTCCAGGCGCGCACTTCATCTTCGCCCACCGTGTAGAAGGTCTGAACGTGAAGCAGGTCGAATGACTGGCGGATCACCCGCGCTCGCATCGGCTCGCGGATGCCGTACTCGGCCATGAACTCGGCAGCCTCTGCCGGCTCCAGCTGCGCGATCTCCATCTCCAGCCGCCCCTGGATCGAAAGCACAGCGGTATCCCGCCCTTCGACCTTCACCAGGGACTCGGCGGGCGCGGCGACCTCACCGGCGTTCAGCAGCACCAGTTTGGGCTTCATCGTCAGAAAGGTGTAGCCTTTTAGCCCTTCACGCTCGGCAGGATTCAGGTCCAGATCGCGCAGCGGCCGCCCATCTTCCAGGCAGATCTGCAGCCGCTCGAACAGCTCAAGCTCGCGGGCATTGGCGGCACGATCTTTCCCCCGCTGCATCTCTTCCTTCAGCCGGGTCTTGCGGTTCTCGACGGTGATCAGGTCGGCCAGGGCAAATTCGCCGTCCAGAATATCCAGATCGCGCCGGGGATCCAGGGTGTCCTCAGGGTGCGGCACACTGGGATCCTCGAACACCCGCACCACATGCAGGAAGCCATCCATCTGAGCCAGCTGGTTGCGAAATGGGCCACCCAGCCCGCCTTCGCTGATGCCCCTGGCCAGGCCGCCGATATCCGCATAGGTGATCTGCAAAGGGACGGTTCGCTCAGGTTGAAACAGCGCAGCCAGCCGTTCCAGGCGCGGATCGGGAACATCCACGACGGCGATCTGCACCTCCAGCTTGCCCGGCGCGCCGACGCTGGCCGGGCGATCCGAGCCGGTAAGCGCACGGAAGACGGTGGTCTTGCCGCTCATCGGCAGGCCAACAAGTCCGAGTTTCATGGTTCTGCTCCTGGTACCTTATCCGGGCGGATTATAGCATCTTCAGCGGCAGGATCAGACATTGTGCGGGGAGCAGGCTGCTGGTAAAGTGAGCAGTATGGTGATCGGCAGCATGATAGTCGAACTGGATATCCCGGATGCGCACTCGTTGAAGCAGAAGCGCAGTGTGATGAAGGGGTTGATTGCACGCGTCCACAGGGAGTTCAACGTCGCGTGCGCAGAGGTCGCCCTGCATGATACCTGGCGTTCAGCGGTGCTGGGAGTGGCCGTCGTCTCCACCACCGCCGCACACGCCGAGACGGTGCTGCAGGCCGTCACCCGCTGGATCGAGCATAACCGCCCTGACCTGATGGTGGTCGATCACACCATCGAGATCATCCACTGAGTCCGGCTTCTGCCTGTAAAAGCCGAAGGGCGGCGCTGGCAGGGCCGCCCTTCGGCGCGGATTGCCTGCTGTTCACCCCTTACTCGCCGGTCAACCAGGCGACGGCATTCTCAGCAAGCTGAGCCAGATCGCCATCCTCCAGCAGAAACAGCGGAAATGCCGCATAAGCGACCCGGGCATTACCCTCCTCGTAGGCAATGAGAGCCGGGTCGCCGGCGCGTTCACTCTCGGGCCCGCGCACAAAGATGGTCTCAGCCTTGCCCGTGGGAGTGATCACGTCAGGCTGCAGAGAAGTATCCTGCTCCGTGAAGGTCACCGGCCCGGAAAATCCCTCTGTCAGGGGGTGCTCATCGGCAGGCTCCAGGTCGAGTTGGGGAGCGAAGCCGGCCAGTTCAGCCCCCAGCGTCTCGAGCAGAAAGTCGCTGCTGTCCCAATCGGTAGCGATGAACATGCCCTCGATCAGCAGGCGCCCCCCACCAGAGACATAGTCGGCCAGAATCTGTGCCGCATCTTCCGTGGGTGCTGTGCAGCAGTAGTCGCCGATGCTCCACAACACGGCATCGTAGTCGTTCAGGGTGTCCAGATCGGGCGAGCCATCGTCGGCGATGCTCAGGATCGTGTACCCGATCCCCGCCGCATCCAGCGCCGCACCCAGGGCGTCCGCGCTGGTCTTACCGACCGGTCCAAGCAGCGCCTGATCGTCAGAGACGATCAGGATGTTAGCCGCCTCGGCGCCGCCCTCATCGTCTTCGGCGCCACCGGTATCTGGCTCGCCGCCTCCCCCCTCACCGTCGCGGCACACGGCTGTCCGGGCTGTGACCAGACAGTCACCGGTGGTGCCGTTCAGCAGGCGATCGATGCCGGCTGACAGCAGATCAGTGTCCTCAGCGAGGATTACCAGCTCATAGGGGCGAGTCTCCTCAGCCGCAGTCCCGTCTTCCGCGGCAGTCGGCCCGGAAAGGTGCAGCAGCACAGTGCCGCCCTGGTCAAAGCGGGCGACATCCTCGATCGCGATCGTGCCCTGGCTGCGCGGCGCATCATCTGCCTCTGAAAGCGGCTCATCGCTAAGTGTAATGCCATCGTCGGCCAGCAGATCGAGCACCTCGTCGGTTACATCCTCATAGAGCGCCAAATAGATAAACGGCATATTGGCGGCAGGCTCTTCGGCCAGTGCCTGGGCTACCCCGGCTGACTCCAGCCTGCCGCGCAGCGCCACTGAACCGGCAAAGGTGGCGTCCAGCGTCACAGGATTCTGGTAGACGACCAGCGTCGGCCCATCAAAGAAGTAGGGGAAATCCGCCAGGGAGAAATCGCGTGCGCTGCCCAGGGCAAACGTCGCGATGTTGTCCAGCAGGCGGGGATTGTCGGCGAACGTATTGTACGGGCTGGTGAAGAACGTGAAGTCGGACAGCGCCAGCACCCGCCCCTCGGCAGTCAGCGCCGCAGCGATCTGCCCGCCGGGCTGCTCGCTGCGTGATGAGGCGGTATTCTCATCGCCGAAGATCAGGCCCGCTTCTGGCTCGGCTCGCAGCGCATGGGCCGTCTGGAAAGTCACCGTGTCCAGCCCGCGAGTCAGCGGCGAAGCGCCAAACTCCGTGAACAGGACGTTGCGGAAGCCGCCATCATTGGCGATCAGGTTGTAGAGATAAGCGTCATCGTAGATGATGCCAAATGCGCCCGCCAGCGAGTTGATGGCATCAATGCCAGTCAGCCGTGTCGGCTCGCCCACCAGGATCAGGCGGCCGCCTTTGGCCACGAAGTCGCTGACCGCCTGTATCTCGTCGGCCTGATAGGTAATTGACGGCGCGATGACCAGCAGCGTATCAGCTTCTGCGAGCGCGGCTGGCAGATCGGAGTCGATCAGGCGCACAGCCGCCCCGGCGCTGGTAAGTCTGGCGGTGAAGCCCGCCAGTTCGGACTCGCCAAAGGCATTGTCGTGGCTGGAGTCGATCAGCACCAGCCGCCCCGCGCCGCCGCCGGCTGCCGGGGCGGACTCATTGCTGCCGGCCAGGCTTTCGATGGCAACCGGTGTGCTTTCTATCACCTGCGGCGGTCGGTAAAACGGCGAGCGCAGCCGGCCGCCGGTCTGCAGCGGGCCGGGGTAGTAGTAGAGTGTTCGAGCCAGGAAAGCTGCTGCCAGCGCGGCGCCGAACAGCAGCAGGTACAGGCGTCGGGGATCGGGCATGGAGCGCATGTTAATCTCCGTCGGGGAGCTGGTAAAGATGGTATAGCTCGACCCACGGCCCGTTTTCATACCAGTCGCCGTCGGCGTTCAGATAGTAGCCCATGTACTCATCATCCTGCTCCAGGTAGGTTGCCAGCAGGTCAACCACCTGGTAGTGGGAAACCCCGGCCAGCTCAGCCGCCTTCAGGATGGCGTCCTCGTTGGAGCCCAGCGCATCGACCAACCCGATCTGGTATGCACGCGTCCCCACCCATACCTGCCCCGTCGCCAGCAGGTCCCGCGGCGGCAACACCTCCTGCCGGGAAGGAGTATGCATATGCTCCAGGGCATACGATCGCTGATCGTACACGTGGGATAGAAACACCTGCTTGATGAGCTCGACGTCGCGCATGAAGTCCACCGAGGAGCGCCCGCTGCCTTTGAATGGCCCGGTGGTGTAGGTCTCCTCATCAGGCGGGGAGTCGGTGGGGAAGCTGGAGATCACCCCGATGCTTCCCACCTGAGCCGCCGGCCTTGCGATGATAAAGTTTGCCGCAGAAGCTGCATAGTATGATCCGCTGGCCCCGAAGCGCTCAATCGACGCGACGACGGGCTTCTGCTCGCGCAGGCTGAGAATGGTGAAGAACATTTCTTCACTGACGGTTGCATCCCCGCCCGGGCTGTCTACCAGCATCACCACCGCCACAATATCCCGCCGGTCGGCGGCCATGTTGAGCGGGCCGAGCAGCAGCGGCGCGGTGTAGTAGTCAATCACATCGTACAGGCGCACAATCCCGATGACGGGAGCAGGCGCGACCAACCGCGAAAGAGCCAGCCCTGCCAGCAGCCCTGCCAGCACTACAGCTACCAGCAGGACAGGGCGCCAGCGTGCTGCCAGCTCGCGCTCCAGCGCATCCAGCTCATCATCAGCCGGGACCTGCTCCAGCATGTTCCTGTTCTGTTCGGCCATACCAGCCCTTTTCTCCCGCACAGCGGCTGCTCAGCCGCCGTGAGCACCTGGCGCGTCCGGCTATTATAGTGCCAATCATCCCGCGAACAAACCGGCCTGAATCGGCCTTCCGCCGATCGCCGATAGGCAGGCCGGTTTCACGACTCGCTCATTTGGGCTATGATACGAGCCGGGGAGCCGTGGGCTCCAGCGAAAGAATGTGCGCGGAGAGTACTCCATGGAATCACAGGGGCCATCAGGCCGCAGCCTGTTTTCAACACTGGTGCTGGTTGCTATTCTGGCGGTGATGTTGATCGTCGGTTACCTGATCGTGGATACGCTGAACGCTTTGCGCCAGCCAGTGGCCGGCGTGGAAGCTGTGGGCACTCGCGTTCAGCAGGTGCTCAACCCCACCCCGACCATCATTGCCGATCCGGTCACGGTCGTGCGGCAGGTCCAGGCTCTTAGCCGCCTGGAGACCTCGTCATTTACCATCGAGAAAGTTATCACAGCCCAAAGTGGAGAAGGCACCTTTGGCTTCCTGTTCCGTGACCGGCTCCTGCTGGTGGCTCAGGGGCAGGTGATTGCCGGAGTCGATCTGTCGCGTTTGCATGACGAGGATGTGCAGGTTGCAGGGGGCGCTGTGTTTATCACTCTCCCCGCAGCGGAGATCTTCATTGCCACGCTGGATAACGACGCCACCTACGTCTATGACCGGGATACCGGGCTGCTCGCCAACCAGCAGATCGATCTGGAGACGCTGGCTCGCCAGGAAGCCGAGAGGCAGATCCTGCTGGCGGCGCTGGAAGGCGGCATCCTTGAGATCGCCCAGACGAATGCCGAGCATACTGTTCAATCCCTGCTGCAAGCCCTCGGATTCGAGGAAGTCGTCTTCGTCACCGGCACACCGGCCCCGGAGCAGGATCGCGGCGAGCAGGCGGTGCCCTGATGGATAAGCAAGCGCTCGCCCAGCGCGCGGCTCAGCTACGCGATGCGATCAACTACCATGCCTACCGCTACTATGTGCTCGATTCGCCGGTCATCACCGACAGCGAATACGATGCTCTGTTCCAGGAGCTCAAGGCTCTGGAAGAGGCCCAGCCGGAGCTGGTGACGCCAGATTCGCCGACCCGGCGGGTGGGCGGGGCGCCGCGCAGCGATCTGCCCAAAGTCCAGCACCCCGCACCGGTGCTGAGCCTGGCTAATGCCTTCAGCGATGCGGATGCCCGCGCCTGGCGCGAACGGATCGGCAAGCTGCTGCCCGCCGGCTACGAGCCGGATTATGTGGTCGAGCCCAAGCTGGATGGGCTGTCGGTGGTGCTGACTTATGAGGATGGGCTGTTGGTGCAGGGCGCGACGCGGGGGGATGGTGTGATCGGGGAAGACATCACGCCCAACCTGCGAACACTGCACTCGGTGCCGCTGCGCATCCCGACTGTGCCTGATGGCCCACCCGCCCCGCCCCGGCTGGTCGTGCGCGGCGAAGCATTTTTCCTGTTGAGCGTCTTCAGCGCCCTGAACCAGCGGCGCGTTGAGGACGGCGAGGCGCCGTTCGTCAACCCGCGAAATGCGGCCGCCGGCGCTCTGCGGCAGCTGGATGCTACCATCACTGCCGGGCGCCCGCTCCAGTTGGCCTGCTACCAGATCCTCGCCGGGCAGGGCGACTTCCCAACCACCCAGTGGGGAGTGCTGCATTACCTGCAGGCGCTCGGCTTTCCGGTGATGCTTAACTACTCGGCGCACTTCACCGATCTGGACAGCGCCCTGGAGCATATTCACGCCTGGGAAGACCGCCGCCAGCAGCTGGATTTCGCGATCGATGGGCTGGTGATCAAGATTAACGATCTGCCAGTTGCCAATGAGCTCGGCGTGGTGGGTAAAGATCCGCGCGGTGCACTGGCCTACAAATTCCCCGCCGAGGAGCGCACCACCCGCCTGCTGGACGTGGTCTTCAATGTCGGGCGCACCGGCGTGCTGACGCCCAATGCAGTGCTGGAGCCAGTTGCGGTCAGCGGCGTGACGGTCAGGCAGGCCACGCTGCACAACTTCGACTATGTGGCCGAAAAGGACATCCGTATCGGCGATACCGTGATCGTCAAGCGCTCCGGTGAGGTCATCCCTTATGTGGTCGGGCCAGTGGCTGACCTGCGCAACGGCTCCGAACGCCCGATCCAGATCCCCGAAACTTGCCCTTTCTGCGGCTTCCCGGTGCGCCGCGCCGAAGGAGAAGTAGCGGTCTACTGCACCAACATTCAGTGCCCGGAGCGCGTTGCTCGCACCGTGGAATATTTCGTGTCCCGCGGGGCAATGGATGTGGAAGGGTGGGGCGACCGAATTTCGCGCCAGTTGATCGCCGCCGGGCTGATTCACGATGTGGCGGACATTTACTTTTTGCGCCGCGAAGACCTGGTGGGGCTGGAGGGCTTCGCTGAAAAGAAAGCCGACAACCTGCTGGCCGCTATTGAGGCCAGCCGATCGCGGCCGGTGGATCGCCTGCTGACAGCCCTCGGCATCAAAGGCGTAGGCAGCACAGTGGCAGCGCTGCTCGTCGCGCATTTCCCGGCACTGGATGATCTGATGGCGGCCTCCCTGGACGATCTGCTACAGATCGGCGGGCTGGGGCCGCACACGGCCGGCGCGATTGTCGAGTACTTCGCCGATCCGGCAAACCGCAGGCTGATCGAAAAGCTGCGTGCAGGCGGCATCACCCTGACCGCCCCCCGCCGTGAGCGGGCATCCGAGCGGCTCAGCGGCCTGACCTTCGTGCTGACCGGCACGCTGCCCACCCTGACCCGTGAGCAGGCCGCATCCCTGATCGAGCTGCACGGCGGTAGAGTCAGCTCCAGTGTCAGCAAGAAGACCAGCTACGTGGTTGCCGGCGAGGCGGCGGGCAGCAAGCTCGACCGGGCCTTACAGCTCGGCGTGCCGGTGCTGGACGAGGCGGGTTTGCTGGCGCTGATCGCCGACTGATCCCCGTTGCGCTCTGGCCGCCATCGGACGCTATTTAAGGACATCCTGTGAGCACCATCAGCGGTAGCATTATCCTCAAACAGGGCCGCGAGAAGAATCTGCTGTTGCGCCATCCCTGGATCTTCTCCGGCGCAGTAGATTCGCAGCGCAGCCGCCTGGCCGATGCAGCGCCCGGCTCCATCGTGGATGTCTGCGATTCGGGAGGAGGATTCATCGCCCGCGGATACTACAACCCCGCCTCGCAGATCGTTGTACGTGCCCTGACCTGGGATCAGAACGAGGCGCTCGGCCCGGCCTGGTGGCGGCTGCGGATCGCACAGGCCGTGCGCGCGCGCGAGGCGCTGACAGCGCGCGGGGATACCGATGCCTGCCGGCTGGTGTATGCCGAGAGCGACGGCGTTCCTGGCCTCATCGTCGATCGTTACGGCGACTTTCTGGTTCTGCAATCACTGACGCTGGGAGTGGAGGTGGTCAAGCCTGCTGTTGTCGAGGCGCTGGCCGCGCTGCTGAAGCCTGCCGGCATCTACGAGCGCAGCGATGTTGATGTACGGCACCGGGAGGGGCTTTCCGACGCATCAGGGGTATTGTGGGGTCAGGAACCGCCTCAGCCCCTGACCCTCAACGAGTTCGGCGCCGTCTACCCCGTATCCGTTCAGACGGGCCACAAAACTGGCTTCTACCTTGATCAGCGGGACAGCCGCCGCTGGCTGCTGGATCATCCTGCCGTTCGCGGGGCGGAAGTGCTCAACGCCTTCTGCTATACCGGAAGCTTCGGGGTATGCGCTGCGTTGAATGGCGCCCGCTCCATCGTCAATGTCGATTCGTCTGAGTCAGCACTGGAGACGGCCCGCCACGCGATGGCAATGAACCGGGTAGAGCACGTACCCGCTGAATATATCGCCGGAGATGTCTTTCACTATCTCAGGGCCTGTCGCGATCAGGGGCGTGATTTTGACCTGATCATCCTGGATCCGCCCAAGTTTGCGCACAGTCAGGCCCAGTTGGAAAGCGCTACCCGGGGCTATAAAGACATCAACCTGCTGGCCTTTGAGCTGCTGCGCCCCGGCGGCTATCTGCTGACTTTCTCGTGCTCCGGTCTGGTCGATGCCGATCTGTTCCAGAAGGTGGTGTTCGGTGCCAGCGTGGACGCAGGCGTCCAGGCTCAGATTGTCGGCTGGCTGTCGCAGCCCGCCGATCATCCGGTGCTGCTGGCCTTCCCGGAAGGGCGCTACCTGAAGGGGCTGATCTGCCGGGTCGCCAGCTTCTGACTTCGCTTTGCTCAGCCCGCGGCGCTCCCGCTGCCGGCTTCACCGTACAGGCGGGCCAGCTCAGCCAGTTTATCGCCGGTGGTGGCCCAGGTCACACGGCTGATCCCCAGCTTCTGGCGCAGCCGATCATGATCCATGCCGCTGAGGTAGTCCCGCAGGGCACACGTCCAGCGCAGAGTCTCGAATGACAGCCGGGATGGCTCGATGCCGGCCGTCACAGCCACGTCTCTCAGCACATACTCCAGATTGCGCGGAGTGCAGTCGAAAATCTCGGCTTTCGGTTTGCGCTGGTCCAAATACTCGGCCAGCGTATCCAGCCAGGCCGGGCTGATTGGCAGCTTGCGCTCCTTGTAGCGCATCTGCGGGTTGGCATAGCGAATCCACAGGCGCGGCCCCTCCGGATGGTCGCGCTCCACATCCTGTGGATGCAGCGCCATGACCTCGGATTTCTTGATCCCGGTTTCAAGAAGCAGAGTCAGCAGCAGGCAAGGGCGCGCATCGGGCCGGCGGGGGTCGCGGCGCAGCCGCTCGGTGACCGCCAGCGCCCGTTCTCGCTCCGGAGGGAGCAGCACATCGGGCAGCGGGCTGCTGACCGTGCGCTGGATCACAGCATTGGAAGGGTCGCGCGGAATGGCCCGCACTTCATACAGGTAGCCGAAGAAGTTCTTCAGAGCGGTCACGCGGCGGGCATATGTCTTGGGGCTGCAGGGTTTATCGCGCTCGTAGAGCATCCAGTGCAGAAACTGGTTGAGATCGTGGGTGCTGTACTGCCCGATCGATCGCCGGGCCCCGCTCCAGCGGGCCAGCAGATTCAGGTCGCTGCGAAAGGCTTTCAGCGTGTGAGGCGATGCGCCACTGAACCGCAGCGCCTCCATGTAGATCACCATCGCCTGATCAAGCGGAGTTCGGGCTGACAGGCCCGGTACGTCGCCAGGTGGATCGACCCGCTGCGGCTCTGGCTCCTTATCGAACAGAGGCAGTTGTTCAGGATCGGCCATCAGGCGCCCTCACTCCTACTGTTCCATCCAGAAGATGTACTCAAGCAGCGGCCCGATAGCCACCCGATCCGGGATCGAAACGGCTGCCCCTTCCGGGGTGCGGTAGGGCATGATATAGCCGCTGTCAATGACACCGGACCGGATCTGCTCCTGCGGGATCTGTTCGGCCAGCAGCGCCAGCTCGATCATCTGCTCAAGCGTCATGTTGGTGCGCACGCTGTCACCGACGGCGGCATACAGAGTGGGAGCCTTCTGAATCAGCTGGGGCAGCATATTCAGGCTGAGGATCTTCTGGCGGATCGCCAGGATGACCGCCTGCTGGCGGCGGGCGCGCTCATAGTCATTATCCTGGTGGCGGGTGCGTGCGTACTTCAGCGCCGTGGCACCATCCATGTGCTGCTGCCCGGCGGGCATATAGAAGGGATCGTAGCCGTAGTACTGATCCGGGTATTGCGGATCATATATCTCGACCGGGACATACAGATCGATGCCGCCGATCTCATCCACCAGCGTCACGAAGGCTGCGAACTCCACAATCGCGTAGTAGTTGACCCGGATGCCCAGATTGTACTGCACCGTTTCCACGGCCAGGTCCGCGCCCCCCAGCGGATAGGCTGTATTGACGCGCTGCAGGCCGTAGCCCGGCACATCGACGTACAGGTCGCGCGGGATCGACAGCATGCTGCCCGTCTTGCCAACTGGATCGACTGACAGCAGCATCATGGTGTCGGTGCGGGTGCGGTAGCCGCGCTCGGAAGGCCGCGTATCCACCCCCATCAGCAGGACCGTCACGCGATCGGTCCCCTGCCAGCCGGCCTGTGTCGGAGCCATGAACTCCGGGTTCGGCGTCGCGTTAGGGGTAGCCGTTGGGCCGCCATAGTCCTCCTCAAACGGATTCAGCACATCGCTGGCCAGTAGAGCGCGCAGAGTCAGAGACAGAACCACCCCGATCGCCAGCACGCCGGTGAACAGACCGCTGAAGGCAGCCAGCGATCCCCAGCGCCCCAGCCGGGGCAGGGGTATGCGATGAATGATGCGATCCAGCACCGCCGACAGGCTGCGCGGACGGCGCCGGCGGCTTCTGCGCGGAATGCGAGGGCGCCCGGAACCGTGCGGCGGCGTGGGTTCCGGCTGGATCCGGGTCTCAAGAGTTTTGTCTGGCGGGTGTGTATGTGTATCCATTTCGTAGAGTACGCCACATTGTACCGGCAGGTTCCCATTTGATACAATCGGCAGGAAGCCCGCACAAGGAGCTATCTTGGCCGCCCATTCTGACCCCGCCCGGAGTTACTTAGCCGCTACCTGGCGAGTGATTATCCATCGGGAAGCCGATGGGCCAATGAACATGGCCATCGACGAAGCCATTGCCGAAGCTGTCGGCGCGGGGAAGTCGCCGCCGACTTTGCGCTTCTACACCTGGCATCCAGCCTGCCTGTCACTGGGATATGCTCAGCCTGTGGCAGACGTTGATGCCGCCCGGCTGAGCCAGAATCAATGGGATGTGGTGCGTCGCCTGACCGGCGGGCGCGCCATCCTGCATACGGATGAGCTGACCTATTCGATCGCGGCCCCTGAGGATGAGCCGCGCGTGGCGGGCGGCGTTGTCGAAAGCTACCGCCGCCTGAGCGCCGGGCTGCTCGCCGGGCTGTCCCGGCTGGGGGCCGGGGTGCAGGCTGATCAGGCTGCTGAGTCAGCGCATGGCTTCAAAGGGCCCGTGTGCTTTGAAGTCCCCTCGGACTACGAGATCACGGTAGGCGGGCGCAAGCTCCTGGGGAGCGCCCAGACACGGCGCGCGCGCGCGGTACTCCAGCACGGGGCACTGCCGCTGTTCGGCGACCTGGGCCGCATCTGCGAGGCACTGGCCTTCCCTGACGAACCGGCACGTGAGGCAGCGCGCCAGCGCGTCAGGGCGCGGGCGCTGACGCTGGAGGAAGCGCTGGGCCAGCGAGTAGGATTGGCCCGCGTGGTCGGCGCCCTGATGGCCGGCTTCTGCGAGGCGCTGTCGCTGACCCTGGAAGAGGGTGACCTGACCCCCGCCGAAGCCGCCCGGGCGGAGGAGCTTCGGGTGGGCCGTTATGCGTCACCCGGGTGGACTAACCGCCATTAGGCGCTTGATACACCCTTCCGATGCTGACTCACTGAGAATTCCGCATGCACAGGCTGCTGATCGCTACTCATAACCGGGGCAAAGTCCGCGAGCTGTACGAGCTATTCGCCGGGCTTGAAGTGGTCTGCCTGTCTCTGGACGACGCGGGCATCACGACGGAGATCGAAGAAACCGGCAGCACCCTTGAGGAGAATGCGCGTCTGAAGGCGGCGGGGTATGCGCGCCTCAGCGGGCTGCTGACGCTGGCCGACGATTCAGGGCTGGAGGTTGATGCCCTGGATGGCCGGCCAGGGGTGCTGTCGGCCCGCTACGGGGGAAAACCGGGCGCCACGGATGCCGATCGCTGCCAACTCGTGCTGGACCAGCTGGCAGGCATCCCTGAAACAGAGCGGCTGGCTCGCTTCCGCTGCGTGATCGCCTTAGCCTCGCCGGGCGGGGAAGTACGGGTGGCTGCCGGCGCCTGCGAAGGGCGGATCGCTGACACGCCGCGGGGTTCCTATGGCTTCGGCTACGATCCGATCTTTTTCCTGCCCGAATATGGAGTGACGATGGCCGAGCTGGAGCCGGCCGTCAAGAACCGGATCAGCCACCGTGCGCGCGCCGCACAGGCGATTATCCCCATGCTGAAGGCGCTGCTTGGAAGCAGCTGACTCAGCCCGCATCTTCTTCCAGAGTTTCACCCCTGGCAAAGCTGATCCCCTGAATGAATCCCCGGGCGCGCTCAGTCAGCGGGTAGGCCGCTTTCAGATAGTCCCAGAAAGCCGGGCTGTGATCCGGGTGGGTGCGGTGTGCCAGTTCGTGCGCGATGACATAATCCACAACCCAGTCCGGCCACTCGCGGATCCGTTCGCTGATGCGAATGTCACCATCGGTGGCTCCACCGTGGGAGCAGCTGCCAAGCCGCTTGTCCATATTGCCGACCCAGCGGATCGAGGCCCAGGTGATCTGGCCGCCAAAACAGGCATTGTTCAGGTGCTCGGCGCGCGCCTGCAGGCCTGCATCAGTGCGCGGCGTCCGGCGCCGGCGCCCCAGACTGCGTGCGATATCCTCCAGGAGCGAATCGATATGGCGCACCGGCATTCTGAAAGGCACGCGCAGCAGGATGCTGCCATCAGGCTGGCGATTCCAGCGCGCCCATTTCTTGAGGCGACGGTCGCGCCGGATGATCACCGTATGCAGCTTCCCATTGGCTTCGCGAATGGTGCGTGTGAGGTCAGTCATCCGCGAACCTCGCCCCGGTGAAATTGTGCCAGCCAGCGCAGGATCAGTTCGCTAACCGCCTCTGGTTGTTCAACCGGGAGCATATGCCCCCCCTGCCGCAGCCAGTGCAGATCGGCATCAGGCAGGCCGTCCGCCAGCTCGCGGACGAGCTTCTCGGGCACCATGCGATCGGCCAGGCTGCCTATCACCAGCGCCGGAGCGGTGATCTCACCCAGCCGGTCGCGCACCGAAAAGGAGTCGCAGGCCCGGTAGTCACCCAGCAGGGTGGTGGGCACCATTTCGCGCAGGCTCTGCACGCCCATTTGTTTGATCCGCTCACTGACAGCGGCTCCGTAGCCATACTCGGTGACAAAGGTGATGACCTGCTCAATGTTGTGCTGAGCGCCTTCAAGCAGCACAGGGCTGACCCGCAGACGCGCGCCGGTGCTGATCAGCACCAGCCCGATGATGCGCTCAGGCGCATCCAGCGCCAGCTGGAGCGCGATGGCCCCACCCATGGAGTGCCCGCCCAGCACTACGCGCTCAAGTGACAGGGTATCAAGCAGGTCACGAATGTCCCCGGCATAACCGGCGATGGTCTGTCGCCCTACGCCGCCGGAGCGCCCATGCCCCGGCAGATCGGGGGCATAGACGGCGACTCCCTTCAGGCGGCGGATCTGGGGCGGCCAGTTCAGGTGAGTGCCGCCGGCGCCGTGGATCAAAACCAGGGATGGGTACTGCGAGCCTGGCGCAGCCTGTTCAAATATGAACAGGCTCTGCCCGCCGACCACATGATAAGCCATGTCGCCTCCGGCGCGGGATTATACCGCCGGGCCCGGGCAGAAAAATCCCCAGGCCTGGCATACGAGCCGGGCCCGGGGTTTGCAGCGCCAGTCCGCGGCGGTCAGGAGTGGACGGCTGCCGCTGCGCGATCCTCTATGGACTCCATGTAGCGTGTACACGCAATGCCTGCTGCTGCCCCCTGCCCGACCGACGTCGCGATTTGCTTCCAGACCGGGTCCTGGATCTCCCCGGCTGCAAAAACGCCGGGCACGCTGGTCTGCATGTGGCTGTCGGTGATCAGGTAGCCGTGCTCGTCCATCTCCAGCTGCCCCTTGAAGATCCGGCTGTTCGGGTAGTGGCCGATGAAGACAAAAACGCCGTCCGTCTGCAGAGTGTCGGTCTGCCCGGTCTTCAGGTTGCGCACCCTGACGCCCTTGACCACGTCCTCGCCGACAATCTCGTCGACGACTGTGTCCCACACAAAAGAAATCTTCTCATTGCGGTTGGCCCGCTCGGTGAGCACCGGCCCGGCGCGCAGGCTGTCGCGGCGGTGGATGATCCGCACATGGGTAGCGAACTTGGTCAGGAAGTTGCCCTCTTCCAGCGCGCTGTCGCCACCGCCTACCACAACCACGTCCTTGCCGCGGAAGAAGAACCCATCACAGGTGCCGCAGTAGCTTACTCCCCGGCCAATGTACTGGTCTTCCCCGGGGACACCCAGCCGTCGGGGGGATGCGCCCGCTGTGATGATGACCGAGTCGGCCTGATACTCGGCGCCGTTCTGTGTCCTGAGCGTGAACGGCGTGCCGTGGGTGAAGTCCACCTCGGCCACATAGTCATAGACGATCCGGGCGCCAAATCGTTCAGCCTGCTTCTGCATCAGTTCAACCAGCTCCGGCCCGGTCAGAGCCTCGGGGAAGCCGGGGTAGTTCTCAACCTCGCTGGTGAGTGAAATCTGGCCACCGATCTGATCGCCGGTGATAACCAGTGGATCCAGGTTGGCGCGAGCCGTGTACAGTGCGGCGGTCAGGCCAGCCGGCCCGGATCCGATGATGATGACTTTTTCTTTCTGCATACCCTCACCCTTATTTGATAGTTCCCACCAGCGGGGCTGGCGGGGCAAACTTACGCTTCGGTCGGTTTGTTTAGATGCATCGTCTGATCGTGAGATTCGGGACCCTCGACCTGGGCCTCCAGGATCGCGACCAGTGCTTTGAACTCCTCTTCACAGACGGGGCAGCGCGTCAGGTGATCCCGGACCTGCGGCAGGACGTCTTCGGGGTGCTGCCCGGCACGCAGCAGATCGACATAATGGCCAACCTGGTCGTAGCACTCATCGCAGGCGATCTCGTCTGGATCCGCGGTGAAGATCGCCCTGATCAGGGCATTGAACGGGCTGGACAGCGATTTATTAGGATCGTCCACGTGTTGACTCCGGGTGCAGTCTACTCATACAGAACGAAGAGGTGGGGGAGTATCTTACTTGCCCCCTCAGGAGGATTCAAACAACTCCAGCAGGTATTCCATGGAAAGACCCTGCGACTCAAGATGCTGTTTGAGCTTCAGGCGGGCATCATGCAGCAGCTTGTACAGGGCATTACGATTGGTGTTCATCCGCGCGGCCACTTCTTCCACCGGGACGCCCTCGATGGCAAGGGCGAGCAGCGCGTGGCGCTGACGCTCGGTGAGGCTTTGCTGGATGGCAGAATCGATCCGGGCGAGTGCATCCTGGCGTTCCGTTTGACGCTCCGGCTGGGCCGGGCCTCCGCCAACCCCTGCCACGGCGGCGATCCCGGGCAACACTTCACCCTCCACGGATACCTGCTCCAGCGAGTAATCCCGGTACCGCGCCCGGCGCAGTTCGCTGATCGCCACCCGCGCCGCGATCTTGGCTGCCCACGTTACAAACAGGCTCTCGCCGCGAAAAGACCCGAGATTATCCAGCACTCTGAGCAGGGCCTCCTGGGCGAAGTCCTGCGCCATCTGCTGGATTTCTTCTACAGAGCGCGTGCTCAAGTCGCTGCGATCGTTCATCAGGTAGAATGTGAGGCCACGCCGCAGCCGGGCTGCCAGATCGGCAAGGGCAGCGGAACGGACTGGCCCATCCTGCTGGAGATCGGCTAACCACTGCTCATTGGTTCGCTCGGTCATCAGGTTCCCCGGATCGTGGCTCCGTATACGCCAGATTGTACAGCACAGCAGCGGCAAGACCAACGCAGAAGCCGCCGGCGCGGTATAATCTCGCCGCACAGGTGGCTCTATGAACACCGACTTCACTGCGGAGTAACATCAATCGGCATGAGCGATCCGCAAAACAGGCCGGCGCGTGTCGGGATCATTGGCGGCGGGCTGGCCGGACTGGCCGCTGCCTATGACCTGGGCCGCGCCGGGTATGAAGTGACTGTGCTGGAGGCAGCGCCTGAGCTGGGCGGATTGGCCAGCTCGATCTTCATCGATGGCGAGCCGCTGGAGCGCTTCTACCACTTCATCTGTCGGCCAGACACTGACCTGATCGCTCTGGTCGAGGAGCTGGGCATCGCGGATCGCCTGCACTGGCGGCCCACACGCACCAGCTTCTTCTATGATGGCCGGATGTACCAGTTCGGCACCCCTTTTGACCTGATCGGTTTTGCGCCGGTGCCGTTCTGGCAGCGCATCCGCTTCGGCCTGAACATCATCCACAGCCGCTACCGCCGCCGCTGGCTGGAGCTGGATCGCGTGCCGGCACGCCAGTGGCTCATCGAACAGATCGGCGAGCAGGCATATAACGTCATCTGGCACCCGCTGCTTAAGGTGAAGTTCGGCGACTTTTACGATCAGATTTCGGCTGCCTGGATCTGGCACCGCGTCAACCGGGTAGTGCGCTCCCGCGAGCATTTATGGTCAAAGGAGCATTTCGGCTACCTGGAAAATGGCTCCGCGACGGTGGTGGATGCGCTGCTGGAAGCACTCCGGCGTATGCCGGGGGTGACCATCCGCACCGCCGCTCCGACCGAGCGCATCCTGATGGCCAATGGTGCCGTAACAGACATCCAGGTCAGAGGGGATGACGCACCCCTCCCCTGCGATCACGTCGTCTCGACGGTCCCGCTGCCCATCCTGCTGCGGATGGCGCCCGATTTACCCGCCGATTACCGGGCCCGCCTGGCCAGCATCGACTACATCGGCGTGGTCTGCATGTTGCTGAAGCTCGATCGCCCGGTCACGGACAGCTTCTGGGTCAACATCAATGACCCATCCATCAGCTTCAACGGGTTCATCGCCTACAGCAATCTGAATGCGCATCGGGCGCGGCTGGGCGGGGCGATTGTCTATGTGCCTTATTATCTGGCCACCACGGAGGAGCGTTACCACTATGACGATGCACGGCTGCTGGCTGAATATGTGGCAGCGCTCAGGAAGATCAACCCGGCCTTTGACGAGTCCTGGATACGGGAGCATCACGTATTCCGCACGCCGCATGCACAGGCCATCTGTGTGACAGGCTTTGCGGAGAAAGTCCCGGCACATCAAACGCCGGTTCGTGGGCTGTTCATCACCGACTCGGTCCAATTCTACCCGGAGGATCGCACCATCAGTGCGGCGATCCGGCTGGGCCGGCGGGTGGCAGCCCTGATCCACGAGGATGAGACGGGGGTTAGCGCACGCCGATGAACGCCGGCAACCTGATCGTGCTGACGATTGTCTATTCGCTGACGCTGCTGGCAGTGCAGCGGACTGAGCGCAGACGCATACTGCTGGTTGCGCTGCTTATGGCAGGGCCAATCGCCTACATGACCTACCAGTGGAGCATCCTCCGCGATCAGCGGAGCGTGGTCATCACGGCCGCAGCGATCGCCGCGGCTGTCAATGTGCTGTTCTGGCTCCTGTACGGCCGGCGCCATCCTCCTGGCTCCCGGGGGGATATCACGGTGATCGGCATGGAGGACTGACGCGGCCCGTTTCCGGACTGCGTGCTGCCGTCAGTTGTCGATGCGCACGCTGCCCAGCCCTGACTCGATCTGGATCAGCACCTGCTGTTTAGCATTGCCGTAATCCGGCGTCTCCCAGGACCCTTCCCCGACAGCCGTGAAGCGCGGGTCGCCAATCTCGATATTGGAAAAGCCGCTTTCGACTTCCACGCGCGCGGGCAGCGTCTCGGGAACGGTCACCTCGATGCTTCCCACGCCTGAGGTGATGCGCGCCGAGTAGGCGCTGTCGGTGATCGGCAGTGCTACCTCAGCCGAGCCGACGCCGCCCTCAATCACCAGGGTGCCGATGTGCAGGCTGCCGATCTCCTCAGGGGTTTCGACAACGATTTCTCCCAGCCCGCCCGTGATAGAGATATCCAGATCGCCCTGCGCAGGCAGGATAATCTCCAGCAAGCCCGCGCCGCCTTCCACACGCAGGCTGCTCAACGTCAGCTCGGATAGATCCAGTTTGGCGCTTCCGGCGCCTGTGCGGATGGTCAGGTCGATGGGAACATCACGAGCCAGTGCCAGTGTCGCCTCGCCATCGCCGCCAGGGATCGGCAAGCTGTCGCTGTTCTTGGATTCGCCCAGACGGAAAACGGCACGCTCGCCGAGAATCTCGTAGGCTGCCTCGGTGGTGTTCGTGAGTGTGTAGCTGCCTTCCACAGCCAGGCCTTTGCCGGCACTGCCTGCGATCACAGTATCTGCGGCCAGCAGCTCCAGCGTCACGTCCAGCGATGTGGCCCCACCAAGCTCCTCCGAGACCTCCCCGGCCACCATCTCGGTTTCATCGGAGAGCGAGCGGCCCTGCTCTGCAAGGCGCGCGAAGGGCCCCCGCAGAATCCCGAACAGCCCGCCGACGCTGGAGATGCCCAGCACCAGGAGCGCCAACAGGCAGCCAACTGTCCAGCGCCGCCGCCGGAGGGATCGGGCTTCAGGGTCGAGGCGTCTGGCCTGGCGCTCCAAATGTTTCTGGCGGCGCTCGTCCACCCGGGCGGTGGCAGCCTCTGAGCCCGGAGCAGCTGCTTTCAGCTCCGAAGCTGGCACAACCGGCGGTGTCGGCGCGGAGAAGTGCGTCGCGCTGCCGGGATCCGGGGGCGAGTTGATCTCCACCGGGGGAGCCAGCGGGATCGTCTGCGGCCCGGCATCATCCGAGGGGCGGCGGGGGGCGGCTTCCTCCACGGCCGCCGGCAGCGGCTCGCCGGCGGCCACCCGCACCAGCGCCTCGGTCAGCTCGGCGGCAGTCTGAAAACGGGCCGAGGCGTCCTTGGCCATGGCGCGGGTGATGACCGAGTCCACAGCCAGCGGAAGATCCGGGCGGCGTTCCTGGATACGCGGGATCGGATCCAGGATGTGCTTGATCGCCACGCCCATCGGCGTATCGGCTTCGTAAGGCGCCTCGCCGGATAGCATCTCAAACAGAATCACACCGAGGGAGTAAATATCACTGCGCCCATCGATATCCGGGTCGCCGCGCGCCTGTTCAGGACTCATGTACGCGGGCGTCCCGATGATGGCGCTGCCGGTCAGCGCCGCTGTTGCCTCCGACAGCTTGGCGATCCCGAAGTCAGACAGAAACGCGGCTCCATACTGGTCAAACAGGATATTGCCTGGCTTGAGGTCGCGGTGAATGATGCCCCGCTTGTGCGCCTCATCCAGCGCAGGCCCGATCCGCTGCAGGATCGCGGCGCACTCGCTGACCGTAAGAGGACCTTCTTTCAGCCGTTCGGCCAGTGACCCGCCGGGCATATAGCGCATCACCAGGTAAGGCTGGTCCTGCTCCTCGCCGAAATCATAGATCGGCACGATGGCGGAATGTTCCAGAGAGATGATGGTGCGGGCTTCGCGGTCAAAGCGCTCGCGGAACAGCGGATCATGGGTGAACTGCGGAGGCAGCACCTTGATGGCCACCTCGCGGCCTACGCCCGGATCATAGGCGCGGTAGACCGTAGCCATGCCGCCCCGCCCCTGTTCGGACCGGATCTGGTATCGGTCAATCTGCTGTGGGGTCATGTTGTCTGCCGTTCCCCGTCTATGTCTAAGGATGACGCTGTGTATGGACCGGGATTTTAGCCGGTGAGCGCCGGACATGAAAAAGGCAGGCCGTCCCCGGGCAGCTGGCCCACCGCGAGCGACGGATTCTTAATCGCCGATGCTGATATTCCCGATCCCAGCTTCCACCGCAATTTCCACCTGGTCGCTGGCCGAGTCGAACCCCGGAGTTTCCCAGTGATCTTCCCCGGTGCTGCGGAAGCGCATCGAGTCCATATCGATATTGGACAGGCCGCCTTCAACGTCAACGGCGGCAGCCAGCGAGGGTGGGACGTGGATTTCAATGTTGCCCACCCCGGCCTCAACTGTGGCGTCGAAATCTCCCGCCTCCGGCAGGATGATCACCATGTTGCCGACGCCTGCCGTAACATCCAGCGATCTTATCTTCATCCCGCTCAGATCGAGCGTAACGTCGCCAAATCCGGTATCGACCGACAGCGCGATCGGAACAGCGGTGGTCAGGCCGAGATTAAGCTCCCCTACGATCGGGATGTTCTCTGCGCCACGTCCCGGCGATTCCTGCGACAGGATCAGCACGCCGGTATCGCCCCGCAGACGATAGTCCGCTGTGATGGTCAAGATTTCATCCGTGGTGTAGTCTCCCTGGATGGCGTAGTCGCTGCCCGAAAGCGGCCCCACCCGGGTCTGGCTGGCGCCCAGATTCAGGGTGACCTGCAGATCCCGCGCCTCACCCAGTTCGCGGGCGATCTGGCGGGTGATAGTGCGCCCCGTGGGATGTACACGGTTGTCTTCGCTCGCCAGCACGATCAGCCCGATCACCAGCGTCAACCCGACCAGAGCAGCCAGCAGGCTGCCCAGCACTGAGCGCCCCAGCAGCAGATCGAGGCCGATCAGCACCAGGATCACCGGCCAGAAGCGCAGCAGACCCAGCCAGTCCACCGAGATAACGCCCAGGTTGTCCAGCAGCAGAGCCACCCCCAGGGCAATCAGCAGAATCGCTCCGGTGAGGCCGCGCGCGCCCCGCTCCCGGGGGGCAGGAGCATCGGCTGTGCGCTGCTCCTCGACAGGCTCCTCGACACGTTGCGCCATCGTTACGTCCTTTCTAGCGCCGCGCTACGACCAGGTAGGCGCCGGCGGCAATCAGCAGGATAGGCCACAGCAGCCCTTCTGGCAGGGCAGGGAAGAACTCGCGCAGCAGGAAGACCATGCCCAGCACGACCAGCACCAGCCCGCCAATAGCGGCGCCGCTGCCGCCCCGCGAAAAGCCAAAGCGCTGGGCCTGCCGCCTCATATCCTCCAGGTTGGACTTGATCACCTCTTCGCCCGCGGGCAGCGTGCTGCCTTCAACGGGCAGCAGCAGCCACATGATGAAGTAGATCAGCACCCCCATGCCGTTAAACAGCGACAGCACGACAAACGCAAGCCGGACATACACAGGATCGATGGCCAGGTAGCGCCCGATCCCCCCCGCTACGCCGCCGATCACGCGTTCTTCTACGCTGCGATACAGGCGTTTCTGTTCAGCCATTGACAACCTCTAATTGTAGTCATCCCGTTCAGGGGTCAGTCCCTCGGGTTCTGCTATACCACTACGCACGGCCTGCCCGCATGGTTGCAGGCAGGCCGTGCCCGATCCGGTTGTGCCTCCGGCGGGGCCGTGTTACCATGACGGTATGCTCACGACAGAGATACTGATTGAAACAGCCGACTGCGTTGACCGCTTCCGCCTCGTGCGCGCGATCAATGCGTCCTATGCCGACTATTACGTCCCCATCCATCTGTCGCCTGAGTCATTCGAGCGCCTCGTGGCGCGCGAGTCCGTTCGGCTGGAGCATTCGGCGGTGGCCATCTATAACCGCGAGGTCGTGGGCATGGGTCTGCTGGGCGTGCGCGACTGCCGCGGCTGGATCGGTGGAATGGGCGTGCTGCCCCGGCTGCGCGGGCAGGGCATCGGCCGCCGGCTGATGCAGGCCCTCATGCAGCATGCACGCCAGCTGGGCCTCGCCTCGGTGCAGCTGGAGGTGATCACACAGAATGAGCGTGCCTTCCGGCTGTATGACTCCCTGGGCTTTGTGGCAGTGCGTCGCCTTCTGGTGCTTATCCGTTCTGGCGCAGACCTGCCGCCTGACACGGCGCCCGACACAGCCCTTGCCAAGATCGATCCGCTCGAGCTGATCCCGGCGCTGGCTGCCCTCAACCCCCTGCGGCGCCCCTGGCAGCGCGAGGCCGCACCTCTTCACACCATCCGGGATCGTCTGGAAGGCCTGGCCCTGCGCTCTGGATCAGGGGATATTCTGGCCGGATGCCTGTATCGCGGCGATTCAGCCCAGGTGGGGATTCTGGATATGGCCGCACGGGATACCGCCGCAGGAGGCCGGATCCTTAACGGCCTGCTGCAGCGCTTCCCCGATGCACAGGTTTCCTACCTGAATGTGCCACAGGAGGATCCGCTGCTGCCGGTGATTCAGGCAGCAGGCTTTGTCGAAACACTCAGCCAGTATGAGATGCTCCTTTCACTCCTTCCAAAAGGGACCGAATGACGCGCAAGACCCCTGCCGTATCTGCGGCCACAGGGCTGGCTTTGCTGCTGGCAGCCTGCCAGGGGCAGCCAGCACCCTCCCCGACTGCGCCGCAGCCACCTACGGCCGTCCCCTCCGAGCCGGCGCCTGCCGGATCCACCGCGCCCCCGGCGCCGCAGGCCGTTGAGATCGCGGTCGACCTGGGCTATGCGCCTGCATCACTGGATCCGGCATATGTCACGCCGCTGGACAGCGCAGGCGGCGATCTGGTGGATAGTCTGTTCGCGGGGCTGACCGCCCTGAACCCTGATACCGGTTATGTCGAGCCGCAGCTGGCTCGCAGTTGGGAGCTGAGCGAGGATCGCCTGACCTGGACCGTCTTCCTGCGCGATGATGTGTTCTGGGTGCAGGTCGATCCGGATGCCGGGATGGTGGAGCGCGTCCGGCCGGTCACGGCGGGCGACGTGGTCTATGCTGTACGCCGGGCCTGCCGCAGCGAGCCTGCGGCGCCGCTGGCGTCGGCATTGTTTGTCATCCAGGGCTGCCGCGAGGCTTATTCGCTCGATCCGGCGGCCGTCACCGCCGAGGCGATCGCCGCGACAGTGGGCGTTCGCGTGCTCAACGACGTGGCCGTCGAATTCAAGCTGGTGCGCGATGCCGCCTACTTCCCGACTCTGATGGCCATGCCCCTGATGCGCCCCGTGCCGGCTGATCTGCTCGACTCGGCGGGAGAAGCGTGGACGGAAGCCGGCACGATCATGACCAGTGGGCCGTATGCGCTGGAGGCTGGCTCGGCCGCTGAAGGGTACACACTGATTGCCAACCCGCATCTGACGCCGGCCCGGGTCGGAAACGTTGAACGGATACGGATCACCTTCGACCCGGGTTCTGAGACCGCCTTTTCCGCCTGGGAGACAGGCTCCCTGGCAGCGTCAGCACTGCCGCCGTCGCAGATCAGCCGCTTCCCGTTCGGCGACGACCCGGCCTACTGGCTGCTCGCTCAGCCCGCGGTCACTCTGCTTGCGGCCTCCTACGATACACCGCCGCTGGATAATGCGGCTCTGCGGCGGGCGCTGGCCCTGGCCCTTGACCGCCAGGTGCTGATCGATGAAATACTGGAGCCAGCCGGGCTGGCAGGTCTGCCCGCTTACACGCTATCCCCGCCGGGGACGGCTGCTGCGCCCCCCTATGGGGAAGTCAGGGCCCTCACCGACCCGGATGCGGCCCGCGCTGCGCTTGCCGAAGCCGGCTACCCGGGATGCGCGGGGCTGCCTGCTGTCTCGCTGCTGGTGGATGATTCTGCGCTCTCTCTGGCTCTGGCAACCCGGATCGTCCAGATGTGGGACGCCGCGCTGGGTTGCGGAACCGCGATTACCGTCGAGCAGGCGCCGCTGCAGGAAGTGCTGATCCGCCTGCATGAGACCCCCGATGTCGTCCAGCGTCAGTTCCGCCCCCCGCGCCCGGGCCTGATACTGCTGAGCTGGCAGGCAGACTACCCGGACGCTCACCACTGGCTGGCCGATATCGCAGGCTGCCGCGATCAGTTCCCGGATGCATACCTCAATTCGGCCCGCCCCTGCCTGGAAGCTGATGCCCTGCTGGCTGAAGCGGCCATCACCTATGACACCGCCCGCCGCGCTGAGCTGTACAAACGCATCGACGCGGCGTTCTTCGGGCCGCGGGGCGAAATGCCCGTCATCCCCATCATCATCTATGCACGCGGCCTGGCATTTCAGCCCGGCGTCGAGTTCGCCCCGCTTCGCGCGGGCAGCCTGCGTTTTGACCGCTGGATGGTCGCTCCACTGGAGGAGCCATGAACGAAGCGGCTTCCTCCCTGCTGCCACAGCCGCCTGCTCCCGGCCAGATCCAGCGCGTGGCGGTGATCGATCTGGGCTCCAACACCGCCCGCGTCATCGTCATGAACGCCATCACCGGCTATTCCTACCGGCTTGAGGATGAGATTCGGGAGGTTGTCCGGCTCCGCCAGGGCATGACCGGGCGCAGGCTGAGTGAGGCTGCCATCGCTCGCGGGCTGTTCACCCTTCAGCTGTTCCGGCAGTTCTGTGACAGTGTGGCGGTTGACAGGATCCTCGCAGTTGCCACCAGTGCCGTCCGCGAGGCTCGCAACCGCAGGCAGTTCGTCGCTCGCGCCAGACGTGAAGCCGGCATCTCCCTGCGCGTGATCAGCGGCGAGCAAGAGGCCTACTATGGCTCGATCGGTGTGCTGAATGAGGTTCCGCTGGAGAGCGGCTATATCCTGGATATTGGCGGTGGCAGCGCCCAGGTCAGCCAGATCGCGCAGGGCCGCTACCGCCGCGGCAAGTCACTGCCGCTGGGTACGCTGGCTCTCACTGAGAAGTTCATTCGCAGCGATCCGCCGGACAGGAACCAGGTCGAGGCCATCCGACATGAGATCGATCAGGCTCTGAGCAAGATCAAATGGCTGAAAGCGGGCGGCCGCCCTCTGGTAGGAATCGGCGGCACGATCCGGAATCTCGCCAAGATCGACGCCGCCCGCACGGGATACCCGCTGAACACCCTGCGCGGCTATGTGCTGAGCCGCGCCTCGGTGGCCGAGAGCATAGAGCTGTTCCGCAGCCTGCCAAACAGGAAGCGGCAGGATATCCGCGGCCTGTCGGCCGACCGCGCAGATATCATCCTGCCGGGCGCGCTGGTGCTGCTGGCCCTGCTGGACCGCCTTAATCTGGATCAGTTCACTGTATCGGAGAGCGGCCTGCGCGAAGGCGTCTTCTTTGAGCACTTCTGGGCGCATCTCAAGTACCCGGTGATCAGCGATGTGCGTCTGTTCAGCGTGCTGAACCTCGCCCGCCAGTATCACTATCACCAGGCCCATGCCGATCACGTGCGCTTTCTGTCCGGGCGCCTCTTCGACCAGATGATCCCGCTGCATGGCCTGGGCCCCGCCGAACGCAGACTGTTAGATGCCGCAGCCCTGCTGCACGATCTGGGCACGATTATCAGCTACGATGATCATCACAAACATTCCCAGACCCTGATAGAAAATGCCGGGCTGCCGGGGTTTTCCCCCCGCGAGGTCGCGATGATTGCACTGCTGACCCGCTACCACCGCAAAGGTACACCCGACATTGCGCCATACGGTGTGCTGCTGAGGGACGCCGATCGAGTCCCCCTCACCCGCCTGGCCTCGATCCTGCGGCTGGCCGAGTTCCTGGAGCGCGGGCGCAGCGGCATGGTGACCGATGTGCAGGTTTCGTGGGATGACAGGACGCTGCACATCAAGCCCATCAGCGACCGCTTCCCCGCCGTGGAGATATGGGAAGCCCGCCGTCTGGCTGCTCCGCTGGTCGAGCAGGCTTTCGGGCGCCATGTTTCTATCGAGAGCAGCCTCGCCGGGGAGCTGGATTTCGCCGTAATGCCTGCCTGGCAGGCAGGCAGCGACGGCCCCGGCTAGGATCATCCGGTTCAGCCCCCCACCATGCCTGTGCAGATCGATGTCTTCACGCTGTTTCCCGGTATGTTTACCGGCCCGCTTACCGAGTCGATACTCCGGCGGGCTCAGGAAATGTCTGCATTGACCATCGTGCTGCATGATATTCGTGATTACACCAGCGACCGGCATCATACGGCCGATGATACCCCTTACGGGGGCGGCGGCGGCATGATCATGAAGCCTGAGCCGATCGTCGCGGCCGTTGAGGCGCATATCCCGCCGGGGCAGGGCATTCCGGTGATCCTCCTCAGCCCACAGGGGCGGGTCTTTTCACAGCAGATAGCCGTTGAGCTATCTACCTGCCCGCGCCTGGCGCTGATCTGCGGGCATTATGAGGGGATAGACGAGCGGGTGCGTGATCTGGTCGTCACCGATGAGATCTCGATTGGCGACTACGTGCTGACGGGGGGCGAGCTGGCCGCGATGGTGATCATCGACGCAGTGGCCCGCCAGCTGCCCGGCGTCCTCGGCGATCCGCAGGCAGCGGCCTGCGACAGCCATGCGACTGGCCTGCTGGAGCATCCGCATTATACGCGTCCTCCCGAGTTCCGCGGGCTGCGAGTTCCGAATGTGCTGATATCCGGCCACCGGGCAAACGTTGAACAGTGGCGGCGGCGCGAGGCGCTGCGCCGAACCTGGCAGCGCCGCCCTGAGCTTCTGCTCAGCGCCGATCTCACCCCCGCCGATCAGCAGTTCCTGATCACCCTTGCCGAGGAGCATATCGCCCGCCGCCGCGCCGAGATCGCGGAGCTGTCGGCGCCCGACCATCCCCCGGAGCAGCCGAAGTGATCGGCCTCGCTGCCCTATCCGGTATAATCTGCGGCCATATCGGTCTGTTGAGAGAGCGTGATGAGTGACAAAAAGCCGCGCAGCAAGACCCCCCGGCGCTCCGCGGACGGGGGCACCCCGCGCCGCACCATCGCCGAATGGGTCCCCCTGCTCAGCCGCAAGCCGCGGGTCGAAATCCGCCCCCGCGGCCCGGTCGCTGAGGAGCCGGATCACCGCCCGCTGACGGCGCTGGGGCTGGCCATCCGGCTGCTGCCAGTGTGGGCTTTGGTCCTGATGATCCTGATCCTTGAGCCTGCGCTGCCCTTTCGCGCGGTTGGCAGCCTGGTGAACTGGGGAATCTCTCTGCTGCCGCGCCCGCCGCAGACAGAGCCCGTCGAGCCAGTCTATATCGTGGAAAATGCCGGGGGGGTGCCGGTGGAAAGCGAGCTGCCGCCGCCCAACTGGCCGCTGGAGATCGCCCCGACCTTCACACCCGAAGTACAGTCCTGGCGCGACAGCATCGCGGCCTGGTCGGTGGCGTACCGTATCAAGCCCAATATGATCGCCACGGTAATGCAGATCGAATCATGTGGCAATCCTGATGCACAATCAGCACAGGGCGCTATGGGACTGTTCCAGGTGATGCCTCTCCATTTTGAGGAAGGGGAAGATCCATTCGACCCTGATACCAATGCCGGGCGCGGCCTGCTGTACCTGGGTGAGCTGCTCGCCAGCGTCAATGGCGATACCGGGCTCGCATTTGCAGCCTATAACGGCGGCCCATCTGTGCTGTACACATCCCCTGCCGACTGGCCCACCGAGACACAGAACTACCAGTTCTGGGCCAGCGGCATCTACGAAGATGCCGAGCTGAGCCTGGAGCGCAGCCCCACCCTGGCCGACTGGCTGGAAGCGGGCGGGGCTGCGCTGTGCGAACAGGCCGCTGCGCGGCTGGGGCTGAACCCCGCACCATGAGAACCCCGGAGCCGACTCGCCCCCATCGCGTGCCTCCGGTCCGCTCGCCATTGCCGCCAGCCGATGTCACGCAGCCGGCATACCCGGCGGCCCGGCCCGCAGCCCCGGTTCCGCCCGCGCCCCCGGCGCGCCGGCGCCCCCGGCGCAGACGGAGCCGGGTAGGGTGCCTGGGCTGCGGGCTTCGGATCGGGCTGGCCGTCAGCCTTTTCTCCATCCTGTTCACCGCCCTGCTGGTTGTACTGTACGTGGTGGCGCCGCCGCCCCGTACCAATGTCCTCATTCTGGGCATCGATGCCCGCGCCGGCGAGGGCGTGGTCACCCGCTCCGATACGATCATCCTGGCGACCGTTGATCCCGGCCAGCCGTATATGGGCCTGCTGTCGATCCCGCGCGACCTGTACGTGAATGTGCCCGGCTACGGGTTTCAGCGCATCAATGCCGCCCATGTGCTGGGCGAAAGCCAGGCGCCGGGTGGAGGCATGCTGCTGGCGGCCAGCACCATTGAACAGAACTTCGGCGTGCGCATTGACCGCGTGCTGCGCCTGAACTTCGAGGCGTTTGTGGCGATCGTCGATGCGGCCGGCGGCCTGACCCTCGATGTCCCGGAGCGGATCATCGACTACGAGTATCCCACCCCGGACTACGGCACCATGGTCATCGAGTTCCAGCCCGGCACGCAGATCATGGACGGGCAGCGGGCGCTGATCTATGCGCGTACCCGTCATGGCTCCAGTGACTTTGAGCGGGCGGCCCGCCAGCAGCAGGTGATCGACGCGCTGGCCCGCCAGATGGCCAACCCCGCCAACTGGTGGCGGCTGCCTGCCGTCTACCGTGCCTTTGCTCAGAACGTCGAGACTGACCTGACTCTCCTTGACGCCGCCCTGCTGGCCCCTGCTGTGCTGTGGCTTGGGCCGGACGGTCTGGATCGGCAGGTCCTCACCCGTGAGATGGCGGTTGGCACAACGCTGGACAACGGCGCTCAGGTGCTCATGCCGCAGTGGGGGGCGATCAACCCGCTGCTCGATGCGATGTTTCGGCGGTAAAGCCGGCCCGGCATCAGCAGGCGGATGCTGCGGTCAGGGAGTCATGCCCCAGATAATGACTGCCCCTCCCAGCACGCGCAGGGATTCCCCGGTGCTGGAATCCCACATGGCGATGCGGCCGGTTGCAGCGTGGCCGATGCTGGGGCGGTAGCAGCAGACGCGGTTCGGGTGCTGGGAGTGGGTGTTCCAGGGGATGGGGTTGGCGGCCCGCTGGCGGCGCTGCAGCTGATCAGCAGCGTCAGTTCTACTTCGATCGGGGTGATATAGGGCGGACCCGCAGACGCATCGCCTCGGCCTGGGTCACTTCGATCTCGGCGCCGGCCGGGATGGTCTCGCCGTCAGCGGACTCGGCCCGCCAGCGCTCGCCCCATACCTGCACCATCCCCACGGGGTCCAGATCCTGAGTCACCCGGCCAACCTGCCCGATCAGTCCGGGGTAGCCGGTAGTGGGTTTGAGGGATTGCGCCCGCAGGGCCATCATCGCCAGGAAGAAGAAGATGCCCCCCAGCAGCAGCGACTCGCCGATCACCAGCGGGATGGACAGGCGCCCGAACGGTGCCATCGCCGGCTGGCTGAAAAGGACGATAGCCCCGACCGCCAGGCTGGCAGCGCCTGCCAGGGTCAGCGCGCCGTGCGCCGGCGCCTTGATCTCGAGGATGAAGAGCGCAATCGCCAGGACGATGAAGATCAGCCCCAGCCAGTTAACAGGCAGCACCCCCAGCCCGTACAGCGCCAGCCCCAGGAAGATCACGCCCAGGGTGCCGGCTACCCAGCCCCCCGGGGTGCGAATCTCGATGAAGATCAGCACGGTGCCGATAGCCAGCAGCGAGGACACGATATTCGGATGGGTGAGCACCAGCAGCGTGCGCTCCAGCACGTTCATGGGGATCGTGGTTGTCTGTGCGTTGCCTGTGTTCAGCGTGCGCGGCTGCCCATTGACCTCAATACCTGTGCCGTCAACCTGCTCCAACAGATCGGCGGTGTTCTCCGCGATCAGATCGACTAATCCAGCCTGCAATGCTTCGCTGGCGCTGACTGCCCGCGCCCGGGTGACGGCATCACTCGCCAGCTGCACGGCTTCCTCGCCGCGGCGTTCGGCCAGGCTGCGGGCCTGCGCGCTCAGGAACTCGCGGGACTTGCGCTCCGAGGTTGAGTCCAGATCGCCCTGTGGGCCGACCGGGCTGGCAGCGCCGATGGCCGTGTCCGGGGCCATCACCGCCAGGTGACCCGCCAGGGTGATGAGCATCCCCGCTGAGGCAGCCGAGGCCCCCCGCGGTCCTACAAAGACGATCACCGGCACATCGCTGGTGCGGAATGCCTGCACGATGTCCAGGGTGGCGGATACGCTGCCGCCGGGAGTATCCAGCACCACCACCACCGCCTCGGCATTTTGCGAGTCAGCCTCCCGCAGCCCACGCTCCAGGTAGCCAGCCAGAGCGGGCAGCACCACCCCGGTTGCTTCAAGCACAATCACCCGGGGGCGTTCCGATTCCTGCAGCGCAGGCGACGCTGACGCGGCCTGGCCCGCTGCCAGGCTGATCCCCAGCAGGGCGCCGGCCGCTATCTGATACCAGTGCATCCGCTTCATCTTGCCGCCTCCAGGCACAGCCCTTTTGTCTATCGTACTATCTTTACTGTAGCACCAACCATGCCTCGCTGCACGACCCAGTTCTGGGGGATCGGGAGCCCCTGCCAGTCTGAAGATGACTATTCTCACCCGCCGGGGGTGTTAAATCGTACTGGTAGTGTCAGAAACACTGTGCCATCTTAGGGTGTACAATGATACAGGGTGGCGTTATCGGCCAATCTCCCCGGTCTGGCGCTGCCCCTCTGATCTCTGGGCACAGGAGCGAAATGAATGACAACCCGATGGAAGCAGCGTTACGCCGCCCGCACGGAGAATATGCACAGCTCGGCAATCCGGGAAATCCTCAAGCTGACCCAGCGCCCGGATATCATCTCCTTTGCCGGCGGTATGCCAGCCCCCGAACTCTTTCCGACCCAGCAGGTACTCGAAGCAACCCGGCGCGTGCTGGAGGCTCAGGGCCAGCAGGCCCTCCAGTACGGCCTCACCGAGGGTTATCTACCGCTGCGTGAGATGATCGTCCGCCATATGCGCCGCTACGGCATCTTTTGCGCTCCAGAGAACGTCTTGATCACCTCTGGCTCGCAGCAGGCGCTTGATCTGATCGGCAAGGTCCTGATCAACCCCGGGGACAAGATCGTGGTCGAGGAGCCTACCTATCTGGGCGCGCTGCAGGCCTGGAATGTTTATGAGGCAGACTATGTCACCGTGCCAACTGATGAGGACGGCATGGATATGATCGAACTCGAAAAAGTCCTGGCGCGCCGTGACATCAAGATGATTTATGCGCTGCCCAACTTCCAGAATCCTTCCGGCATCACCATGTCCGGTGAGCGCCGCGCCCGGCTGGTGCGGCTGGCCGACAAGTATGAGGTGCCGATCATTGAAGATGACCCCTATGGCCAGCTTCGCTATGAGGGTAAACACGAGAAACCCCTGGTCGTCCTGGATGCCCAGCTCCGCCCTGAGGTCTGCTACGACTCGTTCGTGCTGGGCAATGTGCTGTACCTGAGCACCTTCTCCAAGACCCTGGCCCCCGGGTTCCGCGTGGCCTGGATGGTCGGCCCCGCCGAAGTGATCGCCCGCCTGACCTTCGCCAAGCAGGGCACCGATCTTCACACCAGCACACTCGCCCAGATGGTGGCTTACGAGACCGCGCGCGGCGGCTTCCTCGATCAGCATGTCCGTGTGCTGCGGGCAGCCTACCGCGAGCGCCGCGACCTCATGCTCTCGCTGATGGATGAACTGTTTCCCCCCGGTGTGACCTGGACCCGCCCCAAGGGTGGGCTGTTCCTGTGGGTTCGTCTGCCGGAAGGCGCCGACAGCCGCGATCTGTTCAAACGCGCCATCGAGTATAAGGTGGCCTTTGTCCCTGGCGCTCCCTTCTGGCCGCTGGGCGGCGGCGAGAATACCTTCCGGATGAATTTCTCCAATGCCGCCCCTGCCCAGATCGAGGAGGGCATCAAGCGGCTGGCCGCTGCGATCAAGGAAGAACTGGTCGCTGTACACGCGTAAGATGTGCCATCCTGCTAGCCCCTGCTGCCCCGGCGGGCAGCAGGTTTTTTTGTCAGGGAGTTGTCAGCAAGCTGTCTGCCTTTTATCGGCATACCCTGTTGATAGCCGCCCCGCTGCTATCTAGAATCCGTTTCGCTTGTGCGACCGCAGCATGCAAACCTTGAATCGCGGCACTGCACGATAGTGAGATCGATGAGCATACTGACGTCCCATCAGAGTGTTGAGACCGATCGGCCAGCGCCCGACACGGGCGTGCCGTCCGCCGTCTCATGGCATGAGCTGGATGTCACGGAGACGCTGGCCCGGCAGGGAGTCGACCCGGCTCGCGGCCTCTCCGAGCCGGAAGCGGCGGCACGGCGCGCCGCCTATGGGCCGAACCAGCTGGTAGAACATGGCCTGAAAAGCCCCCTCAGGATCCTTGCCGAGCAGTTCACTAACATTCTGGTGATTGTGCTGATCCTGTCGGCGGTCGTCTCGGCCTTCGTCAAGGGCCCGGTCGATGCTGCCATCATTTTTGCCATCGTTGTCCTCAACGCAGCGCTGGGCTTTGTGCAGGAGTACCGCGCCGAGCAGGCAATGGCGGCCCTCAAGAAGATGGCTGCGCCGCTCGTGCGTGTCCGGCGTGAGGGCCGTCTGAGAGACATCGCCGCCAGCGATCTGGTGCCCGGTGACATCATCCTGATAGAGGCCGGGAGCGCAGTGCCAGCGGATGCTCGCCTGGTGGAAGTTGCTAACCTGCGCGTGCAGGAAGCCGCCCTCACCGGCGAATCGCAGCCAGTTGATAAGTCACTCGAGCCCCTCCACGCTGGCCCAGCAGTGCCGATCGGGGACCGTCATAACCTGATCTTCATGGGCACATCTGTCAGCTACGGGCGCGGTGTGGCCGTGGTCGTCGAGACAGGGATGAATACCGAGCTAGGTCGCATCGCCGAGCTGATCCAGTCGGTCGATGCCGATCAGACGCCCCTGCAGCGCCGGATGGCGCAGCTGGGCAAGCTGCTGGCAGCTGCCGCTCTGGCGATCGTCGCCCTGGTCTTTGCGCTGGGCCTGGCCCGCGGACAGGATATCCGCGAGATGTTCCTGACCGCTGTGGCGCTGGCTGTGGCGGCGGTCCCCGAGGGCCTGCCGGCAGTGGTAACCATCTCGCTGGCGCTGGGCGCCCAGCGGATGCTGCGCCGGCGGGCGCTGGTTCGCAAGCTGCCCGCCGTGGAGACGCTGGGATCGGTCACCGTCATCTGCTCGGACAAAACCGGCACGCTGACCGAGAATCGGATGACCGTCAAGCTGCTGGATGTCGCCGGGCACACCGCCGACATCATTGAGGAGCTGCGTCAGGGCCGTGCCACGCTGGACAATGCCGATGCGCCGCTCAGGGCTGAAGGCTCCGGTCAGATCCTGCTGCTGGCTGCCGGGAGCCTGTGCAGCGATGCGGTGCTGGAGCCTGATGAGAACGCAAAGGGCGACTACATCGCTGTCGGCGACCCCACCGAAGGGGCGCTGGTCGTGGCCGGCGCACGGTTCGGATTGTGGAAGGAAAGCCTGAGCAGCGCCTTCCCGCGTGTGGCGGAGGTGCCGTTTTCGTCCGAGCGCCGACGGATGAGCACCGTCCACAGCCTTGACCTAGATGCCGCGCTCAAGCCGGTTGAGCAGGAGCTGGCCGGGATCTTCCACCGGCTGGGCGCCGCGCACCACCGCCTGATCTTCACCAAAGGCGCGGTGGATGGGCTGCTGGAGATCAGCACCCGGGTCTGGGTGGATGGGGAGGTCCTGCCCCTGACCGATGACTGGCGCCGCCGCATTCATGAGGCCAGTGAGCGTATGGCCGCCAACGGTCTGCGCGTCCTGGGGGCAGGTTTCCGCATCCTCGAGTCCCTGCCCGCCGCTGCCAGGCTGGAGCAGGTTGAAGGCGATCTGATCTTCGTCGGGATGGCCGGGATCATTGATCCGCCCAGACCGGAAGTGCGCCGGGCAGTGGAAACGTGCCTGGCGGCAGGCATCCGCCCGGTGATGATCACCGGCGACCATCCGCTGACCGCCGCCCATATCGCCCGTGAGCTCCATATCGCCGGGGAGGACGCCCGCGTTCTGACCGGGCAGGATCTCTCGGCTATGACTCAGGCGGAGTTGGAAGCGGTGGTGGAAGAAGTGAGCGTTTACGCCCGCGTCTCGCCGGAGCACAAACTCAATATTGTTCAGGCGCTGCAGAGTCGGGGCCATATCACTGCGATGACCGGCGATGGCGTGAACGACGCACCCGCCCTGCGCCGCAGCGATATCGGCGTGGCAATGGGAATCACCGGGACCGATGTCAGCAAGGAAGCCGCCGACATGGTCATCCTGGACGACAACTTCGCCACTATCGTCAGCGCGGTTGAGGAAGGGCGCACCATCTACGATAATGTGCGCAAGTTTGTGAAGTACATCCTGACCAGCAACACCGGCGAGATCAGCGTCATGCTGCTCACGCAGCTGCTGGGCATGCCGCTGCCGCTGTCAACGCTCCAGATCCTGTGGATGAACCTGGTCACCGATGGCGTGCCCGGCCTGGCGCTGGGCGTCGAGCCGACGGAGCGGCATGCCATGAAGCGCAAGCCCTATGCCCCCGGCGAAAATATCTTCGCCCGCGGCATGGGCCGCCATATCCTGACCATCGGCCCGCTGCTGGGGCTGGTGGCGCTGGGGATCGGCCTCTGGGGATATCTGAACGGGAATCCTGCCTGGCGCACTATGGTTTTTGTCACCCTCACCCTTTCGCAGCTCGGGCACGCCCTGGCAGTGCGCTCTGATCGGGACTCCCTGTTCAGTCTCGGCCTGCCGGGTAACCGCCCTCTGCTGGTAGCTGTCGCCGTTACGCTGGCCCTGCAGATGGGGGTAGTGTATCTGCCCCTCGCTCAGGGCCTGTTCGACACGGTGCCGCTGACGGCTGTTGAGATGCTGATCTGTCTGGCCCTCAGCACCCTGGTTTTCTGGGCCGTCGAACTGGAGAAGCTCATCATCCGGCGGCGCGGGCTGCCCGTCTGACAGCGGCGAGTCGTCGGGCGCTGGTTTGGCAAAGATTGTCAGTTAGTGGAGTGGAATAACGAAATGCTGGTAACAGGTGGATTTGGACTGTATCTGCTGTTGATGCTCCCGGCCCTGCTGCTGGGGCTGTGGGCGCAGGCGCGGGTGCGCTCATCCTTCAACCGCTATAGCCGGGTGGCCTCGCCAGGTGGAATCAGCGGGGCTGAGGTCGCCCGCCGACTGCTGGTGGCCAACGGCCTGGCGTCGGTGCGCGTGGAGCAGTCACACGGGTTCCTGAGCGATCACTACGATCCGCTTGGCCGGGTGCTGCGACTCAGCCCGGATGTCTTCCAGGGGCGCAGCGTCGCCGCCGCCGGCGTAGCGGCGCACGAAGCAGGGCACGCGCTGCAGCACCAGAAGGGCTACGCGCCGCTGATGCTGCGCAGCGCCATCGTGCCAGCCGTGCAGTTCGGCAGCTGGCTGGGGCCGATCCTCTTTTTCACCGGCCTGCTGCTGCGCGGCATCCTGGGTTCACTGGGCCAGTCGATGGCCTGGCTGGGCCTGATCCTGTTCGGGGCGGTGGCCGTATTCTCCCTCATCACCCTGCCGGTGGAGTTTGATGCCAGCCGCCGGGCCCGTCAGCAGCTGGTCGGCGTGGGCATCCTGACCCCCGGCGAGCTGACGGGTGTCAACAGCGTGCTGAACGCCGCGGCGCTCACCTATGTGGCAGCCGCCGTGCAGGCGGTTTCGCAGGTGCTGTACTATGGGCTGCTGCTCGCGGGCGGCCGCCGCGAGTAGGGCGGAGAAGGCTCCAGCCAGGGGCGAGGCCGCACGGCCTTGCCCTTCTTTTTACCCGCCGATCAGGGATCGGGGTTGGCAAAATAAGCCTCGAACAGGGGGGTCAGGTCGGTATCAGCATACTCGCGGGCCAGCTCCTTGAAGTCCCGGCCGGTGACCATTCGCCCCCGGTAAGTGGCATAGTAGTCCTGCAGGAAGGCGAAGAACGCTTCATCCCCCATCTGTGCTCGCAGGTCGCGCAGAAAACGGGCCGCCTGGCCGTACATGGAGGGGATGAAGTCGGCGCTGCGCGCGTAGCTGTAGATGCTGGCATCGACCGGGCCATACGGGTTGTAAATGTCCACCCGCTTCTCCCACCACCAGCCCACGGATTCCGGGTAGAGACTCTCGAAGTACAGCAGCTCGCTGTAAAACGCGAGGGACTCGTCCAGCCACGGCTCGTTGGCCTGATCGTTGCCAACGGCGCCGTACCACCACTGATGGGCAGTTTCATGAGCGATCAGCGCATGGAGGATCGAGGGCGGCTGACCGCCGTAGGTGGCGTAGGCGTAGCCGGTGATCGAGATCAGTGCCGAGTACTCCATCCCACCGAAGAAGGCATTCTCGGCCACCGTCAGGCTGTCGTATGGATAGGGGCCGTACAGGTTCTCAAACAGCGCGAGTGACTCGGCGGCGATCGGCACCGCAGCCTCGCCGGCTGCGGCATGTTCGGGCAGATAGTAGCTTCGAATCGGGATGCCGTTGAACTCGCCGGTCGCTGTCAGATAGCTTTCGCTTGCCAGGAATCCGATCCCACGCCCCGCCGGCACAGTGAAGCGCCAGATGCCCCCCTCCCGGTGCTCCGGCAGTCCGCCGCTGGCTACCACGACATCTTCTTCGGTCGTGATGGTGAGGGTATAGTCAGCCAGCGGATAGGCAGTCGGGTCGCCTACCGGGTGATAGTCCCATGTGTGCCAGCCTTCGCCCTCAACGTAAGGGACAAGGGCCGGATACCACTCGCCAGCCTGGATCATGCCCGAAGACCAGCCGGTGGTTCCCACAGGAGGCCAGTCGGTGGGCCCGACAGGCGGGATCACCACGCGGTAGCCCATGTCGATCTCTATCGTCTCGCCGGGGAGGGCCGGGCGCGGCAGCGGCACGCTCAGAATAGTCTCCCGCCCTGAGAAGCCGGGCGTGCCTTCCTGCACCTGATCGCCCAGCGTGACGGTCATCCGGTCGAGGAAGAAGGCGTCAGGAGTATAGTGGATCGGCACATTGAACACGATCGCATCCCAGGCATCGCCTGATGAATTGGCCAGGCTCACCTGCTGCGTCACGCGCATCCAGCGCTCCGCATAGAACAGTTCTACGGCGAGGGAAACATCGGGGTTCAGGTCAACAAATGGCCCGCTAATCGTCGGGGCAGGGACGAATGTTGGCGTCGGTGTCACAGAGGCCGTGGGCGTATGGCTGGGAGAGGCGGGCATCGCGGTAGGGACAGACGTGCGCGCCGCAGTGGGCGGGGCAGCCGGGGCGCTGGCCGGAGCGCGCGCAGCGCAGCCGTGGAGGCCCAGAGCCAGCGCAGCAACCCATGATGCAGCGACATGACGCAGTGACATAGATAGACAGAAGACGTGGAGACAACCGGCGGACTGCCCGGAGCAGCCCGCCTGTTTGCCGCAGCTATCCCCGACCCGGCGGGCGGTGATTGCGGATGAACTGGCGCGGATCGACGTAGTTCGCCAGCACGGCGTTCAGGTTACTGCCCGGCCAGTGACCGGGGTTGCGCTCCAGGATGCTGGTCTTGGCGATATCGAAGTGCAGATGCCAGGCCAGTTTGCCATCCGCATTACCCACGCTGGCGACCTGCTGCCCGCGCAGCACCCGATCGCCCTCCCGGACGATGGGGCTGGTCAGGTGTGCCAGCCGGCTCCACACAACGGTGCCATCGGGCAGCGGATCATGGCGAATCACGATCAGCCTGCCCCAGGTCCCGGTGCTGCGTCCGGAGAACGTCACGACACCGTCAGCCGGCGCGTAGACGGGCGCATTCCGATCCAGGTCGCGCGGCAGGTTCAGGTCCGCGCCGGTGTGGTAGGCCCCCCCGACTGTAGTGTAATAGGTGGCAAACCCCGTCGCATCGTACCAGTCGCCCGGCCAGATCTCGCTGCTCAGGCGCTCCTCTACCGATCCAATCGGCGCGTCGAAGCCGTTGCCCGCTGAGGCAGGCGGCTCTTCCTCTTCAACTACCTGCCGCCAGCGGATGGCCGTGAAGGCGATCTCGCGTCCGGCCTCTCCGGTCAGATCGGTCAGATTCACCTGACCGCTGCCGGGCTGCCCGGTGAACGCGTAGACCACCAGCGGCACCCACTGATCGTTGTAGATCGACTGATCCAGACGCACCAGCAGCTCGGAGGCAGCACCGGCGACCCCGTGAATATGGTAGCGAGCCTGCCGGGTCGTGGCATGGCGGCTCGGCACGTACACGGAGACCTCGTAGTTGCCCGCGCCGGGCAGATCGGGCTGCCACTGGGCATAGACGGTATCTTCAGCCGTGCGGGTCTCCTTGTATTTGATCGAATGGCCGCGCACGCTGGTGAACTCCTTGAACACCGCGTCGCTGGGCTGCCCGGTATGGGTCCCGTCCCGGTAGCCGGCCTCCCGCGGCGCGATGATGCGCTCCCAGCCGTAGCGGCGCAGCACCCGATCAGGCCCAACTTCTTCACTGACGATCTCCGCGTTGATGACCGGGAAATGCAGCGGCCCGATCAGCCCCAGCCGGAAATAGGACAGCCCGGCAGCGCCGCGGACGCTGCGGGCGATGGCCTGCGCCTGGCGGATGCCGGACGGATCGGCCCAGCCCTGCAGCACCGGGTAGATCGGCAGCCCGTACCCGCCCCAGGTGACATAGGTCTCATCCAGCACCGAATCCGGCTCACGTGCCATCAGCTCCCAGTACACCAGCGGGTGGATGCTGTTCACATAGGGCCGCCACACGTCGGGGAAAATGACGCTGAAGTACCGCTGCCGGGGATCCACCCGCAGCCCCAGGTGAAAGTCCTGGCCCAGCGCAGCGCGCACATCCCCCATCAGCCTGAGGATGCCTTCACGTGTGCCCTTCCAGACGCCCGGATAGGGTTCAACTCCGAGGATCAGCGACCTGACCCCCGGCACACGGGCCGCCTCGATGATGCGGGCCGTCTCGCCGGGGATGTCTGCGCCGCGGACCTCACACCAGGCATGGAACTCCAGCCCGGCCCCGGCGAGTGTATTCACCCAGCGCGTGATGTCAGCCGGCCCGCGCACAGCCATCGCGGCCTTGCCGTCCATCGTGCCCTGCCACACGCCTCCCTCGCTGGTCTTCACATACAGCGCATCGGTGACCGGGGCGTTCTGCTTCACAGTAGCCGCCAGGGCTTCGATGGTTGCTTCGCCGACCCCATCTCCCTCGACATGCCACAGGGCGACCTTGCCATCATACGGTGTGCTCATGGGCTTCCCTCGCCGGCGGTGGTGCGCCGGGGCAGCACAAAAGCCTGCCCCGGCAGCATTTTATCTATCTATGTGGGAGCGTTCAGTCCGTCAGCCGCGGAACGGCCGGTAGCGCAGGATGAACTGGAGCGGATCGGTGTAGTGCTGCAGCACAAGGTCCTGCCGCTGACCCGGCCAGTGGTTCGGATTGTTCTCCAGGATATTGGTCCTGGCTAGATCAAAGTGCAGGTGCGGGTCGAAGCGGCCCTGCGAATCCCCGACCGTGCCCACCTGCTGGCCGCGCACTACACGCTCGCCGGCGTTGACCTGCCGCCGCTGCAGATGCGCCAGCCGGCTCCAGACCACCGTCCCATCCGGCAGCGGATCGTGCTTGATCACCACCATATCCCCCCACGTGCCTGAGCCCACCCCCGAGAACAGCACCTGCCCGTCGGCTGGCGCATAGACCGGCTGACCCAGGTCATTGCCGGCCCGCAGGTTCAGATCGGCGCCGGTATGGTAGGCCACCCCGATCAGCGGCGGGTTGTACTGAACTGCGAAGCCGGTCGCATCGTACCACCGGGCCGGCCAGACTTCGTCCCCGAAGCGCTCCTCCTCAGTGCCCACCGGCGAATCAAACCCCGGCCCCTCATCCGGCTCCAGGTGGCGCTGCTCCAGCACCTCGCGCCAGCGGATGCTGGTGAACGCTACCCGCCTGTCGCTTTCGCCGGTCAGGTCGGTCAGGTTGACGCGGCCGCTGCCGGGTGCTCCGCTGAACTCGTAGACCACTACCGGCACCCACTCGTCGTAGTACAGCGATTGATCGACACGAACCAGCAGTTCGGATGCCACCCCGGTGACGCCGTGGATATGGTAGCGAGCCTGGCGGCTGGTCGCGCGGGTGCCTGGAATCCAGATCGAAATCTCGTACAGGCCCGGGCGCGGTAACTGGGGCGTCCACTGCGCCCAGACCGTGTCGCGGTCAGCGCGAGTGGCCTTCCACTTGACCCGGTGGCCGTTCGATCCGGTGAACTCCTGCAGCACTGCCGCGCTCGGCTGCCCGATATGAGTCCCATCCATATAGCCTGCGTCATAGGGGCCCATCACCTGCTGGTACCCGTACCGGCGCCAGGTGTAGTCGGGGCCAATCTCCGATTCAACGCGTGTCCGGTTGAGCACCGGGATCACGTCGGCCTCTTCCGCCCCGATGCGGAAGTAGGACAGCCCGCGCGCCCCGCGTTTGCTGAGCACCAAGTCCTGCGCCTGCTCGACGCTGGCTGCGCTTACCTCCCACGTCTGCAGCACCGGGTACAGCGGCAGCCCGTAGGCCCCCCAGACCTCGTAGGTTTCGTCAAGGATGCTCTTGGGCGAGCGGCCCATCTCTCCCCAGTAGCACTGGGGGTGGATGCTGCCGATATAGGGGCGCCATGACGCCGGAAAAATGCTCTGGTAGTGGTGGCGCCGCGGATCGACGCTCATCCCGATGTGGAATGCCAGACCCAGCTGCCCGCGCACTCCCTCCATCAGCCGCACAGCATCATTTGCCGTGCCTTTCCAGTACGCCTGATACGGTTCGACATCCAGGATCATGGATTTGATGCCCGGCACGCGGCACGCCTGCACAAGCAGCGCGATCTCCGTCTGGATGTCCAGCCCTTCCACCACCGCCCAGGCGTGGCATTCGATGCCGACCTGACTCATGGCGGATACCCATTCGGCGATGTCTTCCGGGCCGTTGATCTCCATCGCGGTCTTGGTATCGCGTGAGCCCTGCCAGCGGTTGCCGTTGCTGGTCTTGATGAAAATGGCATTGACCGCCGGGGTGCGCTGCTTGATCAGCTGCGCCAGCTCGTCGATGGTGCGCACCGCTGCGACCCAGTCCCCCTGTACATGCCACAGGGCAACCTTGCCGTCATAGGGAGTTGCCATCCTGTCTCTCCTGTCTGGGGATTATCCTCGCCGGTTTCCTGTGTTGTTATGGCTTAAGTTGTCGGGCGAGTCAAGCCGGCCCGGCTTTCGGACAGACCGCAGCCCGGGTGAGGCCCCACGGCGCGCAGGCGGCCCTAGCCCTTGATGACCGCAGCCGGCACGATCCGCGCGATCGGTCGGGCGATCCCGGCCCCACTGACAACGCGTACCACTTCGTCAACATCCTTGTATGCCTGGGGCGCTTCCTCGGCCAGCCCGGGCATGCTGCCGGCCCGCACCTCGATGCCGCCATCCTGCATCGTCTGGCGCAGGCTGTCGCCGCGGATGCTTTTCTTGGCGTGGCTGCGGCTCATCAGCCGGCCCGCGCCGTGGCAGGTGCTGCCGAAGGTCTGCGCCATGCTGCCCGGCGTGCCGGCCAGGATCCAGCTGGCGGTGCCCATCGAGCCGGGCACCAGCACAGGCTGGCCGATGGGGCGATACTCGGGCGGCAGCCCTTCGAAGCCGGGGCCGAAGGCCCGCGTCGCCCCTTTGCGATGCACCACGACCTCCACCGGTTTTCCGTCAAGGACATGGGTCTCCACCTTGGCCATGTTATGCGCGATGTCATAAACCTGCCTGAGCCGGTAATCCAGGCCCTTCTCCTGAAGCACCTGCCGGAAGCTCTCCCGGATGTGAAAGGCCAGCACCTGGCGGTTGACGAAGGCATAGTTGGCGGCTGCGCACATCGCCCGGTAATATGCCTGCCCCTCCGGCGACTGAAACGGCGCGCAGATCAACTGGCGATCCGGCAGGTCGATGCCATATTTTCGTGCGGCAGACTGGAAATCGCGCACATAATCGGTGCATATCTGGTGCCCGAAGCCGCGCGACCCGCAGTGGATCTGGACGACGACCCGGCCGGGCGCCAGCCCCATGGCGGAGGCTGCCTCTTCGTCAAACACCTGCTCAACGATGTCCACCTCGATGAAGTGGTTGCCGGCGCCCAGTGTCCCCACCTGGGAGATGCCGCGCTCCATCGCCCGCGCACTGACTTTGCCGGGATCAGCCGCCTTCAGATGGCCGCTTTCCTCGGTGCGGGGGATGTCATCCGGCTCGGCATACCCGGCTGCCAGCGCCCACCCTGCGCCGCCCTCCAGCAGGCGATCGAACTCCTTGCCCGTCAGGCTGAGGCCGCCCCCCCGGCCTACTCCGCTGGGGCAGGCCCGGTACAGCATGGACGCCAGGGCAGGCAGATGCGGCCGGAGCGCCTCGGCATCCAGATTGCTGGCCAGAACCCGCACGCCGCAGTTGATGTCAAACCCGACCCCGCCGGGCGAGATCACGCCGCTGTGCGTGCTGGCAGCCACCACGCCGCCGATGGGGAAGCCATACCCCTGATGGATATCCGGCATCGCCAGGGCATAGCCCACCAGCCCCGGCAGGGTTGCGGTATTCACCAGCTGCTCGATCGATTCGTCTCCCAGCGCACTCTCCAGCAGGCGCTCGCTGGCATACAGCCGGGCGGGCACTCGCATATCGTCACGATAGGTCGCCGGGATTTCCCACACATATTCTGAAAGCCGCTTCAGGTCCTGTCTACGCATGGCGCCTCCTCCTACACATCAAAGACGATCACCGTTTCGTAGCCCTGCGCGGTCTGGCGGATCGCCAGCAGGTGGTAAGTCACTGCCTTGATGTGCTTACCCGGAGGCTCACGCGGCGGCCCGCCTTCCACTTCTGCTTCCAGAGATAGGTCCTCTACCCGGTGTACCTGCACAGAGGAGATCAGCATGCTGCCATCCTCCATCATGTACAGGAGTTCGGTCAGCCAGTCCACCAGCAGCGTCTCATAGTCTGGCGCGGTCAGCACGATCTGGCGCCGGGTTGTGATCGCGTCGGCTGGCTTGCCGCCCAGCAGGCTCAGCATCCCCTGTGCGGCATGTTCGAACAGCGCACGGCGATCCGGCCCGCGCGCCCGCAGCGCCCAGTCGGCCGTGTGATCGATCTCTTCCCAGGGTGGCCCGTTCATCTTCCTGCATTATCGTCCATTGCGCGCCGGAATGCACCCCTTGCCTTCCCTTTGGCGCTTGACTTCTCCCCCCGTCATCCCCTATACTCCGCTCTGGATCGCGATCCACACGTCCGGTGAGTTGCGAAAGGAGGTGACTGGTGGATAGTGGTAAGTCGCCTCTTGCGGGGGCTCAGTCCTGACCGGACTCCCCTCGTGGGATGCCAACCACAGCCGCCCAGGCTAAAAGTGCCCTGGGCGGCTTACTTTTCTCCCGCTGATGCGTGACCCCCTGTCAGCGGTGCCATCCGCCTGCTATAATCATCGTCAGGTGAAACCCTTGCCAGTCGCGGGGCGGTGCGCAGCCGCCCTTTTATTGTGTTAACAGGGATAATGCTGTGAGCCAGGTTCGATCCGATATTCGCAATATTGCTATCATCGCTCACGTCGATCACGGGAAGACCACCCTGGTCGATGGTATGCTCAAGCAGGCACGCGTATTCCGCGATGCGTCAGCGGCGGGCGAGCGCATCCTCGATTCTAATGCCCTGGAGCGCGAACGGGGCATCACCATCCTCGCCAAGAATACCGCCGTCAGCTGGGGTGGAGTCAAGATCAACATCGTCGATACCCCCGGCCATGCTGACTTCGGCGGGGAGGTCGAACGGGTGCTGAACATGGTGGACGGGGCGCTGCTGCTGGTGGATGCCGCCGAAGGCCCCATGCCGCAGACGCGCTTTGTCCTGCGCAAGGCGCTGGCTCTGGGCCTGCGGGTGATCGTCGTCATCAACAAGATCGAGCGCCCCAATGCCCGCGTCGAGCAGGCGCTCAACGAGACCTTCGACCTGTTCCTCGATCTGGGCGCCACCGATGAGCAGGCCGATTTCCCGGTGGTATATGCCATCGGGCTGGAAGGCCGGGCCGGCTTCACCCCCGATGATCTGGCCGATGATCTCACCCCACTGTTTGAAACCATCCTCCGGCAGGTCCCGGCCCCCCGCATCGAACCCGATGCTCCGGCCCGCCTGCTGGTCACCACGCTGGACTACGACAACTACAAGGGCCAGATTGGCGTGGGGCGGCTGCTCTCCGGCACGCTGCGCCGCGGGATGCCGGTTGTCCGGCTGTCCACCGCCGGTGATCGTCAGCCGGGCCGGATCGAGTATCTGTTCACGTTCCACAACCTGTCCCGGCAGGAAGTGGAGGTCGTGCAGGCCGGCGACATCCTGGCTTTTGCCGGCTTCGATGAGATCCATATCAGCGATACCATCGCGGATCCAGCGGTGCAGGAATCCCTGCCCGGCATCAGTGTGGAGGAGCCAACTGTCCGCATGACCTTCGGCGTCAACACCTCGCCGTTCGCCGGACGTGAGGGGCGAACCGGCTGGGGCACTTCCCGGCGCCTGCGGCAGCGTCTGTATGAGGAAGTTCGCCACAATGTCGCCCTGCGTGTCGAAGATACCGATCAGGCGGATCGGTTCACCGTCAGCGGGCGCGGCGAACTGCACCTCGCCATCCTGATCGAGACGATGCGCCGCGAGGGCTATGAGTTCGAGGTGTCCCGCCCCGAAGTCATCTACATGCAGGATCCGGAAACGGGCGAGCTGCTTGAGCCGGTGGAGGAGGTGCATATCGAGGTCGCCGACGACCTGATCGGCACGGTCGTTGAGCTGCTGGGCTCCCGCCGGGGCCAGATGATCGATATGTCCAGCGCTAACGGCACCACCTTCCTGAAGTACCTGGTGCCGACCCGCGGTCTGCTGGGGTTCCGATCACAGTTCCTGACGGCCACCAGCGGGATGGGCACTATCCACAGCCTGTTTTATGGGCACGAGCCAATGATGGGGCCGATACCCGGACGCCAGTTCGGCAGCCTGGTGGCCCACGAAGCCGGCGTCGCTGTCTCCTATGGGCTGGATAATGCCCAGGAGCGCGGCACCCTGTTCATCGGGCCCGGCGTGGAGGTCTACGAAGGCATGATCGTGGGCGAGCACATCCGCCCCGGCGACCTGACCCTCAATGTCTGCAAAGCCAAGCACCTGACCAACCACCGCGCCAAGCCGGTCGATGATGGCATCCGGCTGACCCCGCCGCGCCTCATGAGCCTAGACGACTGTATTGAATTCCTGGCTGAAGATGAGCTGCTGGAGGTCACTCCTCAGTCGCTGCGCATCCGCAAGCGCATGCTCAACAATGAGCAGCGCATCAAGGATCGCAAGCGGCAGGAGAAGATGGTCGAAGCGGCGGGGTAAACAGCGCTGCGCTGGCTGCTCAGCGGGCCGGGGGGTACCTCCGGCCCGCTGCGATTCGGACGCCGATCATTCCGGGGCGGGCCGACCCCAAACACCGGTACCCGTGATCGGATGATCAGTTGACCGGCAAGAACAGAAGTTCTATGATGGTTTTGTGACCGCTTTTTCGCACCCCCCGTCTAGCCGATGCCGGCAGTGCGGCGCCCCGCTGAAAAAGGCGGCGACCGGCCGACCGCGGCTGACCTGCTCTGACCGATGCCGGCAGCAGTGGCACCGGGAAAGGGGGGAACCGCGGTGGCTGCTGCGCCAGTGGAACGCTGATGAGCGGCGGGCTGAGAGGCAGATCCGGGAGATCGAACGGCGGGTGGGATCGCTGGATGTGCCCGTGCCGGGATTCCCGGGGCTGACGCTGCGGGACCGGGTGAAGATCCGGCTGGAGCGGGGCTGGCCCGTGGCGTTCTGCCCGGTGTGCGAACGCCCCTATGTGTGGGATGGGGAACGGGGGCGCGGGACGTGCTCGGATCGATGCTCCAGGGCAGCGCGGCAGCATAAGCGGGCGCTGGCGGAGGGGCTGAAGCGCTGGGCCGGGCAGTATGACGGGCGAGTCGACGTGCGGCTGCGTCTGGGGCTACCGGTGAAGGTCTGCGGGCGGTGCGGGAAGCCCTTCCCTGACTACCACCGGCACCAGGTGTACTGCAGCGATCGCTGCCGGAAGGCTGCCTGGTGGTCGCGGCAGCGGCGCTGCCAAAGATGCGGGCGGCTGTTCCCGAAGGGGCGCCGGGGCATGGAGCCCAAGTACTGCAGCGATCTGTGCCGGGCGCGGGCGTATCGCGACACCCGGCGGGCTTGCCGGCGGCGGGGCCGGGGGACCTCACCCCCTGACCCCCTCTCCGCAGGCAGAGAGGGGGAGGGAGCCGGCGGGCAGAGAGGGGGAAGGAACCGGCAGGCAGAGAGGGGGAGGGGAAGCGGCGGCTAGAGAGGGGGAGGGAGCCGGCGGGGCGATGGGGGCGTATCGATCGGGCCGGTCAACCGTCTTATTATGCAGACAGCCATCATCATCGAAGCCGGCAAGGAGCGGATGTGAGCGTCCCGGAGGAGGACCTGCTGGAACGAGCACGCAGGCTGGAAGAGGAGGCGCTGGCCGATCTATTTGACCAGTACTACCTGCCGCTGTACCGCTACCTGTACCAGCATGTGGAGCACGTGGAGACGGCGCAGGACCTGACAGGCGAGGTGTTCCAGCGGCTGCTGACGGCACTGCATGAAGGCCGGGGCCCGCGCCAATACCTGAAAGCGTGGCTCTTCAAGGTGGCTCACAACCTCATCGTGGACGAAGCGCGGCGAGGGCGCTACCGGCAGCATCAGCTGCTGACCGAAGCGCTGGCTGCAGACCCGGGGGAGCCAGAAGAAGCCGCCGAGATCAACCTGCTGGCGCGGCAGGCCCGGGCAGCACTGAAGCAGCTCACCCCGCGCCAGCGGCTCGTGATCATGCTGAAATATGTGGAAGGGCTGGATAACGGGGAGGTTGCGCAGGCGATCGGGCTGCCGGTGGGGGCCGTCAAGGCGCTGCAGCACCGCGCGCTGTCGGCCCTGCGCCGCGCCCTGATCGGAACCCCCAGCCCTGCGGCAGAGGAGAGAGCCCTGTGAAAGCACCCGAGGATAGCCTGCCTGTTGATCTGGAGGAAGCCATGAGCGCCCTGCGCCAGGTTCCTGACCCTGTACCCTCCCGGATGGCCGACGCCCGACAGGCGCTGCTGACGCGCGCCCGGTCCCTGCGGGCAGAGCAGGCCGTATCCGCTGCGGCGGTTGTGCGTCATAAAGGGTGGATTTCCGGCGCATTTGCGCGCAGAACGGAGGGTTCACCGATGATGATCATGGCCAAAGCGGCGCTTATCCTGCTCCTGCTGGCAGGGGCAACGACCGGCACAGCGCTGGCAGCAGACGCCAGCCTGCCGGGGCAGCCATTGTATGCACTGGATCTGGGGCTGGAGCAGGCGCGGCTCTCGCTGGCCGCCACGCCGGAAGCGCGGGCGCAGATCAGCCTGCGGGCCGCCGGCGAGCGCGCCGACGAGATCATCGCGCTGGCGCGGGCCGGCGCCCCACCGACCCCGGCGGATCAGGAGCGGCTGCGGACGCAGCTGAACACCTGCCTGCAACTGGCTACCCGGCTGCGCAGCCAGGAGCAGGCGCAGTACATGACCCGGCTGGCGCAGCAGATCCAGCAGCAGGCTGCAACCATGCAGGGGCTGGGCCTGACTGACAGCGCGGCTATCATGGAGCAGGCGCGGGTACGGGCGCAGGTCGGCGCGGATCAGGGCCAGGGGCAGGTTGAGCGCGAGCGCAACGGGGCAGGCTGGCCGACTGAGGCGCCCGTGCCGGGGGAGGAGCCGCCGATCGAGCCAACCGCTACAGCACCGGCGCTGACCGAGCCGCAGCGGGAGCAGGAGCGCACCCAGGCGCAACGGCAGGGGTGCGAGCCGGGGTCGATCACCTGCACGCCCATGCCCACGGGTCAGCAGAACCAGAACCAGAACCAGAACCAGAATCGCCACCAGGCCGGCACGGCGACCGCCACGCCGGCGCCCACCGATGAGCCCGGCGGAACCGCCGGCGGGCCGCCCCCCGAATCACCGGGCGCCCCCGGCGGGCAGGGCAGCGGCGGCAACGGCGGTAATAACGGCGGGGGGAAGGGCGGATCGGACGATTAGAGTGGACCTCACCCCCTCCCTGGCCCTCCCCTCTCCGCAAGCTGAGAGGGGAGGAAGCCAGCGGGCAGGGAGGGGGAGGGAGCCGGCAGGCAGAGAGGTAAGCGCGGGGGAACCCGGTATAATAGGCGGCTATGAACGCCCCCCCGACGGTCCTGGTCACCCGTGCCCTGCCTGAGGCCATCCTGGAGCCGATCCGCGCCGCCGCGACGGTGCGGGTGTGGGAGAGCGATGATCCCATCCCACGGGAGGCGCTGCTGGACCAGATACAGGGCTGCGCGGGGCTGTACTGCCTGCTGACCGACCGGATCGACACGGCGGTGCTGGAAGCAGCCGGGCCGACGCTGCGGGTGGTCAGCCAGATGGCGGTTGGCGTGGATAACATCGACGTGGCGGCCTGCACGGCGCGCGGGGTCCCGGTGGGGCATACGCCGGGCGTGCTGACCGACACGACCGCCGATCTGGCGGTGGCGCTGCTGCTGGCGACGGCCCGCCGGCTGCTAGAAGCGGCGGACTCTGTGCGGGCAGGGCGCTGGCAGACGTGGCGCCCGCTGGAGCTGGCCGGGCGCGATGTCAGCGGGAGCACCGTGGGGATCATCGGGCTGGGGCGGATCGGGAAGGCGGTAGCGCGGCGGCTGCGCGGCTTCGACTGCCGGCTGCTGTACACCCAGCCGGAGCCGGATGGCGAGGCCGAGGAGCTGGGGGCCCGCTACGTGAGTCTGGCGGAGCTGCTGGCGGCCAGCGACTTCGTGACGATCCACTGCCCGCTGATGGATTCCACGCGCGGGCTGATCGATGCGGCGGCGCTGCGACGCATGAAGCCGACGGCGATCCTGATCAACACGGCACGCGGGCCGATCGTCGATCAGGCGGCGCTGGTGGAGGCACTGCGCAGCGGGGTGATCGCAGGGGCGGGGCTGGACGTGACAACGCCGGAGCCGCTGCCGGCGGATCACCCACTGGCGGGGATGCCGAACGTGGTGGTGCTGCCGCACATCGGATCGGCCAGCGTGGCGACACGCACCCGGATGATGCAGATGGCCGCCGAGAACCTGCTGGCCGGGCTGGCCGGGCGGCGACTGCCGCACTGCGTCAACCCGGAAGCCGCCGATCGCGGGGCGGCTTAACCGGCCCAGGCGGCCACGGCCATGGCCAGCGCCAGGACTCCAAACAGAACGGCGGCGAGCGCCGGGCGGCCAGCCTGGAGCGCGGCGTAGAGCGCGAAAGGCAGCGCCAGCGACGCCGCCAGCACACCCGACTGAATGGCGAACCGGTGGCGCTTACGCCAGGCGGCCAGGCCGGCGGGCTTCGATTGTTCCTGCTGAGTGCTCATGATCGATCCTTCCACTGGGCTATCCCGTTCACGGCAGCGGGCCACGCTGCACGCCGGCGTCGTCATGGGGGCGGCGCTGGCGGCGCGGGGCGCGCTGCTGGCGTACCGGCTGATCGTACTCGAAACGCCGCTGAACCGCCTAGGCGGCAGCGACGTGGCCGGGTGGCTGGGCATGGCGCGGCACCTGGCGCGGCACGGCGACCTCTCCTACTGGCTGATGGGCGCCCGTCCGCCGCTGTTCCCGCTGACCGTGGCGCTGGTGAGCCGGCTGGGTGGGGATCGGCTGGAAGCGGCGATCCTGCAGGCCGTCTTCGGGGCGCTGGCGGCGCTGGCGGGCTATCTGCTGGCCCGCCGCCTGCTGATCCCGGCGGAGCCAGAACGCGGCGAACGATGCGCCCTGCTGGCCGGGGTGATCCTGGCGGTGGACCCGGCCTCGGTCTCGGCGAGCGCCGCGCTGCTGGCCGATGCGCTGTTCGCCCTGCTGATGACGGCATTCCTGCTGGCGCTGACACGCTACATTCAGGGCGAACGGCAGCGCGACCTGGCGCTGAGCGTGCTGTGGATGGCGCTGGCGATGCTGACACGCCCGACCGCCATCTATCTGTGGCTGGCCGCGCCGCTGATGCTGATCCCGACGCTGCGGCGCTGGCAGCGGCCGGCGCTGGCGCTGGCGGCCGCCGGGCTGGCGGTTTACTGCGGCTGGAGCACCCGGAACCTGATCTACCACGGCGTGTTCACCTATTCGCTGCAGAGCCACTTCAGCCTGCTGTTCCTGCGGGCGCTGTCCGCCGAGCACCTGGCCACGGGGGCCGAGCTGGACACGCTGCAGACAGAGTACGTGCGCGAACTGTACCGGCGCACGGGCAACCAGGAGGCACTGGCCGGGGTGGACCGCGACCGGTTCTGGGATTTTCTGGTCGCACCCACGCCGAAGGCCTACCACGAGATGGGACGCATGGCCCGCGAAAAACTGCTCCGGTACTGGCCTGCCGCGCTGGCCGGGACGGCGATCGGGGCCTGGCGGATGCTGGCGATCACCGACGGGCTGCCGGGCTGGTTCAGACCGGTGGAGCTGGCCTATCATGCGGCGCTGTACGGCCTGATGCTGGCGGGCGCGGCGCGGGCCATCCGGCAGCGGGACTGGCTGCTGCTGGCGATGACCGCGATCCCGATCCTGTACATCAGCGGGCTGACGCTGGCCGCGCAGACCTCAGCGATGGACACGCGGATGCGCACGAGCATCACCGCGCCGATCGCCATCCTGGCGATCTACGGGGCTGCCGGACTGCGGCGGCCTCAGCGGGCGGCCAGCGCCAGGGTGAGCAGCCCGACGAGGGCCACCGGGATCAACCCGTAGATCATCATCTTCCCCAGCACGACGCCCTCGCGGTCGCCCAGGCCGACCGTGCTGCAGCCGACGATCACCTTGGCGGGAGCCAGGACGCTGCCGAGCGATCCGCCGGCGGTCTGGGCGGCGAGGATCAGCGTGACACTCAGCCCCAGCAGGTTAGCCGTCTGCTGCTGGAGCGCCCCGAACAGGACATTGGAATTGTTGTTGCTGCCGGTGATGAAGGCTCCGAGCGCGCCGATGAAGGGCGCAACGACCGGATAGGCGGCCCGGCCGACGCTCTGGCTGAGACCCTGCGCGAGGAGGTTGGTCATGCCCGTGTGAGACATGATGACGGCCATGCCGACCATAGCCGCAATGCCCAGGCTGGAATTGACCGCGCCGTGCACCACCCGCGACAGGATGCGTCCGGCGGCGCCGGGACGATAGTAGCCCGCCCGCCAGTAGATCAGGTAGGCGATGATCGAGGCGTAGAGCAGGGTGGAGCCGGTGTGGCCGAACAGGCTGATGGAGCGGCCCTGGCCGGCGGGCGTGGACCAGTAGGGCGTGGCGAGGGCGGGGAAGCTCAGGTTGATCTGCACGGTATCCAGCAGGGCGGCCACCGGTTTGATCAGGCCCAGGGCGAAGGCCAGCGCGACCAGCACTGCGTAGGCCGACAGCGAGACGGCGAGCGAACGGCGGGGGCCGTCCGGTTCCGGGGGATCGGCGGCCGGGGCGGCGGCTGATGCGGCAGGCGCGCTGAGCGCGTGCTCGCCGTCATGGGCGCTGCGGTACATCGGCAGGCGGGTGAGCGGGATGCCGACCAGGATGCCGACCAGCGAGGCGCCGGTCGCTCCCAGGGTCCACAGGCCATTGGTGGCGAGCAGATACTGCACCGTGCCCATCACCGCGCTGAGGACGGCGACCGCGGGCAGGCCGCGCAGCATACCCTTCCAGCCGCTGCCGACGAGCGCGACCAGCGCCCCGCAGGCGAAGCAGGCCACCCCCAGGAGGAACGCGGCTTCGGGGGCGAGGATTTCACCGGGGAGGCCGGTGACGGCCATCAGGGTGTTGAAAGAGGTGGCGAGCGAGCCGAAGTTGACGGCCCAGCCGTGCCCCAGGCAGGCCATGATGACCGCCTGCACCGGGGTGAAACCGAGGCCCACCAGCAGCGGCGCAGCCACCGCCACCGGGACGCCGAAGCCGCCCATCCCCTGCAGGAAGGACGCGAACAGCCAGCCCAGCAGCAGGCCGTGCATCATGCGGTCGGCGGTGAGGGCGGGCAGGCGCTGGCCGATGATGCGCACCGCGCCGGCTTCGTCGGCGGTGTGGTACAGCAGAAGGGCGGTCCAGATGATGAAAAGCACGTCCAGCGTCAGGAGGACAGCCTTGGCCTGGGTGTAGCCCACCAGGAGCGGGGTCGCGCCGAAGCGCAGCACGGCGATGAGAATGGACAGGAACCAGCCGGCGGCGCCGGCCCGGCTGCCGCCCCAGCGCAGGCCGAGCATCAGCACCAGGATGATCAGCACCGGCGACAGCGCGAGCAGCCAGTTCAGCAGAGTGATCGGCATAAGGCCCTCTCAGCGGATGGTGAGGATCAGGGGCAGCACGACGGCATCCTCCGGGCTGCCGGGCACCGACAGGCGCAGGCCGCTTTCGGGGAGATACAGCCCCACCCGCAGCCGGTAGTCGCCGGGCGCGGCCTCCGGCGGGATGGTCAGCGTATGGCGATCCACCACGATCTCGCCCGGGATCCACAGGTCGGTGGGATAGAGCACGCCGTCAACCGCCGGCGGGCGGTCATCCTGGGTAAGGGTACCGCGGTCATCGAAGATGTGCACAAAGACGGTATAGGGGGCATCGGGGCGGGCCTCCGCCCGCCAGATCAGGGTCAGGTCCAGGGTCTCGCCGGGGGCCACGGAGGCGGCGGAGAGCGTGTAACCCGGCAGGGCGATCTGCCCGCCGAGCACCGGCAGGGGATCGAGCGCCGTCATGGGCGGCGGATCCAGGCGGCGGCTGGCCTCCTGCACGGCGATGACTCCCAGCGGCACGGGCGGCGAATCCCCTAACTGGACTGCGAGCGGATACTCACCGGGGGGCAGATCGACGGGCAGGCGCGGGGCATAGCGATCGATGACCCCCTCGCCCGGCGCCCAGCGGGTGAACGGATAGCTGCCATGCACCGGATCGCCGCGGTACAGCACCCGCGAGCCGCCGAGCGTCAGGATCACCGGGCGGTCGGCCCTCTGCCGGCCCGCACTCTGCCAGATCAGGGCCAGATGCAGGACTTCGCCGGGGCGGGCCGACTGAGCGGGCAGATCATACCCCACCAGGGTCAGCGTGCGGTCGATGGGCCGGTCGAGGCGGTACTGGGCGGCCAGATCGCCGGGCGACGGAGCCGGACCCGCCGCGATCGTCAGCGGGCCGAGCTCCGCATACTGGCCAGCAAACGCGCCGGTGGGGCTGATCAGCGGCAGGCGGGCATCGGCCTGTGCCGAATACAGGCTGACGCGCACCGTGTACTCGCCGGGGGGGATGCCGATCTGCAGGGGAACGGCGACGTGGGTCAGCAGGCGCTCGCCGGGCGTCCACTGCGTCGAGTTGTAGGCGCTGCTGCGGCCCCGTTCCAGCGAGCCATCGGGCGCGGCTTTGATCCAGCACCAGCCGTAGAGGTCGCAGACCTCGGTGACCACGGCGAGGTCCGGGTGAGGGGCGGGGGCCAGGATGCGCCAGCCCAGATCGAGGGCGGCGGCCTCGCCGGAGACAGCGGGGAACAGGCGCGCGCCCTCGAGGCGGATCACGCCGGCAAAGTCAGCCGGCCCTGCCGGAGGCAGGTCGAAGCCCAGATCGGCGGGGAGCAGGTAGGCCAGGAAATCCGGGGTGCCATCGGGGCCGGGCGGGGCGGCGAGCTGATAAGGGGCGAGCCATGCCTGCCATTCGAGCGGCGGGGCCGCGTCGCGCGTGTAAGCCGCGAGCGACCGCCCCTGCGGCGCGATCACCAGCGCCTCGCCGCCGAACAACGAGCGCGTCCGCTCCTCGCCGCGCATGAGGAAGGCGAGCGTCGGATGCCGGTAGTGGGCCGTGGCCAGCGCGATCGCTGCATCCGACGGGGCCGACTCGTTCAGATAGCGGGCCAGAGCCGCGACATGGCCGTCGTTATCGTAGTAGAGGGCCTGCTCGCCGCCCCAGCGCCGCAGAGCCAGCCAAGTCTGCGCCCCACCTCCCAGCGCAACCGCGACCAGGGCTGCCGGGATCAGGGCGCGGCCTGCCAGGGGCCAGCGCCCACCCCTCCCCCGAAGCCAGCCGGACAGCGCGGCGAGGCCGAGCGCCGGGTAAAAGGCGATCAGGGGCGCAAGGCCGATGGCGCGGAGGTTGCTGGGGGTGATCCCGCCCACGGCAAGGGCAGTCGGCGCGAGCATCACCAGCGGCCAGGCGATCAGGAGGGCGGCGCGGGCGCGACGCAGGGGATCGCGCCCGGCCCGCGCCGCCTCGAGCACGGCAACGCCGAACCCCAGCAGCATCAGGGCGGCGAGCACCGGGCCATAGATCGGCCTGCCGGGCAGGTTGAAACGCATGAGGGGATCGCCGGAGAGGAAGAACATCCGCAGCGCCAGCCGCCAGCCGATCAGGGCCTGCGCCAGCGAGGTCGGGGCCACCTGCCCGATCCGGGTGGTGAACGCCTCCGGGCGCTGTGAGAAGTAGACGCCCAGCGGCGCGATCACGACCAGGGCCGCCAGGACAAAGATCGCCAGCCCCGGCAGCCGGCGGAGACGGCCACGGTCAGCAATGAGCAGCGTGAGGAGCGCCAGCGCCAGCGGGATCGGGAACAGACGCACCGCCAGATACGTGTAGGCAGCCAGCCCGGTGACGGCGCCGGCCAGCGCCATGCGCCACAGATGCCGGGGCGCGCCGGGATCGAGGAGGCCACGCCACAACAACCCCAGACTGAGGGCCTGCAACAGGGGCTGGGTGATGGCCCGATCGGCGAAGCGGCTGATGATGTTGTGCCAGAAAGCCACCGCGAGGATCGCCATAGTCAGCAGGGCCAGCGCATCCCGGCGGGGGTCATCGGCGTACAGCCGCCGCACCAGCCAGCCAGCCACAGCGACACCGGCGACTCCGAAGCCTGCGGAGGTGAGGCGCAGGGCAAAAGGCACCGGGCCGATCAGGCGCATGATCAGCGCCGCGGCATAGAACCACAGCACTTCCTTGCCGGTATAGTCGGGGATGAAGAGGGGCCGATAGCCGCCGAAGGCGATGTTGCGGGCGATCACGCCGTTGGCGGCCTCATCGAAGTGCAGGCCGGGTGGCACGGACGGGAGCCAAGCGAGCCGGAGGCTGGCCGCCGCCAGCACTATCAGGGCGGCAGCCAGCATGAACCCGGCGCGGGGGCTGCCGGCTGGAGCTGCAGCGGATCGATCAGCCAACGGCGTCCAACGCCCCGGAGAGGTCGGCGATCAGGTCGTCGGCGTCCTCGATGCCCACCGACAGGCGCAGGGTGCCTTCCAGGATGCCCTGGGCGGCCCGCTGCTCGGGCGTCAGCGCCCGGTGAGAGGAGACAGCCGGGTGAGACAGCAGGGTATTGACATCGCCCAGGCTGGTGACCCGCCGGATCACCTGCAGGCGATCGGCCAGCGCAAACGCGCCCGCCCGGTCGAGGCCAGCGACATCGAAGGCCAGCATGGCGCCAAATGCGCCGGGCCGGAACAGCCGCCGGGCGTCCGCATGGCAGGGGTCATCCGGCAGACCGGGATAGTAGACGCGGCTGACGCGCGGGTGCTGGCTGAGCCAGGCCGCCAGGCGGGCCGCGGTCTGGCAGGCATGGGCCATCCGCACGCCGAGCGTCCGCAAGCCGCGGAGCGCGAGCCAGGCGTCGAAGGCTCCGAGCACGCCGCCCATGATCCGGCGGTGCATCCGGGCCTGTTCGATCCGATCGCGCGGCCCGACGATCACCCCGCCGGTGACATCGCCGTGACCATTGAGGAACTTGGTGGCGGAATGCACCACCAGGTCGGCGCCCAGCGTCAGCGGACGCAGCAGGTAGGGGGTGGCGAAGGTGTTATCGACGATCACCAGCGCCCCGGCGGCACGCGCGAGCGCGATGACCGCATCGACGGGGACAACCCGCACCAGCGGATTGGTGACGACCTCGCAGAGCACGGCCACGGGGCGGGTTTCGTCGATGGCCCGGGCCACCGCGTCGGGGTCGAGGAAATCGGCATAGCGGACGGTGAGGCCGGCATGGGCGGCGAACCAGGCGAGCAGGCCGTGGGTGGCCCCGTAGAGCTGGTGGGCCGCGACGACGGCCGCACCGGGCTGCGCCACCGTCACCAGGGCCGCGTGGAGGGCGGCCATCCCGCTGCTGAAGCTGAGGCCGGACTCGGCGTCCTCAAGGGCGGCGACGGTCGCCTCAAAGACGGCCTGAGTGGGCGCCCCGTAGCGGGCATAGACGAAGTGATCCGGCTCCTGAAGTGAGCCGCCGCTCGAGTCGAGGGCACGGTCGGCGGCCTCCATATCAGGGTGGGTGAAGCCCACCGCGGGGACGATCGGCGGGACCGCGGGCAGGGCATCGGACTGAGGCACCTGCAACTGTCGGACGGCCAGCGTGAAGAGACCGGGCTTATCGGGTGTCATGACGCATCCTGTGTGACCGGAGTATCAAGCGCCCCCGATCTAAACGCATCCCCGGTCAGAGGGCAAGTGCCGGACAGCACCCGGCGCGGCCTGCAGGGCGGCGGGGCGGGTTGCGGAGAGGCCCCGCCGATGCTAGACTGGTCACACGCGCTGCCCCCAGCCGAATACCCGCAACCGGACTTCAGGAGATCCGCCATGGCCGGCCAGGCCCTTTACCTGAAATGGCGGCCGCTGACCTTTGAGGCGGTCGTTGGACAGGAGCATGTGACTTACACCCTGCGCAACGCCCTGATCGGCGACCGGGTGGGGCATGCCTACCTGTTCGCCGGGCCGCGGGGGACGGGCAAGACGACGATGGCGCGGGTGCTGGCCAAAGCCGTCAACTGCCTGGCGGAGGATCCGGGGGTGCGGCCCTGCAACGAATGCGCGTACTGCATCGCCGTGAACGAAGGGCGCTTCCTGGACCTGATCGAGATCGACGCGGCGTCGCATACCGGGGTGGACGATGTGCGGGAACTACGCGACCGCATCGCCTTTTCCCCCAACGAAGGCCGCTACAAGATCTACATCATCGACGAGGTGCACCGGTTCTCCGGGGCGGCGTTCGATGCGCTGCTGAAGACACTGGAGGAGCCGCCGGCGCACGCGATCTTCATTCTGGCGACGACGGAAATCCATAAAGTACCGGCAACGATCCTCTCGCGCTGCCAGCGCTTCGACTTCCGGCGCATCCCGCTGGCGCAGATCGTGGAGCGGCTGCAGGCGCTGGTTGACGCCGAAGGCGTGGCAGCCGATCCGGCGGCGCTGGAGCTGGTGGCGCGGCAGGCGACCGGGTCGCTGCGAGACGCGATCAGCCTGCTGGATCAACTGATCGCGGCGCCCGACCAAGCGCTGAGCCTGGAGGTCGCGCAGGCCATCCTGGGGACGGCAGCCGGGGAGGCCGTGCGCGACCTGACGACGCTCCTGCTGGCGGGGGAGACGGGCGCGGGCCTTGAGCTGATCAACCGGACGCTGGACGAAGGCGCTGATGCGCGACAGCTGGCCGGGCAGATCGTGGAGTACCTGCGGCTGGTGATGCTGGTTCAGACAGGCGGGGCGGAGCTGGCCGGAGCGACGGAAAGCCCGGAGACGCTGGCCCAGGCTGCCGAACATGCCGCTCAGTTTCCACGGGCGCAGCTGCTGCAAACGATCCGGCGCTTCAACCGCGCGGCCACCGATCCGGCGGGCGGCTGGCAGCCGCAACTGCCGCTGGAGATCGCGTTTGTGGAGAGCGTGGAATCGCTGGGCAGCGGCGCGGCGGAAACACCCCCGCCGGCAGCCGACCCGGCAGCAAGGCCGCGAGAGACCGCCCCGGCGACCCCTGCCGCGCCTCCGGGAGGGAGGTCGGCTCCCGCGCCCGGCGTGCCGACGCTGGAGGAGGTCCATGCCCGCTGGCGCGACGTGAAGCGGGCAGCGCGGGAGCTGGATAAGCCGGTTGAGGCGATCCTGAACTCCGGTGTGCTTTACAGCGTGGAGGGGCAAACGCTGGTGCTCCAGATGCCCAGCCAGCTGCTGCGCGACAAGATCGAGATGGAGCAGAACCGGGCGCTGATCGAGCAGGCGCTGCAACAGGTGTTCGGGCAGCCGCTGAAGGTGCGGGCGCGGACCGGATCGGGGGGGCCGGGCGCGCAGACATCGCCCGACGCGGAACGGCTGGCGGCTCAGGACAGCGTGACGGCCTTTCTGGTCAATGATCTGGGTGGACGCATCCGACGCGTCGAAGACCACGAGGAGAATGAGGCGTGAGCAAGCGAAAAGGAATGGGCGGCGGGCGGCCCGCGATGGGGCGCGGCGGCGGCATGGGCAACCTGGCTCAGCAGATTCAGAAGATGCAGGAGGAAATGGCCCGCACGCAGGAAGCGCTGGCCGATGAGACCGTGGAGGTTTCGGCAGGGGGAGGCGCGATCACGATCGTGATCACGGGCCACCAGCGGGTGCGTTCGATCACGTTGAAGCCTGAGGTGGTCGATCCGCAGGACGTGGAGATGCTGCAGGATCTGCTGGTGGCTGCGGTCAACCAGGCGATTGAGCGCTCCCAGGCGATGGCCGCGGGGCGGCTGGAAGGGCTGACGGGCGGCCTCAACCTGCCGGGGCTGAGCTTCTAGGGAACAGGCAAACCACCGATGAGCAAGGCGATTCCGGCATCGGTTACGCGGCTGATGGATGAGCTGTCCCGGCTGCCCGGCATCGGGCCGAAGACGGCGGCGCGGCTGACCTATCACCTGCTGCGGATGCCGCCGGAGCAGGCGCAGGCGCTGGCGGAGGCTATCCGCGACCTGCGGGCGACCACGCGCTACTGCTCGGTGTGCTACAACATCACGGAAGACGACCCGTGCCCGATCTGCGCGGACGAGCGGCGCGATCACCGCGTGATCTGCGTGGTGGAGGAACCGCTGGATGTGATCGCCATCGACCGGGCGGGCAATTTCAGCGGGGTATTTCATGTACTGCACGGGGCGATCAACCCGATGGAGGGGATCGGGCCGGATCAACTGCGCATCCGGGAGCTGACGCAGCGCGTGGAACAGTCGCCGGTGCAGGAAGTGATCCTGGCGACGAATGTAGGCCTCGAAGGGGATGCGACGGCCATGTACATCCACCGCCAGCTGCACGGCAAGGTCAGGCTGACCCGACTGGCGCGCGGGCTGCCGGTCGGCGGGGATCTGGAATACGCGGACAGCCTCACGCTGGCGGGCGCGCTGGAGGGACGCCGCGAGATGCACGAGTCGACGTGATCGGAACGCCGGGGCGGTCTGCCTGACGGGCCGCTACGCCGCGCCCCTCGTCTCTGGCCCTTTTGAACCACTGAATGAGAATGGCAAAACCCGCTTCCGGTACGATTTATCCGCTTTCCGCCCTCCGGGCGCTGGCGCTGCATACTCAGCTTTTGACGGCGCCCCATGAGGGGCCGCCCGCCAACCTGTCCGATGCCATGATTGATCTGGTGACGGCACTGGGCTACGTGCAGATCGATACGCTGAACGTGGTCAACCGGGCTCATTACGTCAGCCTGTGGGCGCGTCTGGGATCGTACCGTCTGGCTGACTTCGAGAGGCTGATCTACACCGCCGATCAGCGCCGGCTGTACGAGGGCTGGGGCCATGCTGCCAGCATCATCCCGCTGGAACACTATCGCTACCACCGGTGGCGAACGGATAAAGCATACAGCTACAACCCCACCTTCAGCCGGTGGCTGAGCCAGCAGGGCAACCGTGAGCTAACCGAGCAGACGCTGGCACGGATTCGATCCGAGGGCGGGCTGCGCGTGAGGGATTTCAAGGACGACGGCCCCCAGCGCGGCGTCTGGTATGATTGGAAGCCCCCCAAGACCGCGCTGGAGGTGCTGTTCGCACGGGGCGATCTGATGGTGGCGGAGCGCGTGAACTTCCAGCGCGTGTACGACGTGAAGGAGCGGGTGCTGCCGGAATGGGTCGATACCACGCCCGTCGCTGCCGAGGAGGCGCGGCGCTTCTGCCTGGAGCAGGCCGCCAGAGCGCTCGGCGTGTTCGATCTGCGCCATCTGACACTGTACGCTTACATGAGGGCCACGCCCGTCCGATCCGAGGTCAGGGCGCTGGTGATGGACGGCACGCTGGTCGAGGTTCGGGGCGAGTCGATGAAAGGCATCCAGAAGTGGATGGTGCACCGCGATAACCTGCCGCTGCTTGAGCGCGCCGCTGATGGGGAGATCCGCCCCCGGCGCACCACCTTTCTGGCCCCTTTCGATTCGCTGTTCTGGGCCAGGGACCGCGACCAGACACTGTGGGGCTTCAAACAACTGCTGGAGTGCTACAAGCCCGCCGCGGAGCGTGTCTATGGCTACTTCACCCTGCCGATCCTGCACAGGGATCGGCTGGTGGGCCGGTTCGATCCGAAGCTGGAACGCCGAACGGGCGTGCTGCATCTGAAGGCCCTTTACCTTGAGCCGGACATCGAGCCGGATGACGAGCTTGTGGCCGGGGTGGCGAGCGCCCTGCGCGATTTTCTGGCGTGGCATGGCGCCAAGGACCTCCAGATTGAGAAAAGCGATCCGGTGGCATTCGGTGAAAAGCTGAAACGCGCGGTGTAGAAGTCCGCAAGCGCCCTGCCGCCCCCCCTCATCAGTATGGGTGCCGTTTGCACATGAAGCGCAGCATTCCGGCCATTTTCGGATGCGCGGCGCGGGGTGCATTTGATACACTCAGTGAACATGTAAGCGCAGCACCGTAATGGAACTGAGGAGAGAAGCAGTGGAAGCAAGCATCCCGGAAACCTACCGCGATCTGTTCAACCGCAGGAGCTTTGCGCATCTGGCCACCCTGACGAGCCGGGGGACTCCGCAGGTGACCCCGGTATGGGTGGACTATGATGGCGAGTGCATTCTGGTGAACACCGCGGCGGGGCGCGCCAAAGACCGCAACATGCGGCGCAACCCGGCCGTGGGGCTGAGCATCCTGGACCCGGATAACCCCTACCGCTTCCTGTTGATACAGGGGGAGGTGGTGGCGATCACCGAAGAAGGAGCCCGCGAACACATCGACCGTCTGGCCCAGCGGTATCTTGGTCGGGAGAGATATGAGGGGCCGCCGGAGGAGGTGCGCATCGTGTACAAGATACGTCCGGATAAGGTGATCGCCCGCGGCTGAACAAGAGGCGGGAAACCAAAAATCAGGGTAACTCCTAACTAGCAGCTTTGTTCTAAATACGATACGATAACGTGCAGGATCGGCATCTGTCCGGAGCCTCGAAAGGGTGCCCGCAGCGATCCAGGAAGTAATCAAAGGGAGGGCCAGATAGATGGCCGACAAGATGCAACGCTTCACCCAACGTGCCCGCCGTGTTCTGAGCCTGGCACAGGAAGAAGCCGAACGCATGCAGCACAGCTATATCGGGACTGAGCATCTGCTGCTCGGTTTGATGCGCGAAGAAGGCGGGGTGGCAGGGCGCGTCCTGCAGCAACTGAACCTGGACATCAAGGAAGTGGAGGCGCTGGTCGAGCGCAAGACCCGGTCAGGGCAGCGCGCCCCGTTCTCCAAGCTGGATCTGTCGCCGGGGACCAAGAAGGTGCTTGAGCTGGCAGTAGAAGAAGCCCGGCGGATGGATCATCACTACATCGGCACGGAGCATCTGCTGCTGGGGCTGCTGCGGTACAACGAGGGCATCGCCATCGACGTCCTGAAGGCGCTGAATGTCTCGCCGGACCAGATCCGCAAGCAGACGCACCGGGTGCTGCAAGACAGCCCCTCGACGCCCCCGCCGCGGCCGGCGGCACCGCGGCCAGCCCGGCCCCGCCGGGAGCCGACCTCGCAGCAGGGGTCAGGCAGCCAGAAGACTCCCCTGGTGGATCAACTGGCGACCGATCTGACCCAGATGGCTGAGGAAGGCAAGCTGGACCCGGTGATCGGGCGGGAGATGGAGATCGAGCGGGTGATCCAGATCCTGAGCCGGCGCACGAAGAATAATCCGGCGCTGATCGGGGAGCCGGGGGTGGGCAAGACCGCCATCATTGAGGGACTGGCGCAGCGGATCGTGGCCGGGGAGACGCCGACCCCGCTGCAGGGCAAGCGCCTGCTACAACTGGACGTGGGGTCGCTGGTGGCAGGCACGATGTACCGGGGGCAGTTTGAGGAGCGGCTGAAGCGGGTGATCGACGAGCTGAAGTCCTCGGACAGCATCCTGTTCATTGACGAGGTGCACATGCTGGTGGGCGCGGGGTCGGCGGGCAGCTCGGTGGATGCGGCCAACATCCTGAAACCGGCGCTGGCCCGCGGCGAACTCCAGTGCATCGGCGCGACGACGATGGACGAGTACCGCCGGCATATCGAGTCGGATGCGGCGCTGGAGCGGCGCTTCCAGCCGATCATCGTGGAGGAGCCAACTGTCGAGCAGACGATCGAGATTCTGCGCGGCATCCGCCGTCCGTATGAAGAACACCATGCGCTGAAGATCACCGACGAAGCGCTGGAGGCAGCGGCGCACCTGTCGGCGCGGTATGTGCCGGATCGGTTCCTGCCGGACAAGGCTATCGATCTGGTGGATGAGAGCGCCGCCCGCGTGCGGATGTACAAGTCGCCGGAGGCGATCCGGGTACGCCGGTCGCAGGAAGAGATCGAGGATATTCGGATCCGGCTGAGCGAGGGCGAGTTCGAGACGGAAGAGGCGGAGGCGATCCTGCGCCGGCGGGAGCATGAGCTGGAGGAATGGCTGGAGTCGGTGCGGCAGCACTGGGACGAATCCGGGGAAGCGCAGGTGAATGAGGAGGACATCGCGGAAGTGATCGCGATGTGGACGGGCATCCCGGTGACGCGGATCGCAGGGGAAGAAAGCGCCCGCCTGCTGGAGATGGAAAACGCGCTGCGCAAGCGGATCGTGGGGCAGGAAGAGGCGATCGTGGCGATCAGTAAGGCTGTGCGGCGCGCCCGGGCGGGCCTGAAGGATCCGCGGCGGCCGATCGGGTCGTTCATCTTCCTGGGGCCGACGGGCGTGGGCAAGACGGAGCTGACCAAGACGCTGGCGGAGTTTCTGTTCGGCAGCGAAGAAGCGCTGATCCAGCTGGATATGAGCGAGTTCATGGAGCGGCACACCGTGGCGCGGCTGGTGGGAGCGCCGCCGGGCTATGTGGGCTACGAGGATGCGGGGCAGCTAACCGAAGCGGTGCGCCGCCGTCCCTACTCCATCGTCGTCTTTGACGAGATCGAGAAGGCGCATCCGGAAGCGTTCAACATGCTGCTGCAGATCATGGAAGAAGGGCATCTGTCGGATGCCCGCGGGCGCATGGTGGACTTCCGCAACGCGATCATCGTGATGACCAGCAACATCGGGGCGGACACGATCAAGCGCGGCGTCAACCTGGGATTTGACATCCCACGCGACGCGAGTGAGGCGCAGGCAAGCGAATATGAGGACATGCGCAAGAAGCTGATGGAGCAGCTGCGCCGGGCGTTCCGGCCCGAGTTCCTGAACCGCGTGGATGCGACGATCGTGTTCCGCTCGCTGACGCGCGAGGAAATCACCCAGATCGTCGATCTGCTGCTGGAGCGCGTGCGCGAGCGCCTGACCGAACATAATGTCGGTCTGACCGTCACCCCAGCCGCCAAAGCCTATCTGGCGGAGCAGGGCTACGATCCGGATTACGGGGCGCGGCCGCTGCGGCGCGTGATCCAGAACCAGGTGGAGGACGCGCTGTCGGATGGGCTGCTGTCGGGCCGCTTCGACACCGACACGATGATCGTGGTGGATTACGTGGACGGAGAGCTGACGTTCTCGCAGGAAGACGCGGAGCAGGAGATGTCCGAGCCGCTGGCGAAGTAAGCAGGCAGCCAGAAAAACCAGAGGACCGGGGGCGGGGGGGGGGGGGGGGGGGG
>DAOTXW010000040.1:0-162689 GCA_034435035.1 Anaerolineae bacterium | reverse complement strand
ATGTAGCGACAGCGCAAGGGTGCGCCCGGCGCGATCGGTCGCGCCCCCCGCCCGGCTGCCCGATGCAGCCGTGGGTCGTAGCTCGCTTCCGCGCCCACCTCGCCGATCGGGACAAACCCCAGGTCTGCCAGCGCCTGCCCCAGCGGAGCGATCAGCCTGAGCGCATCATCCGGCGCCACCTGGTTGCCCTGTTCGAGTGCGGCCAGCAGGGTGGGAATCTGGATCGCCGGCATCTGCAGACGCCGGAAGATCGCCAGCCGCTCGTCGCGCACCGCGCTGGCGATCATCTCGTCGCGCCCGGCTGCCAGCGCCGCATATTCAGCCCGGACACTGGCCGCTTCGGCCTCCAGGGCTTCCACACGCTGGTAAGCATCCGCCAGGGCGCGCTCCTGCGTTTTCAGCACGCGCCGCAGTCCACGCACAGTATTCGCAAGTTGATCGTATCGGAGGGCCTTCAGCCGGCTGACAGTGCGCTGCAGCTGCCATACAGCAATCCGGTCGCGCAGTATATCCACCAGATCCCGCAGACGCGCCCGGATCATCAGCCGACCTCCGAGGCGCTGCCCGGTTCTGCGGCCTGCGTCCCGGACGGCTCGCACGCTGGCCCTGCTGCGCGGTTCAGCGCATACGCCAGCCCGATGGCCTCCTCTGCCAGGTCGGCAAATACCACCGTGCCATCCGCGTCAATATAGATCTCGATCTGCACCGGCAGCGGCGGGCTGCTGGAGCCGGGGTTGGGGTGGAAATCGGATCGCATAGGGTCAGGTGTGCCAGGTACGCCGCCCGGCCATCGCGGTGCCGGGCACTTTGCGCTCAGCTCGCTGTGCTGACGGTATCGCTGTTCAGGTTCGGCTGTCCATAGTAGTCGGAGGTTCGCTCGCGCCGCGTCACCGATCCCAGCGAGTCCTCAATAGTGCTGGTGATCTGCTCACACTCCGGGCCGCTGACGCCAACCACGCGCTCTTCCACCGTGCCATCCGGCCGGATCACAAACTCGATCTCCTGTTTACCGGGCATCGACTGCTCCCTTCATGGGCAGGGCTGCCGCTAGGTCCAGCGCTGCATGACCAGGCGGATGCTGCCGTCAGGCTGAGTTTCCTCGGTCATGGCCTGCCAGCCCTGACTCTGGGCCTGTTCCAGGATCGTCAGATAAGCATAGCGCTGCGTCAGCCGGTTCAGAAACGCCTGCCGATCCAGCCGCAGCCCCCAGAAGTCCGCCACCAGGGTCAGGTTGTCGCCCTCGCGAACAAAGCCCAGATCGAAGGAGCTGCCTGTATCTACCACAAGATCTGCGCGGACTTCCTGTCCGTTATAACCCCGCACCGTGGACGTATCAGGTCTCACCGTGAAGCCCAGATCTTCCAGTGCCTGCTTGACCGTTTCGGTGTTGCGCAGCTGTGTCCTTACTCGTGTGAAGTGCGACATGAACCTTGCCTCTCAGAACACTTCCCTCTCAATGTCACCGTTCGATACTGGTTGTACAGGCTTTGCCAGCCTGTGTCAAGCGGCGCACACCGTCGCTGCTAGCGAGGCGGCAGGCTCGCATCCCCGAAGAGCTGGCCCAGCAGCCCGGCCTGCGCGGCGTCGCTGCTGGCCAGCCGGCAGCGGCCGCTGGCGGCCCATTCGTGCAGCCGCTGGATGCGCTCGCTGGCGGTCTTACTCAGCGGCACCATCTGGCTCATCGCCCGCAGGATGTCCTCGGTCGTGAACTCGCGCCGGTTGTCAAAGGCGAAGTGCATTGCCTCGTAGATCACCTGCTCGATCTCCGCCCCGTTGTAACCCTCGCTCTGAAACGCCAGTTCGTCGATGTCGAAATCCCGGATGCTGTTCGGGCGCACTTTGTTCAGATGCACCGCAAAGATCTCCCGCCGCTCCCGTTCGCTGGGCAGGTCGATGAAGAAGATCTCGTCAAACCGGCCCTTACGCAGCACTTCGGACGGCAGCGCCTCCACCGAGTTCGCCGTCGCAGCGATGAAAACCGGTGTTGTCTTTTCCTCCATCCAGGTCAGGATGGTGCCGAAGACCCGCGCCGAGGTCCCCGAGTCGCCCACGAAGCTCGATCCCACCCCGGCGAACCCTTTGTCCAGCTCGTCCAGAAACAGCACGCATGGCGCCATCGCCTCCGCGATCCGGATCATCTCCCGCGTCTTGGCTTCACTTTCCCCGACCAGCCCGCCCATCAGCCGGCCGATGTCCAGCCGCAGCAGCGGAAGCTGCCACAGGCTGGCGGTCGCCTTCGCCGACAGCGACTTGCCGGTTCCTTGGATGCCCACCAGCAGGATCCCTCGCGGGTTGGGCAGCCCGTAGTCGCGGGCCTCCGCCGTGAAGGCCGCTGCCCGCTGCTCCAGCCATGCTTTCAGGATGTCCAGCCCGCCGATATCCTCGATCGTATCCGTCGCCGGCGAAAACTCCAGCACCTGGGTCCGCCGGATGTACTGCTTCTTTTCCTCCAGCATCATCGGGATGGCGCGTTCGTCCAGCCGCCCGTAGCTGGCCACGGCCCGGGCCAGCGCCAGCCGCACGCGCACCATAGTCAGCCCCTGGCACGCCTTCACCAGCGCGTCACGACTGCCCCCCGGCAGGCGCACCGTCACCTGTTCAAGGATCGCGTCCAGTTCCTGAGCGATCTCCTCCGTCGTGGGCGGCGCCAGGTCCAGCACCGTGATTTCCTCGGCCAGATCCACCGGGATCCGCAGGACAGGCGACAGGATGATCACCGTCTTGCGGCTGGCCCGCAGATGCCTTGCCAGATTGCGCAGCTTACGGGCCACCGGCACATCATCCAGGAAGCGCTGGAAGTCTCGCAGCACAAACAACGAGGGGACCTCGGCGGCGGCCTTCTCGATCTCGGCCAGCGCCTGCAGCGGGTTGCCCGCCTGACGCGCCAGCCCGCTCTCGAATCCGTTGACAAAGTCCCAGCTGAATACGGCCCGCCGCGGGCTGCCCAGGACCGCTGCCTGTGCAATCAGCTGTTCGGCCCGCTCTTCTTCGGGTGTTGGGATGAACAGGATCGGATAGCGGGATCGGATCAGCAGATCGAGTTGCTGCTCAAATGACATGCCCTGCGCCTCTCAGTGCTTGGTGATAGCGCCTGGATTATACTATACCTGCCGGGAGGTTTCTCGCCGCCATGCGCACCAGACCTGCATTGACCGCCCTACCGATCCTGCTCGCCGTTCTGTCGGCCTGTGGGCGTTTTCCGCCCTCACCCACTCCCACCCTCTTTTTGCTGCCCACCGCGCCCCCGCCGACGAGCCCCTTACCGGCTTCGACCGCCACCCCGGCCAATGCGGCGCCAGCGGCCCTGCCCCCGCCTGGCCCGTGCAGCCATCTGCTGTGGCCGCTTGTCGATGGAGCCGCCTGGACCTACAACCAGATCGATCCGTCCGGCAGCCGGCAGGTCGTGCTCTCAGCCCATGCCGCGCCGGACGGCATGATCCTCGATCTCGACGGCATCACCAGCCGGCTGAACTGCCTGGATGGCGCGCTCGCCGGCCAGCTGCCGGGCATCCTGGGGGCGGGGCATCCTGCCCTGGGCGCGTCGCTGATCGGCAGCGCCCCGCGCGGCAGCCTGCTCCCCGATTCGGCCCTCCTGCTGCCCCTGGGCGCCCCGGCAGTCTGGGATCAGGAGATGGAAGCTGGCGGCCTGATCACGCTGCCCGGCCTTTCTCCAGACCCGCTGACCGTGGAGGGGGGCCGGCAGGTGCTGTTTCACACTACCGCCGCGCCGACCACCATCACCGTGCCCGCCGGCGCCTTCACCGCCCTGCCGGTCCGTCAGGACGTCCTCTACGAGATCCGCGTCCGCCTGCCCGATGGTGCGCCTGCCGATGTGCTGATCAATACCGCCCTCGAGATCGACCTGGTTGAGGGCATCGGACCGGTGGCTTTTCGGTTCATGGGCGGCCAGGTCAGCACGCCTTCCGGCGCCTGGCCCCTCGATCCGGGGGCATCCTGGGATCTGGTATCCTATCGGATTCCGTAGGGCACCCGTTTATGGAGATTGCACGGCGCGGGTTGTATAATGGGAGCGTCTTTCCACAGTGTTCTGCTGGCCCCTTCCCATAATGAGGAACTACCGTGAAGCTGCACGAATACCAGTCCAAAGCGCGCTTCGCCGAATACGGCATACCGGTTCCGCACGGCAAAGTGGCCTCGTCGCCTCACGAAGCCTTTGAGATCGCCAAGGAGATCGGCGGGGCGGTGGTGGTCAAAGCTCAGGTTCTCGTCGGTGGACGCGGCAAAGCCGGCGGTGTCAAGCGGGCGACATCCCCTGAAGAGGCCGAGAAGTTCGCGGGCGAGATCCTGGGAATGCATATCAAGGGCCTGACGGTCAAGAAAGTCCTGATCGATCCGGCGGCGCAGATTGCCACCGAAATCTACCTCGGCGTCACCACCGACCGCGCCGCCCGGCGGACTGTCATCATGGCCTCAGCCGCTGGCGGCGTCGATATCGAAGAGGTCGCCGCCCACACGCCGGAGAAGATCATCCGCTGTCATATCGACCCTTTCCTGGGTCTGCGGGAATACCAGGCCCGTGACATTGCCATCGGTATCGGCCTCCCCCGCGAGAACTGGAAGCAGTTCATCGAGATCGCCCGGGCGCTGTACCGCACCTACCAGGACAGTGATGCCTCGCTCGCCGAGATCAATCCCCTGGTCGTCACCGCCGCCGGCGACCTGCTGGCGGTTGATGGCAAGATGGTCATTGACGATAACGCCCTCTTCCGGCGTCCCCAGCTGGCCGAGATGCGCGACACCGACGAGGAAGCCCCCGCTGAACGCGCCGCCCGCCAGGCTGGCCTGAGCTATGTCGAACTGGATGGCGAGATCGGCTGCATGGTTAACGGTGCCGGGCTGGCTATGGCCACGATGGACATGATCAAGCTCTTCGGCGCCGAGCCCGCTAATTTCCTCGATATCGGGGGCGGTGCGCAGTCCGATCGCGTCGCCGCCGCGCTCAAGATCATCCTTGCCGACCGCAAGGTCAGGGCGGTCCTCTTCAACATCTTTGGCGGGATCACTCGCTGCGACGAGGTCGCCCGCGGCATCCTGGCTGCCCTGGCCGAAATCACCACCGATGTCCCCATGGTCGTCCGTCTGGTCGGCACCAACGAGGCCGAAGGCCGCGCCATCCTGGCCAGTGCCAGCATGCTGACAGCGGCGACCCTGGCCGAAGCGGCGCAGCTGGCTGTCCAGGCAGCCCAGGCCCGCCAGTAAGCCGGTTGTCTTAACACGACCCTGTGTCAGGAAGTGAGAAACCACTGTGAGCATCCTGGTTGACAAAAACACCCGCCTGGTCGTCCAGGGCATCACCGGGCGTGAAGGCAGTTTCCACACCGAGCAGATGATCGCTTACGGCACCAGCGTGGTCGCCGGCGTGACGCCCGGCAAGGGCGGTGAGTGGATCGGGCAGATTCCCGTCTTTGATACCGTCCGGGCCGCGGTCGATGCCACCGGCGCGAACTGCTCGATCATCTACGTGCCAGCCCGTTTCGCCCCCGATGCGATCTACGAGGCCGCGGATGCCGGCATCCCGCTCATCGTCACCATCACCGACGGGGTCCCCGTGCAGGATATGATCCAGGTGCGTGCTTTTCTCGACCAGCGCGGTGTGCGTCTGGTCGGCCCGAACTGCCCCGGCCTGCTGACGCCCGGCGAGGCCAAAGTGGGCATCATCCCTGGCCACATCGCCATGCCCGGCAATGTCGGCGTCGTCTCCCGCTCCGGCACGCTGACCTACGAGGTGCTGAATGCCCTCACCCAGCGCGGCATGGGGCAGACCACCTGCGTCGGCATCGGCGGCGATCCCATTAATGGCACCAGCTTCATTGACTGCCTGCAGATGTTCGAGGATGACCCCGCAACGGAAAAAGTAGTGCTGATCGGTGAGATCGGCGGCACAGACGAAGAGAAGGCGGCTGCCTTCATTGCCGATCATTTGACCAAACCGGTGGTCGCTTTCATCGCCGGGCGCACCGCGCCGCCGGGCAAGCGGATGGGTCATGCCGGCGCGATCGTCGAGGGCGGCACCGGCACCGCCGATGAGAAGATCCGCGCCCTGGAGTCCGTGGGCGTCAAGGTCGCCGACCACCCGGAACAGATCCCGGACCTGCTCGCGCATCTGTAGGCTCCGTCGGTTGAGATCAGACCCCCGTCTACCGTCGTAGCACAGCAGGCCAGGGGCACCTCCCTGGCCTGCTGGATTCTGATGAGGATGGGTTGCTGCCGATCGCGCTACGGCTGATTCACGGCGTGCCAGGCCTGCCGCAGACACTCCTGCGGGTTGCCCTGGTTCGGCCCCGGCCCCGGCGAGAGGCAGTTGAACCACACATCCGGGTCAGCCTTCTGCGCTCGCACGAAGTCCCGCGCCGAGTTGCACTCGCTCTGGTTTGCGACCTGCTGGCAGTAGTCGAAGCAGCCCGTCCCGCTCTGGAAGATGCACGTCAGCGGCGGCAGGCTCAGCGCCGGCGGCGTGATGGTGGGAATGGGCGTCTCGGTCGGAATTGGTGTATCCGTCGCCACCGGCGTCGCCGTAGCCGTAGGCGTTGCGGTCGCAAACAGCCCGCCCAGCAGATTGCCGCCGCCCAGCACCCCGCTGACCAGCAGCAGCACCAGCACGATCAGCACCCCGGCCCCCACCATCAGGCCGATGAAAACGATCGCCTGCGTCGAGCGCTTACCCGCCCCGCCGGGCCGCACGGTGGCCCGCGGTGGCGGCGTCACCTCGGCGCGCCCCCCCATGCGGCCGCTTCGGCTTCCTGCCCTGGCGGCTACCGCCCTGTCCACATCGTCCAGATCGTCAGCCGGCGCGCTCCTGGCTTCCTGCCGGCTGCCTTTGATGATGTCTTGAATGCGGTTGTCTGCCTCTTCATGCTCACTCAGCGGATCATCGTTGTACGGGTTACCCATGAGTTCTCCATCCTGTGAATTCAGGCAGTGTGCAGCTCGCCCTGCCCCGTATTCTACTCGAAATTCAGCGTTTCGAGCACCGGGGACAGCCGATCGGGCGAGCACTGCGTCCCGCCCAGGCTGATATGGACGATGCGGTTTGACCCCAGCATGTCCGCATAGATCGCGCCGCTGTCGTCCCCCGGCCCGATCCATGTGAAGCCCGGCAGAGCCATGCCCCCTGCCGAAAGCAGGATCACGGGCGACAGGGCCTGCAGATCCGTGCGGGCAGCAAACTCGGCATGACGCACTTCCAGATGTGCCAGCGCCGACGACTCCGCTGCAATATAGATCAAAAGGTGGCACACTTCAACCGTCGAGGCCCAGTCCGGCCGCAGCGAGATCGCCTGGCCGGGCGTTGTGTTGAGTGCGACTGCCATCCCCCCATCGATGTTGTATGGCAGCCACGTGGCCGGTGCGGCCAGGCAGAACCCCTGCCGGCTGTGCAGAACATAGCCTTCGGGGACCGGGCACTCGCCCCGCCGCTCGCTAGCCGGCACCCCCTCGACCGCCGAGGCGTCAAAAGTTGGCAGGGGCTCGTCAGTCGCCGTCGGTGTGATCGGCAGCGTCGCGACAGAGGCGGCCGTGGCCTGGACATCAGCCTGCAGCGTCTGCGCAAACGCCGGATCGGCGGTGCTGTTGAGCGCAGGGTTGGGATCGGCAGCAGGCGGAAGCGCCGCATCACGGCGGCAGCTGCTGGCAAGCAGGAGCAGCGCCCCGCTCGCCAGCACGGCCAGGGCGTTCCGCGCGAAAAATGGATGCCGACCCATGCCCACATCATACCCCGGAGTGGAGGAGGCGGCTACTGGTGTGTTTGCCGCCGGGCGTGCCGGTGGCTACAATCCGCCTCCACGGCAGAAGGGAGGTGCATTGCGCGGTCTGCTGCGGAAGCTGTCCACAGGGTTTGATCGGGGTCTGGCGCTGGCGCTGCTCATCAGCCTGCTGGCAGCTTGGCCGTTCCTGGCTCGCCCTTCCCTCCCCCGCGAGACGGATGCAGAACTGCACGTCTTCCGCGCCGCCGAGCTGGCCTACGCGATCCGCGGCGGGGCGCTCTATCCCCGCTGGGCCTCCGATTTCTACTACGGCTACGGCTACCCGATCTTCAATTACTATGCGCCGCTTGCCTACTATCTCGCCAATCTGCTGTCACTGGCGCAGCCCGGTGCAGCCGTCTGGGGGGTTCGCGGCGTGTTCGTGCTGACCTTCCTGCTGGCCGGCGCCGGGATGTATGGCCTGGGCCGCCGCCTCGGCGGAGCGCCTGCCGGGTTGGTGGCGGCCTCTGGCTATCTCTTTGCCCCCTATTTCTATCTGATCGACCCCCACCTGCGCGGCGATCTCGCCGAGTTCTTCGCGCTCGGCCTGGCGCCGCCCGTCTTCTGGCTGCTGCTGACGCACCGCCAGGCCTCGTCGCGTCTCTCCCTGGCCGCCGCCTCGATCGGGGTAGCCGCCCTCATCCTCTCGCACAACCTGCTGGCGCTGGCCTTCTTCGCCCTGCTCGCCGGGTGGACCGCCTGGTCGCTTGGGGCTGCCGCGCTCCGCCGCGGCCCGCAGGCGGTGCGTCGGGCCGCCGGGATGCTCGCCCCGCTGGCTATCGGTGTCGCGCTGTCAGCATTCTTCTGGCTGCCGGTGGCGCTGGAGCGCGGCGAGGTCCAGCTTGGCAACCTGATCGGCCCCGGCCACTTCGACTTCCGCGAGCATTTCCTCACCCTGATTGACCTGTTCGGTCCCGCCGTCCCGCTGGACCTGGGATCGGTGAACCCTGAGTTTCGCTTGAATCTCGGCCTGCCGCAGGTCGCCCTGGGGGCCGCCGGGGCGCTCGCGCTGGCCGATGCGTTCCGCCGCCGGGCCGATCCATCCGCCCGGCCCGCCGTCGCCCGCGCTGACTGGCTCTACTGGCTGCTGACTCTGGCGGCGCTCCTCCTGCTCATGACCGCCGCCAGCCGCCCCCTGTGGGAGGCCGTCCCACTGCTGCCGTTCTTCCAGTTCCCCTGGCGGCTGCTGGGCCCCGCGGCGCTCAGCCTGGCGCTGCTTGGGGCCTTCAGCACCCGCTGGCTGATGCGTCTCCCGGCCCGCGGACGCCCGGCCGCTCTGGCGCTGCTGGTCTGCGCGCCGGCGCTGGGCGTCCTGCCGATCCTTGTCCCGCCAGCCTGGGGGGATTTCGGCCCAACCGATCGGTTGGCCATGCTGGACTTTGAGTTGAACGGCCTGGCCCTGGGCACGACCTCGACGGGCGACTTTCTACCCGCTGCGGTGCAGATGGTGCCGGCCCCCAATCCCGATCTCATCGCTTCCTACCGCGCCGGCGCCCCCGTGGATCGCGTCAACCGCCGCACCCTGCCCCCCGGCGCCCGCGTCGAGCTGATCGCCCAGGGTCCCATCGACGAGAGTTACCATATCACTTCCCCGGAGGGCTTCACCCTGCGGCTGTATCGCTTCATGTTCGCAGGCTGGCGCGCCTCGATTGATGGAGTGCCGGCTCGCATCGAGATCGCGCAGCCGGAAGGCTTCATGACCGTCCCCGTGCCCCCCGGCGAGCATACCGTGCGCGTGTGGTTGGGCACGACCACTGCCCGGCAGGCCGCCTCGGCGATCAGCGCCGCCGCCCTGCTCGTACTGGCCATGCTGGCGGCCCGCCTGCCCCAGCCGCCCCTCCGCTCGCCCTCGGAGCCGCTGCCGGAATGGCCGGTCGTGGCAGTGGGCATTGCGCTCATCGCCACCGCGGCGGCCATCGGATCGCTGGCCGGCTGGCTCCAGCCCCACAGCGTCGGCCTGATCCCCCTGCCTGCCGATCAGATCGTGCACCACTATCTGGAAGGCGGGATTGACCTGATCGGTTACGACCTGAGCGCTCGCGAGGCCAGGCCCGGCGAGCCGCTGGCGCTCACCCTGTACTGGAAAGCCCGCGAGCCGGTGCCGGCCAACTATCAGGTTTTCGTGCATCTCACCAGCGTCCCGGAACATACCTGGGGTCAGTCCGATAAGCTCAACCCCGGCGACTATCCCACCACCCGCTGGCCCCTCGACCGCTACGTCCGCGACCCCCACCGGCTGGTGATCCCGCCCGGAACCCCGCCGGGGCAGTACACCCTGCGTGTTGGCCTCTGGAATCACCAGTCCGGCGCGCGCCAGTTGATCCTGGAGGCCGATGGCACGATTCTGGGCGACTCCATTGCCCTGCAGCAACCGGTGCGCGTCCTGCCCGCCACCGACCCGCCGACGGTTGCGGACCTCTCGCTGGATACCGCCCTGGATGCCCGCCTGGCCCCTGGCGTTGCGCTGCTGGGGGTCGATCTGGACCCCGGCCCCGTCATGGACTCCCCGCTGCACCTGCTCCGCGTGATCCTCTACTGGCGCGCCGGGCAGAGCAGCCTGCCGGACTATCAGGTGGGCTTGCGCCTGCTGGACGCCAATGGCATCCCCGCCCTCCAGACGGCTGCGCCCCCCGCCGATGGACGCTATCCTTCCTCCGGCTGGCAGCCGGGCGAGGTCGTCCGCGACGTGCACTCCCTGTGGATCGGCCCGGAGATCGCCTCCGGCTCGTACACGCTCGAAGTGAGCCTGATCCCGCCGGGCGGCGGCCCGGCCCATCTCTGGACCGCGCTGGCCGTCGTCCAGCGGGTTCTCCCGTAGTCCCCGTCATCGGCTCCCTGGCATAGAGTGTGCCTGGCTTGACATCGTCAGACTACGCATGATAGGATAGTAAGCTATCGGGCAAAGTTGCGCGTCAGGGAAGTTTGGCGCGCTTTCCTTGTATGCAATAACCTGTCTATGCCCGTCATCGATAAGGGGGTGATGCGCGTCCACTGAGCCGCGCTGGGCGCGGCAGCGATCCGCTCATAAAGAGGGTCTGTAGAGATTGAGTTTGCCGGACATTCTGTTTTTAGTTGAGGAGAGAAGATTAGAAATGGCTAAGAAGAGCTTGCTGTCGCTGCTGGCTCTGCTGGTCCTGGCAGCCCTGATGGTGGTGGGCTGCGCGGGCCCGGCTGAGCCCGCCGCTGAAGAGCCCGCGGCTGAGGAGCCCGCCGCTGAGGAGCCCGCCGCCGAGGAGCCCGCGGCTGAGGAGCCCGCAGCCGAAGAGCCCGCGATGGCCATGCCTGAGGAGTGTGCCGAAGAGGGTTCCTGCTGGGTCATCGCCCCCGGCGACCCCATTAAGATCGGCTACGCTGGCCCGCTGACCGGTGACAACTCCAACTACGGCATCGACATCTCCCAGGGCGCCCAGCTCGCCATCAGCGATGCGGGTGAGTTTGAAGGCCATGCCTTCGAGCTGGTCCCCGAGGATGACGGCGGCACCCCTGAGGGTGGCGCGGCGGTGGCCAACCGCTTCGTCTCCGCCGGCGATATCGTCGCCGTGGGCGGCCACACCTTCTCCGGCGCCACCAATGCCGCTATCCCGATCTATGAAGAAGCTATGATCCCGATGATGTCGCCGTCGGCCACCAACCCCGGCCTGACCACGCTGGGTTCGGCAGTCTTTAACCGTGTGGCCTTCAACGACCTCGATCAGGGCGAGCTGGCTGCTGACTTCATCTTCACCGATCTGGGCGTCACCGATCTGGCGGTCATTCACGACGGCACCACCTACGGCCAGGGCCTGGCCGAGGCTGCCCGTGATGCCTTTGCCGCTAAGGGTGGCAATGTGACGGCCTTCGAGGCCATCACCCCCGGCGAGACCGACTACAGCGCCGTGCTCACCTCTATCTCCGCCACCCCGCCCGGCGCCATCTTCTTCGGCGGCTATGCCCCCGAAGCGGCGGCCCTGGTGAACGGTCTGGCGGTCGCGGGTCTGGGTGATGTGATCTTCGTCAGCGACGACGGCACGTTCGGCTCGACCTACATCGACCTGGCCGGTGACAACGCCGAAGGCACCTACTCCACCTCCGCTGGCGTCCCCGGCGAGTCCGAGGCCAAGGCGGACTTCGATGCCCGCTACGAAGAGACCTGGGGCACCGCCGCGGGCGTTCTGTCGGGCTTCACCTGGTTTGGCTACGACATGGCCGCTGTGCTGATCGACGCGATCAAGCGCACAGCGATCGCCGGCGAGGATGGCACGCTGTACATCCCCAAGGCTGCTCTGGTGGAAGCGGTCCGCACCACCTCCGGCTTTGAGGGCATCACGGGCACCATCACCTGCGACGAGGTCGGCGAGTGCAACGCCACCGGGCCGGCCGTCTTCCAGGTGGTTGATGGGGCATGGGTCACGGTCGAGCGTTAGTTTTCGCTTCGACGGCGGCTGCATGAGCTGCCACAGGCTGCTGGCAGGGCAGGCTTCATACTGGCTTGCCCTGCCAGTTTTTCTATCGTACCCTTGATCCTGTTCTGGGCGTCCGCTTCACGCCTATCACCTTCAACAGAGGTCAGCTATGGGGGAGAGTGCCAGCCCGATCCACGCACGGAGATCGCTTGGCGGATATCAGGTTGCCCAGATTATCATTGGCATCTTGTTCATCGCATTTCTCGTCTGGCGTTTGTACACGGTCTTCACGCAGCGCACGGAATATGGGCCTGAGATCTGGGCTCGCTTTGCCATCTCAGGCGTGATCATCGGCAGTGTCTACGCGCTCATCGCTATCGGGTACACACTCGTCTATGGCATCCTGCGCATGATCAATTTCGCTCATGGCGATGTTGTCATGGTCGGCGCGTTCACCGGCTTTTTCATCTTCGAGGCCTTGGACGCCTGGATGGTTGACCCGGCTGCCGAGTTGAATTTCCTCAATGCTTATCCGGTCATTTCGATCCTGATGGCTTTCGCCGGAGGGATGCTCATCTCGATGCTGACCGGCCTCGCCCTTGAGCAGATCGCTTACCGTCCCCTCCGCACTGCACCCCGGCTGGTCAACCTCATCAGCGCCATCGGGGCCTCGATCTTCCTTGAAGAAGCAGCCCGCCTGATGTTCGGCTCTCAGACCCGCCCCTACACCAACCCTGATCTGCTGACGCGCGGAACCGGCCTCGAGGTGATCATTAATGAGCGCCCCGTCCTGATCACCTACACGGGCATCTTCACCTTCCTGCTGTCGCTCCTTCTGCTTGCCGGCCTTTATACGCTGGTGCAGCGCACACGCCTCGGCCGCGCCATGCGTGCCGTCTCGCAGGATAAAACCACCGCCGCCCTCATGGGCATCGATGTCAATGGCGTGATCAGCCGCACCTTTGCCATCAGCGGCCTGCTGGCCGGCGCTGCCGGCGTCATGTGGGGAATCCACAATGGCCAGATTGACTTCTTCGTCGGGTTTGTCCCTGGCCTCAAGGCGTTCACCTCTGCCGTCCTCGGTGGCATCGGCAATCTGCCGGGCGCTCTGGTCGGCGGCCTGCTGCTGGGGGTGGTCGAAAGCGTCGGCCCCGCCGCCCTGGGCTTTGATTTCCAGCTCAAGGATGTGATCGGTTTCTCGATCCTGGTGCTGATGCTCATCTTCCGTCCATCCGGACTGCTGGGTGAGGTCCTTACCGAGGAGAAGGTGTAATGGCGACCCATATTCGCAGCAGTGTGCAGACCGGGCTGGTCTTCGGCGCCATCATTATCTTCCTGGTGATGACCGGCTTTGCCGAGACCCTCGGAACAAGCCTGGGCGCCCTGTTCGCCTCCGCCGAGGCTCCGCCTGTCGCGGGTACGATCCTCCTGCTGGTTTTGCTGGGCCTGTGGACTGGAGGCAGAGCGGCCCGCCCCGGCGATCACGATACCTGGCCGCGTGCCCTGCTCGCTGGCCTGCTGGCCGGCTTGAGCGCCGGCGTGCTGGCGGGCGCCCTGGGCTACCTCCTGGGCGGGCAGATCGACGCCGGTGTCAATCTGCGCAAGTACCTGGTCGCTCTGTCGCCTGATGCCGTCGGCCTGTACCTGCTGGGCAGGGGTACCACAAACGGAGCCCTCTCCATCCTGGGTCTGTTGACCGTTGCCAGCCTGGCCGGCTCGATCCTGGCCCGCGGCATCTTCCGCGGCCCGGTCCGGGAGGCCATCGATCAGTTCTTCACCGGCATCCGCCAGGCGGTGAGCCAGGCCGCTCCGGTTCGCGCGGCGCAGCGGCATCCGGCCTCCCGCATCGTGGCCTATGTCCTGCTGCTCGCCGTCGTGCTGTGGCTCCCCACCCGGCTCAGCCAGGCCTGGGACTACAACATGGGCACCATCCTCATCTACGTCCTGATGGGGCTGGGGCTGAACATCGTGGTCGGTTTTGCGGGCCTGCTCGATCTGGGCTACGTGGCCTTCTTCGCGGTCGGCGCTTACACCGTTGCCCTGCTCACCGCTCCAGGCCCTCATGGGCTGCTGTGGAACTTCTGGGTCGTGGTGCCGCTCGCCGTTCTGCTGGCCGCCACCGCCGGCATCCTGCTCGGCATCCCCGTCCTGCGCCTGCGTGGTGACTACCTGGCCATCGTCACCCTGGGCTTCGGCGAGATCATCCGCATCCTGGCGGGCAGCGACGCGCTGACCTGGTTCTCGGGCGGTCCCATGGGTGTCGTGGACATCCCCCAGCCCCTGTTGTTTGGCCGTGTGCTCGGCTTTGAAGAATTCGTTTACCTGCTGCTTATCGGCGTGCTGCTGGTCATCTTCATTACCGACCGCCTGCAGCATTCGCGGGTCGGTCGCGCCTGGGTCGCCATGCGCGAGGACGAGACGGTGGCCCAGGCCGTCGGCATCAACACCCTCCAGGCCAAGCTGCTCGCCTTCGGCATCGGCGCTGCCTTCGCCGGGCTGGGTGGCGCGCTCTTCGCCTCCCGCAATCAGTTCACCAACCCCCAGGACCATACTCTGATCGTCTCGATCAATGTGCTGGCCGTCGTCATCGTCGGCGGCATGGGCAGCATCCCCGGCGTGATCCTGGGCGCATTCGTCCTCAAGGGCGTGCCGGAGATCCTCCGCGAGTTTGAGAACTTCCGGATCATCATCTTCGCCGCCCTATTGGTGATCATGATGATCCTGCGCCCGGAGGGCATCCTGCCGTCCCAGCGCCGCCGGCTGGAGATCCACGCTGCTGAGGAAAGTCCACCCGATGCCGAAGAGGAGCCGTCAGCCGCACAGGGGGAGGTGCTGGCATGACTCATGTACTGGAAACCCGGCAGCTCACCAAGCGCTTTGGTGGCCTGACCGCCGTTAACCGCGTTGACCTCGTCGTGCCAGAGCGCACCATCGCCAGTGTCATCGGCCCCAACGGCGCCGGTAAGACCACCTTCTTCAATTGTGTTTCAGGCTTCTATACGCCGGAGGAAGGCGATATCATCTTCCGTGGCGAGTCCCTCATAGGCCTCGCGCCCGATAAGGTCGCCGCGCGGCGCATTGCCCGCACTTACCAGAACATCCGCCTGTTCTCGGCCATGACGGCGCTGGAGAACATCATGGTCGGCCATCACCCGCGCATGAAGAGCAGCCCGCTGGGCGCCGTCCTGCGCGATCCCGCTACCGTCCGCGAGGAGCGTGCCGCGTTTGAAAAAGCCCGTGAACTGCTCGAGTTCGTCGGCTTGCAGGGCAAGGGCGACACGCTGGCCCGCAACATCCCCTACGGCGGGCAGCGCCGGCTTGAGATCGCCAGGGCGCTGGCTAACGAACCCTATCTGCTGCTTCTCGACGAACCCACAGCCGGTATGAACCCGCATGAAACCGAGGAGCTCATGGGCTTCATCACGCGCATCCGCGATGAGATGCAGCTCAGCATCCTGCTCATCGAACACGATATGCGGGTGGTGATGGGCATCTCCGATCAGGTGACGGTGCTTGACTACGGTGTCAAAATCGCCGAAGGCACACCCGATGAAGTCAAGCGCGACCCCCGCGTCATCGCTGCCTACCTGGGACGACCGATCGAGGAGGCGATCCAGTAATGACCCTGCTCGAAATCCGCGACATCCATACCTACTACGGCAACATTCACGCCTTGCGCGGCATCACCATCAGCGTTGAGAAAGGGGAGATCGTCACGCTCCTGGGCGGCAATGGCGCTGGCAAGTCCACCACCCTGAACACGATCTGCGGCATCACCCCCGCCCGGCACGGCCATGTGATCCTCGACGGCGTCGAAATCACGCACGTACCGGCCCATAACATCGTGTCGATGGGCGTGACCCAGGTCCCGGAGGGTCGCCGTATCTTCGCCAAGATGTCGGTTACCGAGAATCTGGAGCTGGGCGCTTACACCCGGCGCGATCGCGATGGCGTCGCCCGCTCCTACGATCTCGTCTTTGAAACTTTCCCGCGTCTGAAGGAGCGCCGCAACCAGCTGGGCGGCACGCTGTCCGGCGGCGAGCAGCAGATGTTGGCCATCGGCCGCGCCCTGATGTCCGATCCGCGCGTCCTGCTGCTCGATGAGCCCTCGCTCGGCCTTGCTCCCATCCTTGTGCAGGAGATCTTTCACATCATCCACCGGCTCAATCAGGCCGGCACCACCATCCTGCTGGTGGAGCAGAATGCTCAGGTTGCCCTGTCGATCTGCCATCGCGGCTATGTGCTCCAGACCGGCGAGATCGTCCTGGCCGGCACCGGCAAAGAGCTGTTGGCGAACGAAACAGTTCGCGCCGCCTACCTGGGCGAAGCATAGCGCGGGCAGCAGGCAGGCCATTCCCGGACGCGCCAGCGGGTAGCCCCCCTGGCGCGTTGTTGATGAAGGACGCGGCGCATGCAGACCGCCCTCCCCACCCCGATCAGGCGCCTCGCGGTGGCCGCTGTTGTGCTGATCGGCGCCTGTTTGCGCTTCAGCCATCTGGGCTGGGATGGCGGGAGCCAGCTGCACCCCGATGAGCGCGCCATCCTGTTCATCGCCAGCCGCCTGGACTTCCCCGCCAGCCCCGCCGCGGCGCTTGATGCTCCTCACTCATCGTTGAACCCCCTGCGCCGCCCCGACGGCCAGCCTGAGGGCTATGCGTACGGGCATCTGCCGCTGTACGCAGAAGTGGGCATGGGGGCGCTCCTCCGCCTTGTATGCGCGCCCGGCGGGCGCCTGTGCGCTTCCCTCCCCCCGGACTCGCTGCCGGGCCGCCTGCTGAACGTAGCCGGCGCCGACCGCTATACCCATCTCACCTGGGTTGGCCGTGCGCTGTCCGCCCTGGCGGATTCCGCTACCGTCCTGGTGATCTACTGGCTGGCTCGCGATCTGTACAGTCCCGCTGCGGGCCTGGTGGCTGCGGCCTGCGGCGCTCTGGCCGTCCTGCACATTCAGAACGCGCACTTCGGCACGGTGGATGCGCCGCTGGCCCTTTTCTCGACCCTGACGATCTGGCAGCTCGCGATCTATGCCCGCACGGAGCGGCGTGCCGCCAGTCTGGCAGCCGGTCTCTGCGCCGGTCTGGCCATCGCCTGCAAGGCCAGCGCCGGCCTGCTGGCCGTCCCGCTGCTGGCCGCCCATTGGGGGTTCCCGGCAGGCCGCGTCCCCGGCCAGGCAGCGATCCGCTGGCCCGCCCCGCGCGATCCGCCGGCCCTCTGGCTGGCGCTGGGTCTGGCCGCAGCGGTTTTTGTTCTCACCAATCCCTACGCCCTCCTGGATGCCCCGACCTTCCTGGCAGCGGTCGGGGGGCAGGCCGCTGTGATCTCAGGCGCCGCCGACTGGCCGTTCACCCGCCAGTACCTGGGCACTCCGCCGCTGCTCTATGTGCTCGACCAGCAGGCCCGCTGGACTCTGGGACTCCCGCTCACGGCGGCGTCGCTCGCCGCCCTGCTGTGGGCCGGAGCCTCCGCCCTGCGCCGCCCCCGGCCCGATGGGCTGGTCGTTGCAGTCTGGTCCTGGGGGGTGTTGATCTCTGTGGGGTTGCAGCTGGTGAAGTTCCCGCGCTATCTGTTGCCGGCCACCCCGGCGTGGTTCGCCCTCGTGGGCGGCCTGATCGTCTCGTCGCCCGGGCTCGCCGGCCGCCCACGCAGGCAGGTGGCTGTTGGGGTGGCGGTGCTGCTCCCCACCCTGCTCTACGCGGGGGCGTTCATGCAGATGTATGCGGCTCCCCACCCCTGGATTGCCGCCAGCCGATGGATCTACCGCGAACTGCCGCCCGGCGTGCGCATCGTCTCCGAGCGCTGGGACGACCCCCTGCCGCTCGACCTGACCCTCGACGGCCGCGGCTACCTCCGCGAGGGATTTGTCAGCAGCCGCCTGATCGACCCCTTCGCCGAGCCGGATGATCGCCGGAAGCTCGCCGCCCTGGCCGATCAGGTGGCCGGCGCCGACTACATCATCCTCTCCAGCAGCCGTCTGTATGGGGTCATCCCCCGCCTGCACGACCGCTACCCCCTGACAGCGGCCTATTATCGCGCCCTCTTTGCCGGCGAACTGGGCTTCCGCCTGGAGCGTACTTTCTCACGCTACCCGCAGATCTTCGGCCTGACGCTGTTTGACGACACGCTCGTGTGGCCCCGTCTGGCAGATCCGGGCCTGGCGCCCCCTGCCCCGGCGCTCTCGCTCGGCCCGGCGGATGAGTCCTTTACCGTCTACGATCATCCGCTGGTGCTGGTTTTCCGCAACGAGCACGGCCTGAGCCGCCAGGCGATCACAGCCGCCATTCTGCGACGGGTCCAGCCCTGAAGCCGCCTGGGCAGCGCGCCTGCCTCAGTCGCCCGCCGGGACAGGTGCCTGCGTGCCGCCGGGCTGCCCTTCCGCTTCCTCATGGCGAAACTGGCTCATCGTCAGATCGTAGTAGGCCCCGCGCCGCGCCATCAGCTCCGCATGGGTGCCCCGTTCGACGATCTGGCCCTCCTGCAGCATCAGCACCTGGTCGGCGTTGCGGATCGTGCTCAGCCGGTGCGCGATCACGAAGCTCGTCCGTCCTTCCAGCAGCTTCTGCAGCGCCTGCTGGATCAGCCGCTCCGTCCGCGTATCGACGCTGGAGGTTGCCTCGTCCAGGATCAGGATGCGCGGATCGGCCAGCGCCGCCCGGGCGATGGCGATCAGCTGCCGCTGTCCCTGACTCAGCCCCCCGCCGCGCTCCCCCAGCACCGTCTGGTAGCCCTCCGGCAGCCGCTCGATGAATCCATCCGCCGAAGCCAGCCGCGCCGCCGCCATGACTTCCTCGTCAGTCGCGTCCAGCCGCCCGTAGCGGATGTTGTTCATCACGCTGTCCGCAAACAGGAATGTATCCTGCAGCACGATCCCGATCTGCTGCCGCAGGCTCTCCGCGGTGACATCCCGCACATCGATCCCGTCGATCCGGACCGCCCCCGCCGTGACATCGTAGAAGCGCGGAATCAGGTTGATGATTGTCGTCTTGCCGGCCCCTGTCGGCCCCACAATGGCAACGACCTGCCCGGGCTCCGCCGTGAATGACACCCCGCGCAGCACCGGCTGCCCTATCTTGTACGCCGCCGAGACATTTTCAAACTCCACCCGGCCGGTGATCCGCGGCATCACGCGGGCATCGGCCCGATCCACAATATCCGGCACGACGTCCAGCAGCCCGAAGATGCGCTCGCCGCCGGCGATGGCGCTCTGGATGTTCGTCCACAGCACCGCGATCTGCTGGATCGGCTGGTTGAAGCGCTGCGTGTACTGGATGAAGACGATCACCGTCCCCAGCGAGACCACCGTCGCGCCCGGCAGCGGCTCATCCCGCAGCAGCGAAAGTCCGCCTGCCACCACCACGATAGCCAGCCCCAGGTACCCCAGGGCTTCCAGCACCGGCGACAGCGCGCTGGTGAAGGCCGCCGCCCGGATGTTGGCGTCCCGGTTGGCCGCGTTAGTCTGCCGGAAGCTGCTGATGTTCTCGTCCTCCCGGCTGAAGGCCTGCGTCTCTCGCACCCCGGCGATGCTCTCCTGCAGATCGGCATTCACGCTGCCCATCTCGCGCCGGCTGCGCCTGAAGGCTTGCCGGGCCTGGCTGGAGAAATACACCGTCGCCAGCACCATGAACGGCACCACGCTCAGGCTCAGCAGCGCATAGGGCAGGTTGATCCGCACCATCGCGGCGGTGATCCATACGATCAGCAGCGCCCCGCTGATCACCTGCACCAGCGCGAAGGTCAGCACCTGCTGGATGGTCTCCGCGTCGCTGGTGAAGCGGCTCATCAGGTTGCCCGCCTCGTTCTCGGCGTAGTAGCCCAGCGACAGCCGCTGCAGGTGGCGGAACACCTCCACCCGGATCTGCCGCAGGGCCGACTGCCCCACCCAGGTCATCGTGTAGAACATCGCCCCCGTCAGCGCCGCCCCCAGCGCGTACAGCCCGACCAGGCTGCCGACCAGGCCGCCCAGACCGGTGGCACGCGCTTCCAGAGAGGCCGTGGTCATGTCTTGGGCCGCGTACCAGCAGCGCTCCGGCCCCGCCGGGACCAGGTAGCAGTCTACAGCTTGCCCGATCAGCGCCGGCGAGATCACCTGCGTCCAGGTGCTGGCTGCCAGCAGGATCAGCACAATCACCAGCGCGTACCAGCGCTGGCGGAAGTAAAGCCAGAACCGCGCCAGCGTGGCGGCCACATGGGCTGGTTTGCTCGTTTCTCGGTCCAGCAGACGGCGCCCGCCGTCGAGTTGTCCCATCATGGTGGTTACCGGGCCTCCCGGGGAGTCACAGGTGACAGCGGTTCAGCGGCGCCTGCCGCCCCGTCATCCATCAGCTGCGACGCGTAGATTTCAGCATAGATCGGGCTGGTCTCCATCAGCTCAGCATGCGTGCCCTGCGCGGCCACGCGGCCGCGATCCAGCACCAGGATCTGGTCGGCGTTCAGCACGGTGCTGATGCGCTGGGCGATCACGAAGCTCGTCCGCCCCTGCATCAGCCGGTCAAGCGCCCGCTGAATCTGCGCTTCGGTCGATACATCGACGCTGCTGGTCGAGTCGTCCAGGATCAGCAGGCGGGGATCCAGCAGCAGGGCCCGGGCGATGGCGATCCGCTGTTTCTGCCCTCCCGAAAGGGTGACGCCCCGCTCCCCCACCGGCGTATCATAGCCTTCCGGGAAGCTCATGATGAATTCGTGCGCCGCCGCCGCCCGGGCCGCCTCCATCACCTCTTCCAGGCTGGCCTGCGGCCTCCCGAACGCGATGTTCTCCCGGATGGTGCCGCTGAACAGGTTGGTTTCCTGCAGCACGATGCCGATCTGGCCGCGCAGCGAGTCAAGCGTCACATCCCGCACATCGTGTCCATCCACCAGAACCCTTCCCTCCGACACGTCGTAGAAGCGCGGAATCAGGTTAATGATCGTCGTCTTGCCGCTGCCGGTTGCCCCCAGCAGGGCGATAGTCTGCCCCGGCTCTGCCGTGAAGCTGACTCCACGCAGCACGGGTTCCGCCGCGTTGAAGTAGCGGAAGGTGACGTTCTCAAATGCCACCCGCCCCTGGATCGGCGGCAGCACCGCCGCGCCCGGCCTGTCGGTCACCTCGCTCTGAGCATCGAGGATCTCGAAGATGCGTGTCGCCGAGGCCGACGCCTGCGACATCAGCGAGATGATGAATCCCAGCTGTCCCAGCGGGAAGAACACGTACACCAGGTACAGGCTGAACTTCTGGTATTCGCCCAGGTTCAGCGTCCCCGCCAGGATCTGCCGGCCGCCGGCATACAGGATCACCGCCTGCCCGATCTGGGCGATCAGGAAGATCAGCGGAAACAGGAAGGCGAAGGTGCGGCTGACCTTCAGGCTCTGGGCTAACAGCGCCTCCGCCGCGTCGTCGAACCGCTGCTGGACATACGCCTCGCGGGCGAAGGCTTTTACCACCTTGATGCCCGCCAGGCTCTCCTGCAGCACCGTGTTCAGCGCCGAAATGCGCTTCTGCACTTCTGCAAACAGCGGCTGGCTGATCCGCCCGAAGATCATAAAGAGCGCCAGCGCCAGTGGCAGCACAGGCGCGATCGCCAGCATCAGCCGCCAGTTGGTCGCCAGCAGCACGATCAGCGCCCCGGCCAGCAGCAGGAAGGCCTGTGCTGCCAGCATCAGCCCCTGGGCGATGAACAGCCGCAGCTTCTCCACATCGTCGGTGGCGCGGATCATCAGCTGCCCGGTCTGGTTGCGGTCATGGTAGCTGAAAGACAGCCGCTGGATCTTGGCGAAGATCTCATTGCGGAAGTCAAATGCCACGCCCTGCGAGGTCTTCTCGGCCATATACGCCTGGGCGAACGAAAACAGCCCGCGCAGGGCGGCAAACGCCACGATCAGCAGCGCGGCGTTGATCAGCAGCGGTTCCGCCTGCGTCGCGTCCAGGGGGCGCCCACCGGCGCCGCCCGCGCGGGTGATCGCGTCGATCATGTTCTGTACCAGCTGCGGGACGGCCAGCTGCGCCGCCGAGGCGATCAGCAGCGCGCCGTACGCCATCGCCGTGCTGGCCCGGTGTCCGCCTAGGTAGCGGATGGCCCGGCCCAGCGCCGGCGCTTTAGCTGTCTGGCTGCGCCGGGGTGTCCAGGGTCGCGTAGCCTGATTCTGCAAAGTGCTTCCTTTCGATTGTCATTCGTGGCCGGTGCGGGCTGGCTCCGTCCGGGTAGCCTGCCGGCCCGCGCCGAACATCTGTCGCAGCAGCGCCAGCCCGGCCCGCAGAGTCTCCATTTCGCCGGGGCTCAGGCTGTCCAGCAGCGCGCGCAGCCGGGCCTCCGCCTGCCGGTGTGCATCCTCGACCGCCTGTCGGCCTTGCGCTGTCAGTTCCACCCTCACCACCCGCCGATCCTGATCCGAACGGGTACGCCGCACCCAGCCGCGATCCTCCAGCGCCGTGATCGAGTTGGAGGCTGTCGGCAGGCTCACTGCCTGCGCGTCTGCCAGTTCGGAGAGCGTGCAGGTGCGGTGGCCCAGCATCGTCAGGGCGCGCAGGTGCGCCGGCTCCAGGCAGCCGGACTGCCGCAGTTCGGCGGCCAGCACCCGCATCACCAGCGGGATCACCTGCAGGATTTCGTGTGCGGTCTCGTCTGCAGCGCTGCCTGCCATCGCGGCCTCCGCCGGAGATTAGTTAGCCTGCCCAATCATTAGCCCTGCTAACTATAGCGCCCCGCCGGCGGCATTTCAACAGGTGCCCGGTCGGCGGCCTCTGCAGGGCCTTAGCGCTCGACGAAACGCCCGCATCGGCGTGACAAAAGGCGTGCCTGTTGGTGCCTGCTCCGGCGCCATCACATCATGCAGGGATTGTGAATCCATCTCAGGTACAGCAGGGGGTCCGCCGGGCCCTTTCGTCCCGACGAAATAGATCGTCGGGCGTTACAGAATGTCACTTTTTTCGCAGGTCGCCCGTCCCGACAGAATCCCGTTCTGTCGTTACGGAACGCCGCAGCGGCCCGCGCCGCCCTGTCCAGCCTACAGCCGGATCGCCATTCGGTCAATGGATCGTTTGATCAGATCGGCCCGCGCCGCCCCTGCCCGGCCTGAGCCTCCCCGGCCCTGGCTGCCGTTGACAGGCATGGGTGGGATCGCTATAATCCTGCCTTGCTCCACAGCCGGAGCGCACAATTCAGTCTGCACCGTCTTCCCCTGGCCGCTCTTGCGAGACGCGCGCCCAGGCGGCAAGCGAAGAACGGAGACACCATGTACGCGATTGTCCGCATTGGCGGCAAGCAGTACCATGCCGAGGTCGGCCAGACGATCGTCACCGAGCGCCTGGCCAGCCAGGTGGGCGATAAGCTTGAGTTCAGCGATGTGCTGCTGGTCGCCGACGGCCCCGCCACCGTGATCGGCCGCCCCGTGGTGGAGGGCAGCGTCGTCCGGGCGGAGGTGGTTGAGCAGTTCCGCGGCAAGAAGATCATCGTCTACAAGTTCAAGCCCAAGCAGCGCTACCGCCGGAAGCAGGGCCATCGGCAGTACTACACGCGCCTGATGATCACCGGCATCGGCGCACCGGGCAAGAAGCCAGGCCGCAGCCGGAAGGCGCAGGCATCTGGCTCCGAAGAAGCCGGGCAGGCATCGGCGGAATAATTAACCGGGCCGGCCCCGCCCTGCCCCACGCGCACTGAGCGCGGCGGGCGCCCGGGCGCCGGCACAGGGAGGAAAGTGATGGCACACAAGAAAGGCAGCGGCTCGACCCGGAACGGCCGCGATAGCAATCCCAAGATGCGCGGCGTGAAGCGCTTTGGCGGCGAGCACGTCATCCCCGGCAACATCTTGATGCGCCAGTGCGGGACCAGGTTCCACCCGGGCACCAACGTGGGCATGGGCCGTGACTACACGCTGTTTGCACTGTCCGAAGGCTACGTGCACTTTGAATACGGGCGCGGCGGCCGCCGCCTGATCAGCATCCGCCCGGAGAACCCCAACGCTCGGTAAGCCGCGTCTGTCTGAGCTTCTCCGCTGGCAGGCAGCGATCAGGGGATCGATGCAATACGCTACCCCGCCCTTGGTGGCGGGGCCGTGTTGCCTTACGAAAAAGGATTGAGCTGTGAAACCCGACATTCACCCGAAATGGTATCCTGACGCCGTGGTCACCTGCGCCTGCGGCAACTCGTGGACGACTGGTTCGACGGTGCCGCGCATTTCCACCGACGTCTGCAGCAACTGCCACCCGTTCTTCACAGGCGAGCAGCGCATTGTCGACACTGAGGGGCAGGTTGATCGCTTCATGAAGCGCTTGCAGGCGCGCGAGCAGCGCATCACCGCCGAGCGCGAGGCAGCCGAGGCGCGCACTTCGCCAGACCTGCCGATCACAGAACTGGCGCTGGGCGCCCGCAACGAGAAGGCGCTCGCGGAGGCCGGCCTGACCACAGCCGGCGCCGTGCTGGAAGCCTTCGCCCGGGGCGGCGATGAGGCCCTGCTGAGCATCAAGGGCTTCGGCCAGAAGGGACTCATCGACCTCAAGCGCACGCTTCGCGCGCGCGGTTATTCGGTCCCGTCTGGCGAGAGCTGATCGGACGCCTGCCGAACGGGTAGCCATGGAATGAGGGCGCGGCATCCTGTGAATCTCCGCAGGGGCCGCGCCCTGACTCTGAAACCATCCCACCAGCGGAGCAAAACAGGCATCATGAGACATCACCGGGGGCATGTTGAGGTGATCTGCGGCAGCATGTTCAGCGGCAAGTCTGAAGAGCTGATCCGCCGCGTTCGGCGGGCGGAGATTGCCCGCCAGATTGTTCAGGTCTTCAAGCCGCTGCTCGACGATCGCTACAGCGCGAGCAGCATCAACTCGCACGATGGCCGGGCCACGGACGCGATATCGATCGAGCGGGCCAGCGATATCTGGTCTCATCTCCAGGACGGGACAACCGTGGTTGCCATCGACGAGGCCCAGTTCTTTGACGGCAGCCTGGTCGAAGTCTGCAGCCGGCTCGCTGAAAGCCGCGGCATCCGCGTCATCGTCGCCGGCCTGGACCTCGACTTCCGCGCCGAGCCCTTCGGGCCGATGCCGGCTCTCATCGCGCAGGCCGAACATGTGGACAAGCTGCATGCCATCTGCGTGATCTGCGGAGAGGAAGCCTCCCGGTCGCAGCGCCTGATCAACGGGCAGCCTGCGCAGTACGACGATCCCATCATCCTCATCGGCGCCCGGGAATCCTACGAGGCGCGCTGCCGGCACTGCCACCAGGTTCCCGGACGCCCGCGCAGCGAGGGCTAGTCAGGATTGTGCGGCTGCCGTATACTTGCGATCATGAAGTCCCGGCGGCGCTGCCGCGTTGGGCGCCGACCACCGGGCAGGTGAAAGCAACCGGGAGTTGTCGGGTGCCTCCTCCATACCAGGATCTGCTGGATTATGTACTGATTGACGCGGATCGCCTGCAGGCGCGCATCACCGAGCTGGGCCACGCCATCACAGCAGACTATCAGGGCCGCTCTCTGATGCTGGTTGGCATCCTGAAAGGCAGCATGCTTTTCATGTCCGACCTCATGCGCCGCATCGACGTGCCTCATACCGTAGACTTCATGGATGTCACTTCCTATGGCACCGGCGTGCGCAGTTCGCCGGGCGACGTGCGTATCCTGATGGATCTCCACCTGTCTATCGAAAATCGACATGTCCTCATCGTTGAAGACATCATTGATTCCGGGCATACAATGGCTCAGGTGCTGCGCCTGCTGGAGGCACGCCGCCCTGCCAGCCTCCGTGTCTGTACACTGCTCGACAAGAGCGAGCGGCGCGAGATCGATGTCCGGCTGGACTACGTGGGATTTGCCATTAAGGATGCTTTTGTCTTCGGCTACGGTCTGGATATCGACGAGTACTATCGCAACCTGCCCTTCATCGGGGTGGTCCGGCCCGGCGCACTGATTGGCCCGGAGCCGGCACACCGCGAGTCCTGATCTTCCGGGCGGGCGATGGATGCACAGGTTCCACACCCCACCCTGATCTGGCCTGAGTTGGTGCCACAGATCGCTTCTGCAGCCCCTGCCGCTTCTCAGCTGTATCTGGTAGGTGGAATCGTCCGCGATGCCGTGATCGGCCGGGCTGCCGGCGATATTGATCTGGCCACCCCGGGCGATGGGCTGAGGATTGCCCGCAGGCTGGCCGACGCGCTCGACGGTGCGTACTACCCCATCGATCCTGAGCGGCGCACTGGCCGCGTCATCCTCAAAAGTGGCATGGTTATCGATGTCGCCGCGTTCCGCGGCCCCGATCTCCTCGCCGATCTGGCAGGGCGTGATTTCACCATCAACGCCATGGCCGCGCGGCTGGATTCGCCAGAAATGCTGATCGACCCGCTTGGCGGACAGGCCGATCTGCTGGAGCGGCGTGTTCTGCGTCAGTGTTCTCCCTCCAGCATCGCTGATGACCCGGTGCGGGCGCTGCGGGCGGTCCGGCTCAGCCTGCAGTTCTCACTGCGCCTGACCCCGGAGACGCGTGCTGCTACACAGGCGGCTGCCCGACGCCTTACTGCGCCCTCCGGTGACCTGGATCAGCCTGAGCGCTGCCGCGATGAGTTCTTCACCATCCTGGGAGGCCGGCGCGCCAGCGGAGGAATCCGGCTGCTCAGCGCGCTGGGCCTGCTCCCCCCTCTCTCACCCCACAGGCTGCCAGAAGGCCCCGGCCTGGAGCAGCTTCTTGCTCTGGCCAGCCAGACCTGGGCGATCCTGACAGCCATCAGCCCGCGTCGAGATGACAATCTCGCAGCCAACCTGATGATGGGTACCGCCGTGATGGTGCTGGATCGCTTCCGGCGCCAGCTCCAGGAACACTTCGGGTACCCGGTGGCCGATCGGCGCACACGAGGGGCGCTGCTCCTGCTGCACGCCCTGACCCCTGAAGGTCAGAACGCTGCGCTCTGGGCAGACCGCCTGCGCCTCTCTGGAAACGAACGGCGGATACTGGAGGGTGTAACGCGGGGGCGAGGCAGAGCACTGAGTCCTCCTGAGCGCCCGGATGATCGCCGCATCTATCAGTACTATCGGCTGACCGGCGACGCGGGAGTGGATGCTCTGGTGCTGGAGCTCGCAGCCTTTCTGGCCAATGATCCGTTCAGCACGCGTGCACGCGAATGGGGGATGCTGTTAGATGAGGTGGCCTCGCCGCTGCTGGACGCCTGCTTTCGCCGCCACCAGCAGGTCATCGCGCCGCCCGCGCTGCTCAGCGGGGACGACCTGATGGCTGCTCTGAATATTTCACCCGGGCCTGCCCTGGGCAACCTCATGGAGCAACTCCGCGAGGAGCAGGCTTCCGGGCAGATTCGTACCAAGAAGCAGGCGATCCGGAGGGCAAAGCAGCTGCTAGCCGGGGCACCGCCCATTGAATCAGCGAAGCCCGTCACGCAGAGCAGCGAGCAGGTGGACTAGGGCCCTACTTCCACCACCAGCGGCTCATAGCGACACAGGCAGCCATTCGGGCAGGAGCAGCCTTCATGCGGAAGCAGGGGAACGCGCCCGGACTGCTTGGCATACGTCCCCTGGGTGCTGCGGCAAGCCGGGCATGCGCCCGGCGGTGCTACCACGTAGACGGCGCTGGCGCGCGGGCTTTTCATGATCTGACGCAGGGCACGCGCTGTGACGGAGTCCGCCGTAAGATCAGCGTGGCAATTTGGGCATATGGTGACATGATCTTCGGTCTGTGTGTGGCAAACAGCACATTCGCGCATGGTAAAGCTCCTGATGGGGGTGCAGCGATCACCTCGATTGTACCCTGTCCTATCGCCGGGTCAATGGCGTGCTTTGAGATCATTCTCCCGGCAGTTCATAGAAGAGCACCAGGGTGTTGCCATAGGTGCGCCGGTCGATCAGCCGCAGGTTCGTGAGGTCCAGATCGGCATATTCCCGCGGATCGATCTGCACGATCACGATTCCATCCGGCGCCAGCCACGTCGGACGCGCGTCAATTAGCTCCAGAACCTTCTGCCAGATTCCCTGGTACTGGGGGGGAGCGACGTAGATGTACTCAAATGCCGCTTCATCCTGTGGATCATTCCGTAGCATAAGCAGGGCGTCGGCCCGCTCGACACGGGCGCTGGAAGCGAGCCCGGTGATCTGCAGGTTCTCATGGATCGTCCGGATTGCCGCCCGACTCGTATCCGTGAACAGGCAGGTGCGGGCGCCGCGGCTGAGTGCCTCAATACCGACGCTGCCTGTGCCGGCAAACAGATCCAGCCAGCGCGTCTCGCGCACAGATGGGCCCACGATATTGAACACATTCTCCTTGACGCGATCCATCACCGGGCGCGTTATCTCGCCAGGGACCATCTTCAGCTTGCGCCCCTTCGCCTTACCGGCAATGACGCGGATCGCCATGGGGGATCCCTTCAGCGGATCGGAATTCGGCAGATGCTCCCGGCAGGCACCTCCAGGATGGCTCCGCCGGACGCATAGGCGGGATCAGCCGTTGCAGCGGAGTACCGCACGGGAGTCCCGGGGCTGGCATCGACCTCGACCTGACTGCCCGCCGCAATGCTGCCTACCAGCCGCTCCTGCCCTTCTGGCCCCTCAGAGATCTCAATCGTGACCGGGCTGTTATTGATGAATACCAGCCGTGCGCCCGGATCCTCAGTCTGGCTGCAGGCCGGTACGCCAAATTGCAGCGGCTGCAGCGTAGGCCCTGCGTCCGGCGGCTGTATCCCAAAGAGATCAGCGCCCATGCCCGTACCGAACAGCGCCGCCGCACTGGCGATGGCGATCAAGGCGATAACGACCACCGCTATCAGAACCGACACGTCACCGCCGTGCCCCCGATCCGGGTGCGCAGAGGGGAGCGCCTCATCAGCCGGGCTAACCATGCGAAGGTGCCCACCGGTAGATTCGTGAGCTTCATAAACAGGCCGCGGAGTGCCACGTGCAGGGGTCGGCAGCCCCACACGCGCCTGCAGCCGGGCCAGCATTGCGCGCGCTTCTGCGTGTTCAGGCTCCAGACGCAGAACCTGCTGCAGACAGTGCACCTTCTGCTCGGGATCGTCAAGCAAAGCCGCCAGGTACCACCACGCAGCAGCGTTGCCAGGATGATCCCGCACCAAATCCCCAAAAATCCGGCGGGCTTCGCGCTTCTTCCCGTCTCGAAGGGCCTCTCGCCCGAGCCGGATCTGGTCCTTGAGTGAGTCGCTCATGGCATCTAGGATACGTCAGCTTGCGAGAAATGACCATGCAGAAAGAGGCAAACTGCTGGAGGGAGCGCTTTGCCCTGACAGGGGGCGCGTGCTATACTCCGCCCGTTCCGGGCTCAGAGGCCCGGGGAAACATCGGCGCACAGTTATGAGACGCTGGCATACACTGGTGATCGGGCTGGCAGTCAGCGGCGCCGCCCTGTACCTGGCATTCCGACGGGCGGATGGCAGCGCGATTCTGCTGGCCTTCCGCACGGCTCGCTACGTCTATGTGGCACTCGGGATGGGTCTGGTGCTGATCACCGTCATGATGCGCGGCCTGCGCTGGAGTGCGCTGACTCAGGGACGGCTGTCACCCATTGATGGATTCTGGCTGTTTAACATCGGCTTCCTGTTTAACAACATTCTTCCCGCGCGAATTGGTGAGATCGCCCGTGCGGTGTTGGCGGGGCGCCGCCCCGGCATGCATTTCACCAGCGCCCTGTCCAGTATCGTGGTCGAGAGATTGTTTGACATGGTATCGGTGGTGGTTCTGTTCGGCATCGTCCTGATCGGGCTTGACTTGCCCGGCTGGGCAACCAGCGCCGGGGCATTGATGGGGGCGGGCGCGGTGGCCGGGATGATCGTGCTAGCGCTGGCCGCCCGTTGGCCGGGCCGCGCCCTGAGCGTAGGGGCACACGCCCTCGCGCTGCTGCCCCGCCTCGACCGCACGCGTGCTCGACAGTTCCTTGAACCGTTTGTGCAGGGGCTGGGCGCGGTCTCTGACCTGCGTACATTCATTGTTGGGCTGTTTCTCTCAATTGCTGCCTGGATCGCCTCAGGTATAGCAGCCTGGGCTCTCATGCATGCATTCTGGCCGTCGGTCCCTCTGATACACGGTCTGCTGTCGGTCGCCGCAGCAGGGCTGGGGATAGCCGTCCCGGCAGCGCCGTCGGGAGTGGGTCCCTACGAGGCAGCTGTCATCGGGGTGCTGACGGCGTCGGGCTACCAGCCCGATGCCAGCCGCAGCTTTGCCATCGCCATGCATGGCCTGAATTTCATCCTGACCAGCGTGTGCGGCATCCTGGGCCTGCTGCGGGATGGAATCAGCTTCAGCGAGGTCGCCCGCCAGGCGGAGGCAGCGGCCCACCCCAACCCGATTGAGTCCGGAAGCCCGGCAGGAATGCCGCCCTTATGAGGCGGCACAGTCGGGCCGGCCGGATGGTCGACCCTGATGGCACCATGTTACACTCAACAGGGGAACTGATCGATACCTCAGGAGCGCTGGCATCGGCCTGCGCCCCATGCAATACCCGCGCAGCACGCATGCTATGACTGCACAACGCTCGCTCAAGATTCTGATTGCGCTCCAGTACTATGTACCCCACCGCACCGGTCTCACGCTCCACGTGCAGCGGGTTGCCGAGGCGTTGGCGGCGCGAGGGCATGAGGTCACGGTGCTCACTGCCCGCTATGATCTCAGCCTCCCCCGCGACGAGCAGATCATCAACGGCGTGCGCGTGATACGCCTGTGGGCGCCTATCCGAATCAGCCGTGGCATGGTCATGCCGGCCTACCCGTGGGCAGCGCTGCGCCTGGTGCAGATGCATGATGTGGTCAGCATCCATACACCGATGCTGGAAGCAGCCATCCTGGCCGTCTATGCCCGCCTCCTCCGCAAAGGACTGGTAATCACCCATCACGGCGATCTGGTCCTGCCGGCAGGCTGGTTCAACCGCTTCATCGAATGGGCAACTTTTCAGCTGTACCTGATCGCCGGGCGCGCAGCCCATCGTCTGATCGCCTACAGCCACGACTACGCAGACAACTCATCCTACATCCGGCCATTCCGGGAGAAAACCTCAGCCGTCTATCCGCCCATCCAGATCCCGCCGCCTGATCCGCAGCGCGTAGAGGCACTGCGCGCAGAATGGCTGGCCGGGCTGAATGGTCAGGCGCGGCTCGTCGGCTATGCAGGCCGCTTCGTCGAGGAGAAACGCCCGGATGTTTTGATCCGCGCCCTGCCCGTCATCCACCGGACCTTCCCCGGCACCCGGCTGGTATTTGCGGGGCAGCATCAGCTCAAATATGAGAAGTTCTTTGAGCGCAATCAGGACCTGATCAACCGCTACCGCGACCACCTGATCTTCCTGGGACTCCTGAGCGATCCGAGGGAGGTTGCCAGCTTCTATGCAGCCTGCGATCTGCTGGCTTTGCCCAGCGACACGGAATGCTTTGCTCTGGTTCAGGTGGAGGCGATGCGCAGTGGCACTCCCGTAGTAGCCACAGACATTCCGGGAGCGCGCGAAGTGGTGCGCGTAACCGGCATGGGTGAGCTGGTTCCGCCCGGTGACCCGATCGCGATGGGCGAGGGCATTGTCCGGGTCCTCCAGCATCGCAGCCGGTACATGCGCACACTGGCAGAGATCGATGCGCGATTCAATCTACAGGAGACGATTGATCGCTACGAGCGCCATCTACGGTCGGCGGCTGACGCTGCGCGTGGGCAGGGGGCGAGCAGCCATCATGGTTGACCGCGAACTCATCCGCCAGATGATTCGCAACGAGGCGGATATGGCCTACCGCCGGCGCGTGGTCACCATCTTTGAATGGCTGGATCCCCGACCCGGCGAGTGGGTGCTGGATGCCGGCTGCGGCCGGGGCTTCTATCTGCACTTTATCCAGCATGCCACCCAGGCACGTGTGGTCGGTCTTGAACTGGAGCTGCCCTATCTTCGTATTGCAAGGGCCGCACTGCTGTCGGGCAGCGCCAGTGCACCTTGCCTGGTGGCCGGCAGCCTCTACGATCCGCCTTTTCAGGCAGCGCAGTTTGATAAGGTCATCCTGTCCGAGGTGCTGGAGCACGTCGAGGACGATACGGAGGCATTGAGGAGCATTCGCCGGGTTGTCAAACCAGATGGGCTCCTCGCCATCACGGTTCCCAACGCCAACTACCCGTTCTGGTGGGATCCCCTCAACCGGACACTGGAGACCTGCTTCCATACACACATCCAGCGCGGCGCACTGGCAGGGATCTGGGCGAATCATGTCCGGCTGTATACAGCGGAAGCGCTGCGGGCGACAGTGCTGGCTGCCGGACTGGAGATTGTGGCCGAACGCAGCTTTACCCACCATGCTTTTCCATTCATCCACAACATCGTCTATGGATTCGGCAAGCCAATGCTGGAGGCGGGGCTCCTGCCCTCCGCTGTGGCGGCAGCCGCCGACAGGCACAGCCTGAGCGGCGACCGGGGCAGTGTTTTCAACCCTGTCCATATTGGGCTGACTCTGTTCGAGTGGTTTGACCGGCACAATGTGATGGATGAGCCGCCCGGCCGCTCAACGGTCAATCTGTGCGTGCTGGCGCGCAATCCGGCGGACACCCGGAGGTAGCCGGTGCCTCACGCTTCCAGTGCCCCCCCTGCCCCGAATGAGCCAGCCGAGGATCGCATCACGTGGCGCGATGTTTGGCAGGCAGTCTTCTTCCCGCCGCAGGATGAGCATGTATCGATCCTGCCGGGAATCCGGCGCGCCGAGCCCGCGATACCCCAATCGGAGCCGGCTCCGATTGAGCTGACCGATCTGGACACACCGGGCGTGATCCACTACCCCGGCAGCTCTGCCGCGCCGGTCGAGGGAGCCGGAGCGGGCCGTATTGCCGTGATCGGCATCGGGGCGGTCCTGGCCGTTTTCCTTGTCTATCTGGCCGAATCTGCCCTGAGTAGCGCATCGGGCAGCCCGGCCGGCCTGCTGATCGGGATGGCGGCGCTGATCTGGCTGGGCCTCCTGATGTTCGAGATCGCGCCGCCAGACGGTGGGCTGCTCTGCCGGGGACCAGTGACGACCGGGGGCGGCCCCGCGCGGCCGCTGGCGCTCATCGAAGATCGGGTACTGAACCGGCGGCTGGCGATGGGGCTGGCAGCACTGGCCCTTTCAGCAGCAACTTACTTTCTCACCGCAGGCAACCGCTTCACCACGGCCGGCATAGCAACCTGGATGTTAAGTATCATCCTGTGGCTCCTGACGGTCTCCGAGCGCGACCCCGGTGCGATCGCCGCTGGCTGGTCAGCGGCGATCCGTAGGGCCAGAGAAACCCGCCCGCACTGGAGCCGCGCAGCAGGCCCGATCCTTCTTACATTGGGGATGATGGCTCTGGCAGCCTTCTTCCGGTTTTATCGCCTGGATGCGGTCCCCAACGAGATGACCAGCGATCATGTGGAAAAGCTGCTTGACGCCTACCGGGTCTCGCAGGGCGAGCACCATGTCTTCTTCACCAACAACGCCGGGCGTGAAGCGATCCAGTTCTATCTGATTCCTCTGATTGCCCGGCTGCCCGGAGTCGGGATGACCTTCCTGGCACTGAAGCTAACCACTGCGCTGGAGGCCCTGGCGCTGATTCCGCTGATGATTGTGCTGGGCCGGGAGATCGTTGACCGCGAGACAGGTTTATATGCGGCGGCGCTGCTGGCGATCTCGTGGTGGCATACTCTGCTCGGACGGTTGGGGCTGCGCATCGTACTGACACCCCTGATAATGGCGTTGATCTTGATGGTTCTTGCGAGATCAATTCGTACCGGATCCCGGCGGGCATGGATCTGGGCAGGTATCTGGCTGGGGATAGGCATGTATGCCTACCAGGCGCTCCGGATCGCTCCGCTGGTGGCTATCGCTGCCTGCCTTGCATCAGTCGCCGGCCCGGCGCTGCGCGCCCTGGCAGCCAGCCGTGCAGGCCAATCCGACGCCCGGCTCCTCGCGACAATCGCCCTCCAGACCGCCGCCCGGCAGGGGTTGAATCTGCTGTTTGCCGGACTGATAGCCGCAGTGATCTTCGTACCCATGCTCAGGGTGTGGCATGACTACCCACAGGATCTCTGGAACCGGGTCATCAACCGGACTACCAGCAACGAAGTCGCCATTAACGGCACAGTCAGTTCAGTGCTGGCGGATAACTACCGCAAGGCGCTGGGCATGTTCAATGTGCGCGGCGACTCTTCGTGGTTCAGCGCGGTGCCTGGCGCTCCGCTCCTGGATCGCATCACCGGAGGGTTGTTTATCTTGGGGCTGCTCGGATGGATGGTAAGGCTGAAACTACGGCGCGATCCGGTCGATGCCTTCCTGATCGCAGCCGGATTGATCTTACTACTGCCGTCCGCGCTGGCTGTTGCATTCCCGATCGAGAATCCCAGCGCCACCCGGGGCAGCGGCACAATCCCGATCGTATTTGTGCTGGCTGCATGGCCACTGGCGCTGATTCGCCAGCGATGGAGTATGGTGATGGGGCGGCTTCCCGGTATCGCGGTAGGAGCCGTTCTGATCGCAACCCTCATCGGCGGAGCGGCCTATCTCAATTTCCACATCTATTTCGACCTGTATGCCACATCCTACCGGAACTCGGCGCTCAATCCCGGCGAGGTCGCCGCAGCGATACGGGAACAGATTGGCCCGGAGGCCCCATTGGATGGTGTGTGGCTTCAGGGCTGGCCTTTCTGGCATGACTACCGCGCTATCGGCATCGAAGCGGGCGATCTGGAATTCGATCAGGCGATTCTGGACGTGCCTATGCTGACCACCTACCTGAACAGCCTGCCGGAGCGCATGGCGGCCCGCCCGCTGGTATTCATTGTTCATCCGCAGGATGTAGAAAGCCAGCGCATCCTCCAGGAACGCTTCCCGGCCGGCGAGCTCCATTACTATCGGAGTGCCACCGCTGGCCGCGATTTCATCCTGTTTGTTGTACGGTCGGGTTAGTGCCAGAAGACTGAGGAATCCACCGGGTCCCTGTGTATGATTAGCGTGTGCACACGCCTCTCCTTCCCAGGCAAACTGCTCGCATGATAACTCACCAGCGCTCCGGGCGCCTTGGGGGCGAATCGTCAACTCCTGTGCTGCATGCAGCCGCGACAATGGCTGTGCTCATCGTCATCGCGCTGGGCGGCGCTGCGCTGCGGCTGGTTGGCATGGACTGGGACGAGGGGCAGCATTTGCACCCGGATGAGCGATTCCTCTCCATGGTGACAGGGGCTATTTCTCCCGTTGATTCATGGGCACAGTACTTCGACACGCAGAGATCGCCGCTCAACCCCAACAATGTGGGCTACGGCTTCTTTGTTTACGGGAACTTCCCGATCACCCTGGTTCGCTATGTTACCGAGTGGACTGACAGCGCCGACTACTACAGCAACTATCTGGTCGGGCGCAGCCTTTCAGCTGCGGCAGATATTCTGGTTATTGTGCTGGTATTCCTCATCGGGCGGCAACTGTTTGACCGGCGAATCGGCCTGCTGGGCGCCCTGCTGTATGCGGCAGCGGCTCTTCCGATCCAGCTTTCGCACTTCTTCACCGTTGACACCTTCACCAATCTGTTCGTGGCAGCCGCATTCTGGTTCGCCGCCCGGGCTCTGACTGCGCACCACTGGCCGGATTACATCCTGTTTGGTATCGCGCTCGGGCTGGCGATGGCGAGCAAGGTCAGTGTGTTCCCGTTTGCCCTTATCCTTATCGCCGCGCTGGGGCTGCGCGTCTGGCTGAGCCAGCCCGTAAACGACGCACAGCCTGCAGGGTCACGCCCGCAGGTAGCGGGGCAGTGGTGGCTCACCCCCCCGGTGCGCCAGGCCGTGCTGGGCCTCATCCTTGCTGGCGCGATCACGGTCCTGGTGTTCCGTATCGGCCAGCCCTATGCGTTTCTGCCATCACACTCGGACGTAGCCATCGAGCCTGATGCCCTGGGACCGGTGATGACCGCTGTGAGCCGCCTGGGCGATCCGGTCGGGCTGCGCCCGAACCCGGCCTGGCTCGAGCAGATGGCTGAGGTGCGTCGACAGGTTTCCGGATACTCCGATATCCCACCCAATCATCAGTGGGGCAGGCGGCTGCCGCTGATCTTCCCGTGGGTGAACATGGTGCGGGTCGGGATGGGCTGGCCGCTGGGTCTGTGGTGCTGGCTGGCATTGGCCTGGGCAGTGTGGGAAATCGCGCGGGGGCACCGGCTCGCAGAGCGGCTGATCCTGCCAGTGCTGTGGATCCTGACCTTCTTCATCTGGCAGGGCATCGGCTGGGTCAAGACCATGCGCTATTTCCTGCCAGTATATCCCTTCCTGACCCTGCTGGGCGGGTGGGCGCTGGTCACCCTGTGGGATCGGGTGGCGAGCCTGCTGGCTTCGCGCCCTGCTGTGCGGACACGATGGCCGCTGGCGGTGGTGGGCGGTCTGGCAACGGTTATTGTGGTCGGAGCCGCTGGCTGGGGTTTCGCGGTATCGCGCATCTATACACGGCCGGTGACCCGGGTGGCCGCTTCAGACTGGATGCTGACGAATATTGCCTCCGACCTGACGCTAACCCTAGATACCCCAAACGGGCAGCAGACGGTCCAGGTTGGTCTGCGCAACAGCTGGCTTCCGCCCTCTCAGGTCGATAATGATCCTACGCGTCCGCCGGCCTATTATACATACTTGGCCGGTGGGCTTCCGCAGCCCTACGAGATTCGGGTGCCTGTCGATGGTGTACTCAGCGGTCTGAGGCTGACTCATGTGATCGATCCGGCCAGCGAGACCCGGCTCCGAACGCTGCGCGTGGCTCTCTCCTCTACCAGCGATTTCAGCGGCGCGCTGGCCGAAGATACCATTTCGGCGACCTTCGCCGCGGAGGAAGACCCGCGAGGCCAATCCTATCAGCTGGATCTGCCGCCTGTGTCGCTGGAAGCCGGTAAACTGTATTACCTCGTCTTTCAGCCCGATGCCAGCGGCCCCCTGGTGATCAGCGGCTCAGCCGTTGCCACAGAAGGCGCCTGGGATGATCCCCTTCCCGTTCCTACTCCCCCCTTCATCATCTGGGACGCCCAATATCACGGCTACGAGCTGGAGATGTCGTGGGAAGATACCGCGGACAAACGCGAGCGGATGAAGTACATCCTCGACCGCGCCGACTACCTCGTCATCTCATCGAATCGCTTCTATGCGTCGCTGTCCCGCAACCCGGAGCGCTTCCCACTGAGCATCGCTTATTACCAGGCGCTTTTCAGCGGAGAACTCGGATTCCGCCTGGTCGGCGATTTCACCTCCCGCCCAAATCTGGGCCCGATCTCATTCTTCGATGATACAGCCGAGGAGGCATGGACGGTCTACGATCATCCGCGTGTGCTGATCTTCCGTAAGACAGCCGCCTATGACGCAGCCAGGGTCGCCGCTATCCTCGATGCTGTGGATGTGGACAGCGCTGTGCGGGCCATCGCCAGAGATGCCAGAGGGCGGCCCGTGCGGGTACTGCCTCCCCGGCAGACAGGCTCCACCGATCTCGATTTGCTGACGTCGGCGGGTGCCGCTCCGGCAGCAGACCCGCCGCCCGGCCTATATCGGGCCGTCCAGCCATTAGCTGTGTTGATCTGGTATGTGGTCATCACGGGCCTGGGATGGATCGGCTTTGTCCTTTGGTTCTCACTCATCCCCGGCCTGCCTGACCGCGGATACGGGCTCGGGCGCATCTTCGGATGGCTGAGTGTGACCTGGCTCACCTGGATGCTCGCCAGTCTCCGCGCAGTGCCCTGGAGCACCGGGGGAGCCTGGATGTCCGTGCTGGCGCTGGCCGGCCTGGCCGCCGTTCTGGGCTGGCCGCGCCGCACGGAGCTGGTCGCCTGGCTTCGCCAGCAGCGCCGACATGTGCTGCTGGTAGAAGGGCTTTTCCTGAGCCTTTTCCTGATTTTCCTGTTGATCCGCTGGGGAAACCCCGATCTGTGGCACCCTGCCTATGGCGGGGAAAAGCCCATGGATCTGTCGTATTTCAATGCCGTGCTGCGCTCAGCCAGCTTCCCACCCTTTGATCCCTGGTTTGCGGGCGGCTTCATCAATTACTACTACTTCGGCTTCGTGATCGCTGCCCTGCCGGTCAGGCTGCTGGGCATGCCCTCAACTCTGGCCTACAACCTGATCCTGCCCACGCTGTTTGCGGTGGCCGGTACGGCTGCCTTCTCCGCCGCCTACAACCTGCTGGCTCCGCATCGTGAGACTGCATCACCTCCGGCGGCACAGCCCCCGACCCTATGGTCGATACTTCGAGCCTGGCCGCGAGTCTCCGCCACTGAAGTACTTGAGGCCATGACAGGGGTATTTGCCATGCCCAGCGAGAATCGCATGATCTGGCAGGCGCGTCTGGCCGGGATAGCCGCCATGCTGCTGGCGGTGGGGCTGGGCAATCTGGATCAGATCCGGACGCTGCTATGGGGGCTGGCCGAGCTGGGTGCCGGAGAGCCAGCGTATGCAACCCGCTTATTGCCTGCCGCCCGGGACCTGTGGCGCGGGCTGACGTTGACTGTGACACAGAACCAGCTCCCTCCGGTGGGGCTGGGCGAGTGGTACTGGAATGCTACCCGCGTGATCCCCGTCCCGCTGAATGCCCAGGGTGTGCCGCTTGAAGTCGGCCCCATCACCGAGTTTCCCTTCTTTACTTTCCTGTATGCCGACCTGCATGCCCACCTGCTTGCGCTGCCAATCACGCTTCTTGCACTCAGCTGGGGCATCAGCCAGGCGCGGGCGGCGGCTCAGGCCCAGGCTGCACTCCGTCTGCCGCGCGTTGGCGGATTCGTCAACATGCTGGTCGGTGCACTGGTGATCGGGGCGTTGCGCCCCACCAACACGTGGGATTGGCTTACCTATCTGGCCCTCGGATCGGCCCTGCTGATGATCGCACACGCCGTCCGGCGCTCCGATCATCCTGCCCTGATCGGAGCCGGCACCGGCGCAGCCCTGGCGATTGCCGCGGCCAGTGGAGCCCTTTCGATCGGCAGCGCCGCCCTGTCTGATGCATCGACCGGCGCGGCCGGGAGCGAGATCTTCCTGGCCGCAGTGGCGGCGCTGATCGGCTTCGGCATCGGTTTTGCTGCGGGCCTGCTGCTGGCCAGAGGCCGGGCACAAAGCCTGCCGGGCGAGCCATCCGCGCCGCCCCTTGTCCGATCATGGGTCACCCTGCTGGGCGCCATCACGCAAATCGCCCTGCTGGCTGGCCTGACGATGCTGCTGTACCTGCCGTTCATCCTCAACTATCGTCTGGGGTACTCCACCGTCATTCCCTGGACCGGATCAACCACTCCGCTGTGGGCCTATCTGGATATCCTGGGACTCTTCCTGTTTGTTATCTGTTCGTGGATGGCAGTGGAGAGTGCAAACTGGTGGATGGCGCGTGCACAGTCCGCATCGCCGCGGCAGCGGGTGTTAGCAGCTCTTCTGCTGCTTGCGCTGGTGGCCGTCTTCTCATCTCTTGCTGCCAGCAGATACCCGGTCGCGGCGGTGGCCCTGCCGCTGATTCTCTGGTCGCTGGCACTCTTTATCCGCCGCGATCAGACGGTGGAAAAGCGCGTGGTTCTCACTATGCTGATCGTGGCGCTGGCGCTGACGCTGATCGTTGAGGTTTTTGTCCTGCAGGGGGACATCAGCCGGATGAACACGGTCTTTAAGTTCTACCTCCAGGTGTGGGTGCTGCTGGCGGTGACTGCGGGCGCTGCGCTGGGCTGGCTGTGGCCCGCTGTACAGCAGGCCCGCCGCCGGATCAGGCTCCCGTGGCTGACAGCAGCCGGCATGCTGGTATTTTTGGCGGCTCTGTACCCAATCATGGCAACGCGCGCAAAGGTACAGGATCGGTGGGCGCCTGCTGCTCCGAAGACCCTGGATGGCATGGCCTACATGCTCTTTGCCGAGCGCTATGAGAACGGTGTGACATTCAGCCTGGCGCCGGACTATCACATGCTGCGCTGGCTTCAGGAACATATCACCGGGGCGCCGATCACCCTGGAAGCACAGACGGTCGAGTATCAGTGGGGCAGCCGTGTCGCCGTGTATACCGGGCTGCCGACTGTCCTGGGCTGGAACTGGCATCAGCGGCAGCAGCGCCCGCCGCAAAGCGAGGAGATCTGGGAGCGCGCAGCCGATATTCAGGAGGCGTATAACACCACGGATATCGCCTACGCCCGGCAGATTCTGGATCGCTATCAGGTGGAGTTGATTATCGTCGGCGATCTGGAACGCGCTTACTACAATGCCGAGGGGCTGGGTAAGTTCGCTCACATGGCGCAGGAGGGCTCCCTGATCCTGCTCTATGACAGGGAAGGGACACAGGTTTATCGGGTGGTCCGGGGGGAGGTCAGTTCGTGGTGAGCGCCATCCTGGGCTGGTATGCGGCCATCACCCTGATTGGCGGTCTTGCGTGGCCGCTGGCCTTTCGCCTGCTGCCGGGCCTGCCCGATCGTGGCTACACCCTCAGCAGGGCGCTGGGCCTGCTGCTGACCGGATACGTTTTCTGGCTCTTGGGCAGCCTGGGCTTTGTGAAGAACACACCGGGCGGCATCATCCTGGCCGCTCTGATCGTGCTGAGCATCTCACTGTGGATCTACCAGAGCCGCCCTGATCGTACTGACAGCCTGGGGCGTTGGTTCAGCAGCCACAGGGCGGTGATACTCACCGCCGAAGCGCTGTTCGTCGCCGCGCTGGCGAGCTGGACGCTCTTCCGCGCTCATACGCCTGACATCGCCGGTACCGAGAAGCCCATGGAGATGGCCTTTCTGGCCAGCGTGCTGCGCAGCCCGGCATTCCCGCCGCTCGATCCGTGGCTTTCGGGCTATGCAATCAGCTACTACTACTTCGGTTACGTGCTGATCGCTCTGATGGCCGATCTGACCGGAGTATCCGGCGGCGTGGCGTTCAATCTCGGGATCGCCCTGCTATTCGCCCTGACGCTGCTGGGCAGCTATGGGTTGGTCTACAACCTGACAGCCGCCCGCCGGTCACACCAGTCCGGCGCGCCCATGACTGCCCTGCTGGGGCCGCTGTTCGTCGCCCTGCTGGGAAATCTGGCGGGCCTGCTGGAGCTCGTGCGGGCGCTTCAGTTCCCGCTGCTTGGGGCCGGGTTCTGGGCGTGGCTTGATCTGGAAGACCTGGCCGACCCTATCAGTGGGCCTCTGTGGCCCCCCAGCCGGTGGCGCTTCTGGTGGTGGTGGCGTGCCTCCCGCGTGGTGCGTGACCGTGACCTGACCGGGGTGGCAATCGGGCTGCAACCAATTGACGAGTTCCCATTCTTCAGTTTTCTGCTTGGCGACATGCACCCGCATGTGCTGGCGCTGCCGTTTGTGCTGCTGGCACTGGCCCTGGCATTCGGACTCGTGCATCAGCGCGAGGAGCCCGATCGGAGCCAGCTGGCTCTTTGTATCGTTGTTTTCGGCGGCCTCGCCTTCCTCAACACGTGGGATCTCCCGATCTACCTGTTTATTCTGATCAGCGCACTGGCCCTGCGCGGCATCCTCCGAGCCGGGACTCTATCGGGCGCGGATCTGGGCCGGGCCGGGCTGACGGGGCTGGGCATCCTGGCAGGCGGAATAGCGGCTTACCTTCCCTGGTATATCAGCTTCGGATCGCAGGCGGGCGGGATCCTGCCCAACGCTCTGTTCCCGACTCGCCTGCACCAGTTCCTGGTGATGTTCGGCCCGTTCCAGGTGATTATCTGGATGTTCCTGGTAGATCGGGCCATCCGTCATGGGCGGCACATGGACTGGCGCACCGGCATGCAGGGAGCCCTGCTGCTGCTGGCGATGTTGGTCGCTGCTATGCTTATCCTGAGCGCCGTGGCAGTGAGCCTGGATCCCGGCGCGCGCGCATTTCTGGCCATCAGTGTGGATGCGCAGCTGCAGGGGCAGCCGGACGCTGCAATCCGCGCGCGGCTGCCCGGGTTGGCCGGACAGGTGCTCAGGCATCGGCTGGCCCACCCGCTGACCGCGCTCTTCCTGACAGGCCTCATCGTCCTCTGCCTGGCGGCCCTGATTCCCCGCCCTCCCCGGAGCGCACCGTCGGGCGAGTCGACTCCGGCCTCGATTCATCCCGCGAATGGATTTGTCACCCTTCTCATTCTGACCGGGGCACTGCTGACACTGGGGCCCGAGTTTGTGTACCTGCGGGATGTCTTCGGCCAGCGGCTGAACACGGTCTTCAAGTTCTACTACGCAGCCTGGATCCTGTTTGCAGTGGCTTCGGCCTACGCCACGCATGAGCTGCTGGCGCATCGGCAGCGAGCTATACAGATCATTGCGAGCATCCTCATCGTGCCGCTGATCGCGGGGGGGCTGGTTTACCCGGCATTTGCCATTCCCGCCAGGCTGGGCGATTTTCAGACTGCGCAGCCAACGCTGGATGGACTGGACTTTATCCGCCGCAGCTACCCCGGCGATTATGCCGGCATCCGGTGGCTGGAACAGAATGCTGAACCGGGGGCTGTGGTTCTGGAGGCAGTAGGGGGGCAGTACTCCTACTATGCCCGGGTATCGATGGCCACCGGCATTCCTACGGTGCTGGGCTGGCCGGGCCATGAACGCCAGTGGCGCGGCGCGCGGTATGCCGAGCTGGCGGGCACGCGCGAGGAGGATATTCTGCGTATCTACCAGACTCCCAGTATCGATCTGGCGCAGGGCCTCCTGCAGCGCTACAACGTGACATACATCTTCGTGGGCACGCTGGAGCGCAACCCGGCCTTCGCCCCACCTGCCGGCCTGCAGAAGTTTGATCGGTTTCTGCCAGCGGTCTATCGCGATCAGGATGTGGTAATTTACCGGGCCGATCAGCCGCTGATCGAGGAAGCGCCATGAACGCTGTTTCCGCTCATACTGAGGTATCTCCCGCCCCCCGGATCGCTGTATCTGTTGAGGCGCTTGCTTATGCGCTCATCGCCATCATCGCCGTGATCCTGAGGGCGCTTCGACTATCCACTCCCTCACTGGGTGAGATGGAGGCACGGCAGGCGTTTGCTGCCCTCCATTTGCTGTACCCAGATACCGCCGGTGCCGGGATCATCATCAGCCCGACCGTGTTTTCAGGAATCCTGGGCAGCTTTGCGGTGCTGGGCCCATCCACTGCCGCCGCCCGCGCCTTTCCGATGCTGGCCAGCCTGGGGCTGGTATTTGCCCCCCTGCTGTTCCGCGCCCGGCTGGGCAAGCTGCCCGCGCTGATCGCTGCGCTGCTGCTCGCCCTCTCACCAGCCGGCACCGCAGCTGCGCGGCAGGTCAGCGGGCACAGCATGGCCATGATGGCGCTGATCGGGGTGCTCGCGGCCTGTGCAGCCTACTGGCAGTCGGGATCTTTGCGGCCAGTGCTGCTCGCAGGCGGAGCAGCCGGTCTGGCGCTCCTCTCCGACCCCGCCGCCCCGCTGGGGCTGCTGGCGCTCGGCGCCGGGGCCGCCTATACCTTCCTGACCGATGAGGAGGGGACATTCACTGAGGGCGCTGATCGGGATCGGCTCCGGGGTTGGTCATGGCGATATTTCACAGCAGGGCTTGCCGGTGCGCTGGTCGTCTTTGGCACTCTGTTCTTCCTGATACCGGATGGGCTGGGAGCAGCAGGCGATCTGCTGGCTGCCTTCGGACGTGGCCTGGTGACTCGCCAGGCGGGCGCGCCGTGGACAGGGCTGGTGATTGCGATCTACGAGCCGGCTACGCTGCTGTTTGGCCTGATCGGCATCTGGCTCGCTTCCCAGTCGGCCCACTCGCACGAGCGGTTCCTGGCAGCATGGGGGTTTGCTGCTCTTGTTGCCGTGCTTATCTATCCAGGAGCGCTGCCGGAGCACACGCTGTGGGCTACCATCCCGCTGGCCGGCCTCGCCGGAAAAGCGATCGCTGCCCTGCTGTCTCTGGGCGATTCTGCGCCGGCATGGGCAGCGCGATCGCACGCGCTGGGCAGCGTGGCGTTCTTCGGCATGATCCTGGCCGGGCTGGCGCAGCATCTGCGAGCGCCGCGGATGCTGACCATCCCCGCGCTGACCGGCTCAGGCAGCCCATCTTCCGGTGTGCCGCTCGATCTGGTGCTGGTCATTTTATGGAGCCTGCTGGTGGTGGTCATGTGGCTGACGGTAGCCAGCATGTGGGAGCCGCGCACAGCATGGCGCGGCCTGGGGTTCGCTGTGCTGGCCATCACGCTGATCGCCGCAGGCGGGCAGAGCGGAGCGCTGGCATTTGCCCGTTCAGCCAGCCCCTTTGAGGCATTTCATACCGAACGTGTACAGATTGGGATGGATATGCTGGCCGATGCTGCCCGCGAAGTCAGCAAGCTGACGGTCGGCTACCCGCATGATGCCAGCCTCACGGTGCAGACCGAACCCGATGGCGCGGTCGCCTGGGCTTTGCGGGACTTCACTCATGTGAGCTTCGTGGAGCAGGTCAACCCCACCGTTGACTCGGTCATGGCGATCACGCCGGCGTCCGGTTCGGACCCCGCGCTGGGATCGGCTTATGTGGGGCAGGATTTCGTCGTGATCCAGGACTGGTCGCTCGCAGGAATGACCATACCACAGGCAGCGCAGTGGGTGATTTATCGCACTGCCCCTACTGCTCCGGCAGATCAGCGGATGATTCTCTGGGTGCGGCAGGATATCTATCGGCTGGTCTCTGCGGATCGGCCACAGTAGACTCCGCAGTGAGGGGAAGTATTTCTGTGTGTGTATACTCTGATGCAATGCATAGAACCTGCGGCCCCGACCATGGATAGCGGATCGCATGCTGCCCCGAACGCGCTTCAGGCCCTGATCGCCCGAGCACAGGCTGGCGATCAGCTGGCCTGCGCAGCCCTGTACGAGCAGCACGTCCAGCCCACCTACCGGCTGGCTTACGGGATCCTGCTGAATGCGCAGGATGCCGAGGAAGTGGTTCAGGACAGCTTCATTTATGCGTTCCGCAATCTCGGGCAGTTCGACCCCGCCCGATCAGCCTTCAAGACATGGCTGTACATGATTACTCTGAGCCGCTGCCGCAACAAGCGCCGCCGCTGGCTTCCGGTAATGCTGGCAGGCGATGCGGCTGACCACCTGTCGACCGGGGAGGATCACCCGGAATCGGTGGTGGAGCAGCATGGGGTGCATGATGCGCTGTTCGCTGCGCTGGCGCAGCTGTCGCCGAAGCTGCGTGAGGCGGTTGTGCTGCGATATTTCGATGGGCTGACCTACCAGGCGATGGCTGAGGTGCTGGGATGCCCGCAGAAAACCGCCGAGTCGCGGGTTCGGCTGGCGCACGAAGCGCTGTACAACCTGCTGGCCAGTCAGCGCGAAGCGCTGCTGCAGGGAGCGTTCGGACGATGATAGGGCACATTGACCATCTGTTGGCCGCCTATGTCACCGGACAGCTCAGCCCAAAGGCCGCAGCGCAGGTGAATCGGCATATACGCCGCTGCGAGCGGTGCCTGTGCCGACTGGCGCTGTATGAGCAGACTGCCGCGGACCTGCGAAGCGCATTGGGACAGAGCCGCCCCCTGCCGGATAGTGTCGTCAGGCAATGGTGGCAACCGGTGTCCGAGGCCCTGCGGCAGCCCGCGCAGCGCCATATCCCGGGCTATCTTCTGCCTGCAATCATCAGCCTGCTGATGTTTCTGGTGCCGGCGGCTCTGGGCATGCAGCATCCGGGCAATCGGCTGTCATCCGGCACGGCATTGAGCGAGACCGCTTCACCTGTCATGGTTACCCCGGCAGCGACCGCCTATGTAACTACCGGGACAATGACCGGCACGGCGGCGACGATCACACCCGCTCGGCTGGCAGAGCCAACACTGGCTGTCCGCGCGCCCGATGCACCCTGATACCAGTTCATTTAGGGGAGTAGTATGACGTCAACAGAGCAGGCATTGACACCTCCTGATGCGGCTTCCCGCCCGCTGGCGGCACTCGAAAGCCATCTCGCGCGGCTGCTGGTCATCGATGGGGAGAAGCTGGCTTACGCCCTCATCTTCATACTGGCTGTATTGACACGCTTCTGGGATCTCGGCGCTCGTGTGATGAGCCACGACGAAAGTCTCCACACGCGGTATTCCTGGGGACTCTATCGCGGCGACGGGTTTGCGCATACCCCGCTGATGCACGGCCCGCTGCTCTTTCACGTCACCGCTCTGATGTACCTGCTCTTCGGCGACAGCGATTTCAGCGCACGCATCTACCCCGCCGTGGTCGGCATCATCGTGGTGATGCTGCCGATTGCGGCGCGCCGCTGGCTTGGACGCACCGGCGCGCTTGCAGCGTCCTTCATGTTCCTGATCTCACCGCTAATCATGTACTACTCGCGCTACATTCGCGAGGACATGCCAGCACTGCTGGGCGCCCTGATCATGGTGCTGGCGATCTGGCACTACATCGAATCCCGGCGCAACCGCTATCTGCTGTGGCTTTCCTTTGGCTTCGCCATTCTGTATGCGACCAAGGAAGTGTCATTTATCTACGTGGCCATATTCGGAAGCTTCCTGACCCTCTACTTTGTCACCCGGCTGCTGGATGTGCGCTGGGACAGCAGGCGGCTCAATCTGATCTTTGCGGCGGCCCTGATCGCCACCCTGATCTCGCTGACGGCTCTGGGCGTCTATCTTCTGCTGCAGGAGCACGCGGCAGAGACCATCGGGGGGACGGAGACCGCCGCGCCGGTTGATCCGGCTGCCGGGCTGCCGGACGAGGCCGCACCGGTCACCGCGGAGCGAGATCCGGTGCAGATCGCGCTGATGGGCGCTTCGGCGCTCTCGCTGGTCGTTATGGCAGGCTCTGTGCTGGTAGGCCAGTGGAAGCAGCTGCGTCAATTCCCCGAACTCGATGTGATGATTGTTCTGGGGTCCCTGATCCTGCCCATGCTGACGCCTTTCCTGATCCATGCTGCGGGATTTAACCCGATGGATGAGACCTCACAGGGTGTTGCCACAAGCCTGCTGTTCACGCTGCCCATGTTGTTCATCAGCATCGGGGTGGGCGTGGCATGGGGGATGCAGAAGCCGATCAGGCGCCGTATTCGCGTCCCGGTTAACGCACTCACAGCCGAGGAACTGGCGCAGGTATCGATCCCGGAGGGCGCAGACAACATCGAGATCGAGGTGGAGCCGGACCTGCTCGACTGGGTACAGGCAGCCCTTGCCAGCCGCTGGTGGGCCATCGGCGCCGTCTTCTGGTTGTTCTTCCTCTTCTTCTTTACGACCATGTTTACCAACGGGGCAGGACTCGGGACCGGGGTAATCGGGTCGCTTGCGTACTGGCTGGAGCAGCAGGGGGTCAAGCGCGGCAACCAGCCCTGGTACTACTACCTGATGATCATGCTGCCGATATACGAGTTCCTGCCGGTGATACTATCGGCGGCAGCCGGTGCGCTTGGGCTTGGCCGGCTGGTGCGCTCAGCCCTGCGGCCCGCATCCCTGCCCCCATCCGATGGCCGCAACGATGCTGCGGCTGCCGGGCCCGGGCAGCGCTTATTCATAGACCTTCAGGCTCCCATCGCGTTCCCGATCTTCGCGTTCACTGCCTACTGGGGCGTCCTGAACATCGTGGCCTACAGCATCGCCGGCGAGAAGATGCCGTGGCTCACCACTCACCTGACAGCGCCCTTCATCCTGCTGGGCGGATGGATGGTCGGGCGCCTGCTGGAGAGCATCGAGTGGAAGCGGATTGTCCAGGGTAGCACCTGGCTGGTTCTGCTGCTGCTGCCGCTTCTGCTGGTGTCCCTTCTACGTGTGACGGGGCCGATCTGCTCAGCTGTCGTTCCTCCCCCCCCGCTGGCGGTGGAAGCCACCGCTGGCATAGCGCCGCCGGGGGCACATGGCTGGGGCGAGGTCCTCCTGGGGGCGCTGAAGCTACCCTGCACGACGGTGATTCCCGAACGCTTCCAGCAGGGAGTCTTCAAGGGAGTGCGGGTCAGCGATCTCTATGCTACTTATGCCTGGCTAGCTGCCGTCATTGTACTGGCGGCGACCGTGGCAGCTCTGTTTACAACAGCCCGCCGTCTGGCGATCGCCCAGCTCTGGAGGCTGACAGCGCTGTGGCTGGTCGTGTGGCTGGCCTTCCTTACTGCCCGCACCGCATTGATCGCCTCGTTCGTGAACTACGACCAGGCCAATGAGTATCTGGTTTACGCGCACTCGGCGGGGGCGGTGAAGCAGGTGATGGACCAGATTGAGGAGATTTCCCTCAAGACCACCGATGGTTATGGGCTTCGCGTTGCTTACGACAACCAGGTTTCGTGGCCGCTTTCATGGTATCTGCGCAATTACTACAATGCCGTGTACTACGGCGAACAGCCATCGCGCGGCCTGATCGGAGACGCCCCCGTGATCCTCGCCGGGCCCGGCAACTGGGCGAAAGTTGAACCGCTCCTGGGAGGGCGGTATTACCAGTTCGAGTACATCCGGATGTGGTGGCCGATGCAGGATTACTTCGGCTACGAGGAGTGGCCCCGGATGCGGGCTATGCTGGCTGATGTGCTGACCGATCCCGGGCTCCAGCGGGGAATCCGCGACATCTTCTTCCGCCGGGACTACAGCACATACGCCGATGCCGTCTCACTTTACCGGGGCGCACGCCCAGACTTCTCCCTCAGCCGGTGGCCTGTATCGGAGCGTATGCGCGTCTACATCCGCAAGGATGTTTTTGCCCAGGTATGGGATTACGGCGTAGCGGCTAGCGAGATCGCACAGGCCACCGATCCCTACGCCGAGGGCGTCCGGGAGATGGTGCCGGTTCGAACATTTGGCGCTGGCATGCTGGCTCGCCCGCATGGCATCAGCATGGGGCCAGATGGTCTGATCTACATTGCCGACAGTGGCAACCACCGTATTGTCGTCTTTGATCAGCAGGGCAACTTCGTTCGCAGCCTCAGCAAATACGGCCTTGCCCCGGCTCCCGACGCCGTCAATGAGCCCTGGGATGTCACAGTGGGGCCGGACGGCACGATCTACATCGCCGATACATGGAACCACCGGATTGTGGAGTACTCAGCTCAGGGGCAGTATGTGCGCAACTGGGGCTTTGAAGGCCCTAATGTAGGAGACCCACTGGCGTTCTGGGGCCCCCGGGGTATCACTACCGATAATGAGGGCAGGATCTACCTCGCGGACACCGGCAACAAACGGATCGTGGTCTTCAACCGGGAGAGCTTCTTTGTCCGGCAGATCGGCACGGGAGGCGGGCAGGAGGGCGAGCTGGATGAGCCGGTTGGGCTGGCGATAGGGCCGGATGGATCGATCTACGTGGCAGATACCTGGAATCAGCGCATCCAGGTCTTCGATCCGGAAGGTCGCTACCTGCGCCAGTGGTATGTTGATGCCTGGTTCGCCCAGACCAACGAGCGGCCGTACATCGAGGTGGATGCCAGCGGCAATGTGTACGTAACCGATCCCGAGGCCTACCGGATAATTGTCTTCAACTCAGCAGGGGACTACCTTTACAGCTTTGGCGATTACACAACGATCGGCCTCGCCGGATCCGTGCTGGCTACAGACAGCAGCCTTTACGTGGTGGATACGGCCAACGGGTTAGTGCAGGTTTATGAACTGGATACGGCCGGCTCACCGGCTGAATAGCACGATCCAGAGTATCGCAAAAGCAAGAGGGCGCTTTCAGGAGCGCCCTCTCCGCTTCTACAGATGATGATAGCGCTAGTTCGGAGCTGCCTGCCCGGGCTTAAGGTGATCGGCCAGCGCACGCAGGCGGCGCAGATTGCCCATGGGGGTAGTGACGAGAGTCACACAACCCGTGCCCAGGATCCAGCGTCGGCCACCGGTCCGCGCAAAAGCATCACGAGCCTGTTCAAGAGCAGGCGCCGGATCATCCTGATGCAGGACATCCCGATCGACTCCGCCCGAGGCTGCTCCCTTGATCTTCTTCAGGCCCGTTTCAAGGGCCGGCGCCGACTCCCGATCATGCCAGTTCAGGACCTGCACCGGATAATCTGCCACCAGGCCGAACATCGCATGAGGGCCATGCAGATGCAGGATATTTAACCAGAGATCGTTGGCGGCCTGCAGCACCTGCAGGTCATAGGGCCGCCCGAATACCTGATACTCTGCTTCGCTTAGCAGGATGTAGCTGGCATGCTGCACCGCATAATAGATCCCATCAATGCCATGCGCCTTGGCTTCGTGAATGAAACGGATCGTGGTATCGGTCAGCGTTTGCAGTGCGTGATGCACCTGGCCTGCATTCTGACGCATGTGGACAACCAGGTTGCGGTTGCCCGCGATGTTCTTGGCCTGAGCCAGTGGGCTGAACACCGTCTGGACAAACGGGACTTTGCCCTTCAGCTCCGCGTGAAGTATCTGCAGGCAGCGCAGCTGTTCGCCAAGCGCTCCTTCCAGCGGGTTGAGCAGTTTGAGGTTAAGCCAATCCTCCGGTGACTGCACGATCCGCCGCCCGTAGTCGCGGGTTCCTTCGGTATTGCCTGACCAGCGATCTTCCACGCCCCAGTCCCGGATGCAGAAACTGCTGGCGGGAGAGACTTTCAGGAAGTCCCAATCGTAGGTGGCCTGGAACGCCAGATGAGCTGCTGCAAGGTCGTCAGCGCGCTGGTCATCACCGGGGAAATGGCGCCACAATGCCACCGCAACGCGATCCACCACTTCGCCATGGATAGTAGCTTCCAGACGCTGTCGTTTGTTCATTACGGCACTCCAGGTTCAGGCGGGGCGATAAAGCCTCAGCAGAACGTCAACCTGGTGCTGGAGCGTCACCATGTAGCTGCGGTCATCGCTCTGTGCCGCCAGCCGGTGAGCCTGTTCAAGCGCCTCGATCGCATCGCTGATCTGGTTGTTGCCCAGCAAGGCCAGGCCAAGCCCGAAGTAGGCATCAGGCTGGTTCTGGTCGATCCCAATAGCCTGCTTGAACTGCTGCACCGCCTGTGGATATTCACCAGCGCGCTCGTAACTCCAGGCAAGACTGGTCAGCACCTTGGTGTCATAGGGATTCTGGTGTGCCAGCTCGTGGTAGCGATCAATAGCCGTCTGGAAATCCTGTGTCCGACGCAGATTGGGCTTTGTCATGAATCGGTACTCCTGCTGGGAAATTGTGCTGAGGTCTTGTTTGCAGTAGCGGGATTATACTTCAGGCGCAGAGGATCACAAAATCACCTGCCAGCAGCGTACCGCTTCGGCAGCAGACAAAACGCCGGTTCCAAATCCCCGGCGCCGAAACATTCTGCTCGTTGGGAGCAGCTATTTAGCCCACATCCGTTTTCCAGTCAAGCGCTCTGTGGGCGTGCGCGGAGCCGGATCGATGATCGAAAGAGCCCGCTCAAGCATCTCAGTCTGTGCTCGCCGCCCTGACTTCTTGGCCCGATCCCAGTGCTGGCCCAGGACGTTGATCCCTTCTTTGAGCTGATCGGCATCCGCTGAGTTCGCGATCAGCGCAGCGGCCTTCTGCACATTGGCGGGATCGCCGCCGGTATGTGCCACCCCGGCAATGACCGAGATAAGAGCCTTCGTCCGGCTGGGTTCCCGCAGCCGGTCGATCAGAGTCAGGGGTTCGAGTGCCTCCAGGGGCCGTGCCACCGGGTCAACCAGGATTGCAACCAGTGTCTTGGCCTCCAGGTTGGGCAGCATCTCACCCCAGACAGACAGATCGTCCTCGCGCTGCCTGGTCACAAGTGTCTGATAGAAGTACTCACGAAACTCCGGTTTGAGCGCCCGTTTCGGGTCAAGGGCCTGTTCCAGCATATCGGGCAGCACTTCCAGCATGGCCGCTGTTGCATCAGCATTTGGATCAGACCCCAGAATATCAATCAGAGCCATCATGACTTCCTGATCATACCGATCAGGGTGGCTCATGACGCTGCGGAGAATCTGGATGATCAGAGTGCTGCGCTGATAGGGGCTGCGCCGGGCCAGCGCCGACAGCGCTCCACGGTGAACCTCCGGGGACATGTCTGCGTTCAGCAAGAGGGAACTCAGCGCCTGGACATCAAGCGCGTCATAGTTTGATTGGTTGTTATCCATGCTGTTGTCGTCACCTGTTGTGGTCCCGGTCGGCCTGATGGACATCGTAGCATGGCTCGCAGGTCCGGGCAAACACATCCGGGTTTAATCCCCGGGCGCGGGGGCTGGTAGCCGATCCCGCGCCCGGTGGGGAGAAGCCCCCCTACTGGGTGTCGCTGTAAACGAACTTCACGGCATCAAACAGCACCCAGGTAGAATCCGCCGACTCGAACGTCAGGTCATTGAGATACAGGTACTGGCTTGCGCCGGGTGCGAAGTAGAAGTTGCCGATCCAGACCCACTGACCGCCATTCTCACGCTGGTTCACCGCGATCACAGGGCTCAGCGTGCCGCTGTGAAACACCCGGTAGCGAGCATTGGTTGTAGCTGCCGGGTTGGCCGGGATCCAGACATAGATGTCATAGTAGCCAGCGCTGGGGAGCGATGGGTTCCAGCGCGCCCACAGGCGAGGCGCAAAAGCGCTATTGCCCACAAACAGGTAGAGATTGTCCAGCAGGCCGCCGAAGCCATAGCCCCACTCGTTTGATCCCGCCCAGGCAAAGGCAGGTGTATTGGCATCGACGACTATGCCGCCCGGGGGCGGGGTGGCCAGAGTCGGGCCGCCCTCTGCCTGCCCGCCCGCAGGTGACGTGCCAGGCTGGCCAGTTGGCGCGGCTGGCTGTTGGTCCGGGGGCAAGGGCGCCGGCACAAAGCCCGCATCAGGCGCAGCCGGCAGATCGGTTGTCGGTTCAAACCCCGCTGACACTTTGTTGATCCCGAATGCTTCGTAGTACTCCACCGTGATCTCGTACATTCCGGCTGGAATCGGCAGGACGCGCGCCGTATACCAGGTGGCAGCACGATCGTGCCATTCGTCGATGATCACCTGACCGTTTAACAGCATCCGCGATCCATCGTCCGAATTGATGAAAAACTTGACATTGCCTCCGGGGAACACATGCCGGGTTGTGAAGCGGGCCGACCATTCATCATCGGGCACGCCATTCTGTGGCCCAAAACCCCACAGCCAATCGCGTTCCAGGTAGGGGCCGGGCAGAACCTCGGAGAAGGTGATTGCCCCTTCCAGATCGCGGTTCGAGTAGTAGTCCGCCCGCCACATGTCAACCGGTATCCCGGTCGGCAGGCCGCCCCCGCCCTGCCCGGTACCCGCCGGCACAAAATTGGCATCCGGCGCGGCGGGCAGATCAGTGGTTGCCTGCCAGAGCGCTTCTATCTTGTTGATGCCGCCCGTGTCATAGTATTCGACCATGATCGTGTAGGTGCCTGCGGGGACAGGCAGCACACGGGCTGCATACCAGGTTGCGGCGCGTTCATGCCATTCGTCAAGTATGACTTCGCCATTGAGGTACAGCCGTGAGCCATCATCCGAGTTCAGCAAAAACTTGACGTTCCCCCCCGGGAATGTCGCGTGGGTAGTGAAGCGGGCCGACCACTTGTCATCCGGTACGCCATTCTTGGGGCCTTCCCCCCATGGCCATTCTTTGATCAGAAACGGCCCGGGCAACGTCTCTGAAAAAATGATCGGCCCCGAGAGCTCGCGGTTAGCATAGTATTCGGCCAGCCATACCCCCTCTTCGCCTGCAGCCGCCGCGGGTGCTGGCGGGCCGGTCATGACAAGCGCTGCCAGCACAACAACTGCGAATACCACTGCGTTCCTCAGTCCTTGATCTTGACGCATGAGTGGATCCTCCATGGGTGCCGGCGCCGCCCGGCGCTGATCAGTTCAGGGCGGGGTCCCCCCCTGCTTGTGCTTAAGTGTAGTACGGTCAATAGGCGAGGGTCAAGTCGGAATAGGTCGATTGGTCCTGCGGCTGACACCATTTGACAGGCGGCCAGGCACACGATAGAATACTAATTGATACTTCATCTCATTAAGGAGCCCCCGAATGCGCCTGACTGTTACTTGCCTGCCCGTAATCCTGGGACTTACCCTGGCCGCCTGTGGGGGGCTGTCGCAGCCCGTGCTTCCCCAGCCTCTCGTCGAAGAGAGGGACACGGAACTGGCGCTCCCGACGCTCTCCCCGGCAGAGCGCCCCGCAGGCGATCCGCTGCAAGTCGTGGCCACCACCAGTATCATCGGCGATGTGGTCGCCAACGTCGGCAGCGATCGCATCCATCTGGAAGTGCTGATACCCTCCGGGCAGGACCCACACAGCTACGAGCCCAGCGCATCGGACCTCGCCTTACTGCGCGAAGCGGACGTGCTGTACGTCAACGGGCTTCACTTCGAGGAAGGCCTCGAGCCGGTCCTGGATATGCTGGGCGGCAGCCCCGCTGTCGTACCGGTATCCGCTGGTGTGGACATTATCTTCCCCGTTGAGGATGAAGACCATCAGAGCGAGGAGGGCGGGGATCTGGATCACACCCATGAGTATGGAGATCCCCATACCTGGCAGGATCCGCGCAATGTGATGATCTGGGTAGCCAACGTGGCCGAAACCCTGGCGGCTCTCGATCCCGACGGGGCTACCAGCTATCGCGCCAATGCGGCGGCCTATCGGAGAGAGCTGGAGAGTCTTGATGCTCACATCCGCGAACAGGTGGCACGAATCCCACCGGAACACCGTCGGCTGGTGACCAACCATGATGCGTTGGCGTACTTCGCTCGAGCCTATGGGTTTGAGGTGGTGGACACGATCTACATCGGGGCCGCCGAGGTAGCCGAGCCATCGGCCGGTCAGATGGCTCAGCTAATTGATGTACTACGTGCAGAGGGGATCAGGGCCATCTTCGTTGAGACAACGATCGATGCAGAGCTTGCCGGTACGATTGCTGCCGAACTCGGGCCGGATATCCGTGTACTTACCCTGTACACTGACTCGCTGGGAGCGCCGGGCAGCGGCGCCGAAACCTATGTGGACATGATGCGGGCCAATGCCGCACAGCTGGTGATAGGTCTTGGGGAGTGATCCGGCACTTCTAAAGGGCAGGTCACCACTAATTGACGCTCAGCAGACCACAATGAAACCACGCCGCGGATGAACTTCGCGCATCGGTCTCTGGTTTGCCATCGATATCCATTGTGGTCTGCTGAAACTGGCAACCTGGAAAGGCCGTGGTAAGATCACGGGTATTCCGCCGGCCATGTGCGGGGCACTGTGATCGATCAGGTCATTACTTTCACCACCGTCTTTCTGGGCATCCTGATTGAGGCCATCCCTTTTCTGCTGCTGGGCACGCTTGCCTCAGGGCTGGTGGAGGAGTTCATCAGCCGCGAGGACATGCTCAGGCTCATCCCGGGCAGGCCTGGTCGGGCGGTGCTGATCGGCGGACTCCTGGGGCTCGCGTTTCCGGTCTGCGAATGCGGCGTCGTGCCGCTCACCCGCCGGCTGCTCAACAAGGGCTTACCGGCATCGGCAGGTATAGCCTTTCTGCTCTCAGCCCCTATCATCAATCCGGTCGTGGTCGCCAGCACCTATGCTGCGTATGGCTGGAGGCCCATCCTGTTCGCTCGCTTTGGGCTGGGATTCCTGATTGCTGCCGGCATTGGCCTGGTTTTCTCGCTCCACCCCCAGCCAGCGCGGCTGATGCGCCAACATGCCCCAATGACGCCTGTGGCCGCCAGCGACGAAGTGATCCCGCTGCGCCCGATCATGCCGGTGCGCGATCGACTGCAGCGCGCGCTGCAGGTCGCGGCAGATGAGTTCTTTGAAATGGCGCGCTACCTGATCATCGGCTCGGCACTGGCAGCGATGCTTCAGACTCTGGTGCCGCAGGCTGTTCTGCTGTCCGTCGGATCGGGGCCGGTGGGATCGGTCCTGGTCATGCAGGGGCTGGCGTTCCTTTTGTCCGTGTGCTCAACGGTTGATGCGTTCCTGTCCCTGGCATTTGCCGGAACGTTCACAACCGGCTCCATCCTCAGCTTCCTGGTGTTTGGCCCGATGATCGACATCAAGAGCACGCTGATGTTCCTGGGCGTCTTTGAACGTCGGATCGTGGTCTATTTGATGGTGCTGCCATTCCTGCTCACGCTGCTGACCGGTGTGTTCATCAATCTTAATGTCCCCTGGTGAGGCGCATGCGGCTGACCGTCCACTCTGCGAATCGTCTCAAGGCGCTGCTGTTGATCCTGCTCGCAATGTTTCTGGCCGAGAAATTCGTCAGCGGCAAGCTGTACTACTACATTGGCCCTCGTTTCGGCTGGCTGTCTGTGGTCGGAGTCGGGCTGTTGATCCTGCTGGCAGGCTCCTACAAGCTGATCAGTGACCGAGATGACGCGCAGCACATCCCCCCCGACCATGCCCCCTCGCACGGACACCGACACGATCCCCATAATGAGACCGTGTCGGCCTGGCCATTGGTGATTGTCGCCTTCCCGCTGATTCTGGGAATCACCATCCCGGCACGGCCTCTGGGCGCGAATGCGATCGCTAATCGTGGCATCACCACCGATGTGGCCGGCGCAGCCGATCAGGGCAGCCGCCTCACCGTGGTCCCCTCCGAGCGCAATATCCTGGACTGGGTCCGCGTCATGAACGAGGATCCTGATCCAGCAGCCCTGGACGGCCAGGAAGCCGACATCGTCGGGTTTGTCTACCGGGATGCCCGCTTCGATGCAGAGCAGTTCATGGTAGGACGGTTCACGCTGACCTGCTGTGTGGCCGATGCGCTGGCTATCGGCGTTGTCGTCCAGACCGAGGAGCCAGCGAATTATCCGGCTGACACATGGGTGCGGGTGAGAGGCACTTTTGAGGCCGGCATCGTGGATGGAAGCGCCGTGCCCGTCTTAATGGCCTCGGAGATCACGCCGGTACAGCCCCCTGAGCAGCCCTATCTCTACCCCTGAGCGCCCCATGGATCGCTTCGATCGCCTCATCGCAGGGATCATCATCGGCCTGCTGGCAGCCATCGCGGGAGTGGTTGCCCTGGGTGATCATGTAGGCGTGCCCCTAATCGCCATGACGCCTGCCGATGGCAGCCGCCCCCCGTCCACTACCCAGATTCGTCTTGAGTTTGCCCGCCCGATGGAACCTTCAAGCATAGAAACGAGGCTGCGGATCGAGCCGGTTGTAGATGGCGAGCTGCGTGTTGATGGCAGCGTCGTCTCATTCACCCCGACAGCCGCCCTGCAGCCGGGCAGGGTCTACACGGTGACGCTCGAATCGGGGGCGTCCAGCCTCGATGGGCGCACAAACCCCCGCGCTATTCGCTGGTCGTTCACCCCGCGCGAGCCTGCCATCCTGTACCTCGCCCCGGCGGATTCGCCGCAGCGCAGCCTGTGGCGCATCGCCCCCGGCGAGGGCGATGCCCGGCAGATATTCGCCCCCGAGTTTGGTGTGTATAACTTCGCGCCCAGCCCGGATGGCACGCAGATCGCGGTGACTGTCTTCAATCAGGACCTGACCTCTGAGATCTGGATCATCGATGCGCAGGGCGGTAATGCACAGGCGCTGACCGACTGCTGGCCAGGCATCTGCAGCACGCCAGCCTGGTCGCCGGATGGCCGCCTGCTGGCTTATGAGCGTCAGGATGCCGCCGCCACCGGAGTGCCAGGGCCCAGCCGCGTGTGGCTTTATGACGTGGCAACGGGTCAGACCGGCCCCGTCTTTGAGGACAACCAGGTGCTGGGATTCACCCCGGTATGGAGCCCGGATGGCCAATGGCTGGCCTTCTTTGATGCCAATTCACAGGCCATTCGCGTGCTGCCACTGTCCGGCGGGGATGCTATCCTGATCCCGAGCCAGATGGGCGAAGTGGGAAGCTTCTCGCCAGACAGCACCAGCATGGTCTACACAGATATCCGCCCGGTCGGGCGCCAGTATTTCGCAGAGCTCTGGTTGGCGCTGCTGGAAGGGGACGGCGCAGGGCTACGGCCGCTGCTGGAGCAAGCTGAAGAGGATCAGGCTGCCGCCTGGTCCCCGCAGGGCAAGTGGATTGCCTTTGGGCGCCGTCGTCTGGATCGTCAGACCGGCTGGGCCAGCCAGCTTACCCTGCTGAACCCCGACACAGGCGAGATACGAGCCATCACAGAGGATCCGATCTACAACAACACCGCCTTCACCTGGAGCCCATCAGGGGATCAGATCCTGATCCAGCGCTTCAATCTGGAGCAGCCCCACAGCACCCCCGAGCTATGGATGTATGATATGTCTTCAGAGACTCTGCAGCGTGTGACAGGCAATGGCTTTAGTGGGCAGTGGATACCCTGATGGTAACGTCATCAGCTAATGTCATCAGCTAATGAAGGAAAGCACCCCGTGTCGGGTCGGACTGACAGCCGCGCACCGGTCATTCTACTGCTGGGAGGGATCGCCGCCGGCGCAGTCATGGCGCTGGCTGTGTTGAGCGCCGGCCCCCGCTCCGCCCCGGCGCCGGGGCAGACGGCGTTGCCAACCGCCATCCCCGACCGTGTGATTGTGGGAGAACCCGCGCCGGACTTCAGCGCCAGCACCCAGGCCGGCGGTGTGATCCGTCTCAGCTCTCTGTACCGTGATACGCCGGTAGCCGTCAACTTCTGGGCGACCTGGTGCGGCCCCTGCCGCGTGGAGATGCCGGCCCTTCAGCAGGCCTTTGCTGCGGGCCAGATCAACGTGGTGGCAGTGAACGCAGGCGAACAGCCTGAGGTGGTATCGGCCTATATGCAGGAGCTTGGACTCACGTTCCCGGCGGCGCTCGATCCGGACGGCTCCATCATTGCACTGTACGGAATACGGGTATTCCCCACCACGGTGATTCTGGACTCCCGGGGGATCGTTCGCGCTGAGCATCTCGGCCCCCTCACGCCCGATCTCATTGACCGCTACGTGGCCGCGTCCGAGTCCTGACCGGGCGGCGGCCCTTCAGGTATAAGCCGGGGCCGCCCGCTATTGACGCTGTATCCTGCGCCCGGTACAATATGTGCCGCGGGGCGTTCCCGGCCCTTCGCTGCCCGGCAGTGCTGGCGGCGGAGTGGAGGCGCCCATTTTGTTTGCTGAACTGCAACCAGCCACGATCCGGCGTTGATGGGAGCTCGTCGCTGGCGAAGGCTGTGGTAGAGGAGAACGAAAGAATGAGCCAGAAATACTCGCTTGAGGCAAGTCCGCGCGAGATCGTCGGCAAGAAAGTCAAGCAGCTTCGCCGGCAGGGTATGGTCCCGGCTGTTGTCTATGGCCGCGAATCTGAGCCCATTAACCTCACGGTTGATCATAAAGCCCTGCGCTCCGTCCTGGCGCATGCGGGTGGCACGCAGCTGATCGCACTTCAGGTGGGCAGCCAGTCCATCCCGGCGCTCGCCCGCGAGGTTCAGCGGGACCCCATCGCAGGTAACATCCTGCATGTCGATTTCTACCGGGTGGCGATGGATCGGCTGATCCGCGCAGAGGTGCCGGTGGTGGTGGTGGGTGAATCTCCGGTTGTGGCAAGCCGCGAAGGCATCCTGATTCATCTCACCAACTCGGTCGAGGTGGAGGCGCTCCCGGCCGATCTGCCACCCAGCATTCAGGTGGAAGCAAGCACGCTTACTGCTGTTGGACAGCACATCCTGGTGAGCGATCTGCCCGTTCCTGCGGGCGTCCGCATCGTAACAGACCCCGGTGAATTGATCCTCAAGATCGATCAGCCGATGACCGCCGAGGTTGAAGAGGCCCTATTTGTCGAGCCGATCTCGGCGGACGCTGTAGAAGTCATCCGCGAGCGGCGCGCCGAAGAAGAAGAGGAATAATCGCAGCCATCTGTTACCTGGTCTTCACAGCGGGGCGTTGCGCCCCGCTGCTTTTTTCAGGCGCGGATCATGGAGTCGATCCCGGAGAGCCAGGGGGTGCGACGGGCGCTTCCGGGTTGGCAATGACCACCTCAAATGGGCCGAGTGTGCCACCATAATTCCACAGGCAGACGACATATCGCCCTGTCAAAGGCAGCTCAATGCCATCAGCCACCGGGTTTTTGCCCACGTCATCATCGTGACTCGCCAGCCGGGATCCATCTGGCGCATACAGGTAGAAACCCATATCCAGATCGCTTCCAGCCACGGTCGGGCGGGCGCTGACAGCTATCAGATCACCCGCGCTGGCATCAAATGTGTACGAAAGCACCGTGCCGGGCGCATCAAAAGCGCCGGTGCGCGCAAAGTTGCTCGGCGCGATCCGCCCTCCCAGATCAAGATCGGCTGCCCGTGTCGTGGTGATGAGATACTCGACGGGACCGCTTTCGGCGAGCGTCTGGAACTCGACCTGATAGGCGCCATCGAACGGCAGTTGTACCAGTGAAAGTGTCTCCGTACCACCCGGCCCGTTCAGATCAGCAGATGCCAGCCGGTTGCCATACGGATCCGTGACCGACAGCCATATATCCACACCCGGTGATGCAGTGCGCGCCTCGATCCTGACAGCGTCCAGTGCCCGACCGGGGAAGGTGAACCAGGTGCTGCGCCGGGGCGAGCCTTCCAGCTGAACCTCCGCCCGTGAGCCGATCGCGGCTTCGCCACCAGATACCGAAGGGCTCACCGCCAGCTCATAGTCACCTGTATTCTGATCAAAGTTGCTCAGCACGACAATGTAGGTCCCGGTCTGACTGGGCATGTAGTTCCACAGGCGTGGATCCTTGCCTACATTGTCATCGCGCGATTCCTTCAGTGCCCCGTCAGGCCCGTAGAGCTCCATCACCAGATCCAGGCCGTCGGTCATAGCGGTGGCTGCCAGATCAATGCGATGGCCGCGCTCCAGCGTCAGCCGATAAATGTGATAACTGGCTGGCTGGTCCATACTCCCATGCAGGATCTCCTCAATCGAAGAAAAAACGCCGCCACCTTCGATCGCCGCCGGATCAAGGTTGTAGATCGAGACCCCAAGCTCGCCCGCACCGCTACTGGCTGCCAGCCCCAGCTCGTAGTAGCCCGTCCCGGGGAACTGGAACTCGCCGATGACCTCCGGCTGCCCGGGCCCTCCGCCATTCACCGAAGCCAGCCGATCCCCGTCACTTGTAGTGATGATGATGACAGGATCTAAGTCGCCGCTCAGGACCAGTGCCTCAATACGTACCGGTTGTTCGATCCGCCCTTCAAGCGGGAAGACAGCGGATACGCCGGTCACAACCTCGACTCGGAACTTGTCGCGAAGCTGCGGGCCCGGCAGGGGGGTGGGAGCTTGCCCTCCCTCCCCCGGAACGGGCGCCATTGGAGCCAGCGTCGGCCACGGAGTAGCAGTAGTCCCCGGTGTTGGCGCAGGCTGAGCGCCCTGCACTGGCCGGCAGCCGGCCATCAACGCCACCCAGCAAAGCGCCCGGGCTGCAGCCCGCACACGGTGCACCCCCTTTCGGGGCTGCGCCTCAGCGGCGAAGATAGGCAAACTCATAGGCTCCTGTTGCGCCTGAAGGGGAATAGACCATCACGGTGTAGGTTCCCGTCTGCCGGAGGTTTTCTTCCAGCTGCGCATCACCCCGGTTGTCTGTAGCTCGAAGCGCGATCTGCCTGCCATCCGGGGAGAGGAGTACCATCACTGCGTCTAACCGCGGCCCGGAAGTGAGAGTCAGGCTGACTGCCGCCGGGCGGGTGAGCAAAAACTGATAGACATGATAGATCTGACCCGATGTAAAAGCACCGGAACGCCGGCCTGTCGCCGCCTCGCCGAAATAACCGCCGCCGGTCAAGGCTTCAGCCGGCAGGCGTGTCAACGCAAACGCGGCTGTGCCGGACCCGCGCGGGCGCATCTCAAGGTGATACTGCCCTGTATAGGGGAGCTGTATCTCGCGAATAGCTGTCTCCTGCTCTGCAGGGGTACCTGTGGCAAACGCAATCGTCTGATCAAACGGGCTGCGCAGGTACAGATCGACACCGAGATCGCGCGGCATATCGAAAACCGCAATCCGCAGCGTCTCGCCACGGGATCCATCGAACGCGACGATCAGGTTGCTTCCCTCAACGAGCGAAACCGGGTACGTCTGGTTCAGCACCACATCCGCCGGGCCAACCGGCGTTGGCGGAACATCATCCTGCACCACCTTGAACACGTAAGGAACGCTGCCCGGGCGAGTGAGTCCGATCAGGGCCGTGTGTATGCCCGACTCGGCAGCGACATATCCGCTCACCATTCCTTCGGTGCTGTGGGCCGAGAGCCGACCATCCGGCCCAAACAGCCGCAGGTCCAGCACGCCAGGCGATGCATCTGCTGAGACCGCAGAAAGGGTGACCGTCCGTCCGACCGCCAGATCGAACTGGTATACGTGGTAGACGCCTGCGCTGGAAAGCCGGGCCGAAGCATAGATGGGAAGCCCTCCATATGAGCCACCTCCGCTGGCAGGGCCGCCCTGGCTGACGCGGACGGTTGCCGATGCCTGGCCGGACAGCACGGCTGCCTCGACTCGGTAGGTGCCGTCATAGGGCAGGGCCAGCTCGGCCACCTGAGGAGGAGGCTGCCCCGCACGGCCAGATGCCTCGGCAAGCACACTGCCAAACTTATCGATGACTCGCAGATCACACTCAGCGTCAGGGGGGCTCAGCGCCAGGTCCACGCGGATCACCTGGCCCGTACTGCCGGTGAAGGGTAGAGCCACAGGCGCGTTGTCCGCCGCATTGAGGGCGATCGTCTGCTCGGCAAGCACTGCCCCCACGGCATTGGCCGGGGTCGGACTGGCATCGGGCAGAATAGGCTGCGGCGTGGCAGCCGCCAGAGATACATCCGCCCCACCGCCGGCCAGCCCGGAGTCTGTCGGCGCGGAGAGAGGCTGCAGCCCCTCACGCTGGCACGCCGAGAGGAGGAGCATTCCTCCCAGCACAGCCAGCCCCCATGAAAGAGGCTGTCTGCTCATGAGGGGCTGGCGGAAGCGGGTTGGATGGTTGTCGAACATGTGCGATCGTGTCATCTCTCAGCATCGGCACGCGCGTATTATAACAGGCGCCTTCGAGCACCATCAATCCGCTTCACCGCACAGCTGGCAGGCACATTCGCTTGCAGCATCCAGAATTGTGCTACACTAGGGAGGGTTTCACAGCCACCTGGCACATGACGTATCTAATGCTGGATGTCACATTGCTGTGCCACTATCGGGCTCAGGGTGGTCATTCCTCACCGCTTCTGAGGCAGACGTTTGCAAAAGCCGCCAGTTGTTGTAGACTGTCATCAAGTGCAATGTCTGTCGAAAGTACTGACATGCGGCTCTCCAACGGCTAGGGAGCGACCACAGCCATGGACAAGAATCGGATCATGGTGGTAGATGATGAGGTTGGCGCGCTCACATTGATCGGCATCATGCTTGAGCGCGGCGGCTTCGAGGTCGTCAAGGCGCAGGATGCCTATGAGGCGCTCAACCACCTCCGCAGCATTACACCGGATATGATTATCCTGGATGTGATGATGCCGGGTATTGACGGCATCGAACTGTGCCGCCAGATCCGAGCAGCAGGTGCTACCCGGGAGACTCCGATACTCATCCTGTCCGCGCGCGGCGACCCCGAATCGGTTGAGCGAGGAATGAACGCGGGCGCCGATGACTACTTATCCAAGCCGATTCTACATAGCGATCTGATCGCCAAAGTTCGCGAGATGCTGGTCCCCGATCGCGGATAGTGATAGGGCGGCGGACTGCACTGGCTGCCGACGCCAGGGGAGCTCGCGACACTCCCTGCCGGGGCACCTCCGCTTCATGATAAACCACGCTTCCCTGGTGGGGTTCCTGCGTGGACTGAGATCCGATCTCAGGGCCAGTTGAACTTAGTACGAGTCAGGCTGGCAGCCAGAGACCGCACATCCTCCACATCCCATGGGCCGCTGGCGGCTCCCAGAACCCGGGTCTTCAGTGAACCCGCCGCGGTACCGAAGGCTGCGCACTCTTCGAGCGGCCACCCATGACGTATACCATAGACCACGCCTGCCCGGAAAGCATCCCCTGCCCCGGTTGTGTCAACGACTTGCACTGCTGGCGGCAGAATGGACACCCCGCCGCTGCGGCTGAATACCTGCACCGGGCCGGCAGCCGCCGTTACCATGACGCAGGCAGGCCCACGGCTGAGCACGGCTGCAGCAAATTCCGCCGCAGGACGGCCCGGGTAGGATTGACGCAGCTCCGCTGCCGAAGCCAGCGCAATGGTCGCATAGAGAAGTACCGGGTGCTCCGGTGAGCGGACATCACCCACCACCACCGGCTTCTCCTGCGCATGCGCCAGCCGTGCAATCTCGACGCGCTCAGCGCCGCCATAAAGATCGAGAGTCAAAACATGCGTGTTCTCGATCATTGCGCGCGAGGGTAATGTGTACGGCACTTCATCGGCATTCACGCCGATGATAGCGCGCTCGCCATCCAGCCTGACCAGCACACAGCAATACATACTGTCCAGCCCGGGCCGCCGCTCCAGATAGTCAAGGCTCAGGCCCGGAACCTGCTCCAGCATCGTTACCAGGCGGTTGCCCATCTCGTCATCGCCGATGACCGTGCCGCTCACCGCCACCCGAAGCCCCCAGCGCGCCAGCAGCGATCCGGTGTTGGTGGCCTTGCCGCCGGGGTGCAGGCCCCGGCTGCGTGCATGGGTGCCGGAATCCGGCGTTGGCCAATGGGGCACCTCCAGCACCAGATCGGCGCCTATCGTCCCGTAGCTCAGCACGTCAAAAGCAGGCGGCATCATAGAAGCTCCTGTGGATCCATGTGGCTGACCTGGGTGATAGTATCATGCCAAGAGCGTTTGACAAGCACCAAACGCCCCGACATAATCTGCCGCATGAACCGACTTCAGGACGTGACGCTGCATTCCGTCGCAGCACTGGCTGTGAGCCTGGCTCTGGCAGCTTGCGACGGAGCAGGATCCGGTCTTCCCATCCCGCTTGCCACCCGCATTCCTCCTTCCCTGGCCGCTCCTGCAGTGACCCCTACTCCGACCGTGCCCCCTACCTCCACCCCGATCCCGGCGGAGATACTGGCGGCAGCTGAGCGCAGCCTGTCGAATGGAGACTGGGATGCAGCTATGGAGACATTTGAGGTTATCGTTGCCAGTGCTGCAACCTCGCCTGACGAATCGGTGCGCGCTTATCTTGGCCTGGCCCTGGCCTCGCTCCGGCGAGGGGACTTCGGCTCAGCCCGCGCCGCTCTGGACGCTCTGCTGGCCCAGTTCCCCGATCATCCGAAGGCCGCTCAGGCATATTTCCTGCGCGGTGAAGCGAAGCTGGGCCTGGCGGATTGGGCTGGCGCCATCACGGATTACCAGACCTACCTGAGCCTGCGGCCGGGCCTCATTGACAGCTTTGTATACGAGCGCATTGCTGACGCCAACCTGGCGCTGGGCCAAACTGAGGCCGCTCTGACTGCCTATGATCAGGCCATTTTGGCAGAGCGCGATATAGTAAGCCACCTGCAGCTGCGGGAGAAAGTCGCCGCCATCTTCCGTTCTCTGAGAAGCACCGATCTGGCGATCGGTCAGTATCAGGCAATCCTGGCGGTAGCCGACAATGCACCCTACCGCGCCAGCATTGAGTTCGCCATCGGGCAGACGTATCTGGAAGCAGGCCAGGTTGAGGCTGGCTACGAGCAGCTTACCCTCGTGTTCATGGCCTATCCGGAGAGCTTCGAGGCTCTCAGCGCCCTGCGCGCCCTGCTGGAGGCCGGATACCCGGTTGATCAGTTTCAGCGAGGCCTGGTGAACTACAATCAGGGCCAGTATGACATCGCCCTGGAGGCATTCTACAACTATCTTGCCAGCACACCGATTGACTACCCGCCTGATGTACATCTTTTCATCGCACGCTCCTACCGGCAGCTGGGGAATGTCCAGGCTGCAATCAGCGAGCTGCAGGGCATGATCCGGCGCTTCGGACTCGAAGACGGTGAGGCATGGGCCGATGCCCATCTGGAGCTGGCCGATGCTTACGCCGCCGCAGGCAGCATAGACCTCGCTTTTGCCGCATATGATGCCTTTGTTGCCGAAAATCCGGAGCTGGCTCAGGCGCCCGATGCGCTCTCTGCAGCTGCTCTCTTGGCGGAATCGCTCGGGGATACGGCCCGCATGGCTGCTTACGGCCAACGGCTGGCCACAGAATACCCGACAGACGCCCGGGGGGCACGACTGCTATTCCAGGCCGCCCTGGACAGCTATCGCGCCGGGGATATGGAGACCGCGCAAACGCTGCTGAACACGGCAGCAGCCCAGCCGGCGAATGAACGCCCCGCCGCCAGCTACTACTGGCTTGGCAGGATTCTGCAGGCAGCTGGCAACAGCGAGCAGGCCGCTGTCGCCTTCAACAGCGCTCTTACCGCCGATGGCACACGCTTCTACGCCCTCAGGGCGCGCGATCAGATCAATGGCACCGAGCCCTTTGCCCCTCCCGCCGGCTTCCTGCTCCCTACCGATCTGGACGAGGGCCGCGAAGAAGCTGAAGCATGGCTCGTACAGACATTCGCGCTTTCAGAGCAGCCTCCATTGGCCGAAAGCCTGCGCGCCGATCTCGCCACCGATAACCGGATGCTGCGCGGGCGCGAACTGTGGGAACTGGGGCAGACCGCGGAAGCCCGCAGCCAGCTGGAGGCGTTGCGCCGCGACCATCAGGACGATCCGCTGGCCCTGTATCAGCTGGCAATCTTCTACCGCGATATGGGCCTCTACCGCTCATCGCTGCTGGCAGCCGGTCGTGTGATGCAGCTGGCTGACGTCACCTCCCTGGAAGCGCCGCCTTTTCTGGCACGCCTGTATTACCCGACCTACTTCTCCGATCTGGTGATCGCCGACTCAGAGCGGTACGGGCTTGATCCGCTGTGGGTGTACGCGCTGATCTGGCAGGAAAGCCTCTTCGAGGGTTTCGCCGTATCTTCAGCGTCGGCGCAAGGTCTGATGCAGATATGGCCGCCCACCGGGGAGGACATTGCCGCTCGCCTGAGCTGGCCGGGCTACCAGCCCTCTGACCTGCAGCGCCCTGTGGTCAGCGTGGCGTTCGGCACCTGGCTGCTCCGTGATGAGCTTGACCGCTTCGACCAGGACCCATTTGCCGCCCTGACCGCCTACAATGCCGGGCCCGGAAGCACCGCCAGTTGGGTTGAGGCTTCTGCCGGGGACCCGGATCTGTTCGTTGAGTCCATCAGCCTGAGCGAGCCGCGCACCTATGTCGAGCGCATCTACGAGCACTACGCTATGTACCGCACACTATACGGCGCTCCCTGAATAGACAGGCCCCTGCATGCCGCTTTTCTCCCGGCGCCAGGGTTGCTATACAATTGAGGGCAGCATCACTCTACCAGCGAACCCAATCGTGCACCTGCATTAAGCCACCGAGGGAAACCTGCATGGCACGCCGATTCCTCGAACAGACGCTTCACACCGGTCGAGTTGCCTATTTGCACGCCAAAGGGCTGGTAGAGCTTGACTTCCCCGTACTGGTGAGGCCCGCAGACGACCGCTATGCTTATGTCGTCGCACACTGGCCGGTCGAGGACGAAGCAGGGCTGTACTACCATGTCTGGGAGCCGACTACCGCCATGCATCTGGCGGCGCGCGCTGCCTTTGGCGAAAGCTATACCGGCCGCCCGCGCCGGATCGACAACGACCAGCACATCTGGGACGCCGTGCGGCGTATTCACCGGCTGGCGAGTCTTGCCCATCCCGAGGCACGCACACGGGCCAGAGACGTGATCAGCCGCGTGGCCGAGGCGCTCAGCCAGAAGCATGGCGCCACCGTGCCCCCGGTGGCCTTCGCCGCAGTTGCCGAAATTCATCGGGCGTGGGACTCTCTGGTCTTTCCACACCACATGACGGCCAGTTTCAGTGCCGCCACCCTGCTGCTGATGCTCGGCGTGCCTCGTGAGCGTGTCGCGGTTTTCGGTATGTACTACCAGGATCCCACCGTCTATCACCGGGCCAACAGTGACTGGCGCGCGGGCTTCATGAGTGGGACGCCCTACTACACGGTTCTGGGCGTCTATGTGGGCGATCAATGGACGCCTGTGGATTTCACCGTGCTGGCAAGCGGTGCGCATAATCGGCTTGCCCCTACGCCCCATGCACATCTTCGCCCCGCCGATCTGGGGCGCCACCCATCCGATGGCGCCCCGCTGACGATCGACTTCACACACCCCTACACGATGGTGTTTGCGCCTCAGGGGCCGAACGATGTGGCCGATTCGCCGCTGCTGGCCCGCATCCCGCTGCTTCAGATCTTCCGCCGCCCTGGTGGGTAGTCTCACCGGGCAAAGCAGGGCCTTCGATCAAATCAACTCGCCTGCCAGCTCATCGAAGATCTCCGCACCGGTCAGCATCTCGCCCGATTTGCGGGCGGGGCCGGCAGCGATGCCGAGATCGCGGCGGAAATCATGGGTCAGGTCTTCGCCGGTGGCTTCGCGGGTCAGGCGGATCGTGTTGGCGGCATTGGCGATGCCATAGCGCGTGGAGAGCGCATCCAGCTCCGGGTAGAAGAAGGCACAGCTGGCATACATCACCTGGCGGTAGTACTGCGCCTCGACCAGCTTCAGAAGCCGCTCGCCTCGATCGGCTGGCAGGTCAATCTCCTGTTCCTTCAGGAACTGCTCGCGCGGCACGATCCCCAGTACAACTCGAATATAAGCATCGCGCAGCTCAGCCGGATCGCCGATGTCCAGGTTATGCGCCTCACGGAGATAGATGGTATCTACTTCCGCACGCAGGTTATCCAGCGCGCGGCGCAGCGCCCCTTTCCAGGTGGAATCACCCGGCGTGCAACTGCAACCTGTTGACCAGCGCGCCAGTCCATGCCCGCAGCTCCACGAGGTATTCTCACACAGTTCCACTTCGGCATGCGGTTCCACCTGTTTCAGGTAGCGGCCCAGGGTGGTCGTCTCATAGCCTGCAGCCCGGGCCTCGTAGGTCATGAGCCAGTGCAGGAACTGCTCTTCACCTGGCCAGTGATGGCCGAAGGTTTCGCCATCCGTGGCAATGAGGGTCAGCGGGCCGGCATCGCGCTTGCGCGGCACCAGCACCTGGCGCGCCCAGCGCCCGGCGCCGCCAAAGTGCCCCAGATTGAACGCAATATCATTGGACAAACCCTCGTCGCGAACAAATACCTTGATGCGCTGGCCACCGGGCAGCCGGATCCAGTAAGGCCCGGCACCAGCCGGCTTGCCGATCACCTGACGCTCGGTGAGAATGGTCCACTCAATTCCCTGTTCGATCAGCACTTCCAGAGTCTCAAGATCGCAGGCCATCTCTGGCAGCCAGATACCCGCTGACTGCCTGCCAAACCGATGCTTGAAGAAAGCCTTGCCCCACCGCACCTGCGTTACTTTGTCGCGCCTGCGTGACAGAGGCAGGATCGTGTGATGCATCGGCTGGGCAACGGCATTCCCCTCCCCGAAGCGGCTGACGTTGTCCGCGTCAGCCTTGAGAAAATATTGATAGGTCTGCGGGGCATGTTCAGCCAGCCAGCTGGCCAGTGTCTCGCCCAGGTTGAAGGATACTGCGCTGAAGTTACCTATCGCGCCATTGGGCTCGTAGCACTCAGCCGTAATGCGGGCATTCCAGTTAGGGTGCGGCGCCGCGTCGGCTTCTATGAGCGGCCGCGAGCTGAATGGGTTGCCGCGCGGCGGCTGGTAGTAGTGACAGTGTACACTGAGGAATTGTGGGCCTGGCATAGTCGACTCGCCAACGAAAGCGAGATGCTCTCCTATCGCTCAGTTCTTCATATCATGAATCGTAAACTGCAGGCTGGTATGCCAGCTTTCCCCTGGTTCCAGCCTCAGCGGCCACCACAGTATGGCGGTAGTGCCCTGGTAGTTGCGCTCAAAGCCTGCCTCTGAGGCCGACACCCCCTCCAGCGGGAAGTGCCAGAGCGAAGCAGGGAGATCCGCCTGGATATCAACCCGAATGCCCCACAGTTCGCTGGTCAGTGACAGGTCTGTCACCTCTTCACTGGCAGCGATCTCTGCCAGCGAATAGCGCCCGAAGCCACGGCTCAGATAGGTGTGGCGCATATCATCCCCACCTGCAAAGCCCCAGTTGGTTTCGACGCCGAACCTCATATGCAGCAGGCCAGCCTCGCCATTGGTGATCTGATAGCGGACATGCACGATGTTGCTGCCCGCCGCCACACGAATTACCTTCTCGACCCGCACCGGGAGCGGCACTGGCCCCTGCCATACCTGCCCATCTCGCCACAGACGCACCGTCACCCCGGATTCGCCGTCTTCGACAATCGCGTGCTGATAGAGCTGGTTGGTGAAGTCACCCTGCTCCGGGTAGTTCGCGCGGTAGAAACTGTCCAGCGTAGCCGCATCACCGAGGAAATGATCCAGCAGGCTGGTGCGGCGGTGCCAGTCATAAAACAACTTCTGTTCCAGGTTAGCCTCACGCGCACGCACTACCATCGTGTGAATGGTCTCAGGCGCACCTGAGCTGGGAGGCGGCGAGTCTGGCGTGATGATCTCGCCGCGCGCAGCAGCTTCCAACAGAGTGCGGTGGTAACCCTCGCGGTAGCGGGTCAGCACGTTGATCAGATTATAGGCGGCAGGACGGAAATCCCACTCCACCAGCGATCCGCCCTTGTCCGCGGAGAAGACCAGACTGTGCCGATCGGTGGTGATCACCACATCATCAATTGCGTCGAGGTCGAAGTCAACCACTTCGGCACGCGCAAACGATCCCGGCCGTTCGGCATCGGCGAGGTTCTCGGCCCGGATCAGGTTCTCATAGTCAGCCGTGCGGATATGAAAAAGATAGATGCCGCCAAACACGCCGTGCCAGTAGCCGCAGTTACACTGCCCGGCCCACAGCAGATCAAGCCCCTGCTCCTTCTGCGGCCCCTCCGGCATCGCATGTACTTTCCGACTGACCCACAGCGCCTTTTTGTGCAGTTGGTTGACCTCCGGATATTTCACCATGAAGTTGCGCCACAAACCGCCCCGCATGTAGCGAGCAATATCCTGGCGCCCCTCGTCAATCAGCCTGTGCTTCAGATGGGGCAGCTCCCAGGCCGCATCGGGCGGCAGCGCCCATTCACCCATCTCGTCATAGGACGCGGTGGGCAGATAGACCCGACCCAGACTGGGATATTGACGCGCAAAGTCCCCCGGGGGGATAGTCCCGACCCAATCGTTGTTCTCTGTGAGGGCCGTGAAGAACTGATCCATCCAGCCATCCTGCCACACATGCTGGTAAGTACCGGGCCACAACCCGAACTTCTCGCCATCATCGCCCATGACCGCAACCCGCGCGCGTCCCAGATACAATCCGGTCGCATCTTCTGCATCGGCCTGCTCCCTCAGCCAGGTGAGCACATTCTCTACCGGGCTCCACGGCAGCGAGTAGCGCAGCTGCATGGAGGTAGCGAATATCTTCAGCGCCCGGCCCTGTTCTTCCGTGACGTAGTAGCCGAAGAGGTCGCTGTCGTGGTAACCCACATTTTTGAAGTGCGTATCATCGACGATGGTATAGCTGACCCCGGCCTCAGCCAACGGCCGCGGGAGATGCGGCTCCCAGATCCGCTCAGCAAGCCAGATGCCAGAGGCCTCGTAACCGAAATCATCGACAATCGACCGGGTCTGCTTGCGGACCTGCCCCACCTTGTCAGCATCCGGCAGGGCGACCAACACCGGTTCATAGTAGGCTCCGCTGAGTATCTCGACCTGCCCGCGCTCCACCAGCAGGCGGATGCGCGGAAAGAAATCCGGTTTGTGCACCAGGAGCCAATCCCTCAGCGGGCCCGTGTAGTGCAGCGCCAACCGGACCGCCGGATGTCGCTCCAGACACTCCACCATAGGGAGGTACGATTTTTCATAGGCCTCTTCAAAAACCCAGCCGAAGTTCCCCACAGGCTGATGGTTATGGATTGCCAGAGACAGATATATTTTGGGTGTCATTCGCGCTGATGCTATCCCTTGGTGAACTGGAGTTAGCGATATGCCGCACTCTTAGACTAACGCAGGTACAACGCAACGGCAACAGCCAGGGTGACGGGATCAGTAATCCTCATGCTGCATCGAATGGATGTAGGCATTCTCCGGAATCACAGGGTCCGGGAAATTCTCGTTGCGCAGATCGGAACCAAGGGTCGCCCCACGCCCGACAACAATGCCGGTCGGCAGATGCGTATTCTTGCCTACCATGACAATGCCGAGTTCCGCAGCACCCTCCACGATCTGCCCGACGCGCGCCTTGTGGCCGATCACGCAGTTCTTGTCAATGATGGCCCGCTCAACGACAGCGCCCGCCTCGATATACGAGTCTGTCAGAATAATGGACTCCCGCACGACTGCATCCGGGCCAACGTAAACGCCCGGTGAAAGAATTGATCGCTCCACTATTGCCCCGCCTGCAATCACTGAACCATCGGTGATCAAGCTGTCGATGCACTGCGCCCCTGCTTCAATGCGCACCGGGGGCCGTTCCTCGCTGCGGGTGTGAATGATCCAGGACCGGTCGGTGAGATCGAGAGCGGGCGGGTGTGCCACCAGATCCATATGCGTTTCCCAGTAGGCATCCACCGTCCCCACATCGACCCAGTAACCGGCGAAAGGATAGGCAAAGACCCGCATTTGATCCTCAATCATCCGGGGGATGATGTCCTTGCCAAAGTCATGCGACGAGGTGCTGCGGGCCGCATCGGCTCGCAGCAGCCGGTCAAGGACTTCCAGCCGGAAGAGGTAAACGCCCATTGATGCCAGATTACCGGGGGGAGTTGAGGGCTTCTCAACAAAGTCAGTGACCCGGTAGCGGTCGTCGATCGTCATGATGCCATAGCGTGATGCTTCTTCTATGGGCACGCGTATCGTGCAGACCGTCGCATCAGCGTCGTGTTCCTGATGAAAGGTAATCAACCGTTCATAGTCCATCTCATACACATGATCACCGGACAGAATCAGGATGAGATCCGGGTCCCGCTGGCGGATGAAATTGATGTTCTGATAGACCGCGTCAGCCGTCCCGGCATACCAGTCTGAGACTTCTCGGCCAATGAACGGCTGGAGCAACTGCACCCCCCCGCTGAAGGTGCGATCCAGATCCCAGGGGCGGCCGTTGGCGATATGCTCATTAAGCGAGTGGGGACGATACTGCGTCAGGATCATAATGTCGAAAATCCCTGAGTTGACGCAGTTGGAGAGTGTGAAGTCGATGATCCTGTACTTGCCGGCAAAGGGGACAGCCGGCTTGGCACGCTTGCGTGTGAGCACCTTCAGGCGTGTCCCTTCGCCACCAGCCAGAATAACCGCGCGTACCTTCATGAGCGTCTAGCCTCCCGATCACGCATACTGACGTTGGAGTGCAACAGCCTGCTCATACAGACTCAGATAGCGACGCGCCGACGTTTCCCAAGAGAAATCACGGACCATAGCCTGCCGCTGGATGCTCTCCCAGCTTGTTTTGTCGCCCTCGTAGACATCCATCGCCTGCCAGAGGGCCCCGATGAGAGCCCCCGCCTCGTAAGCCGCGAAGGTAAACCCGGTGTCCGCATCGACTGTGTCAGCCAGCCCGCCAACATGCCGCACCAGTGGCAGGCAGCCATATCGCATGGCGATCATCTGCCCGATTCCGCAAGGCTCAAATAGAGAGGGCATCAGGAACAGATCAGCCCCGGCGTAGATCAACTCAGACAGCGGCTCGTTAAATGTCAGTTGAACCGACACCCGGTCCGGATATTCTTGCTGGAGCGCCAGCATCCGGGCTTCGAAATGCGGCATTCCGGTTCCCAGCACGACAAACTGCATGTCGCGGCTGCCCAGCACATGGCGAATTGCCGGTATCAGGATATCAATCCCTTTTTGCTCCACCAGCCGCGTGACTGCACCCGCCAGCGGCACCTCTGGCCGCACAGGCAGCCCTACCGCAGCCTGGAGGGCAGGTTTATTGCCGGCCCGTCGGGCCAGGGTATCCAGATCATAGGGCACAGCTACCGCGCTGCTTGTGGCCGGGTTCCAGCGGATCATGTCAATGCCATTCAGGACACCGACCAGGCGCTGGAGTCTGGCATGGACCAGCCCGTCCAGCCCATAGCCTCCCTCCATCGTAGTGATCTCGTGAGCATAGGTCGGGCTGACAGTGCTGAGCATGGTGCTGTACGCGATCCCGATGGCCAGGGCGTTGTCGCTGCGGCCCATGGCCCGCAGCAGAGGATGATCGACTGGCGGCAGCCCGGCCCGGGCAATGTGCCAGCCGATGCCCCATCCCTGATACATCATGTTGTGAATCGAGAGCACGGTCGGCAGACGCCCTATGACCGGATCATCTGCGTACGGGCGTTCCAGCAGGTAGGAAGTCAATGCCGTATGCCAGTCGTGGATATGAACCAGGTCCGGCCGCCACCCTTCACGGGCTGCTAACCGCCGTGTCAGGTCAAGGGCAGCACCAATGAAGAAGAGGAACCGCCCGGCGTCGATGCCTTCGTCCAGGTGGTAGATGAAGGTTTCGTCGGAGGAAAAGAACGGCCAGCCACGCAGCAGGTAGATCGGCACGCCTTCACGCTCGACAGTGCTGACTTCTACCAGCGTCTCCGCGCCATTCCACATCAGGGGTGCGGTCTCCCGCAGGCGGATCCCGTAGCGTGAATCATGGATGACCCCGTGATGCGGGATCATCACGCGCACATCATGGCCGCCCAGCCGATTGAGCACCTGGGGCAGCGTCCCAACGACATCCCCCAAGCCGCCGACTTTAACAAACGGCGCACACTCCGCAGCCAGGAAAAGCACATTCATGGCAGGCAAACCCGGACTCAGCGTGGGCGGAACCAGCGATAGTCGATATCCGGATAGATCTTATCCACCTCATACAGCTCGTCCGCCATCCGGCGATCAGGCTGCCCGGTTTCCAATCCTGCAGCCAGCGCTTCGAAGCGCTCGACATGCCGGGTGAATCGGCGGATGGCGTACTCCCGCGCCTGGCCGGTTGTGACCAGAAACGGCCAGTCACTGGACTGCAGCAGTAGCAGCTCACGTGCAGCCTGGTTAAGCACAGCCCGCTCATCCTCCGAGGGATCCACGAAGCGCGCCGCCAGAGCTTCCATGCGTGCTTCCGCCGCATGGATTGGCGCCCACATCCAGTGCGTATCGTGGTTATCCCACGTCCAGTGATTGCCGCCCATCCCCCACGAGCTTTCCGGGATATGGAGCACCTCGGCAGGGGGGTGGCGCTCCACAAAGCCGCTGGCGGTCACCAGCTCCACGGCCGGATCTTCGGCCAGCAGCATCAGCACCTGCTTGATCCACTCGATCCCTTCAAACCACCAGTGGCCGAACAGTTCCGTGTCATAGTTGGATGCGATCAGCCCATAGCCGCCCGTCTCATTGTGGTACTGCTTCAGGCGATCCGCGACCAGCCAGGCAAAGTGGCGGGCATGCTCAGAGACCTTACTCATCGCCCAGTCGGGATGATAGGCATCTTTGAAACCCAGGTCCACCCTTGCACCGGTCACGCGCCAGTACTGCATACCTGAGATCCCATCCTTCTTATGAAACTCCCGGTAATCATAGTCACCCGGGTAGCCCCAGTCCGCCGACCACACCTGCATCCCGGTGCGATTGTCCCTTCCGATCACGGCCACGCCGGAATGCTGCGGCGCATTCGGCCCGCCAGCCGTATCCGATACATAATAGGGCTTGAAGGTTGAGGCCTCCCGGCGCGGAATCGCTGCTTGAACCGGGATCACATACCGGCGCTTAACCTCACCATAAGGGCCAATTGCGTCACCGGCAGCCACGCCGACCGGCTGGCCACCTTCAATGGTATGAGTCTCGCTGAAGAAGACCTCGATCCCCAGTTCATGCAGGAACTGCTCCAGACCAGGCCGGAGCCGGCCCGCATCATCTACGTAAGCGGGGCGATAGGCGCATTCAGGCAGCCAGATGCCGCGCGGCGCACGGCCAAAATGGTGCCGATAGGCCTCGACGCCGGTTTTGATCTGCCCATAGATCGAAGAGTCCCGGCTGAGCAGCGGCAGATAGCCGTGAGTGGCCGCCGAGGTAGTGATCTCAATGCGCCCGGCATCCTGGAGCCTGCGGAACGCCCCGATCAGGTCCCGTCCAAAGCGGGTGTCAACACTGCGCTTGACATCCTCAAACCAGCCCGTGTACCACCGGGCCAGATATGCCATGTGGAGATCGGGCGGTGTCAGCTTTTCAAAGCGCGCAATATCTGCGCTGGCCGAGGCGATCTTCTCGTCCAGGTACGCATCAAGATTGTCAAGCACATCGGGATCGCTGAGCTGCTCAACGAGAATCGGAGTCAGACCAATAGTGGCTTGATAGGCAACACCCGCCTCGTGCAGATCGTACAGAGCATTGAGCAGGGGAATATAGGTCTCCGCAGCAGCCTCGTGAATCCATTCCTCACCATGGGGCCAGCGTCCGGCCATCCGCGCATAGGGAAGGTGACTGTGCAGGACAAAGGTGAAAGCGCCTATAGGATTCACCGATTGTTGCCTTTCGCTACAACTGCGGGCCGGTGATCAGGCCCGGCGGGGATCAGGAGGGCTGCAGGGATTGTAGCACAGGTCAACTTAAAAGCTAAATCGGAGGAGCGTGATCAAAAAGCAGGGGGTGAGGCGATTAGCCGCCCCACCCCCCACAGAGATACAGCCAGGGTTAGACTGCCGGCGCCGGGGTGGCCGTCGTCCGGCTGAGCCAGCTTTCAACCCACTGCCCCAGATAGGGATAGTAGTAATCGCGCCCGCTCATGGTCTCCGCTGCGGCAACCACCCCCAGCACCGAGAACACGATCGGGACGACCACATACAGGCCTGCATACGCAACCGCAATCACCGGGACCAGCAGCAGAACCAGAATACCAACCAGTATGACCGTCAGCAGTGCGCCGAGTACTGTCACCAGCGCGATCAGCAGAGCCCCAACCAATGTGAACAAAAAGTACCCTACCGAGCCTATAACCTGAAGCGCCAGCGCCTGTGCGGCATGGAATGCTACGAAGCGTGAGCGCCGGTAGTACATGAGGTAGATGCCCAGGGGAATAAAGACAAACGGGATCGCGCCGACGCCCGCCGACAGGAACGCAATCGGGATGGTCAGCAGTGCGCTAACATGCGCAACCGCGGCCCATGTGCGCTCCTCGACGGTGGTTTCCGGCAGAGGCCGTGCAGATGGCTCACGAAGAACACTCTCAGGCATCAGTTTGTTGGCTCCACAGTGTTAGATCGTCAACTTGTATAGAGTACTACGTGTCTGCACGGCCAGGGTTGCAGTCTCCAGCGCGCTTCCTTCCCTCACAGCCCCACATTGATTATACTGGTGCGTGTAATCACATAAAGAGCGCTCGTTTACACGGATGGTGGATATAGGAACATGAGCCTCGAACGCATTTCCTGCCCCTCGTGCGGGGCAAGCAGATTTGAGCATGATCCCACGGGTAACCTTATTTGCAGCCACTGCGGCGCTAATCTGGGTTCCCCGCGCGATGAAGTCGAATGTCCGTCTTGCGGCACTGCAAACCCGGCTTCGGCGCGTAAGTGTATGAACTGTGGTCTTACGCTGGGCAGAGTCTGCCCGGTCTGCAATCACCATAATCCACCGGGGATTGATCACTGCATGAGTTGCGCCACCCCGCTGGACACCCTCTCATCAGTCTTCATGCGCACGTCTGCAGGTCAGCGGCGCAGCACCGCGCTGATGAGGGAAGAACTTGTGCAGACCAAGGGTCGCGATATGATGTACATGCAGCGCGAGCGCGAACGACTGGAAGCTGAGGAGCGTGAGCGGCTGCGCAATCTGCGCCATCAGCAGACACAGGCGCAACGGCAGCAGCGCATGCTGATGGCTGCTGCCGTTGCAGGCGGCGCAATCACCTTATGCCTGATTATTGCGACGGTGATGATGATCCGCTGAGCAGCATTAGTCTAAAGTCGGCACGCTGCCCAGATCCCCCTTAACCGTGCACAGCCAGCCAGCTACCCAACCACGCTGCGCACCGCTGGCCACATACAGCCATTGACCCGAGGCATTCCGCCCCAGTACAATCATCCCGGTGCCGGCCGGGATGGTACCGATCTGCGCCGAATCCATCCCCGGACCGGAGCGCAGCCGGAGCGTGAATCCCGATTCCGCGGTGACAGCGCCGGGCGCGGGGAGTGGAGTCGATGGAGCGGACGCGCCGGAGCCATCAGCTGGCACAACCGGCACGCCGCTCAGGCTGCCACTCAGGGTGCAGTACCACCCCGCCACCCAGCCTCGCTGGCCCAAGAAATCCACGTACAGCCAGTCGCCAGCCGAGTCTCTCCCCAGCACAGGCAGCGTCGTCCCGGCAGGGATGCTGTCTATCTGCGGATAGGTTGTATCCGGCCCGGCCCGCAGCCGGAGGGTATCGCTGGCTGTAGCGTTCACACTGCCAATATCGGAAGCCGGCTCGGCGTCGCCCGCATCGGGGGGCCCGTAGAGCTGCTGGATGCCTGCGACATCGTCCGGGGCCAGTCCGCGAATGCCTGTATACAGCGGCCACATCAGGGCATAAGGGTCCCACGAGTGATCCAGACCCAGTGCATGGCCGAGTTCATGCAGGATAGTTGTCATCAGATCGACCTCGCCAGGCTCATCTGCCGGCCCAACTACCCAGATCTCATCATCATCCAGGTGAATGTCTCCAGCAAGCGAGCCCAGCGCAGGAGCGGGAAAGAAGGTGTGTCCCAGGTCGCCGCCAGGTCCATCCAGCGGGAAGCCGTCCCCATGATCCCCGGTCACCCACGAGATGCGAATATCGGCATTGCCGCTAACCTCCGTCAGGGTCAGGCCCGACGCATCATCCCAGGCAGCCGCTGCCTGACGCACCGCCGTACGAGCAGCCTCGCAGTCAAGGGAACGCGGGCAGTTGAGGATGGCGTAGGTGACGCTGGAGTGCGGCCACGCCACTGCCAGTACGTAGGCTGCGGGCAGTGAGATGGAATCACTGCCGGGAGCCGGCGGAAGATTGTCATAGTAGCGCGGCTCAATGGGGTCGGAAGGAGATAGGGTTCGCGCTGATGCGTGCCTGATCCCACCGATCAGCAGCAGGGCTAGGCCGATGAAGGCCAGGCCATGACGCGCTCCCTGCTCAGGAGGCCGTCCGGAAGGTTTCGAGATCATGTAATGTCTCCAGTGAACCGCGTCCAGCAATCAATACCAGATAACCTTACAGCTTGACAGTGAGTATACGCTGTTCGAGCTGGAGCGCCAGCAGTTGACCCAACTGGAGCAGCAGACTACGATCGGGAGTATCGAATGAAGTGGGAGGTTCGCAATGGACTTTGAGAGCATGCGGCGGCGCTATTCGGCCTGGCGCCTGTTATGCATCAGCGGCGATATCTCCTATGAAGAATTCGCCCGTCGCCTGGAACAGATGGTGGGAACGGATGCCGCCGGCAGACGCTGGCGCATCAACCCCGATTCAGGGGGCTGGCTTCGCCAGGAGGGAAACCGCTGGGTGGAAGATGTTCCCTTTGAGGAAGCGGCTGACGCGGACCCCCTGCCAGAACCACCCGCACCGGTTGAGAGTCTCTCTCCCGGAGGCGGCCGGCCCGTGGAGGGCCAGCCATCCCTCATCCGGTGGCTAACGCTGAACTGGGGCTGGGGGCTGGTCATGATTGCCGGGCTGGTGCTGATTGCGGCGGCCGTCGTCTTTCTGGTATCACTGGGAGTGCCTTCCGGTCCCGGGCAGGCAGCCCGCCAGGCATCGGGCACCAGCATCCCTGCCCCTCCAGCCTCAGCGACGGCTGCACCGGTCGATATCCAGCCGCCGGCAGAACCTACCGTGGGCCCAACCAGCACACCGGCGGCACAGATCGAGGACGCCCGGGGGCATATCATGGTTCTGGTGCCGGCAGGGCCTTTCCGCATGGGAACCACAGAGGAAGAACTGACCGATCTGTATGCCCTGTGCAATCCTATTCTGGGCGAGACCCGCTGCCGCACGCTGGGGTTTGAAGCTGAGCTGCCTGCCCATGACGTGCCGCTGAGCAGCTATTACATCGACGTCTACGAGGTCACCAACAGCCAATATGCCGCCATGCTAACGGTGATGGGTAATCAGTCCGGGGGAAGCGTGCAGTGGTATGAAGCTGGCGATCCGCAGGCGCGCATTGCGTTCGCCGCCGATCAATGGCAGGCACAGCCGGCGTATGCCGATCACCCGGCCACCGAGGTGACATGGTACGGCGCGGAGGCGTACTGTGAATGGCGCGGCGGGCGGCTGCCCACTGAGGCCGAGTGGGAAAAGGCCGCCCGCTGGGACCCGGCCAGCGGAAATGTCAGGTTATATCCATGGGGCTCTACTCAGCCACTCGCCTCCCAGGCCAATTTCGGAGTCACCAACACGGGCACGCGCCCGGTAGGAAGCTATGAAGAGGGTCGCAGCCCTCTTGGCCTCTATGACATGGCCGGCAATGTTTTTGAGTGGGTCTCAGACTGGCACTCTCCCAACTACACCCGCTTCCTCGATCAGCCTGACCCCACTGGCGCTGAATCCGGCACCCAGCGGGTGGTTCGAGGCGGCTCCTGGGGAGACAATGCCTTCCTGCTCCGGGCGGCCAACCGCGGTGCGCTGCCGCCCACCTCCGCACTGAATTTCGTGGGCTTCCGATGCGTTCTTCCCACGCACGCCGCCCCCTGAAACCTGGGTCAGCCTATCAGGCAGCACAGGGGGCGATTCCGTAATGGATCGCCCCCTGCGCTGCGGGCGCTCTCAGCGAGCGCCAGCCTGCCTATTCCACAGTCACTGACTTGGCGAGGTTGCGCGGCTGGTCAACATCCGCGCCGCGGCGCACAGCGATGTGGTACGCCAGGAGCTGCAGCGGCAGCACGTTGATCACCGGCGATAACAGCTCGGGCGCGCGAGGGACAGTAATCACCCGGTCTGCCTTGCCGGAAATCGTCCGATCCCCTTCCGTCGCCAGTGCGATGACAATTCCGCCGCGCGCCTTAGCCTGCTCCACCTGGGAGAGCATCTTGTCATATACATTGTCCTGAACGGCGATTGCCAGCACCGGCATATGCTCGTCGATCAGCGCGATCGGCCCGTGCTTCATCTCGCCGGCAGGATATCCCTCAGCATGAATGTAGCTGATCTCCTTCAGCTTCAGGGCGCCCTCCAGGGCAATGGGGTAGTTGATCCCCCGGCCCAGATACAGGAAGTTGGTGTATTGGTAGAAATCGTGTGCCAGCGCCTGATAGTCGTCATCATAGTCCAGTACCGATCCGACCAGATCAGGCAAGCGCGCCAGGTCGCCTATCAGTGCCTTCAGGCGCTCCAGGGGCTGGGCTTCACGCAGGGCTGCCAGGTAGCAGGCCAGCAGATACTGGTCAACGATTGACGTCGTAAAGGCCTTGGTGCTGGCGACCCCGATTTCCGGGCCAGAATGCATCGGGATGCAGCCATCGGCAATGCGCATGGCCTGGCTCCCGATGGCATTTACGATGCTCCAGAGAGTCGCGCCCTTCTCGCGGCCTTCCTCCATGGCCGCCAGAGTATCGACGGTCTCGCCGGACTGCGTGATGGCCAGCACAGCCATGCTGTCGTTGAGGATCGGATCGGCATATCGAAACTCGGAGCCGATCGCGACTTCAACCGGTATCCGGGCGATATGTTCAATCAGGTACTTACCCACCAGCGCAGAATAATACGAGGTGCCGCAGGCCACGGTAACGATCCGACTCAGGCGACAGGCTGCGTCCCGGTTTAGATTCATCTCGGGCAGGTTGATCTCAAGGCGTTCAAAGTCCACTCGCCCACGCAAAGTGTCGGTCAGCGCCCGCGGCTGCTCAAAGATCTCCTTTTGCATGAAATGCTTGTACTCGCCTTTCTCTGCGCTCACCGGATCCCAGGACAACGTCTGAATCTCGGCCTGTGCCACTTTACCCTGAAGGGTCTTAACCGTGAACCCATCCGCCCTCACAATTGCCATCTGCCTGCTCTCAAGAAAGACCATGCGACGCGTGTACTCAAGAATGGCGGGGATATCGGAGGCGATGAACATCTCGCCGTCACCGATCCCGATCGCTACGCCACCCGCATTTCCGATCCGACAAGCGACTATCTTATCCGGCTCATTCCGGCTGAATGTCACGATGGCCTGCGCGCCTTTGAGCTGACTGAATGTCTGACGGGCTGCCTCTTCAAGCGGCAGGCCGGCGCTCAGAAAGCGTTCGATCAGGTGCACAATCGTCTCAGTATCCGTATCGCTGGAAAACTCTGCGCCCTCTGCCTGGAGGTCGGCACGTAGTTCCAGGAAGTTTTCCACAATGCCATTGTGAACGACCACTACGTCGCCCGTCATGCCCATGTGGGGGTGCGCATTGCGAGCGCTGGGCGCGCCGTGCGTCGCCCAGCGCGTATGCCCGATGCCAAGTCGGCCGCTTACCGGCTGCGCCTGCAGCAGCTGTTGCAGACGCTCCAGCTTGCCGGCATCGCGCCGCACTTCGATATGGTGGTTCACCAGCACAGCCAGCCCGGCCGAGTCATAGCCACGGTATTCGAGCCGCTTGAGTCCATCCAGAATGATCGGCGTCGCGTCACGCGATCCGATATAGCCAACGATTCCGCACATATTTCGTATCCTCCCGATGAGGCGTTCCGCTAGGCGGAGACAGAAGCCTCCTCCATGCAGGCGAATCGCTGCTGATCGAGCGATAGATTCGCCGGTTACAATGCAGCCACAGCCGGCAGCAGATTGTCCCACCAGTTGCCTGATGGTTTTGTGTGCACCGATTGAATGATTGTTGAGGGGAAAGCTGAGGGCCTGTGGTGGCCCTGGCGGCATCCGCTGATCTCTCGATGTTCCCCCGGCAATCCGGGGTTAGTCCCGCCCTGCGGCGGGAAACCGCCTCCTCGTCACCCCGCCGGCGGCGGGGCCATGCGCTGGCTACCCCTGTCTATAAGAGATTCTTCTGCGCTTATCACCTCCCCGTGCCGGTTCTCGTGGGCACAGTATAGCACCAGCGCCTGCACCATGCCATATCGAGGGGGTGTCACAGATACTTCTCTACCGCCCAGCCGCCCTCTTTATGGATCGACCCGGGCCGGATCATGCGCCCACCATCCGGCAAAAAATAGAGAGCGGGACGCCCGTGGATCAGATCGACGAGGTCGCCCATCATGTCTGCCAACGCAACCGGACGCTGCAGATCCCGGGCAATATCTCCGGGCGAGATATCGTCCAGGGCGATCCCGTCTGGATGATCGAACATGACCCGTGGTAGTACAACGGCATCGCCCAGGTCCCGATCGCGTAGCTGCGCGATCACATCCCCACCCATCAGCAGCCCCGCTACGGTGATGGTGTTTCCCAGGCGTGAATTGACAACCGGAACCACTTCGACAGCGACTCCGGTGCGCTGGCTGAACTCGTCAGCATAGTGAGCCAGCGTCGGCGCAAACAACGTCCCGGTCGCGAGGGTCAAACGCGCCACCCGGGCTGGCTCGGCCAGTTCCTTCCGGGCTTCGGCCCAGTCCTCTATAAAGCGGCGCACCTGCCCCAGGCCGTTCTCGGTCAGGTCATACCCATCATAAGCATCCAGAAGGGGGATCGGCTGCCCGGTGACGAGATACCACTCATCGGTGGGATAGACGAAGTTGACGCCAAAGCGCGACCGATACTCCGCCTGCCAGGCATGACATGCGTCCAGAACCTGCATGCATTCTGCCTCGGTGTGTGTGCGCATCCCATAGCGATGCTGGCGGGTCAGCCCGACCGGCACTACGCTGACGGTCAATACACCGGGAAACAGGTCGGCAAGATCCCGAATCGATCGCTCAAGATGCGCGCCATCATTGACTCCCGGTGTGACGACGATTTGCGTATGCACCTCGATCCCCTCGCTGATGAGCCACCGGAGTTGCTCCATGATATCAGGCGCATCGGGGTTGCGCAGGTACTGCCGCCGCAGCTCCAGGTCTGTGGTATGCACCGAGACATACAGCGGGCTGAGATGTTGTTCTGCGATGCGCCATTCATCATGATCGGTCAGGTTGGTGAGGGTGACAAAATGGCCAAACAGAAACGAGTAGCGATAATCGTCATCCTTTATGTAGAGGGTGCGGCGGAACCGCGGGGCCATTTGCAACACGAAGCAGAACTCGCATAGATTGTTACAGCGGCGGATGTCAATATCGAAGGTCGGGTGTTCAAAGGACAGACCCAGAGGCTGCATATCATGACGGCGCCCCTGCAGGATCAGGGTCTGGTCAGCGCGCTGAATAGTCAGCGCGACGTCATATTCGGCAGAGTAGTACTGGACGTCAATCACATCCTCGACAGGCTCGCCGTTGACTCTCATCAGCCTGTCGCCGGGACGAACGTCCAGCGCATCGGCCAGGCTGCCCGGCTCAACCCGGCTGACCAGGCCGCCGGATGGGGCTCGCCTGTGGCTGCTCACGCTAAACCAGCCTGCCCCGGGACCGCGGAATCCAGGGCGCGGCGGGGGATCCGCTGCCGCACTGGCGTCCAGGTGATGTCAAAGTCAAGATAATCGGTGGTGGCGCGCGACAGGTCGCTGTAGACGCCGCGCCACTGCTCGGGCAGCAGCGCCGCGATCCGATACATCGCCTCATCGGTCATGGCCCGGAAGCTCTCGCGCGCAGGCTTGCCCTTGGGCACACGGAAGCGGAATGGACGCCCGAAATGCAGGTACACGTCCGTGCGGCGGAATTCCCGCCACCATGATGCCGGGAAATCACGCGAGCCCCAGATGCCAACCGGAACTACCGTTGCTCCGGTCTTGGCCGCGATATAGGCGCTGCCTTCTTGCCCCTGGATCAGGCCCGTGCGGCTCCGCGTTCCTTCAGCGTAGAGCATGACGAGGTAGCCATTGCGCATGTGCTCCAGCGCGCTCTTGAGAGCCTTGACATCCGCCTCGCCGCGGTTAACCGGAATCGCGCCCCAGTGCCGGACGAAATACCGCATAAGCGGCGTGTCGAACGACTCGATCTTGGCCAGCGGTACGATGTCCCGGTCGGGAAAGAATGAAATCATGATGCCCGGATCGAGCGCTGCAATGTGGTTGCCCATGATCAGGGTCGGGTTCTCAGCAGGGATGTTTTCCCAGCCTGCCACATGCATACGTATCCAGAATCGGTAGCAGATGTTCCAGATACCCCAGCGAAAGATCAACCGCTGCCACCGGTCAAGGCGGTTTCCCAGGCCCTCAGAGGGCGCCATTCCCTTCCTCCTCATACCCCACCAGTGCAAGCACTTCTGCCAGCACCTGCTGGGTGTCTTTGTCGGTTGTGTCGATCACGACGGCGTCATGGGCGGCGCGCATAGGCGCCACTGCGCGCCCTGCGTCCCTGGCATCGCGGGCGCGCATAGAATCCAGCACCGCTTCATAGGACTCGTCCAATCCTGACTGCCGGGACTCCCGCCAGCGGCGGCGGGCGCGCTCTTCCACGGAGGCTTTCAGGAATATCTTCAAGTCGGCATCGGGCAGCACCACTGTGCCAATATCCCGCCCAACCATCACGACATGCGTCCTTCCGCCGATGCGCCGCTGCTGGGCTGTCATGGCATCCCTGACCCCCTTAACCGCTGAGACCGCCGACACATGGGCATCCACCTCTGGGTCACGCAGCCGGGCTGAGACATCCACGCCATCCAGAATCAGAGCGCTGGATGCCATTTCAGTGCCTGCACCAGGGCGAACGTCGATGGTCAACGATTCCGCCAGGGCTGTCAGGGCGCTCCCATCGCCAGTGTCCACTCCGCGTTCCAGCGCTGCCAGTGTTACGGCGCGGTACATCATCCCGGTATCAAGATACAGGTAGCCAAGCACAGCCGCCAGACGCCGCGCCAGGGTTGTCTTTCCAGAGGCTGCTGGCCCATCAATGGCGATAGTGGAGGGTCTGGTCATCGATCGGTCTTCTTCTGCCTGGGCTTGCGCTCACGCGGCGGGCCTCCACGGCGAGGTCCCGCCACCGGGCGTTGAGCGCCTGACCGGCGCGCGCCGCCACCGGCTGTACCGGCAGGGCGCGGCTGCCGGGAACGGCCGGCATCGGATTCCTGCCCGGCGCCCTGCTGCCTGCGGGGTTTCGCCGATCCACCCGCGGCGTGAGGCCTGTCAGAGGATGCCCCGGAAGGTGCCCTGACCACATCTGCGCCTGCGGGGCGCCGTCTGCCAGAGCGGCCTGCCTCCCCGTCCCGCGGCGACCTGGCAGGCCGCCTTGAGCGTGAGCCTGATGGAGACGCAGGCTGTGGCTGCCGCCCGCCCGGCAGGCTGGCAGCCCGCCGGGGGCGCGCACTCGGCTGCTCACGAACGCTGCGCAGAAGCCGCACTTCCTCTTCCGTCAGGCGCCGCCACCCTCCCGGCGGCAGATCTCCCAGCACCAGCGGCCCCAGTCTGATCCGGATCAGCGAGAGCACCGGATGGCCGATCAGAGCTGCCATGCGGCGGATCTGCCGCTTGCGCCCTTCCAGCAGAGTGACCTCTACCAGCGTACCATCGCGCATACGCCGCAGCACCCGTACTTCAGCAGGGCGCGTCCGCCGCCCCTCGATCGTCATCCCGCGGCGCCATGGGATAAGCGCCTCCTCGGAAACGCTTCCTTCCAGCAGCACATGATAGGTTTTGGGGTGATCGTAGCGCGGGTGTGTCAACCGGTGCGCCAGCTCGCCATCGTTGGTAAACAGCATCAATCCTTCGCTATTGAGGTCCAGCCGTCCCACCGGATACAGGTATCCCGGCAGTGGGATCAGGTCTCGTGCATTGGCATGCTGACCCCCTACGTCCTCATCGGAGATAACCCCGCGCGGCTTATTTAGCAGCAGATACTCGAGCGATTGCGGCGAGCGAATCCGTTCGCCATCCAGCCGGATATCATCCTCCTGCGGGTCGGCGCTCATCCCCAGGGTGGCAACTTCTCCGTTGACCCTGACGCGGCCTTGCGCAATGAGTTCCTCGCAGGCGCGCCGGGATGCAATACCCGCATGCGCCATGATTTTCTGAAGCCTTTCTCGCGTCACGAATACTTCCACCTGAGTGAATTGTCTGGCGATTCCCTGGTGCGGTAAGCCCATCACTGCTGGCCCTATCATAGTGTATCTTCTCTCGCACAATTCGCACAGCAGGCGCACCCGGCCAGGGATTGCGGAGGTGGACAGCTAGAATCTGCACGCTATAATCGCCGCTGAGGTGATATCCATGCCAATAAAGCGAATTCATCCGCTTGGGCTGGCGGTGACACTGGCCGCTGGCATCCTCGCCTGCCGGCTCCAGGGCCCCCAGCTGGGAGGCCCCCAGCCGCCCGCTGAGGCTCCTGTTCCCTCTGCAGATGGGCTGCAGTCCTTCACCGACAAGTGGCGAAGCCTGAATCTATCGACCCCCACTGGCCCTTTCTCAGTGACCTTCACAGAGGGCGAGCTCACCTCGGCGCTGGCCGACGCCATCGCGTCGGCTGAATCTGAGTACGGTGAGGACATTCCGCTGTCCGATCCCCGGGTTGTGTTGAGAGATGGGCAGATCTTCCTTTACGCCCGCATTGAACTCGACGTGGCCCAGGCTAATGGCCTGATCACCGCGGTACCGGTCATCGGCATGAACGGCCTGGTGGACATTCAGGTTACGTCGGTTGAATATGGCCCGTTGGAAATTGATCCCCACCTGATCGATGAACTGATAGCTCATGTTGAGCAGAGCATCAACGCGCCGATCCAGGCTTCACCGCTTACCATCAGCCTGAGCAGCATCACCATCAGCGGCGGTCAGATGACCATCGCCGGAACCATTCTGCCCTGATCCGGCGCGTGTCACTTCCAGCCTGATGCGCTCGAGGCTATAATGCTGCTGTGTCACACCTGCTTTCTGATCCAGCCAGCGTGGCTGCAGTACGGCTTGCCCTGCTGGGCGGGGAAGGACTGCGACCGGAAACGGCGCCCCTCTGGCAGCGGTTGCTCGTGGACTCTGCCCGCCGCAGCCCGGTTGTGGCTGTTGTGCCTCCGGTGTTTGGCAAACAGCCGCTCGGGCACGCGGAGCGCCGCACTCGGATGGCCGTAGAGGCGCTGGCTGGCCTGGGCGCCAGAGTGATAACTCTTGACAACGGAGTTGACACGATCGGCGCCCTGCACGCTGCTGATGCCATCTTCATGCCCGGCGGGGAGCCCCGGGTCATGGTCGCGTATCTGGCCGGCTCTGGACTCTGGCAGGCGATACGGATGCGGCTGGCAGACGGCATGCAGCTGATTGCTTCCGGAGGGGCAACCACAGCATTGAGTGCATGGGCTTTTGCGCCGCTGCAACCCATCAGCAGGGCATTGGATGAGCAGGCTTATGAACTGATCCCTGGCCTCGGACTCCTGGCGGAAACCGCGATCTTTCCTTACTTCAGCTGGCTGCAGGGTTCACTTCTTGACCGGCTTATAGGCCTCATGCCCCCCGGGACGACACTGATCGGCATTGACGACCAGGCTGCCCTGCTGGCTTGCCCCGGTTACTGGGAAGCCGCAGGGGTTGGGACGATCACACTGCTGCACGCCGGCTCGGCTGCACAGGTCTTCGACCCGGGTGATCGGATTGGCCCCGCTGTTCTGCCGTCATTCGATCAGGTATTCGGCACGCCATGACATCAACGCTCCGGCTGGATGCAGCCATCCAGCCACACCCTGATCTGCGAGACATTCCCTCTCTAGCCGCGGAGTCCGAGGCGCGGGGCTTTGCCGGGATATGGTCTACCGAGACCATCCACGATCCCTTCCTGCCGCTCGCGCTGGCCGCGATCCCCACGCAGCGCATCGAGCTGGGCACCGCCATCGCCCTCAGCTTCACGCGCAGCCCGATGACACTGGCCTATACGGCCTGGGACCTGGCCGCGCTCAGCGCGGGGCGGTTCATCCTGGGGCTGGGCACCCAGGTCAAAGCACACATCGAGCGCCGTTTCAGTATTCCCTGGAGCGCGCCCATTCCCCGCCTCCGCGAGGTGATTCTGAGCCTGCGGGCCATCTGGCAGGCCTGGCGCACTGGCGAGCGGCTGAATTTCCGCGGCGAGCACTATCGCTTCACCCTGATGACGCCGTTCTTCACACCGCCCGGTCATAACTATTCCATCCCGATCTACATTGCCGGGGTAAATTCCGGGTTGTGCGAGCTGGCCGGTGAGTTTTGCGAGGGATTTCATGTCCACCCGCTCAACTCCCCGCGTTATCTGACTGAGCAGGTACGCCCGGCCATCAGCCGGGGCGCCGCGCGGGCCGGGCGTGCGATCACCGAGGTGACACTGGCTGCCTCAACGTTCGTCGTCACAGGCGCGAACGATCGGCAGATGGCAGCCATGCGCGAGGAGGTCCGCCGACACATCAGCTTCTACGCCAGCACTCCATCGTACCGAGTGGTGTTGGATACGCACGGCTGGGGCGGCATCGGGGAGCAGCTGTCAGCGCTGGCGGCGCGCCGGCAGTGGGATGCCATGCCAGGTCTGATCAGCGATGAAATGATTGAGACCTTTGCCGTCATCGGGCGGCCGGAGCAGATCCCCGGAGCCTTGCGCCAGCGTTACTCGGGGCTGGTTGATCGCGTCGCACTCTACCTGCCCTTCTCACCCGGTGAAGACGGCCCAATCTGGGATGCAATTGTGCCTGCTTTTGCCGACTCTCATGCGTAACCCATCGAGCGCAGAGCGCGCCAGGAGCCAACTGCCAGCCGCAGATGCCGCAGCCGCGGGTGTGCTGGTGATTCTGGTGATCGCCTTCTTCTGGCGGCTCGTATTCACCGATCAGATCCTGCCGCGTGGCGATGTGTTCACCTATTTCACACCGTACTGGGCCTATCGCGATGCAGCCCTGCGAGCCGGCCGCATTCCGTTGTGGAATCCGGAACTGTTCATGGGAGCCCCCCTGCTGGCGAACAGCCAGGCCGGTGTACTCTACCCGCCGAACTGGCCAGCGATCCTCTTTGACGCACCCACAGCCATCAAGGTATCGATCGTCGCGCATGCAGCCTGGGCCGCGCTGGGTATGTACGTATTCAGCAGATCCAGCCTCGGGACCAGCCAGCTGGGCAGCCTGCTGGCCGGCGCCACCTGGGCGCTGGGTGGCTACTTCAGCGCCCAGGTGGAGCATGTTAACCAGGTTCAGGGGCTTGCCTGGCTGCCATGGGCGTTCTCCCTGTGGGACCAGGCCCGGACACGGTGGCGATGGATCGCCGGGCTGGGCGCCGTGATGGCCATGCAGCTCCTGGCTGGCCACTCCCAGACTGCCTTCATCAGCGGTGTCGGGCTGGGGCTGTGGGCGGTCTGGCACACAGTCATGGCCTGGCGAGCGCGCCCACCCGGTCCGGCGCGGGGCATCCGATCGCCGCGATCCCTGCCCATGGCGCCGCTCGCGACACTGGCAGCGGCCGCTACGCTGGCCGTGCTGTTGAGCGCGATCCAGCTGCTGCCAACACTTGAGCTGGCCCGCCTGAGCAACCGCGGCGGCGGCCTGTCTTTTCTGGAGGCTGTATCTTTCTCCCTGCGCCCGCAGCTCATCGGGCGCGCCCTGCTCCCGGCTTATGTGGAGCCGGCCCTGTTCAGCGAATATATCGCCTATGCCGGGATCGTCAGCCTGAGCCTGGCGGCAGCTGCAGCCTGGCGGGGGCGCCGCGATCCTTACCCGGGCGGGCTGCTGTTGCTGTCAGCGGCTGGCCTTTTCCTGGCGCTGGGCGCCTATAATCCGTTCTACTGGGTGCTGGTCAGGGGGGTACCCGGCTTTGCGCTGTTCCGGGCGCCCGCGCGGTGGCTGGCGCTGTGGGCCTTCGGGGTGAGCGCTCTGGCCGGGCAGGGGCTGGATCAGCTTTCTGCCCCCAACTACAGAGAGCGCTGGCTGTGGGCACTGCCAGGGCTGCTGGCAGGGCTGCTGGCAGGGCTTGCGCCTCTGGCGGCGCTTTCCGCGGCCGAGGTAGCGGGGGCGTCTGCTCCAGCGCCCGGCGAACTGGCAGCCTGGGCACTGATCATGATCCTGACCAGCCTGCTCATAGCATGGCTGGCGCACAGTCGGCAGGCGGCCACGGCCTATGGAGGCCCACTGCTGGCTTCGCTGGCATGCGTCGAGCTCTTCATCGCTTCGCGCGCGCTACCCTACAACAATCTCAGCACCCCCGCTGCCTGGAGCAGCCAGCGCCCGGCCATCAGCACCCTGCTCGCGGAGCAGGCAGGCAGACCAGCACCTCCACGTTTCCTCTCGCTGTCGGATATTCGGTTCGATCCCGGTGATCTGCGGGAGATCGAGGCCGTTTTCGGCCCGCACCTTTCGCAGCAGGGGCTGTATGATTACGTGATCGCCACCAAGCAGAAGGAGGTGCTGACTCCGAATCTGCCCATGGCATGGGGCATCCCTGCTATGGATGGATTTGATGGCGGCATCCTGCCCACGCGGGACTACACCCGATTCACCGGGCTGTTTCTGGATGCTGCTGGGGCAGTCAGCCCGGACGGGAGGCTGCGTGAGAATCTGAAGGGCGTGCCGGATCTCTACTGGCTGGAAGTGGCGAATGTGGGTTACCTGATCACAGACAAGGTCTATGACGCGTGGCTGGATGGCGTGTACTATGACCTGCAGTTCACCCGCCCCCTTCATGCTTCTGCTGGCGGGCCTGCTCCGCCACCCCTGACTGCTGTCTCGCCCCGGCCATTCTCTGCCACTGCTGTCGGAATCGTCGGGCATGTAGAGGGCGCGCCCGGGCTGCCGGACGGCACGCAGGTCGGGAGCGTGATGGTCGCCTACGAGGGCATGGGAGCTCCGATGAACGCGGTGGTGCTGCCGCTACGGCTCGGATACGAGCTGGCGGAGGGAGAACCGGCCGCAGCGCAGCACCGGGTGCCACCCCCTGCTGGGGCCTTTACACCACAGAGACCCGGGATCGTTGAGTACCGGGCACTCATGCAGTGGGGCCCCCCTGCCCTGCCCGTGGAAGAGGTGGTGATCAGCCCGCACGCAGGCTTCCCCGGCACGCTGGTCGTGCGCGGAATCACGCTGATTGATGAGAGGACCGGGGTCTTCCAGCCGCTGAGTCTGTGGCCTTCCATCCGTGTCATCCACTCCGGGGATACCAAAGTCTATGCGTTCAGCCATGCCCGCCCGCGCGCCTATGTGGTCTGCGCGCCTATTGTCGTCGCGGAGATTGAATCCGCATGGGAACTGCTGCCTGCGCGTGACCAGACAGTGATTGTTGATCCTGAACCGCCCCCCGCTTCCAACTGCGAGCCGGGGGCTGCCGGGGATGCGCTGATCACAACCTATGAACCAGAGCGTGTGGCCGTCGAGGCGGAAGCCAGGGTGCAGGGGAGCTATCTGGTCCTGTCAGATGCCTGGTACCCGGGGTGGCAGGCCAGCATTGACGGCGAGCCCGCTTCTGTGCTGCACGCCAATGGTCTGTTTCGCGCAGTCCGTTTGCCCGAGGGTCGCCATGAGGTCGTCTTCACATACCGCAGCCGCCCATTCGAGATCGGCGCGGCGATCAGCGGGATCAGTCTGCTGGGGATGGCAGCCGCCCTGATCAGGCCGCCGGGCCGCCGGGCCCATTAGCCAGCCATAGTTCGACAACCCGGCGCGATTCAGGGGTACCGATCTTAAGCAGCGCTTCCGCCGCAATGTCGCAGACGCGCTGCCCCACGCCGAACAGGCCGCCCTGCTGATCGGCCAGCAGAGCGGCCAGCCCGGGCACCGCCCGTGGGTCGCCGATCTCCCCCAGGGCCCAGGCAGCCCCCCGCCTCACTACCCCATCCCAGTCCTGCAGGGCGCTCAGCAGGCCGGGCACCCCATCCGCGCCCAGCAGGATGCATTCGCGCCACTGAAGGGTGGTGATATAGTATGCCACGGCGGTATCCGGGTCGTCCGGAGCCCATCCCAGACGCTGAAGCACTCCGGCAATCGCATCGCGCGCGGCACTCGGCGCGTGGTGAAGCGCTCTCAACAACCCGGCGGGGTCTGCATCCCCCAGATCCCAGAGCGCGGCAGCGGAATCGCTCTGCTGCTGCCGGCTCCCGGCATCCAGCGCTTCGGCCAGCGCCGGCACAGCATGGACATCCTGGAAATGTTCCGCCAACGCCAGGGCTGCAAAGATGCGAACTGCTAGAGCAGGGTGTTCGACCGCCTCGATCAGGGCCTCTTGCAGGAAGGGATCGTCCTCTTCGATCAGCTGCCGGAGGCGATCGAGGGCGGGTTGAGCAGCCGCCAGCGTCATCGCTTCACTCACCATACCACTGATTGCGCTGCACCTGTCTCAGGCCTGCCCGCGCCCGGCCGATTCCGCCAGATAGTGGTAGTAGTGAATTACTGTATCGATCCCCCGGTAGAAGTGATCCAGGCTGAAATGCTCATTGGGCGAGTGCACATTGTCATCCAGGCCGAAGCCCATCAGAACGACTGGCGCTTTCAGCCGATTCTGGAATGTGGCCACGATCGGGATCGATCCTCCTTCACGGGTGAATACGGGCGGTACGCCCCAGATCACCTCATAGGCCCGGGCGGCTGCCCGCATCTCCGGGGAATCGATAGGAGTGATGGCCGGCCATCCGCCGGTGAGCTGAATAACCTCAATCTGGACGTCTGACGGAGCCAGGCTACGAACATAGTCCGTGAACAGACGTGCCACCTCGTGAGGGTCCTGGTCGGGCACCAGGCGCATGCTGATCTTGGCTCCGGCCCGGGCAGGGATGATGGTCTTGCCTCCCTCACCCTGAAAGCCACCCCAGATACCATTGACCTCACATGTCGGGCGCGCCCCGGCACGCTCCAGCAGGGTATACTCTGGCTCACCCCACGGCTGTTCCAGGCCCGTTTCTTCCTGCCACTGTTCCAGTGTATAGGGTACGCGGCTCAAGGCAGCCCGTTCATCAGGGGAAAGCAGCCGCACGCGATCGTAGAATCCCGGGATGGTGACGCGCCCCTCGGCGTCGTGCAGCGCCGCGATGATTTCGGCCAGCACCTGCGCAGGGTTATGAACCGTACCCCCATAGGAGCCTGAATGCAGGTCTCGCCGGGGGCCATGGACCCGGACCTCCATATAGGTCATCCCGCGCAGACCATATACTAGGGAGGGCTGGGATGGGCTGATGATTCGCCCGTCGGAGATCAGGGCAGAGTCCGCAGCCAGCAGATCGGCGTGCTCCAGCACAAAGGGCTCAAGACTGGGCGAGCCGACCTCCTCCTCACCCTCGAAAATAAACTTGAGGTTGACGGGCGCCCCGCCGGTGGCCAGCAGCGACTCAGCAGCCTTGATATGCAGGAACATCTGGCCCTTGTCGTCGCTGGCCCCGCGAGCATACACCAGCCCATCGCGTTCTACTGGTTCAAAGGGGGGTGAAAGCCACTGATCCACCGGGTCGACCGGCTGAACATCGTAATGGCCGTACACGAGCACGGTTGGGGCGTCTCTGCCCGCGCCCAGCCACTCACCATAGACCAGGGGATTGCCGGGCGTCGGTATTACCTGCACACCCTGCAGGCCAGCCCGGACCATATCGGTAGCCAGCCACTCAGCGGTTTGCTGGATATCGGTCCGGTGCTCCGATAGAGTGCTGATGCTCGGTTTTCTTAGCAGATCGAAGTATTGCTCACGGTATCGGGCGCGATTGGCCCGGGCATGTTCCAGCGCGCGATCAAGCATCCAGATCTCCTCCGGTAGGTGGCAGTTGCACAGGGAAACTGGCGTCAGAGCGCGGAGTCGTCCGCCTCTGCCAGCAGATAGCAGTAGCGCACCAGCGCTTCAATGCCGCGCTGATACTGGGTCAGATTGAAGCACTCGTTGGGGGCGTGGACGCCTGAGTCCGGAAGCCCAAAGCCCATCATGACTACCGACGCCTGCAGCTCGCGCTGGAACGCAGCCACGATGGGGATAGAGCCGCCACCCGGCACAAGAACCGGCGGGATGCCCCACACCGTTTCATAGACTGCCGATGCGGCCCTGATCTCCGGGGAGTCGATGGGCGTGACGGCCGGCCAGCAGTTGTCGCGGGGCAACTCGACCGCCACCTGCAGGCTGTCTGGCGCCAGGCTGGCGACGTAGTCGGCAAACAGCTGGGCGATCTCGTCCGGGTCCTGGTCAGGCACCAGGCGCATGGTGAACTTCGCGTGCGCCTCGGCCGGGATGATGGTCTTGCTGCCCTCCCCCTGAAAGCCGCTCCACATGCCGTTGACTTCACAGGTAGGGCGCACGCCAGTCTGTTCGATCAGGCTGTAGCCTGCCTCGCCCCAGGGCTTCTCCAGGCCGGTGGCTGTCTGCCAGTCACGTAGTGTGTAAGGGACGCGCCGCAGCGCCTCGCGTTCCTCCTCGCTGACGGCTCGCACTCTATCGTAGAAGCCAGGGACCTGCACCCGCCCCTGCTCATCATGCATCGCTGCAATGATGGCGGCCAGAGCCGCAGCAGGGTTGCGAACAGTGCCACCATACCCGCCTGAATGAAGGTCCGTCTTGGGGCCCCGTACATGCACTTCAGCGCTGGCGATGCCCCGGACGCTGTAAGGGATGCTGGGCCGATCAGGCAGGATGAAGCTGGAATCTGAGATAAGAATTGAATCGGTGGCCAGCAGTTCGCGGTTGCACGGCACGAAGCGGGACAGGCTCAGGGAGCCTGTCTCTTCCTCGCCTTCGAAGATGACTCTGGCATTGACCGGCAGCTCCCCACCGGACGACAGCATGGAGGTCAGGGCGCGCACCTGCATCACCACCTGCCCTTTGTCGTCTGTAGCGCCGCGGGCATAAATAGATCCATCCCGTATGGATGGCTCAAAGGGGGGTGTTTTCCAGAGGTCAAGGGGATCAACCGGCTGAACGTCATAGTGTCCATAGAACAGAATCGTCGGTCTGGACGTGCCTGCGTTCAGCCAGTCGGCATAGATCAGGGGGTTTCCTTCCGTCTGGATGGCCTGCACATGCTCCATCCCTGCCGCCTCCAGCTCAGCGGCCAGCCACGCGGCAGCTTGCTGCACCCGGGATTGATACTCTGGCAGGGTGCTGATACTGGGAATGCGCAACAGTTCCACCAGCCGTAACACGGATTCCTCACGGCTGGCATGGACGTGATCAAGCGCGGAGCTCAGCATGCGAATGTCTCCAGAGCGGCGGCACAGGCGAGGCGCTTTTAGCATACCGCCACCGTCCCGGTACGGCAAGCCGTCTTACTGCTATCAGCGCGTTACTGGTAGATGGGTGGGTTGGGTATGCGCGTGAACCACGTCAGGTAAACCCACACGCCAATCGCAGTCGCCAGTATATAGAGTACATACGAGAGGCGCATAAACCCACGATAGTTTTTGAACCTGAGCGGCTTCACCATGAGATTATTGCCCCGCAGCGCTACGAATACACCGAACAGCAGTGCAATCCCGCCGATGGTTGCATGCAGCGTCGTGACGACATAGAAGAAATGAGGCCGTGGGCCGCCCAGATCACGCGCGACGAAATCCCGGAAGGGCAGCACCATCAGCCACAGCACCAGAATCAGGTTGATGGCAGCAGCGGTTGTCTGGCACCAGCGGTGCGCCGTGAATTTCTTCAGGCGTGCCAGCACCAGCCCGGTGGTAAACAGGGCTGCCACCCCCAGCATGATGATCAGCGTCATATCCGCGGCGAAATTGGCGTTTGTCCCCAGAAAACCGGGGCTGTGCAGTAGCTCAGTCATACCCCTCGCTCCATGCCTCCCAGAATGCGCGGATCGGACCCTGATAGTGACGCCGCCGACCGCTAGGGGTTGAGTCTATTCGGAATGGCCTGGCTGGCAAACACCCCAGGGTCAGCCTCGAGTCGATATACGCGGAAAGTCACGGCGCCCGATCGGCCTGTGGTAGTCAGTACCAGTTTGGCTTCATGTTCGGCCCTGCCGACAGCATCAAGGACTTCGACACCGCTCTGCCAGCCGGGGAGGATCAGGAAGCGAGCTGAGCCGCTGCCGCCAAAGGCAAGGAGATCGCTGGCAAGCGCGGCAGGGGAGGCAAACGGCGCCAGGTACAGGTAAGAATCAAACAGATAGTAGTGCAGCGTCCAGCCCAGCGAGTCGTAGTAGATCACCGTGCCCACAGGCTGTGATTCGAGAAACCGGGCCACGGTGTCTATCCCATCGTAGGCCCCGTGATCCCCGCCGACCGGCACCATGCTCTGCGCCGCCTTCAGGGAAACAGGGCCCATGAGAACAATAAGCAGGATGGCACACACAAACGTCAAACGCGAGAGGCGCAGCCTGGCAGCAATCCGCTCAGCCCCACGCGCCAGGCTGGCGACCAGCAGGGCTGCCAGTGGCACTACAGGAAGCATGTATCGATCAATAACCGGAACTGCGACCAACCAGTGCGCAGCCAGATAGGCACACCCGAAGGCTGCGATCAGCAGGACGACAGCGGACTGCCGGTCACGGGCCATGCCAGAGCCGGCGCAGGCGGCAGCGGCGATTGATCCCAGCCCCAGCAGGATCCCTCCGGCCGGCCCTCCACCGATCAGGCTCAGGAGCCGCAGCCAGGTTTGCGCACGCAGCCACACCTCATCGGATCGGATCAGGCGGCCCGGATCGTTGGTGGCAACCCCCGCTGCCCAGAATCCGGTCTCTGCCCCGCGAGCTGCATCCCATAGCAGCGCAGCCAGCAGGATGAGACCAACACCGCTGACGAAGCGCGCGAAGCCGACACGAAGCCCCGGGTAAGCGCCTGTGCGGCCAGCCCCCTGGATCATCCCAATGCCGTATCCCAGCGGAAGAAAGAGCAGGGCGTTCTGCTTGGTGGCGGCTCCCAGCCCCATGAGCGCCCCACCCCACCCCCACCGGCCTGCGCTGAGTGCATTCAGCGATGCCAGAATCCACATAACCATCAAGGGATCGGCAAAGGCTGTCGGCGAAAACGCAATGGCGAAGGGGGACAACGCCATGATAAGCCCGGCCAGATACGCAGCCTCGTCCGATCGCCAGAGGCGCTGCGCCAGGCGCGCTGCCAGGGCCACGCTGATCAGGCTGGCCATCAGACCCGGCAGCCGTGCGGACAGCTCACTGGCCCAGGAAAGCGAAATCCCCGCTGCCAGCGTGTAGTAGAGCAATGGAGGCTTGTCAACCAGCAGGGGGGTGGATGATAACCAGGGATCGCGGCCGGTGATGATCAGGCGTCCCAGCGAGGCAAACAGCGCCTCGTCCGGGTGCATTCGATTATCAGTCAGAGGCGCCACGCGCAGCGCAAACGCCACCAGGAGAATGCCGGTCAGCGCCCAAAGCCATCTCCGGCCCGGCCGGCGCTCCATCTCCATCGGATGCCGGTTCAGTCCACGAAGCGGTACTTCAACAGCGTCCACATCGCAGGGAGTGCATCCCAGCCTGTGATCTTCTTGCCTTCATGGTACTCGCGCCCGTAGTAGGAGATCGGCACCTCGTAGATCCGGTACCCCCGCTTGGCGATCTTGGCCGTGATCTCAGGCTCCAGCTCAAAGCGACGCGAGCGAAGCGGGAAATCTCGCACCACATCCGACCGGAAGCACTTGTAGCAGGTCTCCATATCGGTCAGGTCGATATTGTACAGGATATTGGTCATCAGCGTCAGCATGAGATTGCCGACGCGATGCCAGAAGTAAACTTTGCGAGCAGGCCCGCCAATGAAGCGCGACCCATATACCACATCGGCGCGCCCCTCGCGGATTGGCTGGATCAGCTTGGGATAGTCCCGTGGATCATACTCAAGGTCGGCATCCTGGATGATGAAGATATCCCCGGTGGCCGACTGAAACGCAGTGCGAACAGCGCTGCCTTTGCCTCTGTTCGTTTCGTGATAGATTACGCGTATGATGGGGTGATCGGCCCACTGCTGCATAATCTCACGCGTCCCATCAGTTGATCCATCATCGACCATCACGATCTCATCGGCCAGCCCGGTATCCAGCACCTGACGGACGATTTCTGCCAGCGTCTCACGCTCGTTATAGACGGGCATGATCACAGAGAGCTTCACGTGTACCTTTTCCTGTAGGCCTGGCGTTACGGCAAGCACAGCCTGCGGAGCCTTTTCTCCGCAGCGATGAGGGGCCTAGTATAGCGAACCCACAGGGAGGCCGGCAACAGGCAGGAGAAGGGTCTGCGTCAGCCGGACAGGGTTAGAGGTGCGGTCGTCAGCGACGGAAGTCACTTTCCCGGCGGCGCCGGGCGAGCCTGGTAGCCTGCGTTGGCGATCGCTTCCACGATCTGGTCAATGCTGACGCGCGTTTCGTCGAATTCCACATCGGCCAACTGGCGGACATAATTGGCCCTGGCTGCCTTCACGCCGGCCAGGTCTTCGATGGCGCCCTCGACCGCCATCACACAGCCAGTGCAATGCATCCCCTCGATGGTAAAACGCTGCTTGATCACAGCTTCCTCCAGCGGATTGGCCTCAGTTGATCAGGATGACACCGGTATACATTCCCATCGCGCAGGTGAAGCGGAGCTGACCGGGCTGCTGCGCGGGGATATCGATCGGCACGCGGCCTGTCTCGGGAAGGATCTCCTGAACCCCGAGGCTGGGTATCAGGAAGGCACGCGAGCAGCCGAATGTCTCATTTGTTTCCAGCCACAGCCGGATCGGCGCCCCACTGGCAGCGGCAAGGACCGTGGGGGTGTAGCCATCATTGGTGGCTGAGAGCGTCAGCTGCTGCACTCCATCCACCATCACTGCTTCCGAACCCACCGGTGCCGGCCCCAGCAGGGAAGCGATGATCCGCCGGGGCGCGAACGGCGCATCCAGCAGATTCAGGCCGTTGTCCATCGCCAGCAGACCCGTGATCAGCACCAGCAGCGCCGCAATGACAGCGAACGCTGCCTGTATCCTGCCGCGCAGTTGGGTTGCAAGGAAGCCGAGCACGAAGAAGGTTGGCGAGGTCCCCAGCACAAACAGGAACATAACGAGTGCTCCCTGCAGGGGGTTGGCCAGGCTGATGGCCAGCACTTCCATGGCCTGCGTGGTGCCGCAGGGGATGAAGATCGTCATCAGCCCCAGCACCGCCGGCGCGAAGGCGTCCTGACTCTTCGCCCGGTTCCGCATGGCGCGGGTGATGAAGCGCGGCGGCTGAATGGCCGCATAGCGGAAGACGGGATGCACATTGAGCATGTTCAGGGCTGTGGCAACCATGAACAGCCCGGCGACGATCAGCATCGCAGCCTGCACCGCCGACGTGAGGCGCAGCGCCGAGCCCAGTATACCCAGCAGCGCACCCAGTATCGTGTAGGCCAGGAGCTTAGCAACGAGGAAGTACGCGACAGGCCGGGGATCACGGGCTACCTGGATCCCCGTCTGAGCCGGCGCCGACGCGCGGGCACTGCGCCGGGCGCCAGCGGCTTCCTCAACCACAACAGGACGGGTGATAGCCGTGGCCAGCAAGCCTCCCTGGACAGCAAGGCACGTCAGCCCTCCTGTCGTCAGCCCCGTCAGAAAGATGACCCATGGGTTCATGAATGTGAGCCCTCACTCAGCCGGTCCAGCGCTCGGAAATTGATATTCGCAGTTTAACGCATCTGACTGCGACTTAAAACACGCGATTTGTCGTCAGGTTTACACCTGGAGCGGAGCGCCATTTGGCGCGGATCGGCATGGTATAATCTGTGACCATGAATACGCGATTAGGCAGTTTAACCACGATGCTGATCGACGGAGACGGCGTCCTGTACCACGGCAACCAGCCAGTGCCGGAGCTTCGCCGGTTCTTCACCACGCTGCAGGGCCGGCGGATCCAGTGGGGGCTGCTAACCAATAATGCCACGCGTCCGCCTGAGCACTACGTTGAGAAGATGGCCACCTTCGGCGTGGAACTGGAGCCCTCTGCTGTCTTCACCAGTGCAACCGTGACTGCCGATTATCTGAAGCAGCGCTTCCCGGCAGGCGGGGGGGTCTATGTTGTCGGCGAGGTCGGTGTCAAATCAGCCATCGCAGCGGCAGGTTTTCAAGTGCACGATGGCGATGAGGTTCCGGAGGGAGCCGTCGCCGTTGTCGCAGGGCTGGATCGCGAGATGACCTGGCGCAGGCTGCGCGTAGCCACACTGCTGGTGCGCTACCATGGCGCGGCCTTTGTCGCCACCAATCCCGACCGCACCCTGCCAACTCCTGATGGGCTTGTGCCGGGCGCCGGGACGACCGTGGCAGCGCTGATGGCATCCACTGATCAGCAGCCCACGATCATCGGCAAGCCTGCTCCTGCTATGTTCGAGATGGCGCTGCGCCGTATGGGCAGCACGCCTTCGACGACCGTCATGCTCGGCGACCGGCTGGATACCGATATCGCCGGGGCTGCGGCGCTTGGGCTGACCACCATCCTGGTGCTGTCCGGCGTCTCGACGCGCAGCGATGTGGAGGCCAGTTCGCTGAAGCCGGACCTTGTGTTCAACAGCCTGGCGGATCTGGCTGCGGAACTGGAAGGGGCATTGGCTTGACCCCTGACGTCGATTCTGTTCCCTATCTCTATGACCTGGAACGCAGTGCGCTGAAGGATCTGATCGTCAGCTGGGGGTATCCTCCGTACCGCGCCAGCCAGCTGTGGCAGTGGCTGTACAGTCAGCAGGCGGCCGGCTTCGAAGCCATGCACACGCTGCCTGCCGATCTGCGGGGACGCCTGGCGGCAGAGACAGTGCTCAGCCATCTGAGCGTGGTGCGGGAGCAGCAGTCCACTGATGGGGAGACCCGCAAATATCTGATGCGACTGCCGGACGGACAGTTGATAGAGACGGTACTGATGGCCTATGAGAGCATCCGGAGAACAGCCTGTATCTCCACGCAGGCAGGCTGCGCGATGGGCTGTATCTTCTGCGCGACAGGCCAGATGGGCTTCGCCCGTCACCTCAGCAGCGGGGAGATCGTCGAACAGGCGCTCCACGTGGCACGCATCCTGCACGGAGAGGGTGAGCGCCTTAGCAATGTGGTATTGATGGGCATGGGAGAACCGTTCCACAACTACGACCAGACGCTGGCGGCGATCCATCGGCTGACCGATCCGGATGGGCTTGGTATCGGCCAGCGACACATCACTGTCAGCACCGTCGGGCTGGCGCCCGCTATCCGGCGCTTTGCGCAGGAGGGCCTGCAGGTGCGTCTTGCCATCTCTCTGCACGCAGCCACCGATGAGGAGCGCACCTCCCTGCTCCCGATCAACCGCCGCTACCCGATCCGTGAGCTGCTCGATGCGGTCAAAGAGTATCTGGCCGTGAGCGGGCGGCGTGTGACGTTTGAATGGGCCGCCATTGCCGGTGAGAACGATACCGAGGCGCAGGCCCACGCCCTGGGAGGCCTGCTGACGGGCCTGCTGTGTCATGTCAACATCATCCCTCTGAATCCGACGGGCAAGTACCATGGCCAGCCCTCCGAACCGGCCAGGCTGGAACGTTTCACGGCCATTCTCGCTTCCTACGGGATCCCCGCCACGATACGGGTGCGCCGCGGGATAGACATCAGCGCTGGCTGCGGTCAACTGAAGGCTGCCATCCAGCAGCGTTCGCACCCGGCTGTTTCGTCCTCGCCGCATACCGCTTAGATCGCTGCTCGCCGCCTCGGCCAGATTCAGATGTCATAAGCGGCACTTATGGCCTACATAAGTGCCGCTTATGACTTTCGTCATGCCAACTTGTGACAGATCACACTAATGGCGTCTTGCGCCCTGCCTGTATAGTGATGTCAATGTATGCGGATTTGCATATAACCACAAGATACAGGTAACACCCGTATGGAATCTGCGCTCCGCCAGCAAGTATCCGATCTGCATGCCCATATCTGCGGCGGCCTGGCCGATCCCAGCCGTATCCTGATCCTCTACGCGCTGGCCGAGCATGCTTACTGCGTCACGGATCTGGCTGACTACCTGGGGCTCCCCCAGCCGACCACATCGCGCCACCTCAAGATCCTGCGCGAGCGCGGCCTGGTCTCCTCCCGGCGTGAAGGCCAGACAGTCATGTATTCGGTAGCCGACCAGCGCGTGATCGAAGCGCTGGATCTACTGCGCGCAGTCCTAGCCGATGTGCTCCAGCGCCGTTCCCTGCTGGGACGCTCGGTCGGCGACAGGCTGCTGCCGCAGTCCTTTTAGTGTCCGGTAAAGTCAGGAGCAAGTATCGTGAAGACCTTTCTCATTCTTGGCGCAGGCACCGGCGGGACAATGGTTGCCAACAAGATGGCTGAGGTGCTTGACCCGCAGGAATGGCGCATCATCATCGTGGACCGCGAGGAAACACACTACTACCAGCCCGGGTTCCTGTTCATTCCTTTTGGCGTTTATTCGCCAGCGGACGTGATCAAGGCCAAGCGCGACTTCATTCCGATGTCCGTCGAAATGATTCTGTCAGACATCGAGGTGATCGAGCCGGATGCCAGCCGCGTTAAGCTGACAAAGGGTGGCCGGGTCATCAACTACGACTATCTCATCATTGCCACCGGCTGCCAGATCCATCCGGAAGAAATCGATGGGATGGTGGATGGCGGCTGGCGGAAGAACATCTTCGACTTCTACACCATCGACGGGGCGACGGCTCTGGCCCGCTTCCTGAAGTTCTGGAAGGGGGGGCGCATGGTCATGAACATCGCCGAGATGCCGATCAAGTGCCCGGTGGCGCCGCTGGAATTCGCATTCCTGGCGGACTGGTACTTCCATGAACGCGGTATCCGCGACCGCGTCGAGCTGATCTACTCCACCCCACTTCCTGGCGCGTTCACCAAACCCCGTGCATCCAGCATTCTCGGCGACATTCTTGAGCAGAAGGGCATCCACCTGGTGCCGGACTTCAACATCTCGGAGGTCAACAGCGGCGAGAACAAGATCGCCTCGTACGACGGCCGCGAGCTGGAGTACGACCTGCTGGTGACCATCCCCACCAATATGGGCGCCGAGGTGATTGGCCGTTCTGGCATGGGCGATGAGCTAAACTTCGTGCCAACGAACAAGCACACGCTCCAGTCCGAGAAATGGGAAAACGTATGGATCATCGGTGATGCCGGCAACGTGCCGGCTTCGAAGGCCGGCTCAGTGGCGCACTTCATGCTCGACGTGCTGGTAGAGAATCTGCTGCGTCACATGGAAGGTCTGGAGCCCCGGCCCGACTTTGACGGCCACGCCAACTGCTTCATTGAGTCGGGCTTCGAGAAGGGCATCCTCATTGATTTCAACTACGAGGTCGAGCCCCTGCCTGGCAAGTTCCCGCTCCCTGGCTTTGGGCCATTCTCGCTGCTGCAGGAATCGCCGGTCAATCACTGGGGCAAGATGACCTTCCGCTGGATCTACTGGAACATCCTGCTGAAGGGCGGCGAGATGCCGTTCGAGTCGCAGATGAGCATGGCCGGCAAGTGGGCCTAGGAGCGCCAGCCATGAGTGACAATGATCTTGCCCTGCTCCATGAAAAGGTTGACCGGCTTACCGTGCTGCTGGAGGCGCAGAACCGCCGCCAGCAGGCTCTTGAGGAACTGCAACAGGACATGATCCCGATCGTCAACCACGCCATCAAGCTCACGATCGATGAGCTGGCCGAGGTGGGATCGGATTTCCAACTGGAAGACCTGCTGGTGATGCTAAAGCGCATGCTCCGCAACACCCGCCTGATCATGCGAATGATGGATCAACTGGAGGCCGTCTCAGCCCTTGGGGATGAGATCGACATCCTCGGCAAGCAGGTGTTCGCGTCGACGGTCAGCACGCTGGATCGGCTGGAGCGGGGCGGTTACTTCGCACTGGCCCGCGGCAGCTGGCACATCGTCGAACAGATCGCAGCCGAATTTGGCGAAGAGGACGTGCGCGCCCTGGGCGACAACATCGTGACAATCCTTAAGACCGTGCGCAGCATGACGCAGCCCGAGGTCATGGCGCTGGTGAACAACATGGCCACCGCTATCCGCGAGGAGCCGCAGGTGCCAGAGAACATCTCAATGCTGGCGCTGGCCCGTGAGCTGGGCGATCCGAAGGTGCGGCAGGGCCTGGCGCGGCTCATGTTGATGCTGAAGGCGTTCGCTGACAGCCCGGAACGGCCCGGGACGAACTGATTGGCACACGATCGGGGTTCACCCCCAGAAACCTATCTATCAGGAGAAGATCGATGACTACTTCACCATTTGCCACCGATGATGCCGTGCTGGGTTCCATCGAGTTTGACGCAGAGGGCTACATGGTTGATGCCACCCTGTGGACGCCCGAGATCGCCACGGCGATCGCAGCCAACCTTGGGCTTGCCCTCACCGATCGTCATTGGGTGGTGATCAACTTCGCCCGCAAGGAGTACGAGACGACTGGCGAGGCGCCGTCTCTGCGCCGCATTACCAAGCAGTCCGGCGTTGATACCAAGGAGCTGTATGCACTGTTCCCGGGCGGTCCGGCTAAGCAGGCCGCCAAGATTTCCGGATTAAAGAAGCCCACCGGTTGCATCTGACCGCCGGACCCCTGATCGCTGAGCACTCTCACCAGACCGAAGAGGAGGTCACCCATGCTTGAAGACCGCAAACCGCGCAAACTGTCGATCATCGCTTCCAAGGGTTCGCTTGACATGGCCTATCCGCCCCTGATCCTGGCCAATGCCGCTCGTATGAGCGGCGTGGACGTGGATATTTTCTTCACCTTCTGGGGCCTTGACATGATTACCAAGAAGAAGATGGGCAAGATCAATATCGCCACGGTTGGCAACCCGTCTTTCTCGATGGCACCCTATGCGCCCTGGTTCAAGATTCCCACCTGGATGGGTGCGATCCCGGGGATGTCGGCACTAGCCACCTGGATGATGAACCGCGAGATCGCCAAGCTCGACTTCCCACCAGTCCCGGAGTTCATCGAGATGATCTCGGATGCGGGCGCCTGCCTGTACGCCTGCAAGGCCTCGATGGAGATGATGGGGCTCAAGAAAGAAGATCTCTTCGAGGGAGCCGAAGTTCTCGGGGCGATGGAGTTCATCGAGATGTCCGAGAACTCGCAGATCCTGTTCATCTGAGCGCCGGGCGCGCATCAAAGGTACGATCGGGGGTTTCTCCTGCTGGCAGAGGAAACCCCTGATCGGCTCTGCCTGAGGCAGAGGGAAGGGAGGGGCCGCGCCTGTGGAGCCGATGGACATCCACGCACTGCGAGTCTTCGTAGAAGCAGCCCATCTGCTGAGCTTCTCTGAGGCCGCGCGCTCGCTCAACCTCTCGCAGCCGGCTGTGAGCATGCAGATGCGCTCGCTGGAGGACTATCTGGACGCGCCTCTGTTTGAGCGCAGCCCGCAGGGCATCTCTCTGACGCGGGCGGGGCAGGCGCTCCTTCCACATGCTGAAGAAATCCTGGAGAAGATCGCCGATGCCGAAGAGAGCGTCCGCGCAACGGTCAGCCGCATCGCCGGCGATCTGGTGATCGGATGCAGTGCGACCGCCGGCAAGTATATTGTCCCTCACATGGTAGCCCGATTTCAGCGGCTTTACCCCGAAGTGCGTGTATCCATCCCGGTAATCAGCCGCCACGACATGATAGAAGGGGTGATCGGCGGCGCACTGGACCTGGGTGTGACCAGCCTGCGCGTTCCCGGCGCAGAGGTGCAATATCGCGAATTCTTCACCGACCGGCTTGCGCTGATCGTCCCCGCTGCGCACCCCTGGGCCGCACGCGGGGCCGTCGAGGCTACGGAGTTGGCTTCAGAACGGTTCATCTGCCGGGAGCCGGAGTCGGCGTGCCGCACCGTTGTCGGCAGTGGATTGGCCCGGCTGGGTGTCGATATGGCTGATCTGGACATTGTGATGCAGGTCGGAAGCGCGGAAGCACTGGCCATGGCTGTGGAGCACGGCATAGGTCTTGCGTTTGTCTCCGTGCTGGCGGCTGTACCGCGCGTGGCGCTGGGCCGACTGGCGATTGTCCAGGTGAACGAACTGGAGCTTTGCAACCCGATTGAGCTCGTTACCGCAAACAATCGTCCGGCGTCAGCAGCCCTGCTGCGCTTCCTGGATTTCGTGGCGCAGTCGACCAACCGTTCGCTGATGCAACTGATCGCAGAAGGGCACGTCTTCTAGGACCAGCCTGGTCAGTCCCACCGGAAGTCACCCTGTGGCCCCTGCATCGCCTCGCGGATCGCTTCAGTGAGCTGCTCAAACTCCGGCGGGGGATCATCGGCTGGCAGGTCCGGCCATGTGATCCGTCTGATGCGGATCTCTTCGTCAAGCTGCTCCCACAGCTCACGGTTCTTAACCGGGCTGCCATCCCGGGTTTTCCAACCTCTGCGTTGCCACGCTGGCAGCCATTTGGCAGCCCCCTGCCTGAGATAATCCGAATACGTGTAGAGGCTCACATGGATTTGCTCCGGCAGCAGGGTCAGCGCCTCAATCGCAGCCATAAGTTCCAATGCGCTGGACGATACGCCGTCCTCACGGCCCACAAGGATCTCTTCGTCGTCGGCCAAACGAATCAGGGCCGCCCAGACACCTGATCCGTCCCGCGCCGATACGCCGAGATAGATCGCTGCGTCCGTGGGTTCGTCCGCCGTGCCGGCGGAGTGGCTTGCCTGGCGCATCGCTTCCCCGGCCAGCCGATGTGCCCGTTCGTTAAGCGGCGTACCGGCATGCCCCCTGAGCCAGTGCCATTCAATCTGATGCTGCCCGGTTAGATCCGCCAGCCGGCGCCAGAGGTCTTCGTTGGCGACCGGCTGTCCATCCTTGAGCTGCCAGGCCTGCCGGATCCAGCGGGGAAGCCATTCGCTGATACCGCGCTGAAGGTACTCCGAGTCGGTGTAGAGAGCCACCTCGCAGGGTCCTTTCAGGGCTGCGAGCGCCTCAATGGCGGCTGTTAGCTCCATGCGGTTGTTGGTTGTTTCCGGCGCATTGCCCGACAGTTCGCGGGTGGCCCCACTGGATTCATGAATCAGGATGGCGCCCCACCCGCCCGGGCCGGGGTTCGGGCTGGCGCCGCCATCTGTGTAGATGGTCACGCGGGGTCTGGAGACAGTCATCACAGCGCACTCCATTGCGGCCGGCATCGGGCCTACAGATGATGACTCATGGCGCCGCCATGAGCAAGCGGCTGTATTGCGCCGGCTCAGGGTGCATGTTACACTTCCGGCGCTATGAAGACACTGGCCATAGCACCATCGATTCTGGCAGCGGACTTCGTCTGTCTGGGCGACGAGATACGTGCCGCCGAGCAAGCAGGGGCCGATCGCATCCACATCGATGTAATGGACGGACATTTCGTCCCTAACATCACGATGGGGCCGGTGATTGTGCAGTCAATTCGCCGTGTTACCGACCTGCCGTTCGATGTGCATTTGATGATCAGCGAACCTGATCGCTACCTGGAATCGTTTGCCGCTGCCGGATCCGATGTATTGATCCCGCATCTGGAAGCCTGCGCAGACCCGCAGCGGACGGTGCAGTTAATCCGTGCACTCGGTTGCCAGGCAGGTATAGCGATCAGCCCGGATACGCCGGTCTCGGCACTCACCGTGATAGCGAGCGCGGTGGACCTTGTGCTGGTGATGTCGGTGCACCCCGGGTTCAGCGGACAGCCGTTCATGAGCTCATCGCTTGCGCGTGTGCGCGAGGTGCGCGCCCTGCTCGACCGGGTCAACCCTTCAGCCAGCGTGGCCATCGATGGAGGGGTAGATCAGCGGAATGTGGCAGAGGCCGCAGCCGCCGGTGCAGACAATCTGGTGGCTGCCAGCGCGATCTTTAAGGCTGGCGTACCGGTTGGGGAAGCGATCAGGCGTCTGCGTCAGTCTGCCCTGGGCGAGCGTCCGGCATAACACAAAAAGGGCCGATCGGCCCTCCCTGTGATCTCAGGCTGATTCCGGCCTCTATCACACTTCGTCCTTAGCCATGGCCTTCAAGCACTTGGCGCAGGCGCGGATCGAGACCAGGCGGCCATCACGCCACACCCTGGTTTTCTGGATGTTAGGCTTGAACTGGCGTTTGGTGTTACGCATCGAAAAGCTGACATTGCTGCCAAATTGCGGCTTTTTGCCGCAGATATCACACACGGCCATTGCTTACATCACCTGCCTTCCGCACTGGTAGTTACGGTATTCAGCGGGCGTGAGCATACCGCAATGCCCGGCATTTGACAAGGTATCAGGGATACGATGAATCACTCGCCCGGCACAATTCATGTTTCGCCTACAGCAGTCGCCTCAATCGCCAGCCATGCTGTGCTAACCAGCTACGGAATTGTCGGCATGGCATCCAAGAACGCCTTTAATGAGCTGGCAGCCTCCATCACTCGCGATCCTCATCACGGTATCAGCGTGCAGTTTGCTGATGGGCAGATCATCATCGATCTGTACGTCATCATTGAGCACGGAACGCGGATCTCCTCCGTAGCTGCCAGCGTGATCAACGCGGTGCGGTTCAATGTCGAGAAGATGGTGGGGGCCCCTGTTCAGCAGATCAACGTTTATGTTCAGGGGCTGCGGGTGGAAGACAATATCTAGGGCCAATGGAGACAGCATTATGGCGATGAGCGACCTGCCCGGCCACTCGTCCGAGGCGCCGAAGCTCAGCTTCGATGGACAGGGCCTCAAGCGCATGGCGCGCGCAGGCCTGGCGTGGCTGGAAAAACACTACGAGAAGGTGAATGCCCTCAACGTCTTTCCGGTACCGGATGGCGATACCGGTACCAACATGCTGCTGACGATGCGCAGCGCCTTCAAGGAGGCTGCCGCCTCGGAGGAGACGCATGCCGGGCGGATGGCTCAGCTCATCTACAACGGGGCGCTGATGGGCGCCCGCGGCAATTCCGGCGTCATCTTATCCCAGCTGTGGAGGGGATTTGCGCAGGGGCTGGACGGCTGCGCCACGGTCGATGCCGCGCTGCTGGTGCGGGGACTGCAGGAGGCCACACGGACTGCCTACCGCGCCGTCCAGGAGCCGGTTGAAGGCACAATCCTGACCGTGTCCCGGGATGTAGCGCAGGCCGCTGAGACCGCAGCAGGCAGGACATCCGACCTGCTTAGCATCCTGGAATACATGGTGGAGCAATCTCACCTCTCCGTGAAGCGCACCCCTGAACTGCTTGCCGTGCTGCGCGAGGCGGGGGTGGTCGATTCCGGCGGCATGGGCCTCACCTTTCTGCTGGAAGGGATGCTGCGCGCACTGAAGGGTGAACCGCTGGATGTGGAGCTTGAGGCAGTGCCTGCCGCCACACTGCAGAGCGCCCTCGCGCCGCAGGATGAACTCGGCTATGGGTATGACGTCCAATTTCTACTTAAGGGGCAGGATCTCGATGTGGACCGGGTACGCGCCGATATTGAAGCCATGGGCGACTCCACACTGGTGGTGGGCGATTCAAACCTGATCAAGGTACATGTCCATGTCCACAATCCGGGCATCCCGCTTGGCTATGGCGCGGAGCGCGGCATCCTTCTGGATGTAGTTGTCGAGAATATGCAGCTCCAGTATCAGGAGTTCGTGCAGGAAGGCGGGCCGCATATGGAAGAGGCCCCACCTGCCCCGCCCGACGTGCACCCCGATGCGATCGCCGCCATTACGGTCGCGCCCGGTGACGGTCTGACCCGCATCTTCTACAGCATGGGGGCCGCCCGGGTTATCTCTGGCGGGCAGACGATGAACCCCAGCACTGAGGACTTCGTCCAGGCAATCAGCTCTCTGCCCACCGACAAGATCGTGCTGCTGCCCAATAACAAGAACATCATGATGTCCGCGACGGCAGCGGCCAGTCTGGCAAACGGCAAGGATGTGCGCGTCATCCGGACGACCACCATCCCACAGGGCATCTCCGCTCTGCTGGCGCTGGATCCAGAAGGCGACCTGGATGAAATCGCCGCCGCCATGCAGGAAGCCAGTGGCCTGGTGCAGACCGGCGAGGTCACTACAGCGACCCGCAATGTGACCGTAAACGGCGTGCGCGTCAGGCAGGGACAGGTGATCGGCCTGCACAATGACGTGCTTCGGGTGGCTGGCAACGACGTTACATCCGTTGTGATCGATCTATTGGAAGTCATGGGAGCCAGCACGCTGGAGCTCATCAGCCTGTACTATGGCGAAGGAGTCACCCAGAAGGAAGCGGAGGCCCTGGCTGAACATCTCAATGGGTTGTATCCGAACCACGAGATCGAACTGCGCCATGGGGGACAGGCGCACTATTTCTACATCCTGAGCGCCGAATAGAGCAGCCGCCCTTAAGCGGAGGATAGCGTGGCGAAAGTCCGCATTGTAACTGACAGCACCGCCACCTTTGAAGATCCTCACTATATACAGGACTACGGCATCAGGGTTGTGCCGTTGAACGTCCATCTCGGGGATCAGGTGTTCCGTGACGGCATTGATATATCAGCTGAGGAGATGTTCCAACGGCTGCGGCACACCCAGGCGCAGGCATACGTCTCCGCCCCCCCGGTAAGCACTCTGGAACGCACCTACCGCGAGCTAAGCCGGGAGACCGATCAGATCTGTGTCCTGATCCATTCGCAGCACCTCACCGAGACCTTTGCCCGGGCTCAGCTGGCGCGGATGTCCTTGCTTGGCCGCTGCGAGATCGCCGTGATCGACTCCCAGACTACATCTGTCACGCTGGGGTATCTGGTCCAGGCAGTGACGGAAGCGGCGGATATGGGAGCCAACCTGGACGAAGTGGTGCGCGTTGCGCGCGCGGTGATCCCGCGCCTGTACAGCATCTACTATGTTGACACCCTCGACACCATTCAGCGCACCGGCCTGATTGGAAGGACACAGGCCATCCTGGGGGAGATGCTTGAGATCAAGCCTATCCTGACCGTTGAGGATGGGCGGTTGATCACGATGGAGAAGGCACGCACCCACTCGCAGGCCATCGAAAAGATGATTGAGTTTATTGCCGAGTTCACGCACCTGGAGCGTTTGAGCATCCTGCAGAGCACCCTGCGATCCACCGACCGCACCCGCATGCTTCAGGATCGGCTGGCGCTGGAATTCGCCCGCGTCCAGGTTCCTGTGCTTCTGTACGAGCCCCTGATCGCCACACTGATAGGGCCGGATGGAATGGGGATTGCAGTGATGGAGGGTGCCGGCGACGACGAGATGCTTGACTAGCCGGGGCGTACTGCCCCTACCCCCGGGCTGCAGAGGAGGTGATTCTGTGATCGCGATCATAACGGACAGCACCTGCGATATCCCCGCTGCGATCGCTGAGGAAGCCGGCATCCTGATTGTGCCCGCAATGCTGCACATCGGCGACGAGACGTTCGAAGATGGCGTCAGCCTCTCGCGCGAGGCATTCTATGAAAGGCTGCCCCAAATGAGCACTCCGCCGACCACGGCCGCGCCCGCTCCCGGGAGCTTCCTGCGAGCCTATGAGGCAGCACTGGGGCAGGCGCAGCAGGTGGTATCGATTCATGTATCCGGGCGCCTGAGCAGCATCGTAAACTCTGCCCGGGTGGCAGCGGCCCAGCTGGCGCCTGATCGGATTCACATTGTTGACAGCGGGCAGGTCAGCATGGGGCTCGGCTGGGCGGCTCTGGCCGCCGCTGAGGCAGCCCGCCGGAGCGAGAGCCTGCAAGGTGTGCTACACTGTGTGCAGGATACGTTGAGCCGGATACGCTTCTACGCTCTTCTCAATACTGTGGAGTTTCTGGCTCGCAGCGGCCGTATCAACATGGTTCAGGCGGGGTTAGCCAGCCTGCTGAGCCTCAAGCCTCTGATTGAGCTCAGGGCAGGCGCCGTCTCAACCCTGGCGCGGTTAAGGACATGGTCGCGGGCAGTCATCAGCCTGCGTGAGCGGACACTGGCGCTGGCCCCCATTGAACGACTCGCGATCATGCATACGCAATACACACAGGGAGCCCATGAGTTCCTGGATCAGATCTATTCCAGATTGTCCTGCCCGGCCGGTGTGCTGATCGTCAACGCCACCACCGCTATCGGCGCGCACGTCGGGCCGCATGCACTGGGAATCGCAGCGGTTGTCGCCCGGCCAAGCACCTGACTGGATGCAGGATAACCCTGCCACCTGAGAGACCTATGGCCTCATCACTACAGACACTTGTCAAGATCCTTTGGCTCGAGCAGAGCAAAGGCTACCAGAATCGGGCAGTCATCGGCGGTCTGGGCCGCTTTGCGTTCCACTGGGCGCGTGAGGCGCACAGCCAGGCAAAGAGCGAGGCCCATCATCGGCTGGTGGACCAGATAGCCGATCACCTGCGCGAGTACGAGCAGATCCCGGAAGATGCCCGCCCCGATATGATTGAGGCGATCATCGCGCTGGCAACTGGGCCGGTAGATGGCGAAGAAGAGGTCATGGAATCACCATCACCGGCGCCCGCTGAACAACTTGAGCCAGCCACGGTTCCCTACACGGACTCGCGCCCGCAGACAGCCGCTCGCGCGTCCGCACAGCACCGTGATGAGGCCCGCGCGGAGCCGCGCGACTTCGATACGGATATGTTCGACGACTGGTACAGTGCGGCCGTACAGACGGCCCCGGAGCCTGTCGCTGCGCCTCAGTCAGTCCGCGAGCGGCGCGGCTACGCATGGCAGCAGCGCACCCCGGCAACTCAGGAGGCTCTCGAGGCGCTGAACGAACCCGCGGAGTCGCTGCGGGGCATTGGCGCAACACGGGCTGAGCAGCTGGGCCGGCTGGGAATCCACACGGTACGTGATATTCTGTTTGCATTCCCGCGCCGCCACGATGATTACAACAAGTTTGAGACGATCGGGAATCTGAAGCCCGGCGAGAAGATCCGATCGATCGGGACGCTTGAGCGGATACGCTCTGTGACGATGCAGCAGGGCACCAGGCGCGTCGAAGCCTTCCTTACCGACAGCACCGGAGCCATCCGGCTGAACTGGTTCAACCAGCCCTGGATGGAGCAGCAGCTGAAAGAAGGGGCGCAGGTAGTGGTCAGCGGCAAAACAGGCCAGTATCTGGGCCGTCTGGTGATGAACTCACCCGAAGTGGAGCCGCTGGAATCCGAGGACCTGAACACCGGACGTATAGTGCCGGTTTACGCGCTGACCCGGGGGTTGAGTCAGCGCATCATGCGGAACCTGGTGCGCAGCGTGGTGGATGCCTGGGCGCCTCTCCTTCCCGATCACCTGCCGCTGGAGGTGCGCGAAGCGGCTGACCTGATGGATTACGGCGATGCAGTAGCCCAGATGCACTTCCCGGACAGCCCGGAGGATCTGGAAGCGGCGAAACGCCGGATGGTATTTGACGAACTGATTGTCCTGTACCTGGCCAGGCTGCGCCAGCGGCACCATTGGCGGTCCCGGCGCGGTGTGCCTCTGGCGGTCGATGACGGCTGGCTGCAGGCCCTCGAGGCCAGCGCGCCGTTCGCGCTGACCGGGGCTCAGCAGCGTGCCATTGAGGACATCCGCCGCGACATGGCGCTCGACATCCCCATGAACCGGCTGCTTCAAGGGGATGTCGGCAGCGGTAAGACATTTGTGGCAGCGGCGGCCATCGCGATCGCGGTCCAGGGCGGCGCCCAGGCAGCGATCATGGCGCCTACCAGCATCCTGGCTGAGCAGATTTATACCGGGCTGCAGTCGCTGCTGGCAGGCGGCCCGCTGCGCGAACAGGCACGCCTGGCGCTGCTGACCAGCAGCACTGCCGGTCAGCAGCGTGAGGATATCTATCGCGGGCTGGCATCAGGCGCGATCAATGTGTTGGTGGGCACGCATGCCGTCATCCAGGAATGGGTCGCCTTTGCCAACCTCGGGCTGGCCATCATTGATGAGCAGCACCGCTTCGGGGTGGCGCAGCGGGGCGCGCTGCGCAACAAAGCAGCCGGCGGCAACCCGCACCTGCTCGTGATGACAGCCACACCCATACCTCGTACCCTGGCGCTGGCTTTTCATGCCGACCTCGATCTGACCATTCTGGACGAAATGCCGCCAGAGCGGCAGGAAGTCAGCACCCGCGTCCTGCAGCCGAAGGAACGTGAGCGCGCTTATGCCTTCATCCGCAGCCAGATTGCCCAGGGGCGGCAGGCGTTCATCATCTACCCGCGGATCGAGGAAGGCGAAGATGGCGAGATGGGTTCGGCACTCGCAGGTTATGAGCGTCTCCGGCAAACGGTCTTCCGCGATCTGAGGATCGGCCTGCTGCATGGGCAGATGCGCCCGGACGAGAAGGAAGCTGTGATGGCAGCCTTCTATGCGGCAGAGCTCGATATCCTGGTCAGCACCAGTGTGATCGAGGTAGGCATCGACGTACCGAATGCCTCGGTGATGATGGTCGATGGGGCCAACTGGTTCGGCCTGGCTCAGCTGCATCAGCTGCGCGGACGGGTGGGCAGGGGCGCGTACGAAGGCTACTGCCTGCTGGTGTCCGACAGAGCATTTGCGGAGCGTGACGAGCGCCTGGCGAAGCTGGAAGAGATCACTGACGGGTTCAAGCTGGCAGAGCTGGATATGGAGATACGCGGCGCTGGCGACCTGCTGGGAACCCATCAGAGTGGTCATGGGTTCATTGCGAGCGAGCTGGAAGCCCTCATCAACATCCCCATGGTGGAGGAAGTCCAGCGGCATGCCCGGGCAGTATTCGAGCGCGATCCGCTGCTGGAGATGCCGGAACATGAGCCGCTCGCCAGGCTGGTAGATGCTGTCAGCGCCCGGCTGGAATCAGCTGACATCAGTTGACATTCCTGACGCACAGAGAGCAGGCTATATGACTTTCCGCAGGGCGATCTTCCCGGCCAGCTTTGATCCTATCCATGATGGCCATATCGACATTGCACTGCGGGCGGCAAGCATCTTTGACGAAGTGATCGTCGGAGTCTACGACCGCCCTATGAAACAGCTTCTGTTCAGCATTGACGAACGGCTGACTCTCGTTGAGCAGGCGCTCAGCACAGCGCCCCGCATCCGTGTGCAGCGCTACAGCGGGCTGACGGTGGACTTCGCACGCTCGGTGGGGGCACAGGCAATCGTCCGTGGATTGCGCGTATTCTCGGATTTTGAACTAGAATTTCGTATGGCGCTGGCTAACCGGCGCCTGGCGCCTGAGATTGAGGTCGTGGCGCTGATGTCCAGCGAGCAGCATATGCACATCGCCTCCAGCACGGTCCGTGAGATCGCATCGCTGGGCGGGGATGTCAGCAGTATGGTGCCGCCGCACGTGAACCAGGCCCTGCTTGCGCGTTTTAGGGAATTAGGCGATGATGCAGCAGGTTCTGTTGATATGGTATCCTTAAGGGACTGACTTGCGTCCGCAGCAGGCCGCAAGTGAACAGCGAGGAGGCGAGCGTGGATATCCAACACCTGGTGGATCGACTGGAGGAGCTCCTGAACTCCGGCCGTCATATCCCTTTCACGGGGCAGACGGTCATCGATGAGCAGCGCGCTCTGGAACTCATCGACCAGATGCGGATCTCTGTCCCTGAAGAGATCGAGAAAGCCAAGCGCGTCCTGCGCGAGCGCGACCGCATAATGGCCCAGGCTAATGAAGAAGCAGCACGCATCCGGGAGCTGGCGCGTGAGAAGAGCGAGACGCTGATCCAGCGCGACAGCATTACGCAGGCTGCGCAGGCTCGCGCTGCCAGCATTATTGAGCAGGGCCGCCAGGAAGCAGATGCCATCCGCGCCGAGGCGGATCAGTATGTAATGGATGTGCTTTCCGATCTACAGGATGCACTGAACCGCACGCTGACCGTGGTGAACAATGGGATTGCCCATGTCAAGCGGGAATCCCAGTCACGCCCTTCGGCGCGGGGCCAGCGAGGCTCGGATATCGATACGCCATCCACACTCGACACTTCGGCTGAGCCCATGGAGATCGAGCGCGTGTCAAGCCGCCGCGATTGACAGGCAGGCTATGGGTTCGCCTCCCCATGCGCCTTGCCTTGACACTGCGGCGTGGCCCGTTATAATGTATCGTACCCGGTCCAGAACCGGGTTGATTTTGAGAGGATGAGGAGTAAGCTGCCATGGGTGCGCTACCGAAGCGCAAGTTGTCCAAGGGGCGCCGGGATCGCCGCCGCCTGCACGACCAGCTACATCCCGTCGCGCTTGTCCCCTGTGACAACTGCGGTGAGAAGAAGCGCCCGCACTCCGTGTGCCCCAGCTGTGGTTACTACCGGGGCCGTGAGATATTTGAGGTGTCGGAGTAGCTGGATCGAGGCTGGCCGCACGCTGCCTGCGCTCACGTGGACCGTGCCCCTTCATGGGACGCGGTCTTTTGTTTGCATCTCCATGGTCCACCGAGGAAACCACATATGCTGAATGCTGCCACCACCGCGCTGATCTTTCCGGGACAGGGCTCGCAGTTTGTCGGCATGGGGCGTGAGCTTGCTGAGACCTATCACATCGCACGGCAGACGTTTGAAGAAGCCGACGATATCCTGGGGATCCGGCTGTCAGCCCTGTGTTTTGAGGGTCCCGAAACCGTGCTGTCCGAAACGGTTAATACTCAGCCGGCTCTGTACGTGTGCGGGATCGCTGCGCTGCGGGTCCTCCATGAGACCGTACTGGGCGGCTCCTTCCGCCCGGCGTTCACGGCTGGTCACAGCCTCGGCGAGCTCACCGCGCTGACCGCTGCAGGCGCGATGAGCTTTCCCGATGGGCTGCAACTGGTACGTCGGCGCGGCGAATTGATGCGCGACGCCGACCAGCATAGCCCGGGAGGGATGGCGGCTCTGCTGGGGCCAGAAATCTCCGAGGCTGAGGCTATTTGCGAAGCCGCCTGCAAAACCACCGGCGGCGTTGTCGTCGTGGCCAATGATAACTGTCCCGGTCAGGTGGTGATTGCCGGCGACGAAGCCACCCTGTCAGATGCAATGCAGCGGGCAGCAGCAGCCGGTGCCAAACGCGTGGTCAGGCTCCCGGTCAGCATCGCGGCACATTCGCCGCTGATGGCGCGCGCTCAGGCGGAGTTCCGTGCGGCCCTGGAGTCAACGCGGTTCGAGGAGCCGCAGGTGTCTGTGGTAGGGAATACCGGCGCGCAACCCCTGCGCACCGCAGCAGACATTCGCGAAGAACTGAGCAACCAGCTAACGTCCCGCGTTCGCTGGACAGAAAGCGTGCAGACCATGCTGGCCGCCGGCATCAACACCTTCATTGAGCTGGGCAGCAAGGATGTACTGAAAGGGCTGATCCGGCGCATCAGCCGCGATGCCACAGTGCAAGTCGTCGACTCATCCGAAGGCATCGAGGCTGCCCGGGCGCTGTAGGTCGTTTGTCGCCCGCACCGCGCGATGGTACAATGCGGCCTTGTTCACAGCCTGTTGCCAGCATCTGGAGCCACTGATTATGAGCCATCTTGAAGGCCGTGTTGCCATCGTCACCGGAGGGTCCAGGGGAATTGGCCGTGCTGTGGCGGTTGAACTGGCGCAGCGCGGCGCCCTGGTGGTTGTCAACTACCATAGCAATGCAGCAGCCGCGGAGGAAGTGGCCAGCACTATTCAGTCGGCCGGCGGGCAGGCACTGGCCCTAAGAGCTGATGTCAGCGATTTTTCCCAGGCAGAAGACCTGATCAAGCGTGTGATCGATCAGTATGGCCAGCTCGATATTCTGGTCAACAATGCCGGCACGACCCGCGACATGGTGATCATGATGATGCCGGAGGCGGACTGGGACGCAGTCATCACAACCAACCTGAAGAGTGCCTACAACTGCTCTAAGGCCGCGGTCAAGGCTATGATCCGTAAGCGGTATGGGCGAATCATCAATATGAGTTCCGTGGCCGGGATCGCAGGCAATGCCGGGCAGACCAACTACAGCGCCAGCAAGGCTGGCCTGATCGGCTTCACGAAGGCGCTGGCCCGCGAGGTCGCCGCCCGCAATATCACCGTCAATGCAGTCGCACCCGGTTTCATCCCAACCGATCTGACGGAGTCCGTCCCCGAGGAAATCAAGGCCGCTTCACTGGAGACGATTCCACTCAAACGCTGGGGAACTCCGCAGGAGGTCGCCTACGCAGTAGCATTCCTGGCATCCGATGAGGCCGCCTACATTACCGGGCATGTGCTGTCCGTGGATGGTGGGATGGTGATGGGCTAGGCCCCATCAAGAGGAAGATAACTATGCAGCCACAGGATACAATTACCATTGCCCCCAGCGTGCTGATCACGATTGCGGCGCATGCTGCCACTCAGGTTCCCGGCGTCGCGCGGATGGGCGCTATCCCTGTTGGAATCGGGCGTTTGTTCCGGAGCAACCCGATGGGTTCAGGCGTAGTGCTGGCTATTGAGGGGACACAGGTCACTCTCGACATTTACCTCATCGTAAGGCCAGACGCCAATATCCGCGAGGTCAGCCGAGAGGTGCAGCAGTCCATCACGCGCTCGATTCAAGAGCTGGTTGGCATGGATGTGATTGCAGTCAACATCCATGTTGAGGATGTTGACTTCGCACCTGGCCCCACTGGTTAATGCAGCCGGCCGCTTCCCGGGGGCAGAAAATCGCTGTGCAACTTCGCCACAAGGCCCGCAGCCTGGCCCTCCAGGCTCTTTACGAGATCGATTGTACAGACCACGCGCCGGATGAGGTGATCCAGGCGCGGCTGGCTGAAGACCCGCTGATGGATCCGGCGGCCGAAGCCTTCCTGAACGAACTGGTCATGGGTGTTCTGGCGCGCCGGAACCTGCTGGACACCCTCATTCATGAGCATGCTCCGGAGTGGCCAGTTGAGCAGATGGCGGTGGTCGATCGGAACATCCTCCGGCTGGCAATTTACGAGCTTGGCGCACGTTCTGATACGCCGCTTAAAGTTGCGATCAATGAGGCAGTGGAGCTGGCCAAAACCTTCGGCAGTGACAGCGCTCCTCGCTTCATTAACGGCGTGCTGGGCACACTGGCCGCCAAGCAAGCGCAGGTGATCGCCACCTTTACAGGTGATCGCCACCTTTATCAGTAAGTCCGGATCCTCTGCCAGCTAGCGCACTCTCGGGGCACCTTCATGGACACGCTGTGCGGCATTGGTTTACCTGAGCTGATTATCCTGGCCCTGCTGGGCTTTGTGGTGATCGGGCCGGAGCGGTCCCGCGATGTGGCCCTGAAGGCAGGCCGTCTGCTGCGACAGGTCATGACCTCGGCATGGTGGCGTGAAGCCAGCCAGGTGGCCACAGCCATCCGCAACCTTCCCACTACGCTGGTGCGGATGGCGGAACTTGAGGAAACCCAGGCGATTCTGCAGCGCACGCTGCACGAAATTGAAGGCGATCTCGGTCAGATCCCACAGCCCGGCACGGCACCCGAATCCACCGAGATCAGCGCGGATCCATGGGGCATCCGCCACGCAGCAGCCGGCACGCGTCTGACTCCACGCACGCCATCCCCATCCGGCGAGGCCTCCCCGCCGGGGCTGGACTCAGCCCATGAGTGAAATACTGGGCGCCCTGCCCCGCCTGCCGATCAGCCCCAATGCCGCTGTGCTCCTATCAGCGCTGCTGGTCAGCCTGGCGGCGGCCCTGATCGCGCTGATTGGCAGCCGGCGAGTGCTCAGTACCCCCGCTCAGGAAGGGGGGGAGCTGGGCGCCATCTTCGAGAACCCCTCCGCTATCATGCCCCACATCATCGAACTGCGGCAGCGGGTGATCCGCAGCCTGGTCGGCATTGTCGTGGGCATGGGCGCCGCACTGTTGTTGGCCGATCAGGTGCTGGAGGCGCTGGCCTACCCCATCGGGGGAATCGACAACCTGCAGGTCATCCGGGTGACCGAACCGGTCAGTGTCTGGTTTCGCGTCTCGCTGACCGTCGGAGCGATCCTGGCTTCGCCCTATGTGCTGGCGCAACTGTGGCTGTTCATCGTATCGGGCCTCAAGCGCGCTGAGCGCCGGGCATTCTATCTGCTGTTTCCGTTTGCCCTGCTGCTGTTCCTGACAGGCGTGGCATTTGCCTACCTGGTGATGCTGCCCGTGGCGGTTCCGTTTCTGACCACCTTCCTGAGCTTCCAGGCGCGCCCCACGCTGGATGATTATGTCGCATTTGTGACCAGCGTCCTGCTGTGGGTGGGAATCAGCTTTGAGATGCCGCTGATTATCTTCGCCCTGGCCCGTATGAAGATCGTGACTGCGCGCCAGCTGATCCAGAACTGGCGGCTGGCACTCGTGCTTATCGCGGCACTGGCTGCAATCGTGACTCCCACCCCGGATCCTGTCAATATGGGTATCGTCGCCGCGCCGCTACTGCTGTTGTACCTGCTGAGTGTTATACTAGCGTTGTTCGCCTGAAATAACGTCTCCGGATCATCACTTCGCAGCCCGGCCGCGCAGCCCGCGCGGTGGCGAGGGCTACCTTGAACCAGGAGGAAACCTGATCGATGAGCCGCACACGAGTCCTGATCATGGGCGCCGCCGGGCGCGACTTCCACAATTTCAACACCTACTTCCGCGGCAATGATGAGTACGAGGTCGTGGCCTTTACCGCGACTCAAATCCCCGGGATCGAAGGCCGGGTCTACCCGGCTGAGCTGGCCGGCACCCTATACCCGCAGGGAATCCCGATCCATGATGAGAGCGAACTGGTTCAGCTGATCCATGACCTGAAGGTCGAGCAGGTCATCTTCTCCTACAGCGACGTCTCCCACGAGTATGTCATGCACAAGGCGTCTCTCGCGCTGGCGGCCGGGGCGGACTTTCGCCTGATGGGACCAGAGGCGACTCAGATCAAGAGCAGCAAGCCCGTCGTGTCGATTGGCGCGGTGCGCACTGGCTCTGGCAAGAGTCAGACAACCCGCTACGTGGCAGGAGCGCTGCGCGATCTGGGGCTGAAAGTCGTGGCGATCCGGCACCCTATGCCCTACGGTAATCTGGTAGCCCAGACGGCTCAGCGATTCGCAGATTACGATGACCTGGACGAATACGATACAACCATCGAGGAGCGTGAAGAATACGAGCCTCACATTGATCGGGGCATCGTGGTATATGCTGGCGTGGACTATGAACGCATCATTCGGATGGCCGAGCAGGAAGCCGACGTCATCGTCTGGGATGGCGGCAACAATGACATCCCGTTCTATGTGTCGGATATGCACATTGTGGTGGTCGACCCGCACCGACCGGGACATGAGCTGACCTACCATCCCGGCGAGACCAATCTGCGGATGGCCGATGTCGTGGTGATCAACAAGATCGATACGGCGGACTACGCAGACATCCTCAGCGTGCGGGAGAGCATTCAGGCGGTCAACCCTGGCGCTGTCGTGGTGGATGCCGCATCGCCCATCTTTGTGGATAATCCTGCTGCCATCCGGGGCAAGCGCGTGCTGGTGGTCGAGGATGGCCCCACGCTGACACACGGCGAGATGGCATACGGCGCTGGCGTAGTGGCAGCACGTCGCTTTGGCGCCCGCGAGATTATCGATCCTCGCCCGTTTGCGGTCCGATCCATCGCTGACACCTATGCCAAGTACCCGACAACCGGGCCGGTGTTGCCTGCCATGGGTTACGGCGCGGCTCAGATGGCCGACCTCGAGGCAACGATTAACGCCTCTGGCGCCGACCTCGTAATCGTTGCGACACCGATCGATCTGCGCCGCGTGATCACGCTTAAACTGCCGATGGAACGCGTCCGATATGATCTCGAGCCGATCGGCACGCCCAATCTGGCCGATCTGCTCGCTGAGCGCTTCAAGCCGTAGCTACAGCGTCTCGACGGGGACGGCCCTTGACTGAAAAACCCGCCGGTGACTCGCCCTGGCGTCAAAGGCTCAGGCTGTTCGTCTTCGGGTTAGCAAGCGTCCCGCTGGCTGTAGCCGCGATTTTCTGCGCACTGGCGTGGCTGTATGCCTATGTGGTGACACATCCGGGGTGCCAGGGCCAGCTTGAGAGTCTTGCAGCATTCGGTTATCCCGCAGAAGCCGTAGCATTCACTTCCCGTGATGGGACGTCCCTGCGAGGATGGTACTCACCAGGGCTGCAGCATCCGGAAACGGTGATCATCGTGCTGTACGGCCACGGCGGAAACTCAGGGCCGGCTCTACCAGATGCGCGGATCCTGGCGGAGGCCGGGTACAGTACGCTGGTATATGAACATCGCAGCTGCGCTGATCCGCGCCTGATGGCGAGCACGGGCCCTTACGAAGCCCGCGATGTGCTGGGAGCCGTGGACTACCTGCGCCAGCGCGGTGATGTTACACACATTGGCGCCATGGGTTTCTCCGCCAGCGGCACAGCAGTCCTGCTGGCCGCCGCCGATGAGCCGGCCATCGAGGCCGTGCTGCCGATGGGCGGGTACGCGTCGCTGGCGGACGACGCGCTCGATGCCAGCTCGGACGACCAGCCCATCGGGGAGCGCATCTTCCGGCGGCTGGCGCTGTGGGCGCTTGCAGCCCAGATCGGCCCGGCGGAGATCGCCAGGAGCCCTGTGAGCCAGATCGCAAACATCAGCCCGCGCCATCTTCTGCTGATCTACGGCGAGCACGAGGCTGCGGTGGGCAAGCAGCTGATGGCCGCCGCCGGGCCACCGAGCGATCTGTGGATCGTGCCCGGCGCCGGTCATGGAAACTACAGGCTCTTTGCGCCTGATGAATACCCGCGGCGGGTGGTTGAGTTCTTTGATGCAGCTTTCTACCCCTGAAACTCACAAGCAGGTCTCTGACACCGGGCAGGAGAATCGATGCAAATGCACCCTTCATTGATCGTTCACGGAGGCGCCTGGGATATCCCGGAGGAGCTGCATGCTGCGCACCTGGAGGGTGTGCGCCGTGCAGCCAGCGCCGGCTGGGAGATTCTAAACAGCGGCGGAACGGCCCTCGATGCAGTCGAGCAGGCGGTACGGGTGATGGAAGATGATCCGGCCTTCGATGCGGGCCGGGGCAGCCACCTCAATGCGGACGGCCACATTGAGATGGATGCGCTGATCATGGACGGCAGCACTCTGGACAACGGCGCCGTGGCTGCCATCCAGTTTATTGCCAACCCGATCTCCCTGGCCAGAATGGTCATCACGCACACGGAACATGCGCTGCTCGTCGGCGCAGGCGCCCAGGCGTTCGCCGAGCGCATGGGGGTGCCGCTTGTCACTGAGGCCACGCTGCTGGTAGCCAGAGAGATCGACCGCTGGCGCTCGGGGCAGCAGAGCAAATCCGGCAGTGCAACAGGGACAGTCGGCGCTGTCGCGCGCGACAGCGCTGGCCATATTGCAGCAGCTACCTCCACCGGAGGAACCCCGAATAAGCAGCCCGGCCGGGTTGGCGATTCGCCCCTGGTGGGATGCGGTGGCTACGCAGACGATCTACTGGGTGGAGCTTCCAGCACCGGCCAGGGGGAGTGCCTGATGAAGATCGTGATGTGCAAAACTGTCTGCGATCTGATGGGGAGCGGCTTGAGCGCCCAGCAGGCATGTGAAGAAGGCATCCGCCGGCTGGCCGAGGGGCGTGTACAGGGGTTAGGCGGCGTTATCGCCATTGATCAGAAAGGTCGCCCGGGCGCGGCTTACAGCACACCACACATGGCGCGGGCAGTGGTGATGCCTGACGGGAGCATTGACGCCAGTTTATAAGACGGCGACATCAGACCGTCTTCTGGTCCTGAAGCTGGCGGTCAGCTATCGTCCCTGACTCACAACCCCGGCCGCCAGGTCATTTCGGTTCATACCTGTCATGACGGCCCCTATCCTAAACTCCCGCCAGGCGGGCAGGGAGCAGGCGGACCACCGGCGTACCGTGCAGCGTCCAGTCCAGCCCGGGCTCGTGCTACTTATCCGGCTCGGGCGGCACGATGGGGCGTGCACTGCCCTCAATGACCGGCCCGCCGGGATCGGCCCCCGACGGCGCCGTAGCCTCCTGCATGAACTTCTTGATGCCGTTCCACACAGTTCCTGTGACGAACCGATCAGCCCGCGCCAGCAGATTCTCCATCACAAGCAGCACATCCTCATCGCCATCCCAGTACTGGCGCAGTACATCTTCCCCGGCCTGACCCATCGCCTTGACCACCCGGTTTAGTGCGATCATCCCGACAATCGCATCATCAATCAAGCCGGCAGGGCCGAGCGCCATCTCCGGCATCAGATCAACCGGGATGATGATGTAGGCTGAGGCGGCAGCGATTTCAGCCTTCAGTTGTGAAGAGACACGCGGGTCCGACATCAGCCTGACAAACAGTGCCATGATGTCAGGGATCAGCAGGATGTACCGGGTCACCTCACGGCCGGCGCCTGCGCCCTGTGCCCAGCGCACAATCTTATCGCGAACTCGCTGGTAGAAATCCTGGGCCTGCAAGGCATTGTATTCTGTCGGTCTGGGCATGACAGCCTTTGGCTCTACCGAGGGCGGCCTGTCGATATCCAGATAATCGTAGTTCAGCCCCCTTATGGGATCTGATCCCCACGGCGCCGGTGGAAGATTGCTCTTCTTACTCGCATCACTGGTCATGAAGTCACCTCACCTTCATACGCTATGAGTATTACGTATAACCCCTTCGCGGGGTTGCAAGAATCCCGTTCAGGCAGATTCGTGTACAATGAGGGCAGCGCGGTCTCAGCAAGGAGGCGCTTCATGGATTTCGCCCTCAGCGGTGAGCAGCGCATGTATCGCGCAGCCGTCCGCGACTTTGTCGAGAAGGAGATCAAGCCCTACGCAGCCGAGATCGATCACCGGCAGGAACTGCGATGGGAGGCCATCGCCCGGATGCCTCCACTTGGACTTACCGGCCTGCAAGTGCCAGAGGAATACGGAGGGGCCGCGCTGGACAGCATCAGCGCAGCTATTGCGCTGGAAGAAGTCTCACGCGGGTGCGGCAGCACCGGGCTGGCGCTCGCCGCCCATAATGGACTGTGCTGCGCGCCCATTGTGCGCTGGGGTACGCCTGAGCAGAAAGCTCGCTACCTGCCCCGCCTGACCTCAGGGAGTGCGCTGGGGGCGCTGGCGCTCACTGAGCCGGGAGCAGGTTCCGATCTGGCAGGCGGGGTGCGCACGGTGGCGACCAGGGAGGGTGAGGAATGGGTGATCAATGGCAGCAAGCTGTGGATCACCAATGCGCCGACCGCTCCGGTGATTGTCACGCTGGTCCGAACGAACCCCCTGGCAGAAAAACCATCGCGCGGGCTCAGCTTGATTCTGGTTGACGCGAGCACTCCCGGCTTCACCGTTCAGCCTCCGATCTCCAAGCTGGGAGTCCGCGGCTCTCATAGCTGCCCTCTGGCCTTTGATGCCGCCCGCGTCCCGGGCGAAAATCTGCTGGGCGCAGTCAACGAGGGTCTGCACATGACGCTGCAGGTGCTGGATGGCGGGCGGATCGGCATCGCGGCTGTGTCGGTTGGTCTGGCGCAGGCCGCGCTGGAGGAAGCCGTCCGGTATGTATGCGAGCGAGAAGCCTTTGGAGGGCCGCTCGCCCGACGGGATGGCGTGCAGATGAAGATCGCAGAGATGGCGACCCGGGTGGAGTCTGCCCGCTGGCTGACCTATTATGCCGCCTGGATGAAGGACCAGGGGCGAAACTTCACCCGCGAGGCGGCGATGGCCAAACTCAATGCATCAGAAGCGGCCGAATTCGTGGCCTTCCAGGCGCTGCAGCTGCACGGGGGATATGGCTACAGCACTGAGTTCCCGGTCGAGCGTATCTATCGGGATCAGCGGCTCATGAGCATTGGCGAGGGTGCCAACGAGGTGCTGAAGATCGTCATCGCCCGCGAGGAGCTTGGCCTTGCCTGAAAGCGGCAACAGTTCCTGTCATGGGATGATCAGGGTGGTGACCAGCGCGAAGCCGATAGCCGCCGCCACAGTCGCCAGCGAAAGGCCGATGGCGGTGCCAGCCGTCTGCGCCCGCAGTGAGCGCCGTCCCATCAACCCCAGCGCCAGGCCAACGACCCCGGCAGACATTCCCCACGCAGTACCCAACCAGGTAGTGAGCGTCTGCCTATCCGGGCCGCCCGATCGCAGCGCAGGGAGCCACAGCGCCGCTGCCAGCAGAATTGCCATGCTGACCAGAGCCGCAGCCGACACGGCAGCTCCTGCGCTTGCCAGGCGTGTTCGTTGTTCTCTGTCATCGCGAGGTGGTGGAGGAGTATAACGACCGGCTTCCTTCTGGCGATGAATAGCATCCACCTGCGCCCTGATCTGTATCAGACGCTCACCGTGCAGCGGATAGGCGCGCAGGGCCCCGACGGTAACCAGCGCGGCCAGGATCGGCGCCCCCGCCGTCAGCAGGCGGAATCCCCATACCGCCGCAGCAGGCTGCAGGGGGGCGACACCGCTCTGCCCGGGCGCCACGTAGCCGGTCAGCGGCAACACCAGCGTGATCAGAATGGCTTCCACCGAGAAAGCAAGACGGATGATCGCGCCATTCATCCCAAAAAAGAGGCCCTCCCGCCGGTGCCCCCCGATGAGTTCATCCTCATCAATCACTTCCGAGATAACCAGGTTATAGAGCATCAGCAGGCCGGGCAAGCCGAGAGCCATCAGACAGGTGCCCACCAGCGCTGTGGTATAGTCCGGCGCGAATAGCAGCACCAGCAGGCCAGGTATCAGCGCCAGTGACGCGGCGATCCAGGCGCGCCGGGATCCTATCCGCTGGGTGATACGTGTCCACACCGCCATCATGGGCACACACAGGATAAAGGGAATGCCGAGCAGCATCGACTCCCGCAGCTCCGGCGCCATCCCCCCCTGCACATCGTAGACCCGAATGACATACTTGGCATAGAACGGCAGCATCGCAACCAGGATGTTAAAGATGAACTCCTTGGCCAGATTCGCCAGCAGAAACCAGCGGAACGCCTGGTTAGTCAGGCTGGCATAAAGCGCATCCCCAAGCGAGACCGGGCTGTCGGCGCGCACATAGTGGGGGTTTTCGCGGCTGCCCAGCAGCGAGATATAGAAGGCCGCGGCTGTCACCGCGCCGAAGACCAACCCCATCCCCATCCAACCAATCTCGGCAATCACAAATGGGCTGAGCGCCAGCGCCAGCAGCACGCCTACCAGGCTGAACACCTCCCGCCAGCCGCTGACCGCGGCACGCTCATTGAGATCCGGCAGCATCTCGGGGAACAGCGCTGTCCAGGCTATGACAATCAGCGACCACAGCGTATCAAATACAAAGACTGTGAACACAAAGTAGGTCAACAGCAGCCACAGATCGGCGCCGCGAGGGGGGATCCAGAGCAGGAAGAAGAAGATGCCCAGAGGGAGCGCAGCCGCTGCGACGTAGGGGATGCGACGGCCAAAGCGCGACCGGGTATTATCGCTCAGCTGGCCGAGCAGCGGGTCATTGATGGCATTCCAAAAGCCGTACAGGAACCAGATCAACCCGATCGCGCGTGGGTCAATGCCGATCTCATCAATGTACAGAAACTGAATGCGGTTATTAAACGCCTGGTAGGATAGAGCAGTGCCCAGTGCGCCAGCCGCATAGGCCAGCTTTTTCCATTTGCTCATCAAAGGGCATCCTCCCAGAGTGATCGATTGAGTCGTCAAGCTGGCCGCGTGCGGGTACACTCACACGCAGAAAGCGTCCCGGTACTGGAGTGGAAATGAACGATCAGGATGAAACCACGGCAGAACTCTCAGCGCGCATCGCCCAGCTTGAACGGGAGATCGCCGAACTACGCGGGAGCCTGCCCCGGCACTCGGCCCGTGCCGAGCACATCCTCAGGCTGGAAGACCTGGAAGAAGAGCTGGATGCCATCCGCGTAACGCTCAGCCGGCACGCAGGCGCCGTCAGGCCATCTGAGGGCGCCGGTGGCCCGCCTCCGCACCCGGCGCTCCCATCAACAGATCAATCGCGTGCGGGAGTACCGGGAGAAGCGTCTCCAGGTTCTCCTTGACGGCCCGGGGGCTGCCGGGCAAATTGACTATCAGGGTCGATCCGCGGATGCCGCTTACCCCCCGTGACAGCATCGCATGCGGAGTCACCTGCAGGCTGCTGTAGCGCATTGCCTCTGCGATACCCGGAGCTTCGCGATCGAGCACGGCGCGAGTTGCCTCAGGCGTAATATCGCGGGGGGCAAACCCGGTGCCCCCCGTGGTAAGAATGAGCTGTACGTGTTCGCGGTCTGCCCACTCCATCAGGGTCTGCTCGATCAATGCACGCTCATCAGGAACGATCAGCCGCTGGACAACATGCCAACCCAGCCGCTGTGTCATCATGCTTTCGATCATCGGCCCGGATCGATCTTCATATGCCTGAGCATGAGCGCGGTCACTGATAGTCAGAACCCCCACGCGGATGGTCATGCCTCTTCATCCTCCAGGCTCAGCAGCCGCCGCCAGGCTTCGTGCCCACTGTCCTGTATGCCATCCTCCGTCACGCCGTAATAGACGCGAACCTGCCCATCTATGCGTTGAGCAAGGTCGTAGCGGGTCTTGCCGGCCCGCGTGTAGTTCTGCACCACTGCAATCTCCCCCTGCCAGCGCAACTGTCTGAGATCCACCCTCTGATCTTCGATCTGGGTGATGGCGTAGTGCCAGAGCTTCCGGGCAGACTCCCGGGTGACATTGCGCACAATATTGCCGTTGCGGAGGTCGCGCACGTCATGGTAGTATGTATCGTTGCGCTTTTCGGACGCCACAACCTCCACTCCGGTGCGGGGAGCAGCAATCGCGTTGCCCTCCTCCGCCGACAGGACCGGAGCGGGCGCCGGCTCTTCGGGAGCCCCGGCTGCGGGAGGCTGCATCCCGTGCGCTGCTCGCAGCACCAGCTGTACGATCTCATCACGCACCGCCAGGCTGGTCTCGTTCTCATCGCGTACGTAGATCTTGCTGTCGTCAACCACATAGGGCGGATCACTGCCCTGAGGCACCTGAACCCTGATGATATTGACGCCCTCTGTCTGGAGTAAGTCCACTTTGACATCGATAGGGGGGTTGATATGCCGCTGAATCTCGGTTCGCAACTCTTCGACCGCATGATTGATATCGGGGACCCCGACCGGCTTTTCCTTTGGGTTAGGGGAGACGCCGATGTACAATGTGCCGCCATTGGTGTTGCCGAAAGCGCAGATATCTGCGATCACCGCATACTGCTTACCGCCACGCTTGGTCATTGATTCGTGGAAGTCCTGCACAATCGACGGGCCTTCCTGCCGGGCAGCCTTGACATGATCGTAGGGTGCCGTCGCACTGCCCTGATAGGGGCGTGAGCGCGCAAAATCGTTGTTGGTGAACAGCTCGTAGAGAGCATCGAAACTGAGCTCTGGCAGAAGGACCTCGGTGACCCTGTCTCCAATTCCCAGATTCTTCGGATTGCGCGTATCACGGTCCAAGCGGTGAGCATCTGAGCCCTGAATACAGCGCATCCGGCGCGGATACTCGGGCTTGGAGCCGTCAAAGAAGCGCATTGTTGTACGTGTCCCGCGCTGATCCAGGTCGGTAACCTCCAGAGCATGCAGGTTGGGATCCTGCGTATAGGCTATGCGCGTCTGCCCCCCGAAAGTCAACCCCCGCATAGCGACCCCATGAGTCGAGTTGGCATGGGCCGCAATTACAATTCCTCCGGCCTCACGGATCGTATGATAGGCGGTCAGCACATCGCTGGAAGCTCCCACGTTAGTCTCGCCAGCATCGATCGACTCCGGAGGGATGTTGAGATCCAGCAGCAGGTGCTCCAGATAGCGCATCTCCGTATCCGGGGCAAAGAGACCCAACACGTGGAAGCCGAACATAGCAGTAAACTCGAAGCCCGGTAAAATCAGCATCTGGCCGAACAGCCGGCGGTACTCATTCAGCCGCTTCTGCTCGCTGGTGTTCATCCTTCCCAACTGCTCCAGCCACTGCAGCTTCTCAATCTCTTCCTGCATAGCGCGGAAGCCCTGCACCGTATTGTGATCGGTGAATGCAAGGATGTTGAGGCCACGTTGCTCCGCTCTTTGCAATACATCCAGGTACGTCACACCAGGCTGCTGATAATCTTTTGACGCAGGAGTGTGCAGATGGGCGTCCATGCGGTACCACTGCATTTTGTTGCGTTTGCCTCTTTCGGTCACAGTTCGTTGTAATCCTCTCAGGCTAATATGGGAAGAATCCTAATAGTCAGGCAGTTCATACGGCCCAGCGATCAAGTCGTCTCCAGCAGCATCCTCAACAATTGTGCAAGATCGCCGGGGTCAAATGGCTTGATAAGAAACTGATTGGCCCCGGCTTCGTTGGCCTCAGCCGCACGATCCAAGCCTGACGTCATGATCACTGGCGTTACGCTGAAGCGATCGGTGGCACGTAAATCCCGGACAAACTCCGTCCCGGCAACATCGGCCAGGTGGTAATCTACCAGGAATGCATCCGGCAGGCTCTCATAAGCGCGGCGGAGCGCCGTAGCGCCATCACCCGCCAGCACAACCTCGAAGCCATCAAGCTCCAGTAGAGTCTTTAACAGACCTGTTGTTGTGCGGTCATCATCAACGATCATCACTTTGGGCACCTAGCTTCTCCTTGTAGCGGGAGCGAGCACGGCGGGAGCTGGCTGGAGAGGCAGCCGCATCCCGCATGCTGGCTTCTGTTGGACTCTGACCCCTGGCAGGTTCCAGTGCTGCTTCCAACACCTGATCGACCCGGTCTGCCAGGATAATGTTCATCTGGCTCCGGATCTCTTCGGGAACATCATCCAAATCATTCTCGTTGCGTCGGGGCAGGATAACCGTGCGCAGGCCAAAGCGATGGGCAGCCAGCACCTTCTCTTTGACACCACCGATCGGAAGCACCTGCCCGCGGAGGGTGATCTCGCCGGTCATCGCGACATCGCTGCGCACCGGTCGATCCGTTAGCAGGGAGACCAGCGAGGTAGCAATAGTGATGCCAGCCGAGGGGCCATCCTTGGGAACCGCGCCCGCAGGCACATGCAGGTGCAAATCGTGTTCTTCAAACCAGGCATCAGGAATCCCCAGGGAGGCGGCGCGTGACCGAACGTAGCTCAGGGCAGCACGAGCGCTTTCCTGCATCACTTCGCCCAGCTGGCCGGTGAGCATGAAACCTTTCTTCCCGGCCATTTGCGCGGCCTCGATAAAGACAACGTCGCCACCCACTGGCGTCCAGACCAGCCCGGTAGCCACTCCGGGAATCTGTGTGCGCTCCTGAACTTCAGCGAGGTAGTAGAATATCGGCTTTCCGAGGAATTCACGCACCTGTTCCGGGCCGATCTCAATCGCCTCAAGCTTTGCCTCGGCGATCTGAGTCACCACCTTACGGCACAGCGCGCCGATCTGGCGCTCAAGGTTGCGCACACCTGCCTCACGGGTATAGTTCCGGATCACAGCCACCACTGCTTCATCTGTCAGGGTCATTTCACCGGGGCGCAACCCGTTCTCGCGCAGCTGCCGTGGGATGAGGTAAGCCTGTGCGATCTGCACTTTCTCACTCTCCGTGTAGCCGGAGAGCTGGATGATCTCCATACGGTCCCGCAGAGGGCCAGGGATTGGCTCCAGCATGTTAGCCGTGGTGATGAACATCACCTGCGAAAGATCGATGGGCACATCCAGGTAATGATCACGAAACGCATAGTTCTGCTCGGGATCGAGCACTTCCAGCAGTGCCGAAGCAGGGTCGCCGCGGAAGTCCATCCCCAGCTTGTCAATCTCATCGAGCATGATCACCGGGTTGATCGTGCCAACGCGGCGTAGAGCCTCAACAATCCGGCCTGGCATCGCGCCGATGTAGGTGCGCCTGTGACCGCGCAGCTCGGCCTCGTCGCGAACGCCTCCCAAGCTCATGCGCACGAACTTACGCCCCAGGGCGCGGGCGATGGACGCCCCCAGCGAGGTTTTGCCAACTCCCGGCGGGCCAGTGAAACACAGGATCACACCTTCCCGCTCACGACGGATAGAGTCTGTTGGCGCAGGCGGGATGGCCGTCGAGTCGCCCCGGCGTTCCTGCCGCAGCTTGCGCACCGCCAGATATTCCAGGATGCGCTCCTTGATATCGCGCAGATCGTAGTGATCCTCATCCAGCACGTGCCGTGCATGTACGATATCCAGATTGTCCTCGGTAACGACACGCCATGGGATATCTGTCAGCCAGTCCAGGTAGGTACGGATCACGCCATACTCGGCTGAGGCAGTTGGCAGCCGCGACAGGCGATCCAGCTCACGGCGAGCTTCTTTCTCGACTTCAGGCGGCATAGCCGCCCGTTCAATACGCTCCCGGAACTCCTCCACCTCCATCTGCTGCTCATCGGCTTCACCCAGCTCACGCTGGATGGCCTTGAGCTGCTCCCGCAGGAAGTATTCGCGCTGGACGCGATCGATCTGAGACTGGGCATCTGCCTGTATCTTGCGCCCCAGCTCCAGGACTTCCAGCTCCTTGCTGAGAAGCCCCATCAGCAAGCGCAGCTTGTCCGCCGCTGTGTCCAGCTCCAGGATGCGCTGGGCATCTGGCAGGTCCATCCGCATATAGGTCGCAATGGTATAGACCAGTTGCAGGGGGTCCTCAATGTTGAGAGTGGCAGCCATTAACTCGCCGGGGATGCTGGGGACCAGCTCAGCGAGCTGTTTGAATTGGCCGCCGATGTTGCGCATCAGCGCCTCAATCTCGATGCCCTCACCGCTGGTCTCCGGGATCGGGGTGATGTGTGCAACCAGGTAGGGTTCCTCGGCGGTGAATTCGTCAACTCGCATGCGCACCAGGCCCTGAACCAGGAGCCGCATCGTGCCATCGGGCGCGCGAAAGAGGCGGTGAATGACCGCTACCGTACCTATGCGGTGCAGCTCGTCGGGGCCGGGTTCCTCCTTCTCGGGGTCGAGGCTAGCCAGGAGCCCGATCATTCGCTCGCCACCCATATTGTCGTCGATCAGGCGGATGGAGCGCGGCTGCCCGACCAGCAGAGGAACCGCAGTCTGAGGGTACACAACCAGCCCGCGCAGCGGCAGGATGGGCAATACGTCCGGGATGGTGATTTCGCTGGCCTGTGCTGACTCCTCGCCCGGTGAAACTTCTTCTGCGGCACGATGCTGGACAACGGTTGGCGACTCTGCTTCAGCTTCTCCCTGCGTCGGCACAGCACTCTGCGGCTGAGACCTTGCCGATGGCTTCTTCTTCATCGGGGTTATGACGCTCCAGTCGGATTGCGAGGATAGCGAACGGGTCTATTCCGCCCTGATTACCGGCACAATATGCACCTTCTCACGACGCATGCGCGGCAACTCGACATGAAGGAAGCCATCGGCATAGCGGGCTGCAATGGCATTCTCCTCCACAGGCCAGGGAAGCGCAATATCGGTTCGGAATTCACCATGCCGCACCTCTACCTGATGGTAGGCTGCGCTGGCACGGTGCGCGGCCGCCCGGGAGCCGCTGATTGTCAGCCTGCGCTGGCTGAGTGTGATATGAAACTCACCATGCTGCATCCCCGCAACCTCAACGAGAACCACGAGGCGATCGGCTTCTTCGATCACATCGGTGGGGGGGCGCCAGACATGCGAATGCCTCACAACCAGGTACTGGTGAGCATCCGTTATTATATGGTACTCCAACTGATGGGTGTCGATTTCCGGCTGGTGTGAATCCTTTTTGGCTGACATCCCGGTATCCCTGCCACTACCTGCATAGACGCACAGGAAGGACTGTCTCCGCGAGCACAGCGACAGCTCTCTCGATCTCTGCGGTTGATTGTACCACAACTGGTGTGATTGTTTCCGGAACGGCAGGCCATCCACCCGTCAGCGGGCTGCAGTCGGAAGCAGACCCCGGGCTGTCAGGCCCAGTTCCTCCTCAGCCGCAGCGCAGAGCGAGGCTCCACCAGCCGCCAGCCATGCACTCAACGTGGGGCTGCTTTCCCAGCCAGCGGATGCTTCACGGTAGATACCGCTGCCCCACCGATAGTAGCGCTGGGTCTCGTAGGCCCAATCCTCATAATCTCTGGCGATCACACTGTGCCCACCGTTGTACCCGGCCAGCGCCAGCCCTGCGTGCCCGCCTGACACCTCCAGGCCCCGCGCAAGATAATCAAGACCCCGTTTTGCGTTGGTCTCCGGGTCAAATGGCTCTTCGCCGTCCTCAAAATGAAAAGGCATTACCTGGAACAACCCACTGGCGCCCGCCGAGGATTGAGCAGATGGGTTCCCGCAGGATTCGATCTGCATCACGGTGGCCGCAAGGTTCGGATCCACTTCGTACTCGGCTGCCCAGCGCAGCAGGTCTTCTTCCCAGTACTGGACGGAAGGCGTGAAGATCGGCGACAAACTGGGTTCAACGCGAGGTCGCTGGCTCGGCGCCTCGAACAGGCCGGCTGCCTCAACAGGCTGTGCAGGCCCAAAGTTAACCACCGGGACGTGCGGTGCCAGGCGGATTGGCTCAGCAGATGATCGGTCGCCCACCAGAGTCAGAACTACACTGAAGCCAAACGCTGCCAGGCCGATGAAAAAGAGCGCCTGGAGGGCGATCAGACGCAGATGCCGCCCGGGTTGTGGATGCTGTGGGATCTTAGTCTTGAGCTTCTTCTGCTTGCCCAAGGAGGAGTCTATACCTTTTCTTATACAGAACATGTGTTCGACAGTGATTATACCGCTTATGGATCTGCTCTGTCAAACCGCTTGCAGGTACTGGGGACTCTACGCGATTCACCGGGCCACCGCAAACACAGCGTGATCCGGGCGCATTTCAATCGATGAGCGAGGGATGCCGGAGGCGAGATCCATAACACACTCCAGCAAGTTGTCCGGCGGACAGAGCGACCCCCAAACAGGAAAGACATCTCCTCAGCCACGCTGGCTTGTCAGGCTGTTCATACTGGGTACAATGACATCTGCAGATGGAACCCAGGCGGAGCTGACGCGAAAGCGAGGTGGAACGTGGAACTGATCAAGCTGCTGCGCAGCGTGGAGATGTTCTCCGGCCTGACCGATGAGCAGTTCGCCAGGCTGGCCGGTATCTTCCGAGAACAGACACTCAAGCGCGACGAGGTCCTGTTTTCCCAGGGAGATGAGGCCCACAGCCTTTACCTGATCAAGGAAGGCTTTGTTGAAGTCGTGGTCGATGCAGGGGATCAGCCGGGCGGCCGCACGCTGGTCAATCTGGGACCCGGCCAGTCAGTGGGTGAGATGGCGCTGATCGATCAGGGCGCGCGGTCCGCAACCGTGCGGGCTGCGACAGACGGCACAGTGGTCGTCTCGATCACCCGGGATGCCTTCGAAAACCTCTGCGAGACTGACACAGGCATCGGCTATCGGGTGATGCGCAACATCGCCGCCGACCTGTCATTCCGCATCCGCCGCAAGACCCTCGAAGATCAGAAGTAGACCGCGCGCGGCTGCCGACGAGAAAGGAACACGCGATGATCTACAAGGTGAGCTTTGTAGTGGTCGGAGGCGAGCACCCGGGCGCGATTGCCAATGTCGAGCAGCCGCCACGCGTTGGTGATCGCGTCACTCTGGGCAAGAAGGAGTTTGAGGTGATCGAAGTGCTGGAGCTCATGCCTCCCCGGGGCGAGTTCAGCTTCCTGCATGCAACCTGCCGGCTGGTCGAGGATCAGCGCTGACAGCCCAGCACGCAGCAGCCAAACTCCTCAAGCGGATTCAGCCACCCCGCCCTCTGTTCGTCCTTGCCGATTCCGCCGGGGTCGATGTGCAGCGTGTGGTTGCCGACCTCATCGCCGCAGACATTCTCGACAACCCTGCGTTTTCTGATCGCGCCTTCTCCGAAGCCAGCGACGCCTCATGCCTGGTCGTTGTGGGCGGTGACCTGGCGCTGGATAGGATCGGCTCGCCTGCCGGCAGCCTGATCCGACTGCCGCCCGTGCAGAGGTTCCAGAATGAGGCAGATGCCCTGAACTGGCTGCGCGGGCAGGCGTCGGCGGCAGCGCTCAAGAGCGCTGATGCCGCCCGGCCAGCTTCGCCTTGCCGCAAAAGCTTCGGGCAGGGTCAGGGCCGAGTCAGTGGTATCTCCAACATGTCGGTACAGAGGAACACCTTCCCCCCGAAGGTGCCCTGTGCCTGGGGGATCAGATGGTCAGCAGGAGCATTCCAGACCGGATAGTGGATCAGACCAAGCTGCCTGACGCCGGCTTCGGCGGCAATGGCACCGGCCTGCGCTGCGCTCGAATGGCCCAGGGGCTCGTCGCCGCTGCTTTCATGCAGCAGTAGATCGCATTGATAGGCCAACCGCACAGTCTCCGGGCAGGGAACCGTGTCTGAACTGTAGGCAAATCTGAAGCCTGTTTCCTTCACCAGGATGCGCAGCCCGATGGTAGGCACGTAGTGCCGCACGGGCGACGCCGTGATGTGGAAATCGTCATTCTCAAGCACGAATACGCCTTCACGCTCAGGCAGGTGGTGAAACGCAACCGGGAAGAAGCCCGTCCATTCGTCCCAGTGGAAGGCCGTCATCAGATCTTCGACCCGCTCCAGACAGTGATGGAGTCCATACAGGCGCAGCGGCGATCGGCGACCCACCAGCCAGGCTGCCATCATCAGATTGGGGACAGCGCCAACGTGGTCGGGGTGAAAATGGGTGAGGATCACGTCGGTCAGCTCTTCAACCCCGATGCCAACCTTCTTGAGATTGACCAGGGGGCGGCCAACGCAGTCAATGAGAACCACGGACTGGCGCCCCTGAAGGACCATATGCGTATTCTCATGGTCGGAATCAGGCACGGCATTGGCTGAGCCAAGGATGACGAGCTTCGCCATGTCAGCACCGCTCCTGTGATGGAGGAATCAGAATGCCCCGACCACCAGGCGGATCAGTCCGGGTGTGACGAAGATCTCTACAAACGCGGCCAGAATCAGCATGGGCAGGATCAGGGTGAACCAGAGCCGGGTAGCATCAGCCAGGGCTTCCGTCCAGGCCTGCCCGACGGTCTTTCCGGGAGGCGGGGAGATCACCACGGCGCCGAGGCGCAGGGCGGCGGCCCCCGCCAGTATCGCTGCCGGGATCTCCAGCAGGCTGTGCGGGATCAGCGCCGCCCATACGGTCAGCGGATCGATCCCGGCAGTGAGCATCGTGGCGCTCAGGAAGCCTGCCAGCCCCAGAGGCACCATCAGCAGCATGACGGCCAGCACACCAAAAGAGAATACCGCCAAGCCAGATGCGACGGCCAGCACACGAATGTTCTGCCACGCAATCAACGCTACTCCCTGCAATCCGGTGAACCCCGACGCCTCAAGCGCGAACTGGAAACGCTCCAGCCAGTCATCCACGCGGAACAGGTTGGCAGGTATCTGGTAGACCTCAGCATACTGCATACCGACATAGAAGGCAGCGCCCATCGCGATCGCAACCACCGCCACAGCAGGCCACATTCGGCCAACAACGGCCAGCACTTCCTCGCGATACCACTTCCACGGGCGGCGGGGCGTGCCGCTCGCACTCCGCCGCGCCAACGTCAGGTTGAACCATTTCTTGAGGCCGCCGATCAGGTTGAGCTCGTCAATGTCCCGCCCAAGCAGCTCCTCGCGATTAAATATCTGCACGCCCATCCGAACCAGCAGGATGTTCACCAGCAGCAGCCCCAGCAGGATCAGCCACAGCACCCCGTAGTTCGCCCAGAACATGATCATGGCCTCGGCCTGAATCAGGAACGACATCGGGATGATGATGAAGCTGGCGAGCAGGTTGGCAGCACGGACGCTGGTCACCTGGCTGGAGACAACCACCGCCGCAGATACCATCACCAGCGCCTGCACGAGGTTGAGCAGCACAATCTGCACGACCAGTTCAGCAGGCGGCAGCCAGTCAACATTGGCGTAGATGCCGGCCAGATAGACCGTGACTCCCAGCATACTGCCCACGACCGGGGGGAGGGTCGCGCTCAGAGTCTTGCCGATGTAGAGCTGCAGGTTCGTGAGGGGCGTAGCCAGCAGCGGCTCAAGGCTATGGCGCTCTTTTTCCCCCACGAAACTTTCCAGAGCGATGATCAGGGAGAAAGAGATCGGGAAGAAGCCCACAACCATGAGGAGAAACGGGATCAGGCGCTCTGCTACCAGCTCAGCGCCATACTGGGCGGTAAAGGCCAGCATGCGCCCGGCGCCCCAGTTGGCAATGCTGGGAAATACCAGCGTCAGAACGACCGAGGGGACGATGATGCGCCAGTCACGGTACATATCAGAGACTTCGCGGCGCGTGACGATCAGGGCGCGGGCCATATTCCAGCGCGTCAGGCTCAGCCAGTGACGCAGGCCTGTGCTGACCTCATTCATAGTGGGTGCAAGAGTTGTTGCCATCGCGTGAATTTCCTCAGCGCTTTCTCAGCTTCAGACCGGTTCGCCATCGCCGACGACGCGCAGGTAGACATCCTCAAGGCTCTGGGGAACCTCGCTGAGGGTGACCACTTCGACGCCCTGCTCAGCCAGATGCTGCAGCACCCGGGGGTTAGCCGCAGCCGGATCCGAGGCCCGAAAGCGCATCCAGTTATGGCCCCGGCTGTCAATCTCCACCAGGTGATTTAGCCCCCCGAGGTTGCCGTTCAAATGGCCAACCGTCCGGACTTCCAGCAGCGGTGGCCCCAGCAGGCTGGACTTGAGCTCCATAGGCGTGCCCTGTGCGATGATGCTTCCGCGGCGTATGATCGCAATCCGATCGGCCAGCTCCTCGGCCTCAGCCAGGTTGTGCGTGCAGATCAGCACCGTGCGACCGTCGCCGCGCAGATCATGAATAGCATTGCGCACCTGCCGCGCGCTGTATGGATCCATTGCCGAAGTCGGCTCGTCCAGCATCAGCACCGGCGGGTTATGCAGCATTGCCCGGACGAGTGCGAGCTTCTGACGCATGCCCTTGGAATACTCACCCAGGCGGCGATCCAGCGCTTCGCGCAGCCCAAAGCGCGCAGCCAGCGCTTCAGCACGCGGCCGCCGGAGGTTCGTGTCCAGTCCGTACAGCTCCCCGAAGAAGTCCAGGTACTCTCGCCCGCGCATACGCAGGTACAGTCCATGCCCTTCGGTCAGCACTCCCACGCGCGCACGTACTTCCTCAGGATTGCGCGCCACGTCATAGCCGGCTACCCGGGCGACGCCAGATGATGGCTGCAGGATAGAGGTCAGCATCCGCACCGTTGTGGTCTTGCCGGCCCCATTCGGGCCCAGCAGCGCGAGCACTTCGCCGGGTTGGATGCGGAGCGATACCCGCTCGACTGCGACAAAAGTATCGAAGTATTTGGTCAGATCCACCGTCTCAATCATCGTTCCTCCGCCACGCTGCCAGCCATGCTATGCCACTCAGTAAACACCGCCAGTTATCATTTGAATGGTAGCAGCCCAGCACCGAGATCACAATGGGGGTTTCCCCGCGCCTGCCCGCCGCCGGAAGATCCAGGCAGCCAGAGACAGCCCAAACAGAATCCCCGACAGCACCTGCATTTCCGAGAGGCCAAAGATCACTGCGCTGGTGTCGAGCCGCAGCCAGCCAGCCAGGAACAACCCCGGCGCCCACAGCAGCAGGGCCAGCAGAACGCCATCGCCTTGCCGGAGCCCGCCGCGGCGCTCCGCCTGAATGAGGACGGCCAGCCCAGCCAGCGCCCAGAGGCTCTCATACACCGGCGTGGGGTGAAAGCGCATCCTGCTGCCGGAGCCAGGCGTATCATATGGAGGAACAGGGTGCTCGACCTCAATCCCCCATGGCAGTGTGGTGGGCGGCCCGTACAGATCGCCCGCAACAACAGCCGCCTGGCTGGTCAATGCAGCCCCGATCAGCACCGCCGGGGCCAGCAGGTCTGCCCAGTGCCAGACGTTGAGCCTGCGATGCCGGAGGAACAGCCAGGCGGCGATTCCGCCGCCCAGCAGCGCCCCGGCTCCGCTGAGGCCGCCGCTCCAGAGCGCCAGCGGGCCAACCTGCAGATCAAGAGGGTGGGTAAGATACCACTGGCGATCATAGAACTGCGCGACAGAAGGAGGGGGATTCAGCACAAACAGCAGCCGCGCCCCGATCAGGCCCCCAACCAGCGCCCAGATGAGCAGATCCAGCACCAGGGCGGGCGCTTGCCCGGCCCGACGGGCGCGCCACTGGGCCAGGGATGCCGCTACGATGACGGCAGCCGTGAGTATGAGGCCGTAATACGAGAGAGTCAGCGCCCCGGCCCGAATACCGGCGGACTCGAACACCACGCCCTACCCCTGCTCCAGCGTTGCACGGCGCACGAACAGCATTCGCTGGACAGCCGTCACATGGGAGATGATCCCCATGACGATGAAAGCCCACTGCAGCGCCCCGGTCCCGATGCGGCTCATCTCGATCAGGATTCCGGCCACAATGATCAGCGCCTTCTCCGTGCGCCCGGCAAGGCCAACGTTCGCATTGGCGATTCCGGCCATGGACTCCGCCTTGCCACGAACATAGCTGGCCATCAGCGCCCCAGCGATGCCGAACAACACCCATATCGGCGCAACAAGCCCGCTGAGCATCACCCCACCGGCGAGGAAGATCTCCGCGTAGCGATCCGAGACGTGGTCAAGCACACCGCCAAAGCGCGTGATCCGATTCGCGGCGCGCGCAGTAGCCCCGTCCATCATGTCGGTCAGGGCCATTAAGGCCATTGCCAGCAGTGACCAGCCAAGCAGGCGATATGCCAGCAGGGCGGCTGTTACCACAGAGAGGGCGAGCCCCGCCAGTGTCCAGAAATCGGGCGAGAGCCCAATGGCCACGCCTACCCGACCCAGGGAATGCACCATTTTCTCATAAAGTCCGCGGTTCTGAATCAACATGTGGCTGTTAGTAGCTTCCTCCATTCTTCATGAGAATATCAAAGCGTCGATCTGCCTCCGCCAGCGTCAGAGGAAAGTCTGGCCCGACATTCTCAACCATTACCGATGCGACGCAGGAACCATAATAGCAGGCTTCCTTGAGCGAGCTGTACTTGAGGTAGCCCACCATGAAGCCGCCTGCATAGGTATCACCCGCACCAGTTGGATCGACGGCGCGGGTAGCATAAGCGGGAATACGAATATACGTGCGGCCATCAAAGACCGCTGAGCCTTCGGCGGCCAGCGTAACAATGGCGACTTCGCACCCCAACCCATGCAGGGTTTCGGTGGCCCGGCGCAGGTGATCCTCACTCTCACGCGGGTGGATGCCGGTGATCACCTCAGCTTCTACCTCGTTAGCTTTCACCACATGGCAGAGCCTGATGATCTCATCGATCTCCGGGCTGCGGTAGTGCTCAACCCGCCCGTCCTCTCCGATGCGCCGCAGCAGGCCCTGGGGATCGAGCAGGACCTGCCCGCGGCAGGCGGATCGTGCCTCGCGCACCAGACTGGCATTGACTTCGCCAAGGATGGGGCCAATGATCACGAAATCCGCGTCAGCCATCAGTGGGCCGGGTACAGCGGGGATGGGCTCTGCCCGACCCAGCACATCGAGGTGTCGATTGCCCAGCGTGTCGTAGTAGATCAGACTGAAACCGCCTGTCTCGCGTGAAGGATACAGGTGGCTGGCGATCCCATAGCTGGCCATCTGCTGACGGAACGCCGTGGCGAAGTCCTCGCCAATGCTGCCGACCAGCACTGCATCGGCGCCCAGCCGGCGAACTGCCAGGCAAGCATTGGTGGAACAGCCTGAGAGAATGCGTGTCCGGGTATCTACCTCGGGTGTCTTGATGTAATCGTAGACAGGGTTGCCGATTCCGACGATCTTCATGGGCAAGAACGGTGTCCTTGATGGTGGAGGAGCCCAGGTTGTCAAAAAGCGCCGTGCGCGTTATACTTTACCACACTCAGGAACGGGGCGTAGCGCAGCTTGGTAGCGCGCAGCGATCGGGACGCTGAGGTCGTGGGTTCGAATCCCGCCGCCCCGACTGGATCACCGTTGCGCCAGGGACAGCTCATGGGTGAGCGGTCCCTGTTTCGTTGTCCGCCATCTCACCGCTTCGATGCACAATCCGCTTTGCCTCTTCCCACAGATCAAGCATCTCCTGGGCGCTAACGCTTTCCCACGGGCGGCCTGCCGCCTGCAGGCGAGTCTCGATGTAGACAAATCGTTCCCGGAAACGCCGATTGGCTGCGCGCAGGGCATCTTCCGGATTCACATTCAGCCAGCGAGCCCAGACAGCCGCTGTCAGCAGGAGATCGCCGATCTCATCGAAACGCTCCTCATCGCTCACAGCAGCCTGTATCTCGGCGATCTCTTCGTGCAGCTTGGCGATCACCCCCTGCACTGACGGCCAGTCGAATCCGACCCGACGAGCACGCTGGTCGTACTGGTGGGCCTGAGCCAGCGCCGGCAACGCCGCCGGAACGCCATCGAGCAGGCTCCGGGCAGCGCTGCCCTTTTCGGCCCGCTCATTTGCCTTGATAACATGCCAGTTCGCTACAACCGCCGCCGGGCCGCTCACAGCCGCATCTCCCCAGACATGGGGATGGCGGCGCTTGATCTTGGCGTCAATCTGGCGGATCACGTCGGTCATGTGGAATTCTCCGTCATCGACCGCGATCTGCGCGTGCAGGACGATCTGGAGCAGCAGGTCACCAAGCTCCTCTGCCAGCAACGCGGAATCATCTGCATCCAGCGCCTCAAGAACCTCGTAAGTCTCCTCAAGCAGATAGGGCCGCAGCGACTGATGGGTTTGCTCCCGATCCCATGGACAGCCGACCGGCGACCGCAACTGCGCAATGGTTTGCTGGAAGCCTTCAAGGCTGGTGACCGCGCCAGGACGCACGTCGCAGGGCGGCACGTACAGGGTCGTCAGATGCGCCACCTCATCGCGCCGGTCGATCTCATAAAGCGGGAGATGATCCACGCGCTGCTCGGGCGTACCGGCGGCGTGGATCAGCGCGACCGGAAGTTCATCCGGGTATTGGTTCATGAGCGTGAGCTTGACATCCGAGGCCAGACGGCGACTGTACAGCTGGAGAATCAGCGCGGGCCGATCGGGATTGATCGGTGGATGCCAGGCAATCGCGACATCGGTCGCATCCAGGATCTGGCAACCGGCGGCAGCATCATGGCCCAGCGCCGCAAGTGCAGGCTCGATGCAACTGACGCCATGCAGCACCTTAAACGCAACCCCCCTCTGAGCGCATGCCTCCCGCAGGCGGGTCACCGTCCCTTCAGCGACTCCTGGATCGCCAGGCACAGCATAGACAACCGGCGCACCGCCCATGGCTCGGTCAAGCAGGCGCGCCACGATGCCATCATATACGCTCCCAAAGTCTGCTGCATGCTGGTACAGCTCATCAAAACTGTGGTAGACCGGCCCGACCGGAAGATGAGGCACGGAGGGATGAACACGTGTGCGCAGGAAGACCTCTTCAGCGCTCGCCAGCGCATCCCATGCGGCCCGCGTGATGCAACCAGGTTCGCCTGGCCCCAGCCCAACGATCAGCACTCCCATACCGCCTCTCAACATTCTCCTATGGGTAAGCCACTACCCCGAAGGCATCTGGCTTTCGAATCACGCGGGAGAATCCGGCTTCCTGTAACCGCCGCACGACTCCGCGGGTGACGCCGGTGCCCGATTTGCTGTCCGGATCGCCTACGTAGTGAAACAAACGTCCCCGCCGGCTGAGCACCCGGTGGAGCTCGGCATAGAAGTCGGCGGAATAAAGGTCGCCTGCCAGCCTGAAGGCCGGGGGATCGTGGAGAATACGCGCGAAGCTCGAGTCAGGCATCTCCTCAACGACGTCCCAGATATCGCCCACGATCTGCGTAATTCGGGGATTGTCGAATAACTCCTGCGACCAGGGATTCTGTCGAGCGATGCTGAGGCTGGCCGGATCCACCTCCACCGTGATCACCAGGTCAGCTGTACGGGCTGCCTCAATCGCCGTATAGCCCAGGCCGGTTGCGGTATCCAGAACCTGCCCCACCACTGGCGCGATCGCACGTATCTTGGCAAGGGTATCCTGGTACGGATCTGTGCCCTTGATGCGGTGCATGGGCACTCCCGAAACCAGCATAGTGGGAGCGCTGTCTGTCGGGAACAGCGTCCGCACCCACCCCGTCACGTCCGAGAAAGCCCGAATAGGATGAATGCCATCCTTGCTAACGCTGAAGCAGGCCGTTTCAGCCTGAGCAATTTGGTCTGCATCACCCCACGACAGAGCGAGTCCACCCGGCAGGCTGACACCCTGATCGGTCAGCGTCACCTCGGTGCACGTGCGGTTCAAATCGAGCGACAGATCGGCCCGGCTCGCCCCCTGTCGCCGGGCCAGCAGGAGCGGTCTCACCTGAACATAAGACAGTACGGGGTCAATCAACATGGAATGGATTATATAACCGGGCACGGACATTTCCCGCGATGGGCGCACGCGCAGGCATTCCCTGACCCTCAAGCAGCACAACGGCGGCTGCCTGTGGCAGAGCGCCGTTGTGCTGGCATGACTCCTCTGTGCAGCCGTCGCAGGCTGTCGGAGGCTAACGCTTGGTATAAGTCGGGGCCTTGCGAGCCCGCTTGAGGCCGGGCTTTTTGCGCTCTTTCTCGCGCGGGTCCCGGGTCAGCAGCCCCGCTTTACGCAGGGCCGGGCGGAATTCTTCATCGTACTTGACGAGAGCACGCGCCAGTCCCTGCATGACAGCGCCTGTCTGTCCGGTCACCCCACCACCGACGACCTTCACTGTCACGTCAAAGCGCCCCTGCGTCCCGGTCACTTCCAGCGCTCCCAGGGCCATCTGCATGTCACCGCTGCGCGGGAAGTATTCTTCAACGGGCTTGCCGTTGATCACCGCGCTTCCCGAGCCGCCCGGATGGATTCGCACCCGCGCTGTTGCCCGCTTCCGACGCCCTACCCCTTCGTAGTATTGCTCAGCCATTCAGTCGCCCTCGTATCTCTGCGCTCTGGTACCCGAACTAGCGGGAGATTTCCAGCACTTCGGGGTGCTGGGCAGCATGCGGATGCTCAGGGCCGGAATACACCTTGAGCTTCTGGATGACCTGCCGACTCAGAGCATTCTTGGGAAGCATTTTACGCACAGCCTGCATAATCGCCATCTCGGGCTTCGTCTTCATAACCGTCCGCAGGCTTTCTGCTTTGAGCCCACCCGGGTAGCCCGAATGCCGATAGTACATCTTCTCGTCCATCCGCTTGCCCGTCACCTGAAACTTATCTGCATTCACGACGATGACGTAGTCACCGCAGTCCACGTGCGGGGTGAACATCGGCTTGTTCTTGCCCCTGAGCACCGTTGCGATGACGGTGGCCATGCGCCCCAGGGTCTGGCCTTCGGCATCCACCACGTACCATTTACGGATGACTTCCACTTCTTTAGCCGAATAGGTCTTCACGCTGTCTACTCCTCGTACAGCCCCCTGTGCCCGCCCGGGCCGGGACGCTCTGTTCTCAGCTCGCCGTCTTCCGGATAGGTCACCGCCACCAGCGTCAGGCCACAAGCCGGCGCAGGCGGTGCCGCCAGGCTGCGAGCGCGAGCGGCCAGTATACCGCGAAAGTGCTCGACTGTCACCACTTCTCGCCCAACCTGCACCAGGGTCGCCACGATACGGCGAACCATACGCTGTAGAAAAGCATTCGCGGTAATCGTGAACCAGTATTCGTCCTGGTCAGCCTGCCACTCCGCCACACTCACCACCCGGAACGGCGATTCGCCCGCCGGCGGAGTGCCGAACGCCGTGAAATCATGGGCACCGAGCAAACTCTCAGAAGCACTGGCCATCCTGTCCAGGTTCAACTTCCTGTCAACCTGCCACGCAGTCAGCCGCCTCAGCGGATCGCGCACTGATGCGACATACAGGCGATAGCGGTACGTGCGGCTGATCGCGTCAAACCGCGGATGGAAGCCCGGCGCAGCTGGCTCCATCGTCATCACAGCGATGTCGGGGGGCAGATTCGCGTTCAGGGCTGAGCGCAGCGCTTCCGGCGAATGACGCCAGTTCAGATCAAACGCTATCACCTGGCCGCTGGCATGCACACCCCTATCCGTCCGGCCTGCCCCGATCACGGCGGGTGACACACCGCCGGAGAGCCGCGCCAGTGCCGCTTCCAGCACACCCTGGATCGTCAGCGGCGTGTTCTGCTGCCGCTGAAACCCGTGGTAAGCGGTGCCATCATAGGCCACCGTCGCCCGGTAGCGCAATGCAGCCGTCCAGGATCAGCTCTCACCTTCCAACAGGGAGATCATGACCATCTCGGCGGCATCACCATGCCGCTGGCCTATATGGACGATGCGCGTATACCCGCCAGGCCGCCCCACATAGCGCGGCGCGATCTCCGTGAACAGCTTCTGCAGCAGCGCTCGATCGGTGATGAAGCGACCGACGAGCCTCTGTGCATGGGCAGCGATAGCTCTCGCCTCACGCTGAAGCCCATCCGCATCGCCAGCCTCTGCCAGAATCAGCAGGCGGCGAGCCTGGGCATCGGTCAGCAGAGCCCGCAGGTCGGCATCTTTGCCATCTTCTGCCATCTCGATCAGACGCGTCACGTCACCGCGATTCCGGGCAAGCGTGATGATCTTCTCGGCCTGGCTGCGGATAGCCTTCGCCTTAGCTTCAGTTGTGCGGATCTTGCCATGCTGGAACAGCTGGCTGATCAGCGTCCGGCGCAGCATTTTCCGGTGATTGGTAGTCCGCCCCAGGCGGCGTCCGGCTACTTGATGGCGCATAGTGCTTACACGTCCTTCTCTGTGTTGCTGTTACGGTCGGCCCACCGCGGGATCAATGCGGCACTCATACCACGGCGACTTCCTGTTTTTGAAAGGCGATGTGCAGGCCCCAGAGGTTGCACAACCTGTGGCCAGGTATTACCCCCGCTACTCCCGCCCTTGGTTCGGCACTGCCGCGCTGTGATCGGTGGGGAGATACCCCTTGCCGCTCAGTGCTTCCATCAGCTCTTCCAGGGATTTCTCGCCAAAGTTGCGGATTGCCAGCATGGCATCCTCGCCCTTGTCGAGCATGTCGACGACCTGACCAATCGTCGTGATGCCGGTCCTCTTGAGAGAATTGAACACGCGGACGCTCAGGTCCAGACCCTCGATAGGCAGGTCGTAGTAGTCGGGCCGAACCGGCGCAGCCGTCTCCGCCGATTCAGCGGCCTGTCCGAACATGCTGGGATCGACGTTGGCGATGATCCCGAGGTGCTGCATCAGCAGCGCCGCGGCTTCACTCATGGCGTTCTCGGGCGGCATTGTCCCATCAGTCCAGACTTCCAGAATCAGCTTATCATAGTTCGTCTTCTGCCCGACCCGAGCGCGCTCGACATCGTAAGCCACGCGTTTCACCGGGCTGAAGATCGCATCAATCGGCAGTTCCCCAATGGGCAGCCGGCCACGCTCTTCCGCAGGGGAATAGCCACGACCACGCGCCACAGTCATCTCCATCTCGACCCGCGCCGAGTCATCATCCACAGTAAACAGGTAGAGCTCCGGATTCTTGATCTCGACATCAGCCGAGGGCACCAGGTCCGCAGCCGTGATGATCCCGCCCTGGACATCCAGACGAAGCCGTGCAGTCTCCTGATCATGCATCAGCAACCGCAGCTGCTTGACCTGCAGAATCACCTGAGTCACGTCCTCCCGTACATGCGGAATCGTAGAGAACTCGTGATGCACATCCGCAATACGGATCGATGTCACCGCCGCGCCCGGCAGCGATGACAGCATGACACGCCGCAGCGCATTGCCCAGCGTAATCCCAAAACCCCGCTCCAGCGGGCTGATGATGAAGCGTCCATAGTTGCGTGACATTGCGTCACGCTCAATCTTGGGCAGCACCATTGTGTTCGCGGTCAACGAACTTCCTCCTGAGTTTCCTTCTTGCTTTCAGCGACCATACCTCTCACGCCGCCCGTGACCGCGAGCGGCTGCCAAGCCTCTCCGTCCGGAGCAGCCGTGGCAGCGCTCGCATTAGGTTTGTCCTTACCGGCTGTAGTACTCAACAATCAACTGCTCGTTAATTGAATGGTCGATATCTGTACGTTCTGGCACACGGGTCATACTGCCACTGAGTGTATTGAGGTCGCGGCTCAGCCAATCGGGCGGAGTCTGCTCACCGGCAATTTCACGCAGCGACTTGAAATAGGCGCGCTTACGGCTGCCCTCGCGCACCTCAATCAGATCGCCCGGGCGCAGGATATAGGAGGGAACATTGGTGCGCCGGCCATTGACATTGAAGTGCCCATGCTGCACCAGCTGCCGGGCCTGTGCACGGGATTCGGCAAAACCCAGCCGGAAAACCACGTTATCAAAGCGGCTTTCAAGAATGCTGAGCAGATTTGCGCCGGTCATCCCGGGCCGCCGGAGCGCCTGGGCATAATAGCGGCGGAACTGGCGCTCAAGGACCTGATAGATACGGCGGGCCTTCTGCTTCTCGCGCAGCTGCTGAGAGTAGTCTGAAGAGCGCCCGCGGCGGAACGAGGTCTCCCGCCCATGAGGGCCGGGGGGGTAATTCCGCCGTTCGATCGCACATTTTGTCGACAGGCAGCGTGATCCCTTAAGGAACAGCTTCTCGCCTTCACGTCGACAAAGTTTACACACAGGGCCAGTGTAACGAGCCATGATTGTGCTTCTTCCTTCGTCTTTGGTAGGTTGAAACCAGCTAACAGCCCGCAGCCTGACGGGCTAAACGCGCCGCTTCTTGCGAGGGCGGCAACCGTTGTGCGGGATGGGTGTGACATCCGTGATCGAGCGCACCTTCAGGCCGCTGCTCAGGATAGCCCGGATGGCAGCTTCGCGGCCAGGCCCCGGCCCCTTGACCAGGATGTCAACTTCCTGCATGCCATGACCTACAGCGCCTTCTGCCGCCAGCTGCCCGGCCATGCGAGCGGCGTAGGGCGTGCTCTTCCGCGATCCCTTGAAGCCAGCGGTTCCCGCGCTGGCCCAGGTGAGAGCATTGCCCTGCTGGTCAGTCATCGTCACGATCGTGTTATTGAACGTGGCGTGGATATGCGCCTGCCCGTAGGGTACATTCTTCCGCACCTTGCGGGCGCCGCGCGGCTGTCTCCGTCTTCCTCCCATGAGTCCTCCACATCCTATCGATCATCCGGCGGCATGGGCTGCCGGTCAGGTAAGCAGCGGCTACTTCTTCTTGGCGCCGCGCCGACGGCCACGACCTGGCACCGTCTTCTTGGGCCCGCGCCGTGTGCGTGCATTGGTCCGGGTACGCTGGCCGCGCACGGGAAGGGTGCGGCGATGGCGCAGACCGCGGTAGGTGCCGATCTCCTGGAGACGCTTGATATTCAACTGAACCTCGCGTCGGAGGTCACCCTCGACACGGAAATGGCTCCCGATGTAGTCGCGCAGCGCAGCGACTTCAGCCTCGGTCAGATCCTTGACGCGGGTATCTTTACCCACACCGGTTGCAGCCAGGATCTGCTGGCTGCGGGTGCGGCCAATGCCGTAGATATAGGTCAGACCGATCTCCACCCGCTTATTGCGAGGCAGGTCCACGCCTTCAATACGTGCCATAAGTGCTCTCCACCCCTTCAGTCAGCCAGGAACGCTAGCCCTGGCGCTGCTTATGTTTGGGATTCGTGCAGATGATCCGCACCGTGCCGCCACGCTTGATGACCTTGCATTTGGGGCACCGGCGTTTGATCGACGCCTTGACTTTCATGCTCGAACCTCGCTGTACTCATCGGGCCAGTCGGGCAACAACAGACCGAACGCATATTATACCACGTCAGTCAATCTGTGTCAGTATTTCCGGCCCAGTGTCTGTGATGGCCACCGTATGTTCGAAATGCGCGCACCACTTTCCGTCAGCAGTGACCACCGTCCAGTTATCATCCAGCACCCGCACCCGCGGGCTGCCCAGCATCACCATTGGTTCCAGGGCCAGGGTCATGCCGGCGCGGAGGAGCACCCCGCGCCCCGCTTTTCCCCAGTTCGGAACATGGGGGTCTTCGTGCATCTGGCGCCCTACCCCATGCCCGCCGTACTCGCGCACCACGTTCATACCATGCGACTCAACGAACTGCTGGATCGCCGCGCCCACGTCGCCAAGCCGGTTGTGGGGCACGCAGGCAGCGATCCCGATATCCAGGGCGCGCCGCGTGACTTCGAGCAGCCTCTGCGCCGACTCGCTGATGCGGCCAACCGGGGCCGTGTACGCCGCATCGGCAACGTACCCGTGGAAGATCGTGCCGCAGTCGATGCTGATGATGTCGCCTTCTTGCAAGACCCGATCGCCCGGGATCCCATGAACCAGCTCCTCATTGATCGCCACGGTGATCGTCGCCGGGAAAGGATGCGCCGCGCCAGGCGGGTACCCCAGAAATGCCGGGGTTGCTCCCGCGCGGACGATCACTTCATGAGCGATCCGATCCAGCTCACGCGTTCTCACGCCGGGCCGGATGGCCTGCCGGACCTGGCGAAGCGCCTCATCATTGATCACAGCTGCGTCACGCATAGACTGGATCGCAGCCGCAGTCTTCAGGATGATTGCCATCGACATCCCCGGTTCAGCGTGCAGACAGTGCCCGATATATCGCCTCGGTCAGCTCCACAGTCACCTGGGCCACCGGCTGCACCGCATTGACCTCAACCAGGAGGCCGTGATCCCGGTAGTAACCGATCAGCGGCGCCGTGTTATCCAGATATACCTGATAGCGCTGCGCAACGATTTCCGGGCGATCATCATCGCGCTGGATGAGCGCTGCACCGTCATTATCACAGAAACCGTCCCGCCGGGGCGGATCGTTGTCGATATGATAGATACGCCCACAGGTCGGGCAGCTGCGCCGCCCGGCTATCCTGCGCACAGCTTCCGCCTGATCGATCCACAGAAAAGGCACCACGCTGACTCGGTCATTGAACGCGTCTGCCAGCAGACGATCCAACGCCTCTGCCTGCGCGACCGTGCGTGGGAACCCATCCAGCAGGCATCCACGCGCACAGTCCGGCTCGGACAGCCTTTCCTTCACCATCTGGATTGTCAGGTCATCTGGCACCAGTGCGCCGCGTGCCATGAATTCCTGCACCCGGTGCGCCAGCGGGGTGTCCTGAGCTTTCATCGCGCGAAACAGGTCACCCGTTGAGACCTGGGGGACACCCAAGGAGGCCATCAGCAACTTGGCCTGCGTGCCCTTGCCCGCGCCCGGCGGCCCAAGGAACACGATGAACGTCCGCATCTTCATCAGCCTCTCGAGTAGCCGGGGCAAAAAACAGCGCGCCGGTGCCGCGCAGCTTAACGGATGAAGGTTTCGCGGTGGCGCATCACCAGCTGCGCTTCCAGCTGGCGCATGGTGTCGATCACAACGCCCACGATAATGATCAACCCACCACCGCTGACGATGTACAGTGCATTGCGAACCTCGGTCCCCGAGCCTGGCTGGATGAGATTCATGATGATCTGGATCAGGCCAGGCATGACCGCGATCGTGCCCAGAAACAGCGCGCCAACCAGCGTGATGCGCTGAACCACCTTACTGATGAACTCTTCGGTACGCTTGCCCGGGCGGATCCCCGGGATGAACCCGCCGTTGCGCTGCAGATTGTCCGCCAGGTTCTGGTTGCGGATCATGATATCGGTGTAGAGATAGGTGAACCCCACTACCATTGCAAAGTAGATCAGCCAGTAGATGATCTGACCGCTGACCAGGCTCCCCCCCTGGGATCCGAAGATATTGCTGAGCGTCAGGGCCGAGGTTGCGATGAAGGGTACCGCACTGTTGGTAAAGAAGCTGGCCGCGATGGCTGGCAGCGTCAGAATAGACTGAGCAAAGATCAGCGGGATCATGCCGGCGGTATTGACGCGCAGCGGCACGTAGGTGCTACCGCCGCCATACAGCTTGGTGCCACGGACGCGCTTTCCGTACTTGACCGGGATGCGGCGCTGGCCCTCCTGAACTATCACAATCACCAGCACGGTCACGATCGTCAGGATGAGGAACAGCAGTACATTGCGGATAAACACGCCGGTATCCGTGCTGTACAGCTGCGTCACATTAACATGCACGCGCGCCACAATGCCAGCGAAGATGATCAGCGACAGGCCGTTTCCGATGCCGTCCTGGGTGATCAGTTCACCCAGCCAGATGGCGAACATGGTGCCGGCGGTCATGACCGTCAGAACCGTGATGGTCAACAACACATCGCTGGTAGGCGTGAAACCGAACCCCGGGATGATCGTCTGGCCGCCGCTGCGGAAGATGTTGATCTGGCCGACCGCCTGAAGCAGCGCCACCGGGATAGCCAGAAAGTAGGTATAGCGGTTGATCTTATCGCGCCCTGCCTGGCCTTCCTTGGTAAGCTCTTCCAGCATCGGGATGACCGGGGTCAGGATCTGGATGATGATGCTGGCGGTGATGTAGGGATACACCCCCATCGCCAGCACCGAGAAGTTCGAGACTGCACCGCCTGAGAGCAGATCAAGCACCTGGGCAAACGCGCCAATTCCGCTCTCAGGGCTGAGGACCTGGCGCAGCACTTCGCGGTCCACCCCCGGGACGGGCACGTTGGCTGCCAGGCGGTAGATCACCAGCAGCAGGATTGTGATCAGAATCCTGCGGCGCAGATCGGGCAGCCGAAAGGACTCACGCAGACCGTCAAAGAAAGACATCGCGCCCTCTTTTCACCATTTCGTCGCGCAGTGCGCTACGGCTACTTGCCGCCAGACTCTTTACGGTTGGTACGCAGGTTCTCAATCTGCTCGCGGCGCAGCTTCTTGACCGTAGCACGGGCGCCTGTGAACTCGAGAGCCAGCTGCTCCACTGAGCCGCCCGCCGCCTCAATCTTGGCGCGAGCACTGCCGGTGAAACCATGCGCCTGAACCGTGAGGGGTGTCTTGATTTCACCACGCCCGAGAATCTTGACCGGGGCAGCAGCGTCGCGGATCAAGCCCATAGCGGCCAGCGACTCAGGAGTCACCGCTGTCTTCTTAGCAAACCGCCCCTCCAGTTGATCCACGTTCACTTCCTGATAGTCAATCCGGAAGATATTGGTGAATCCACGCTTGAAGGGGAGCCGGCGAACCAGCGGGAGCTGACCCCCCTCGAAGAACGGGCCTTTGCCACCACCGGAGCGCGCCCCCTGGCCCTTCGTGCCGCGGCCAGCGGTCTTGCCCTGTCCGGCCGCAATACCGCGACCCACTCGCTTGCGCTTTTTGGTTGCACCCTTATCGGGACGCAGGTCGTTCAGTTTCATGCTCTCTACTCCACTTCTTCAACAGATACCAGGTGAGCGACCTTGTGCAGCATGCCCCTCACAACCGGAGTGTCCGGGCGCTCTACGATCTGCTGCATGCGGCTAAGCCCGAGCGAGCGCACGGTCGCGCGCTGATCATCCCGATTGCCGATCACGCTGCGCACCAGCTTGATGCGCAGCATCTTCGGCTGCTGGACCTTTTTCTTAGCCATGGCTACTTACTCTCCTCGCGTTTGCGCATCCAGAACGGCATGACGCTGGAGACATCCTTGCCGCGGCTGCTGGCCAGCGCATACATATCTTCCAGCTGACTGAGGCCCAGCAGGGTCGCGCGGGCCACATTGAGCATGTTAGCGCTGCCCCGGGACTTAGTCAGGATGTCCTTGATCCCGGCCGCCTCGACCACTGCGCGCACGGCTCCACCCGCGATGACGCCAGTGCCGGGCGAGGCCGGCCGCAGCATCACCTCCGCGCCGCCAAACTTGGCGGTCACCTCATGGGGGATAGTCGTACCGGCCAGTGACACCCGGGTCATGTTGCGGCGGGCACGTTCCGTCCCCTTGCGGATGGCATCAGGCACGCCGCGTGCTTTGCCAGTGCCAACACCGACATTGCCGCGGTTGTCACCCACGATCACAACCGTCCGAAAGGCAAAGCGCCGCCCTCCCTTGATCACCTTGGCAACACGCTTGATGTCAAGGACGCGCTCGTCCATCTCTTCGCGGGCTTCAGCCGCGCGGGGTTCTCGTCGTCTTCCCATATCTGTCTCCACTGCTCACGCGCAGGCTTGCGCCGGCGCCTACTAGAAGTCCAATCCGCCTTCGCGAGCCGCCTCGGCCAGCGCCTTAACCCGTCCGTGATACTGATAGCCGCCGCGATCGAAGACGACTTTCTTGACTCCAGCCTCCAGCGCACGCCGGGCAACCAGCTTACCAACCAGCCCGGCAGCCTCCGACTTGGATTTCTTCGCAACCTCGCCCCGCAGTTCGACATCAACCGTCGAAGCCGACGCCAGGGTATGCCCAACGCTGTCATCGATCACCTGGGCATAGATGTGCTTATCGCTGCGGAACACATTCAGACGCGGGCGTTCGGTTGTCCCGATCACACGACGTCTGACACGCTGATGCCGACGCTCACGCGCCTGCTGGCTCTTTTCTGACATCACCGTCTCTCCTGCGCAAAGTATGGTAACGGTTGGCCTAGGGCAGCGCCGCTGCCCAGGGCAGAGGCGGGCGCATCCACGCACGCCCCCACCCCGTTAGCCGCCAATCTTGGACTTGCCTGTCTTGCGGCGGATCACTTCATTCTCATAGCTGATGCCCTTGCCCTTGTAGGGCTCGGGCGGCCGCAGCCGACGGATATCTGCCGCCACCTGACCGATCAGTTCCTTGTTATGGGAGGTGAGGATCACCAGTGCGCCGCGGTTGTCCACCTGGAACTTGATGCCAGGCGGGGGCATGACTAGGATGTCATGGGAATAGCCCAGCGACAGCCGCAGGTTCGGGCCCTCCATCTCAGCGCGGTAGCCAGTACCGGTGATCACCAGGCGAATCTCGAAGCCCTCGCTCACACCCACCACCATGTTGCTCAGCAGTGCGCGGGTGAGCCCATGCAGCTGGCGATGGTGGCGCTGATCGGATGGCCGGGAAACGGTCAGGACTCCATCATCCTGCGCCACAGCGATCTGCGTATTCAGTTGCCGGCTCAGTTCGCCCTTGGGCCCCTTGACGGTTACCCGGCTACCCTCAATTGTGACACTCACGCCTGCCGGGATGGGAATCGGTTTCTTGCCTATACGGGACATTCTGAACCCCCTGCCCTACCAGACATAGCACAGGACTTCGCCGCCAACCCGCTCGCGGCGAGCCTGCTGTCCGGTCATGACTCCCTTGGGCGTAGTCAGGATGGCGATTCCCATCCCGCTCAGCACCCAGGGAATATCCCGGTAGCTGGTGTAGATTCGGCGACCCGGTTTGCTGACGCGCTTCAGGTCGGTGATCAGCGGGCGGCGTTCACGCCGCGCGCCCGTGTATTTGAGACGCACAGTCAGCCAACGGAAGGGGCTTTCATCGCCGACACGATAGTCTTCGATGTACCCCTCTTCTTTGAGAATACGGGCGATTTCTTCCTTCATGCGCGAGTGCGGGATAGCCACCTCGTCATGCCCGACCATCAGGGCGTTGCGCATGCGCGTCAGCATATCGGCTATGGGATCGTTTACGTACATACCGGTCTCTCTCCTGCCGCCCTACCAGCTGGCCTTCGCCACGCCGGGGATGTCTCCCCTGAGCGCCAGTTCACGGAAGCAAATCCTGCACAGTCGGAACCTGCGAATATAGCCGCGCGGACGGCCACAGCGCTGGCAGCGGTTGTGCTCGCGCACCTTGAACTTGCGGTTCTGTTCGCGATGGGACATACACTTCTTTGCCATTGCCTGCTCCCTGTTATCCTCTGCTAGCTCTGGTACCGCGGAACCGACACCTGCAGATCCCGGAATGGCATCCCCAGCAGGCGCAGCAGCTCCCGGCCTTCTTCATCTGACCGGGCCGTCGTAACGATGCTGATCTCCATGCCGCGCACCTTGTCGATCTTATCGTATTCGATCTCCGGGAACAGGATCTGCTCACGAAGGCCCAGCGTATAGTTCCCACGGCCATCAAAACTTGACGGAGGGATGCCGCGGAAGTCCCGCGTGCGCGGCAGGGCCACATTCATCAGGCGATCCAGGAAGGCCCACATATGCTCTCCCCGCAGGGTCACCTTGACGCCAATCGCGCGCCCCTCGCGCAGCTTGAACGCAGCGATGCTCTTACGGGCACGGGTGATGATTGGCTTCTGCCCGGTGATCTTGCGCAGGTCCTCGACGGCGGCGTCCAGGGTCTTGGCATTATCCAGCGCCTCCCCGACCCCAATATTGACCACCACCTTGGAGACCCGCGGCGCCTGCATCACGTTGGCGTAGGCAAAATGCTTAATGAGCGCCGGGCGCACGCTGCTCTCGTAATACTTCTTCAGCCTGTGCATCAGTCAATATCCTTCCCGCACTTCTTGCAGACGCGCACTACGCCGCCGCTTTCACCACGCCGCCGCCCAACACGGGTCGGCTGGTCACACTGTGGGCAGATCAGCATGACATTTGAGATGTCAATAGCTGCTTCGAACTGCACGATGCCAGCCTGCACCTGCCCGCGACCTGCCTGCACAGGACGCTGGTGCTTCTTGCGAATGTTGACGGACTCCACAACAATGCGTTTGTCCTTGGCCAGCACGCGCAACACCCGCCCTCTTGCCCCATGGTCATTGCCGGCTATCACCAGCACAGTATCATCCCGCTTAATGTTTGACTTGTACTGACTCATTGCCGTCCTCTTAAAGCACTTCCGGTGCCAGCGAGATAATCTTCATGAACCCGGCATCCCGCAGCTCGCGCGCGACCGGCCCGAAGATGCGCGTTCCCTTGGGGCTTTTGCTGCCCGGCTCCTGCAGGATCACCGCCGCATTATCATCGAAGCGGATGTACGACCCATCCTCGCGCCGCAGCTCCTTGGTGGTACGGACGATCACGGCGTGCACCACGTCGCCCTTCTTGACCACTGCATTGGGCTGCGCGCTCTTGACGGTGGCCACCACAACATCGCCGATGGCTCCGTAGAAGCGGGTCGATCCGCCCAGCACCCGGATGGTCAGGATTTCCCTTGCTCCACTATTGTCGGCAACTTTGAGCCGACTCTCTTGCTGAATCATGGCTTCCCCCTGGTAACCCCGGGCCTATTCTTCGCCGGAGTCGTCGGCTTCGTGTGAGTCATCCTCTGCGTCGGGCACCGCGGCCACCTCCTCGATGGAAGCCGTGCGTGCGCTCAGGTCCTCACGCAGGATTTGCTGCACCACCCAGCGCTTATTCTTGCTCAGCGGGCGCGATTCCACGATGATGACTTCGTCGCCGATCTCACAGGCGTTCTTTTCATCATGCGCCATGAACTTCCGGTACTGGTAGACCGTCTTGCCGTACAGCGGGTGCCGATAGGCCCGCTTGATCTGCACCACCACGGTCTTCTGCATCTTGTTGCTGACTACCTGGCCGGTCAGCCGCCGCCGGGTATTAGCCATTGCTCGCCTCCTGGGCCGCCTGCCGCATTTCATTCTCACGCATAATCGTGTAGATGCGCGCGATGTTGCGTCTGACGACGCGCAGACGGTTAGTATCCTCAAGCTGGCCCGATTCGCGCTGGAAGCGGAGGTTGAAATACTCCTCCTTGGCTTCATCCAGCCGGCGGACCAGGTCTTCCACCGGTAGATCACGCAGCTCTGAAGTCCTCATCAGCCACTCACCTCCACACCCGAAACGGGATCAATCCGTTTGACGATCTTGGTCCGCACGGGCATTTTATAGGCGGCGCGCATCAGCGCCTCTTCAGCCGTTGCGTGGTCCACCCCACCCACTTCAAACAGGACGCGGCCGGGCTTGATCACAGCCACCCAGTGTTCGACCGACCCCTTGCCCTTACCCATGCGAGTCTCGGCAGGCTTGGCAGTGACGGGCTTGTCCGGGAAGATCCGGATATAGACCGTGCCCCGGCGCTTCAGGTGGCGCGTGATCGCGCGGCGCGCTGCTTCGATCTGCCGGCTGGTGATCCAGGCCGGCTCCAGGGACAGGAGCCCAACCTCACCGAAATCGACCTTGTTGCCGCGCGTCGCTTTGCCCTTCATCCGGCCGCGGAACTGCTTGCGATATTTGACACGTTTTGGCATTAACATCGTGCACGTCTCCACACAGCGCGGCAGCGCAGCCCCCGTTTCAACAGCAGCCCGGCCACCTCGCCCTCGCACTGAGAATCAAGTGTCACTGGCTGACATACACCCCGGTCGACTCGGCTTCTTCCTCAACCAGGATCTCGCCTTTATAAATCCAGACCTTCACCCCGATGCGGCCATAAGTTGTCAGGGCCTCGGCGAACCCGAAGTCGATGTCCGCCCGCAGGGTCGTCAAAGGCACCTGGCCTTCCTGCACCGTTTCGCGGCGGGCCATCTCGGAGCCCGCCAGGCGCCCACCAACCGCGATGCGGATGCCCAGCGCACCCTGCCGAATGGCCTGCTGGACAGCGCGCTTCATCGCGCGGCTGTGCGAAATGCGGCGCTCCATCTGCCCCGCGATATTCTGTGCCACCAGCAGCGCGTCCAGGTCCGGGGCCGCGATCTCCTCGACCTCGATCTTGACTTTCTTGCCGTCCGCCACCGCCTCAAGGTCCTGACGCAGCTTCTTAACCGCCTCGCCCTTGCGCCCAATGACAATCCCCGGGCGGGCTGTGTGCAGCGTGATCAGCACCTGGTTGGGATAGCGCTCAATCTCCACCTTGGAGACACCGGCGCTCTCCTGGAGCGAATCGATCGCGCGGCGGATCTTCAGGTCTTCTTGCAGCAGCGCCCCATAGCGGCTGCCATCTGCATACCAGCGCGCATTCCAGTCTTTGATCACCTTCAGTCGGTAGCCGATCGGGTGTACTTTGCGTCCCATAGCCTACTTCTCCTGGTTTCTGGTCTTCCGGCCCGATGGCGCCTCTGCACCGGCCTCTGGCTGGCTCTCGGTGACTACGACAGTCACATGCGATGTGCGGCGGATCCACGGTTTGAAGCGGCCGCGTGCCCCAAAGCGCCGCCACGGGCGCCGGGGGCCCTCATTGGCGTAGATCTGCGTGATCATCAGCCGGGTCGGATCCAGCTCAAAGTTGTTCTCTGCATTGGCCACCGCGCTCTTAACTACCTTGAGCACCAGACCCGCACCCTTCTGCGGCATGAACTTCAATACATCGATAGCATCCAGCGCCGGCATACCCCGCACCTGGTCGCATACCAGGCGCACCTTCTGCGGTGAGATCGGCAGGTAATGCGCAATCGCTCGCACGTCCATAGCTACTTCACCTTCTTTTCCCGCGCGAAGTGCCCGCGGAACGTCCGGGTTGGCGCGAACTCACCCAGGCGGTGCCCAACCATGTTCTCAGTCACATAGATGGGGACATGCCGCCGCCCATCATGCACAGCGATCGTGTGCCCCACCATCTGTGGGAAGATGACGGAGGCCCGGCTCCAGGTGCGGATGACTTTCTTCTCGCCGGCGGCATTCATCTTCTCGATCTTTTCCAGCAGCCGGGGGCTGATGAAGGGCCCCTTCTTCAAACTGCGTGACATCGCAATCCTCCAGTTACACCGGTTCAGCCGGGACTGCGCCGGGCCTCCTCAGGGAGCCAGCGCACTGTCTCTAGCGGCGACGTTTGGTAGCGCGCCGCCGAACTATGTACTTATTCGTGCTCTTGTTGGTGCGCGTCTTGCGGCCAAGAGCGGGCTTTCCCCAGGGAGTCTTGGGGCTGGGCATTCCGATCCCGGAGCGCCCCTCGCCGCCGCCATGCGGATGCGAGTTGGGATCCATCGCCGTTCCGCGCACCGTCGGACGCCACCCCATCCAGCGCTTTCGGCCTGCTTTGCCGATCTTAACATTGCCGTGATCGGTGTTGCCTACCTGGCCGATAGTCGCCATGTTGTCCTGGCGGATCCGACGAACCTCACCGCTGGGCATGCGCACCTGGGCATAGTCGCCTTCTTTGGCCAGCAGCTGCGCTGAAGCCCCCGCGGCCCGGACCAACTGCCCTCCTTTGCCGCGATGCAGTTCGATGTTGTGAATCGTCGTGCCGATCGGGATGCTGCGGATCGGCAGGGCATTTCCGGGGCGAATCTCCGCCTCAGTGCCAGCCATAATCGTGCTGCCAACCTGCAGGCCGAGCGGCGCTACAATGTAGCGCTTCTCACCATCCGCATAAACCACCAGCGCGATCCGGGCAGATCGGTTGGGATCGTACTCGATGCTCGCCACGCGCCCCGGCACGCCAGCCTTGTCACGCTTGAAGTCAATGATGCGGTAGCGGCGGCGGTGCCCACCACCGCGATGCCGAACCGAGATCGTGCCCTGGTTATTGCGTCCCGAGCGCTTGCGGAGATGCACCGTAAGCGACTTCTGAGGCTTTGAGCGTGTGATCTCGTCAAAATCATGCCCCGTCATCCCCCGCCGGCCCGGCGAAGTGGGCTTGTATTTCTTGATCGCCATTAGAGTATCCTCAACTCAACTGTTGCCGCGGTGACAGCCCCACCCGCTAGATCCCGAACAGGTCAATCTTCTGGCCGGGCGTGACCGTGACGTAAGCTTTCTTCCAGGCACCACGCCGGATATACGTCTTACGCATTCGACGCCCCATCTTGGCAGGCATCACAGACGTGCGCACCTTCAGCACCTCGACATCGAAGATGGCCTCAACCGCTTCCTTGACCTGAGCTTTGTTGGCACGGAGGTCCACTTCGAAGCAGTAGACATTCAGGTCGTTGACCAGCCGGTCGCTTTTTTCGGTGACGACAGGGCGGCGGATCACATCGTAAAGATGTAGCTCGCTCACGTTACTCACTCCTCGGCTGCTTGCCCAACCACCCACGGATGACATCCAGCGCATCCAACGGGACCACCAGCTTGTCGTACTTCAGCAGATCGCGCACATTCAGATAGCTGGCGCGGATGTAACGAGCATCCGGGAGGTTACGCATCGACAGCTCAACGTTGTCGTTCGGCGCGGCCAACAGCACGAGGGCGCTGCTGTCACCGACCAGCATGTATAATGCATCGACGATGTCCCGTGTCCTGGGAGCGCTCAGCTCAAAGCGGTCCACCAGCACGATCTCGCCCTCAGCGGCCTTGGCGGACAGAGCCGAGCGGAGCGCCGCGCGACGCATCTTCTTCGGCATCTGCTTGGTGTACTGACGGGGCTGAGGCCCGTGTGCGATGCCTCCTCCCACGAAGGTGGGGGCATTGCGGCTGCCATGGCGCGCCCGGCCGGTGCCCTTCTGGCGGAACCATTTCGCCTTGCTGCGGTTGACCTCACTGCGCGTCTTGGTCTGATGTGTGCCCAGGCGGGCATTGGCCATCTGCAGCACATACAGCTGATGCATCAGGCCCACATTGATCGGGGCTTCGAAGATATCAGATGGGAGCTCCACCGTATCCACTTCGCGCCCGCGCATATCCTTGACAGGGATTATGATTGCCATGACAAACCCTCTACTGCTTCTTGACTGTAGGGCTGATCATCACCAGGCCGCCCTTTGCGCCCGGGATGCTGCCCTTGACAGCCAGCAGATTGCGCTCTGCATCAACGACGACGACCTCAAGGTTCTGTGCCGTGACACGGTCGCCGCCCATCCGTCCGGCCATCCGCTGACCCTTCAGCGTGCGGCCCGGCGTCGAGGTGGAGCCCACTGACCCGGGAGCACGCTCCCGGTCAGACTGACCGTGCGTCTTGGGCTGACGATTGAAGTGATGGCGCTTGATCGTACCTGCGAAGCCTTTGCCTTTGCTGGTTCCTACTACATCAACGCGGTCGCCCGGCCGAAAGACCTCGACGGTAATTTGTTGCCCTTCTTCAATATCTCCCGTATCGTCCACCAAGAACTCCCGCAGATGGCGGAGCGCCGGGACAGCGTTCTTCATCACTTTGCGAGCATGCTCATCGTCTGCCTTGAGCAACCCCAGATGCCCACGCTCGGGCTTGCTCAGACGGCGCTCAATCTTGCGCTCTCGCTTCTCAGGATCGCTGATTTCGGCGCCGATCTCTTCAAAGCCAAGCTGCACAGACAGGTAACCGTCGTTCTCCTTCGTTTTGATCTGGGTAACCCAGCACGGGCCAGCCTGGATCACCGTAACCGGCGTCACAACACCTGCGTCGTTGAAGACCTGCGTCATGCCGATCTTCTTTCCAATGATGCCCTTTATCATCGCGGCACTGCCTCCAAGGAGACTGCTGGCCGGAGGTGCGAACACCCGCACCCACCCCGCATCATCCCCAGCTGATATGTCACCTTCGCCACGCTGGCTGCCTCCAGCCAGCTCCCCTGCTTTTCCGGGCTAGATCCGAATCTCGATATCAACGCCTGCAGGCAGATTGAGGCGGGTGAGGGTATCGATCGTCTTGGCATCCGGATCCATCACGTCGATGATGCGCTTGTGAATGCGCATCTCAAAGTGTTCCTGCGAGTCCTTATCAATAAAAGGGCCGCGGCGCACAGTCCACCGTTTGATACGGGTGGGAAGCGGCACCGGGCCCACAACCCGGGCGCCAGTGCGTTCGGCTGCTTCCACAATGCGGCGGGCGGATTCGTCCAACACGCGGTGGTCGTAACCTTTCAGGCGAATGCGGATCTTTTGCTTAGCCATACGATTTCCTCACAGGCTGGCTGCCTGGCACTGAGCCAGGC
>DAOTXW010000039.1:0-33438 GCA_034435035.1 Anaerolineae bacterium | reverse complement strand
ACCGGCGGCGGCCAGGGTCAGGGCGGCGGTCAGACGACCGGCGGCGGTCAGACGACCGGCGGCGGTCAGACAACCGGCGGCGGCCAGGGTCAGGGCGGCGGTCAGACGACCGGCGGCGGCCAGACGACCGGCGGCGGCCAGACCGGCGGAGATACCGGGCCATCCGGCCCGGGCGGCTCTGAATGTGAGAAAGCCGAGAACTGCACCAAGGTTGACGACCCCGGCAACACCGGCACCACGGAATTGGATGAGGGGGTGACCAACCTGACCTTCAAAGCCGGCACCGGGGAATACGATGTGCAGGTCCCAACCGAGCCTGGCCAGACCAACTGCAACTCCGGCTACTGCGTGACCCGGAACGACGATGGCACGATCACCTGGTCTATCACTGGCGACAGGACGAAAGACATCTCGCACATCCAGTTCTGGCAGAACGGCCAGACCCCCCCGCGCTGCGTCGATGGACGCTGGTCCGATACCGGCGAATCCTGCGAGGTTCAGCCTTACTGCGATCCCATCACCGGCAAGTGGTCCGATACCGGCGCGTCGTGCGTGAATGTCCCCACCTGCCCGGATGGCAGCCCGATGCCGCCCGGCGGCGTGTGCAAGACCACGCCGGTCTGCCCGGATGGCAGCCCGATGCCGCCCGGCGGCGTCTGCTTCGTCCCGCCGGTCTGCCCGGATGGCAGCCCCATGCCCCCGGATGGCCAGTGCGACGGCACCCCCGTCTGCCCGGATGGCAGCCCGATGCCTCCGAGCGGCAAGTGCGAGGTGATACCGGTCTGCCCGGACGGCAGCCCGATGCCGCCCGGCGGCGTCTGCGAGACGGTGCCCACCTGCCCTGACGGCTCACCGATGCCGCCCGGCGGCGTGTGCCCCGTGCCTACCTGCCCGGATGGCAGCCCGATGCCGCCCGGCGGCGTGTGCGATATCCCGTCCACCTGCCCGGATGGCAGCCCGATGCCGCCCAGCGGCGTCTGCGCCACGGATGTCTGCGTGAACGGGGTGATGTCGCTGACCGGCGTGCCATGTCTGCCACCTCCGCCTCAGTGCGTCAACGGCAAGATGCCCAATGGCGCAGACTGCGGCCCGCAGCCGTTCTGCCAGGAAGGCGATCCGACCTGCCAGCCTCCGGCTCCTCCGCCGGACATCATCGAGCAGATCGCGCCCGCTCCGCCCCCGGATGCGAACACCTGCCCGCAGTTCCTGGTGTTCCACACCTTCCGCGATCGCAACCTTGAGGTCTATCGACTGGATGGGATCGAGGGGAGCGGCGGGACGCTGATCAACCTTTCCAACAGCGGCGCCCAGGACTCGCGGCCAAGCCGTTCGCCCAACGACGCCTGGGTTGTCTTCGAAAGCAACCGAACCGGCAACGTGGAGCTGTGGCGGGTCAGTTCGAGCGGCGGCGAGGCCGTTCAGCTGACGGACACCAGCGCCAACAACATCAACCCGATGTTCGGCCCGGACAACCGGACGATCGTCTTCCAGAGCGACCGGAATGGCAACTGGGACCTCTTCCTGCTGGATACCGAGACCGGCGAAGAGCGCCAGCTGACCACCGATCCGCGCAATGACTTCCACCCCTTCTTCGCGCCCGACCCGAACTGGATAGTGTTTGAATCGGATCGGATGGGCAACAACGACATCTTCCTGCTGAACCTGGCCACGGGCGAGGAGTTCCAGGTGACGCGCAGCATAACCGATGAGTTCTTCCCTGCCTGGTCGCCCAATGGCAAGCAGCTGGCCTTCCTCTCGGACGCTAACGGGAAGGTCAACCTCTTCGTGAGCAATCTGCTGGGCGAAGAGGTGATCCAGATCACGCAGGGGGGCGTCACGGGCAATCACACCTGGTCACCCGAAGGGAACCGGATTGCTTACCAGGATCGCCGCGGCGTCGGGTTGGATGTCTTTACATTCGATCTGACCACCGGGATCGAGTACCTGCTGAGCACCTACCAGGGGCCGGATAGTGCGCCGACGTGGGACTGCGGCGGCAGCCGCATCGCCTTCACATCGGTTCGTGATGGCAATCCGAATCTGTTCGAGGTGTTCTGGCAGGGAGGCCCGCAGGGCAACCTGACCATCGACCCGTCCACGGACAAGTGGTCGCAGTGGTCGCCGTCGAAGGAACCCGGCAGCCGGGGGCGTTAGCGCCGCGGCTGCCTGACGAAGGCTCTCGCATCGAAGCCCCCGGCGCAAGTCGGGGGCTTCGCGCTGCGCGGCGACTACCCCGGCGCGCCCGCTCGCGGTATCATAGCCGGGCGGCCCCGGCCGCTGGTTCCCGACCGAAAGGGCAGGCAGGCGTTATGGAGGCCCGGTTCGCCGAAGTCATCAGCCATCTGACCGGGCTGCACGCGGAGATGAACCGAGTGCTGGACGGGCTGGCAGTGCACGTCGCCGGAGCGCAGCGCCCGTCGCCCGCCACGCCAGGCGCACCTTCAGCGTCCCCTGCGCGGTCATTCACGCGCTGGAGCATACCGCCGGGCAGGTAGGCCCCATGCAGATCACCCACCAGAGGTGGGATCAGAGGAGCGTATGAATTCCAATTCGTGTATTTTCTGCCGCATCATTGCCGGGGAAGCGCCGGCCAGCGTGATCTGGCGTGATGATACTGTCATTGCCTTTATGGACACCCGCCCGGTGAATCCCGGACATGTGCTGGTGGTGCCCACTCTGCACGCGAATGAACTGTCCGAGATGCGCACCGATGAGATCGCGCGGCTGTTCGCCGTCGGCCAGCAGATCGGCGCGGCGCTGCGCGCCAGCGGCCTGCGCTGCGAGGGCATCAACCTGCTGATGGCCGACGGGAAGGCCGCCGGGCAGGAGGTGGGGCATGCCCACCTGCATATCATCCCGCGCTTCGCCGGGGATTCGTTCGGGCTGCACTTCGGCCCCGACTACGGGCGCCAGCCGCCCCGCGAGGAGCTGGACGCCGCTGCCGCCGCGATCCGGCTGCGGCTGTGAGCGCAGCGCCGGCAGTAAGGGGGCAGGCCGCCCTGCACGCCAGCCGATGAGCCGCCCCCCCAGCCGCCGCGCGCCGGCGGCGATCGTGTCGGGCGCTGTGTGCGAGGGGAGCCATGATCGCTGTCTCGAAGCGCGGAGTGACCATACGCCCTGACGGACGAGCGCTGGGCGCATATCATTGAGGAACACCCCGAGATGGAGGCACTCCAGGCCGCGGTGCTGGAGACGGTGGCTGATCCCCAACGGATTGCGCAGGGAAGCCACGGCGAGCTGATAGCGGTGCGTGAAGTTGCGGAAGGGAGGTGGCTGGCGGCGGTTTACCGGGAAATCGCAGCAGACGGGTTCATTGTGACCGCCTTTGTCACCCGACGCGCCCGCTGGTTTGAGAGGAGAGAGCAGCTATGGCCATAGCCGATCTGGGGGACTATCTGCAGGTCATGGACCTCATCAAGCGACATCCGCAGCAGAGTGTGTCATTTTCCTACGATGCCGACGCCGATGTGCTGTACATCAATTTCAGGAAGGGCGTGGCGGCTGATGATAGCGAACTGACCGACGAGGATGTCATCGTTCGCTACAAAGACGATCAGGTGATCGGCTACACCGTCCTGCACGCCAGCCGGCGCTGAAGCGCCGGGGCGGCCCGTCGATGAGCCGCCCCCCCAGCCGCCGCGCGCCGGCAGAAGCGCCGGATCAGCCGCCTGACCCGCTGGTGGGCACGGTGACCGAGAAGATCAGCCCGCGCCCGTCCTCGCCGACCGCCGCCGCCACGTCGCCGTGATGCGCCCGCAGCGCGGCGCGGCTGGCCGCCAGCTCCAGCCCCGTCCACAGCGAATCCTCGCTCAGCGGGGCGGCGAACGGCTCGAACAGCGCCGCCAGCTGCTCGCGGCTCAGCGGGTCGGCCAGCGGCTCGATGATAGTCGCGTGCACCTCGCGCTCGAAGCGGTGATCGACCACCACCTTGATCGTCCCGCCGGCCGGGGCGCGCCACATCTGGAACTCCATCAGGTACCACAGCGCCATCCGCAGCAGGTCGCCGTCGCCCATGACCATCGGCAGGTTGTGCGCCACCTTCAGGTCGAAGATTACATCCCGCGTGCGGGCCATGGGGTTGAGCCGGGAGGCGAGCATATCGATCATCCCGGCCACCATCACCGCGCTGCGCTGCAGGCTGACCGGCCCGCTGAGCAGCGCCGCCAGGTCGCGCGCCCGCTCCAGCAGGCGCTGCAGGTAAGCCGGGTTGGCGCTCAGCACATCGAGCAGGTCGAGCCCGGTGTCGTCCAGGGCATGCTCCGGCAGATGCTCCCGGATCTGGCCCGCCGCCGTGGCGATCGTCCCCGCCGACTCGGCAAATTCGCCCAGCAGGTCGGAGATGCCGCTCCACAGCGCATCGGTGCCTGTCGGCGCGGACGGGCCGCCGGCCATCCCGGCGGGGTGGGCGATGCCGATGCGGTGGGCGATCATCTCCACCGAGCGCGAAGTGGCAACCAGCAGGTCGCTGGAAGAACGCAGCCGGTGGCCCAGCGCCCGCAGCAGGTCGAAGGTGACTTCCGGCTTGCTGGCGATGATGCGCTGGAAATCCTCGCGGGAGAGGCTGATCAGCCGCGAATCCTCGACCACCAGCACGGTAGCGGAGCGAGGCTGGTTATCCAGCAGGCTGATCTCACCCACCACGTCGCCGGGGAAGCAGTCGCGCAGCACCAGCGGCTGATCGATGCCGATGTCATGCTGGACGCGCAGCCGTCCGCTCCAGATGGCAAAGACGCGATCCGCCGGCTCGCCCTCCCGGAACAGCACGGTGTTGCTTTTGTAAAACTCGCTGCGTAGAGCCGTCTGGACGACCTCCGGTGCGACCTCCATCAGGGCGCGCAGGATGGGCGCTTTCTGCAGGGCCTGCTTGAGCTGTTCGATATCGGGAGGGGGCGCCGGGTTCGTGCTCATCATCATGTCCTTTGCTGCCGGATTGTGGCCTGACGCCACTGCAGGCCCATTAAAGGGGCGAATGCGGCGCGTGTCAAGCCGGGTTTTTCAGACAGCGTCCGAGGCGGCAGCGGAGTGCCCCTCCCTCTGCTGCGTTTCATCCCCGCAGGGCAGAGAGGATGGGGTGGGGGCGGTCCCTCTATAATCCGGCAGGGGGCGTCCGGGCGTCCTCTCAGCGGGCGTACAGCACCACCTGCCAGAAGCCCATCCGGCGGTAGAACACCGGGCGCAGGCCGAGGCTCTGCACCAGCGCATCGACCTGCGCGGTGCGGTGGGCGAAGAACTGCATCTTCCAGCCCGTCAGCCGGGCGATGGCATGCTGGAGGGCCATCACCGCCCGCAGCAGGGCCGTGTCGCGGGGGTAGACCGCGCCATACAGCCGCCGCGCTCTGGCCGCCGAAGTGCTGACCAGCGCGGGCATGTCGTCATAACAGCAGATCACCCGGTCCAGCGTCACGATGTCCGCGTCCTCCAGGCCCGGCGCAGCGGTCACGAAGTTCCCGTGAACCTGCGTGAGCCGGTCGGCGTGGCCGCGCCTTTCGGCTTCCTCACGGGCGGCGGCCAGGTAGGCCGCTGACGCATCGACGCTGACGGCCCGCGCTGCCCCGTCGGCCAGCAGCGCGTGCTGGATCGCTCCCACCCCGCCGCCGATGTCCAGCACCAGCGCCCCGGCGACCTCCCCCTGCGCCGCGATGGCCTCCAGCAGGGCGCGGGTGGTCGTGTCGGGGCCGCGCCGGCGGTAGTTCTCCAGATCGCGGCGCACCAGACGCGGATTGAAGGTCTGCTCGATGCCCTGGCACTGGGTCGGGTTGCAGCAGCCGCTCATAGGGATGAACTCCTCCGGCGCAATCTGCCTCAGATGCTAGCACGCCGGTTCGGCGCGCGCAATCGGGCCGGGTTGCGTCCACCTGTCGATCCGGGCATACTGGTCCGCGCCACAGGAGGAAACGACCGATGAGCGACGAGAAGATCCAGACCCTGCACCCCAACTCCGACAAAGTCGGGGTCAAGATCGAAAGGCACCGGTACGACGCCATGCGGGCCGCCATCGAGGCGGCGCTGGCCGGCGGGGACGCGCTGACGCTCAGGGAGCTGCAGGCCGCGCTGGAGGCGGCGCTGGCCGGCAGGTTCGAAGGCTCCATCACGTGGTACATGATGACCGTCAAGCTGGATATGGAGGCCCGCGGCCTGCTGGCCCGCGTGCCGGGAAGCAGGCCCCAGGGGATCCGGCTGGCCGGATGAGGGGCGCCAGCCCCCTGCGCCCGATCCTTTATGCCGATCTGGCAATCAACCTCCTCACCGTCAGCCGGCGCCGGTTGGGCGATCCGCCGCGCCGGGGCGGGTGCTGTGCTGCTCGGCCTGCTGGTGGGCTGCCGGGCGGCTGCCGCGCCGCCCCCGACGGCTTCGCCGGCTCCCGGCTGCCGGATCGAGCGGACGGAGTCGATCCGGCTGCTGGCGCTGGGTGATTCGTACACCATCGGGCAGGGCGTGCCGGCGGCTGACCGCTGGCCCGCCCAGCTGGCCGGCCTGCTGCGGGCGGAGGGCGTCCCGGTGGCCGAGCCGGAGATCATCGCCCGCACGGGCTGGACGAGCGGCGACCTGGCCGATGCGCTGGCCGCCGCCGACCCTCAGGGGCCGTATGATCTGGTGACGCTGCTGATCGGGGTCAACAACCAGTACCGGGGCCGCCCGGCGGCGACCTTTCGCCCGGAGTTCGCCGGGCTGCTGGAGCGGGCGGTGGCGCTGGCGGGCGGCGATCCGGGCCGCGTGCTGGTGCTGTCGATCCCGGATTGGGGCGCCACTCCCTTCGCCGAGAGCGAGGATCGCGGGCAGATCGCCGCCGGCATCGACGCCTATAATGCGCAGGCCCGCGAGGTGACGCTCCGGCGCACGGCCCGGTTCATTGATATCACACCGATCTCGCGGCAGGCCGCCGGGGACCCATCGCTGCTGGCAGCGGACGGCCTGCATCCTTCGGGGAAAATGTATGCGCTCTGGGCGGGGCTGGCGCTGCCCGGAGCCTGCGCCGGCCTGGGCGGGGAGTGAGCGCCGGCGCGTCAATCTACGCACAGGGAGGAGGATGGTCGATGGCTGGACGGCTGCCGGTGCTGGATATCTGGCGGGACGAGTTCCGGGGGTACACGCTGGAGGGATTCCGGAATGATCTGCTGGCCGGGCTGACTGTTGCGGCGGTGGCTCTGCCGCTGGCGCTGGCCTTTGGCGTGGCCTCCGGGGCCAGCGCCGCCGCCGGGCTGGTGACGGCTATCCTGGCCGGGCTGCTGATCGGCGGGCTGGGCGGCGCGGGCTACCAGATCTCCGGGCCTACCGGGGCCATGTCGGCGGTGCTGATCGTGCTGGCCAGCCGCTATGGGCTGAGCGGCGTATGGATGGCCGGGTTGATGGCCGGGATCATCATCCTGCTGATGGGCCTCTTGAACCTGGGCCAGATCGTCAACGTGCTGCCCACCACCGTCATCGCCGGCTTCACCAGCGGCATTGCGGTGATCATCGCCATCGGCCAGATCGACAACCTGCTGGGTGTGCAGACGGCCGGCGCGGAGAACGCGCTGCTCAAGCTGGGCCACATGCTGCGCTTCGACTACACGCCGAACCTGGCCGCGCTGGGCATCGGGCTGGCGGTGATCGCGCTGATGGCCCTCTGGCCGAAGGCGTGGAACGCCCGCTTCCCGGCCTCGCTGCTGGGGCTGATCGCGGCCACGGCGGTGACCTGGCTGCTCGACCTGCCGGTGCCGGTGATCGGCAGCATCCCGCAGACTATCCTGCTGGACGATCGGCTGCTGCCCTCTCAGCTGGTGTCGGAGCTGGCCAACGTCGGCGAGCTGCTGGTGCCGGCGCTGTCCATCGCTGCGCTGGGGGCCATCGAGAGCCTGCTGTGCGGGGCGGTGGCCGGGCGCATGACGCGCCGGAAGCTGGACGCCCGCCAGGAGCTGATCGCGCAGGGGCTGGGCAATATCGTGATCCCGTTCTTCGGCGGCGTGCCGGCCACGGCGGCCATCGCCCGCACCAGCGTGGCCATCAAGAGCGGCGCCCGCACGCGGCTGGCCAGCCTGGTGCATGCGGCAGCCCTGCTGCTGGCGGCGCTGGCGCTGGCCCCGATCCTGGCACATGTGCCGCTGGCGGCGCTGGCCGGTGTGCTGATGGTGACCGCCTGGCGCATGAACGAATGGGCGGAGATCGCCAGTATTTTTGTTCACCGGCGCTTCAAGAGCGCCATCCTGACCTTCCTGGCCACGCTGGCAGCCACGGTGGCACTCGATCTGACGCAGGCGATCATCATCGGCGTGGGCTTATCGGCCCTGATCTTTGTGCTGCAGATCAGCCGGGCGAAAGTCATCCTGAAACCGGTCTCGGTGGAGACGATGCGCCGGGAAGGCTACGCCATGCAGTACGATGCCGACCGCATCGTGGTCGCTTACCTCACCGGTCCGCTGTTTTTCGGCACGGTCAATACCTTCAACAGCGCTATGGAAGGGCTAAGCGAGATGCAGGACATCATCCTGAGCCTGCGGGCGGTGCCGCTGATCGATACCACCGGCATCCAGGCGCTGGAACGGCTGACCGAAACACTGGAAACCAGCGGGCGGCGCATCTACCTGAGCGGCCTGAATGAGCCAGTGCGTTCCTACCTGGAGCGGGCCGGGCTGATCGCGCACCTGGGCGAGGACCGCGTGTTCTGGAGCGCCTATGAGGCCATCCTGGCGGCCGATCATTACCGGGCGAACGTCGCCTCTCACGAGGCCACCGCCAGTGGGTCCGCCGCCTGAGAGCGCCGGCTCCAGCGCCCGGCCCGTCACATTCGCTCCTCCTGCTGGACAGCCGGGGCAGGTTGCATCATAATGAAGCCGTACCATTCAACGCCGCCAGCATCGGGTGAGGGGGCTGGGTAAGTGGCTTCAGACAGCAGCACGCCGCGAGCGGGAGGGCATCTGGTCGATGCACTGGCCGCGCTTCATACTATCAGCCTCGACCTCAGCGCCCGGGTAGACCAGCCTGGCCTGCTGGGCCGCATCATGTCTTACGCCGCCGATCTGCTGCAGGCAGACGCCGGCGGCGCAATCTACCTCTACGATCCAAACACGCGGCTGCTTACCCTCACTGAAGGCTCCGGCCTGGCCGCCCAGCACGTCGGGACACAGCTGGAACCGGGTGAGGGCCTCAGCGGTCGGGTTCTGGTTTCCGGCCAGTCGATGGCGATCGACGATCACCGGACCTGGGAGGGGAAATCTCCGAAGTACGCCGGGACGGACTACCGCGCCGTGCTGGCGGTTCCCCTGCGCTGGCAGGATCAGATCATCGGCGTGCTGAATCTGACGGCCCGTGCCGAAGGCCGCCGCTTCACCGCAGAGGATGTGCAGCTGGCCGAGCTGTTCGCCGCGCAGGCGGCGGCGGCCATCGGCAATGCGCGTCTGCTGGAGGCCGAGCGCCGCGCTCGCCAGCAGGCGGATACCGTGCGCGAGATGGTGCTGGCGCTGTCCTCCATCACCCATCTGGATGACATACTGGAGCATGTCCTGGCGGCCTGCGCTCACCTGCTGGATGTCACCACCGGGGCGGTTATGGTGCTGCGGGATGGGCCGCCCGGTGCCATCGCGCTGTACGGCTACCCGCTGGAGCAGCAGGAGGCCATCCGCCAGGCGATGCGCGAGGCCCTGCAGGATAACCCGCTGATGATCCGGCTGGCCCACACGCGTGAGCCGATCATCTTGCCGGATGTGCGCGAGGAGCCGGGGTGGGCGCGCCTCCCCGGCGTGACGATCCGGTCCTGGCTGGGCGTGCCGCTGCTGACCCGCGGCGGGCCAATTGGCCTGCTGCTGCTCGACAGTGACCGGCCCGGCGCTTTCACTGCTGAACATGCGCAGATCGGGCAGGCGCTGGCTGCCCACGCCGCCGTCGCCATCGACAACACGCGGCTGTTCGACGCCGCGCAGCGCGCGCTGGCCGATCAGGAGGAGATGCTGCAGGCCAGCCAGGCGTTGATCGCCGCCCGCACCCCCCGGGCGCTGCTCCAGGCGGTGGCGCAGCCGGCCCTGCAGCGCAGCGCCTCGCACGCCGTGCTGCTGTACAGCGCGGGCGCTGACGGCGGCGCGGAAGTCTTTGAGGTGATCGCCGCGCTGAGCGCACCGGGGCACCCGTCCGTGCCGGTGGGGAGGCGCTTCCACCGGGACGACTTTCGTCTCGGGGCCTACCTGGCCGCCCATCCCGGCGAGCTGGCCATCATCGAGGATATTGACGCCTCCGATCTGGTGGATGAGGCGCTCCGGCAGGCGCGGGTCGATCCGACCAGCCGGGCGTTTGTGATCATTCCCCTGCACAGCGGGGGCAGCTGGGCGGGCCTGCTGACCGTGAGCTGGCCCACGCCGCATCATTTCACAGACAGCGAGCGCCGCTTCTACCGCGTCATCGCTCCGCAGCTGGCAGCTATCCTGGAAATCCAGCGGCTGCTGGAAGCCACCCGGCAGGCCGAGGTGCGCTTCCGCGATGTGGCGCTCAGCACCTCGGACTGGGTGTGGGAGACCGACCTGAACGGAACTATCACCTACTGCTCGGAGCAGGTCGAGCAGGCGATGGGCTACCCGGCGGGGGAAGTGCTGGGCCGCAACATTTTCGAGGCGCTGCCCCCCGCCGATCGCTGGCCGGTGCGGCGGTTGTTCCTGCAGGCGCTGCGGCAGCGGCAGGCGGTGCGCCAGATCAACCTGACGGTGCTCCGCCGCGACGGCCAGCCCGTGCCGCTGATGCTCTCGGCTGTGCCGGTGCTGGACGCCGGCGGGCAGCCAGCCGGCTTCCGGGGGGTAGCCCGCGATGTCACCGCCGAACGGCAGGCTGAACAGCGGGAACAGCTCGCGCTGGACATCGGCCGCCAGATCACGGGGGTGCTGGAGCTGGCCGATCTGGCGCGCGTGGTGGCCCGGCGCGTTCAGGCGGCTTTCGACCTGTACCATGTCCGGCTGTACCTGTATGACGAGCAGGATCAGACGCTGGTGCTGAGCGAGGGGGCCGGGGAGGCGGGCGGCGAACTGGCACGCGTGCACCCGACGCTTCCATTGGGCGCCCGGCCCAGCCTGATCGCCCTGTCGGCTCGCACCCGCCAGCCGGTCATCTCCAACGATACGGACTCCGACCCGAACTACCTGGCTACGCCGCTGCTGCCCGATACTCGCGCCGAGGCAGCCTTCCCGCTGGTGCGGGGCGAGAGGCTGCTGGGCGTGCTGGATGCGCAGGCCACCGGGTTGGGGCACTTCGACGCGGCGGAGGTGCGCGCCCTGGAGATCGTCGCCGCTTACCTGGCGGTTGCCATTGACAATGCCTATATGTACCGCGATCTGGAGCGGCACACCCAGCATCTGGAGGATCTGGTCGTTGAGCGCACCGAGCAGATCGTCGAGGAGCGCGAACGTCTGCGGGCCATTGTGGAAAGCGCGGGCGACGGCATCATGTTCCTTAATCTGGACGGCCTGATCAAATATGTCAACCCGGCGTGGGAGCGTCTGACCGGGTACGCTGCTGACCGGGCGCTGGGCCGGTTCACCCGTGAGATATTCATCCCTAACCGGCAGCGTATCGAGCAGCAGCGGGCAGCGCTGGCTGCCGGCGAGGTCTGGCAGGGCGAAGTGCAGCTGCGGCGGCCAGACGGCGGGGAGCTGGACATGGCGCTGACGCTGGCCCCCGTCACCGACCGCCACGGCGCGCTGGCGAATGCGGTGGGGGTGCTGCGCGACATCTCGGCGCAGAAGCACCTGGAGCGCATGCGCCAGCAGTTCATGGCCAGCGTCTCCCACGAGCTGCGCACTCCCCTGACCAACATCAAGCTGTTCCACTCGCTGGCCGAGAAGGGCCTGCCGGAGCGCCGCGAGGGGTACCTCAGGACAATGGGAGCGGAGATCGAGCGGCTGGAGCGGCTGGTGACCGATCTGCTGGATATGTCGCGGCTGGATCGCGGCGCGATGCCGATGTACCCGCGGCCGCTGGACCTCAACCAGCTCGTGACCAGGGTGCTGGCGGTCCAGCAGGCCCGCGCTGCCGAGGCTGGCCTGACGCTTCAGACCGATCTGGCCGAGGGGCTGCCCCGCGTGTACGGCGACTCGGAGCGGCTGGAGCAGGTGCTGGTGAACCTGGTGAACAATGCGATCAACTACAGCCAGCCCGGTGGCACGCTCGGCGTGCAGACGCGTCTGGCCGACGCCGCCGGCCTCCCATCCCTGGCGCTGGTCGTCTGGGACACCGGCATCGGCATCGCTCCCTCCGACCTGCCGTTCATCTTCGACCGCTTCTTCCGGGCGGAGGTGGTCAAGCAGGAGGGCATCTCCGGTACCGGGCTGGGGCTCGCGATCGTGCGCGAGATCCTGGAGCTGCACGGCGGCTCGATCCGCGTCGAGAGCACGCCGGGCCATGGAACGACTTTCATCGTCACACTGCCAGCCGCGCCGGACAGCCCACCGGCCGCCGATTCCGCCGGGGGGTAATCAAGGGGCAGATTCAGAGGACGGGCTGCGCGGATCGCCGGCTGAAAGCGCCGCCGCGTCTGTGCGCTGGCTGCGCGGCAGAATGGCACGCGCCGGGTTCTGGACTACAATGCTCGCAGCGCGTGGTCCCGGCCGTTTGGCGCGGAGCGCATCGGGCGGGCGGTGGAAGCCCACCCCACACCGGGAGTGCAGACGATGTCCGTATTCTGGGGGCCGGCTGGCCCGCCGTTCGTCCTGTTCGGGGCGCAGCACCTGGCTGCGCTGGCGGTTGTCCTGCTGGTCAACCTGTCCTTCATCCGCTGGCGGCGCACGGCGACCGAGGCCGGGCGGCGGCGCTTCCGGCTGGGGCTGGCGGCCCTGCTGCTCGTCGATGAGGCGATCCTGCACCTGTGGTATATCAGCAACGGCGTCTGGAGCGTGCAGACTATGCTGCCCTTCCACCTGTGCGCCGTGCTGGTGTACGTCAGCGCCGCGATGCTGGTGACGCGCAGCTACCGCCTGTACGAGGTGTGCTATTTCCTGGGCCTCGGCGCGGCCACGCAGGCCCTGCTCACCCCGGATACCCCCTTCGGCTTCCCGCACTGGCGTTTCTTCAGCGTCTTTCTCTCGCACGGGTGCATGGTCACCGCTGCGGTGTATATGACGGTCGTCGAAGGCTGCCGCCCGACGTGGCGCTCGCTGGGCCGCACGCTGCTGGCGCTGCTGATCTACGCCGTGCCTGTCTACTTCATCAACCGGCTGCTGGGCAGCAACTACCTGTTCATCATGCGTAAGCCGGACACCGCCAGCCTGATGGATGCGCTGCCGGCCTGGCCGTGGTATCTGCCGATTGTGGCCGCGCTGGCGTTGATCGTATTCACCCTGCTGTATCTGCCCTTCGCCATCCGGGACGGGCGGCAGGGGCAGGCCGCGCCGGCCCCTGCGGAAGGATGATCCGCCCGGTGACCCTGCAAGAACGGCTGCTGTATCACCAGATCCACCCGCTCAAGCTGCTGACCGACATCAGCGCGGCGGCGCTGGGCGTGTACCTGATCTGGCAGCGCGCGCTGCTGCCGTCGCTGGTGGTGCTGTTCGTGCCTACCACAGCGGTCTCGCTGCTGCTGCTGCGCCGCGCCAACCTGGAGCCGCTGCGCGACTCGCGGCTGGGGCGCTATGTGCGCGCCTATATGACCCGGAGCGTCGAGCTGGCGCGCTCGGCGGGGATGGCGGTCATGATCGCCGGCGCGTGGTACCGGGTGGGGTGGGTCATCGCTGCCGGGGCGCTGATCGTGCTGGGGGCGTGGCTCAACGGGGTGATCTTCCCCAACCCGCGGGGGTAAGGGCTACAGCGGCGCGCTATAATCTCCGGGCAGTGACAGAAACAGGGGCGAGGCAAGGGGCTTAAGCCCCTTGCTACCCCCGCCGCCCCCCTGACCTGCCACTGCGATGACTCTCTCGCCAAAGGAGGCAGGCCGCGCCGCCATGTCTGAACACCCCACTTCGCATCACCGACCCAGCGCCGGATCGATCGCCCTGACGCTCATGGGCTGGCTGGAGATCGCCGTCAGCCTGGTCCTGTTCCTGAAAGGCATCTATGCGGCGGCGGCGGTGTTCGCCGTCGTGTCGCTGCTGGTGCAGATCACGGCGGCGCAGATCCGCCGCCCGGCGTGGGATACTCGCCCACTGCCGGAGCCGGCGGAGGTGACGCCGGAGGCCGCCCGCAGGGCGCAGGTCGCTGCGGGGGCGGTGATGCTGCTGGGCTTCGCCAGCGTGGCGGGTGCCGGCCTGTATCTGAGCCGCGGCCTGTCGCTGCCGGCGCTGGTGCTGGGCCTGTGGGCGCTGGCGCTGGGGCTTCAGGCATGGCGGCTGCGGGCCGCCCGCCGCTGATCCCTCTCATGGCGACCCCGGCGCTGGCCGCCCTGCAGCACGCCTTCGGCGAGCGCTTACTGCGCGACGAGCCGCTGACCCGCCATACCTCGGCTCGCATCGGCGGCCCGGCGGATGCCTTTCTGGCAGTCCGCACCCGCGCCGAGCTGGAGGAGGCGGCCCGCGTGGCCTGGGATCACGGCCTGCCGCTCACCATTCTGGGGGGTGGCTCCAACATCCTGATCAGCGACCGCGGCGTGCGCGGGCTGGTGATCCACAACCGCGCCGCCCGCGTGAGCATCCGGGGCGCCGCGGTGAGGGTCGATTCGGGGGCCAGCACCATCCAGCTGGCGCGACGGCTGGGCCAGCGCGGGCTGGCGGGCTTTGAGTGGGCCATCGGCGTGCCCGGCACGCTGGGCGGCGCAATCTACGGCAATGCCGGGGCGCACGGCGGCGATATGGCCGGCTGTGTCGTCAGCGTGGCGCTGGCGACGCCCGCCGGGCGGCAGATTCTCAACGGAGCGGAGATGGGCTTTGAGTACCGCTCCTCGATCCTCAAGCGCGAGCGCCGTCCGTGTGTCATCCTCGGCGCGACACTGCGCTTCACCCCCGGCGACGCCGCGACCATCGCGGCCAGGATGGCGGAGTTCAACGGCTATCGGAAGCGCACCCAGCCGCCGGGCGCGACCATCGGCTCGACGTTCAAGAACCCGCCCGGCGAGGCGGCGGGTCGGCTGATCGACGCCGCGGGCCTCAAGGGGACGCGCATCGGCGGGGCGGAGATCAGCACCGTACATGCCAATTTCATCGTCAACCTGGGCGGCGCAACCGCCGCTGACGTAATGGCGCTGATCGAACTGGCCCGCGCACGGGTGCAGGAGCGCTTCGGCGTGACGCTGGCGCTGGAGATCGAGCCGGTGGGGGAGTGGGAGTAAGGCCGCGGCCGGCCACGGTCGCCTGTGCCGCCGGTCGGGCGTATAATCCCCGCGGCGGATGCGCCGCGCCGCCGATATCTCGATGACTCCGGGAGACTTCATGAGCCAGCCCACCCTCCGACTCTTCGGCGTGCCCATCGACCTCGGCCAGCAGCGGCGCGGGGTGGATATGGGCCCCAGCGCCCTGCGCTACGCCGGCCTCCAGCAGCGCCTGACCCGCCTGGGCTATGACGCCCACGATGGCGGCAACATCGCGGTGCCGCAGCTGGAGGAAGTGGAGGAGACGCATCACGCCTTCCACGACGACCCGGTGATCGGACACGCGCACTACCTGCCGGAGGTGGCCCGCGCCTGCCGCCAGGTCTACGATCACACCATGACCTGCGTCAGCGCCCACGAACGCGTGATCTTCCTGGGCGGCGATCACTCGATCAGCATCGGCACGGTGGCGGCGGTGGCCTGCTGCCAGCCCGTCGGTGTGATCTGGGTGGACGCCCACGGAGACATCAACACGCCGCACACCACGCCTTCGGGCAACATTCACGGCATGGCGCTGGCCTGCCTGCTGGGCGCCGGCCCTGCCGATCTGACGGACATCGGCGGGCCGGGGCCGCGCCTGACGCCGGCGCAGGTGGCCATGATCGGCGTGCGCGACCTCGACCCCGGCGAACGCGAGGCGCTGAGCCGCTACTCGATCGCCGTCTACACGATGCGCGAGGTGGACGAACTGGGCATCGGCGAAGTGACGCGGCGGGTGCTGGCCCGCTTCGCCGGGCTGGAGCGCCTCCATGTCAGCTTCGATCTGGACAGCCTGGATCCGGCCATCGCGCCCGGCGTGGGCACGCCCGTGCCCGGCGGCCTGAGCTTCCGGGAGGCGCACCTGCTGATGGAGATCCTGGCCGACAGCGGGCGCGTGTGGTCGGCGGATGTGGTGGAGGTCAACCCGATCCTGGACGAGCGCAACCGCACCGCCGAAGCCGCCGTCGATCTGGTGTGCAGCCTGTTCGGCCAGCGGATCCTGTAGCCTGCAAAGGAGCCTGCCATGATGGCCATCGACCGTGATCGTCTGCAAGCCTGCCTGGCCGCGGAGGATGCCCGCTTCGTCGAGACGCATCCCCGCTCGCGGGCGCTGTTCGAGCGCGCCCGGGCGCATCTGCTGGGCGGCGTCCCCATGAACTGGATGGTGCGCTGGGCCGGCGCCTTCCCGATCTTCGTGGCGGAAGGCTCCGGGGCGCACTTCACGGACGTGGACGGGCACCGCTACCTGGATCTGTGCCTGGGAGATACCGGAGCCATGACCGGCCACGCGCCGCCCGCCGCGGTCGAGGCCATCATCGAGCGGGTGCGGCGCGGCGTGACCTTTATGCTGCCCTCCGAGGACGCCGTGTGGGTGGGCGAGGAGCTGGCCCGGCGCTTCGGGCTGCCGTACTGGCAGGTGGCGCTGACCGCCACCGATGCCAACCGCTTCGCGCTGCGCATCGCCCGGCAGATCACCGGCCGGCAGAAGGTGCTGGTCTTCAATTACTGCTACCACGGCACGGTGGACGAGTCCTTCGCTACCTGCCTGCCCGATGGCCGGACGGTGGCCCGTGAGGGCAACATCGGCCCGGCGGTCGATCCGGCGCTGACCACGAAGGTCGTCGAGTTCAACGATCTGCCCGCGCTGGAGGCCGCGCTGGCTCCCGGCGACGTGGCCTGTGTGCTGGCCGAGCCGGCCATGACCAACATCGGCATCGTGCATCCGGGGCCGGGCTTCCATGAGGCGCTGCGCGAAATCACCCGCCGGGCGGGCACGCTGCTGATCATCGACGAGACTCACACCATCTGCACGGGGCCGGGCGGCTACACCCGCGCCCACGGCCTCCAGCCCGACATCCTGACGCTGGGCAAGCCCATCGGCAGCGGCATCCCCGGCGCGGTCTACGGATTCAGCGAAGCGTTTGCGGAGCAGGCCCGCGCCATCAGCAGCGAGGAGACGGCGGATGTGGGCGGCATCGGCGGGACGCTGGCGGGCAACGCCCTGACGCTGGCGGCGATGCGGGCGACGCTGGAGCGCGTCCTGACGCAGGCCGCCTTTGACGTGACCATCCCGCTGGCGGAGCGCTTCACGGCGGGCGTGCAGGCGGTCATCGACGACTACGCCCTGCCGTGGCATATCAACCGGCTGGGCTGCCGCGCCGAGTACTGGTTCTGCCCCGACCCGCCGCGCAACGGGTCAGAGGCGGCGGCTGCCATCGATCCGGAGCTGGATCGCTACCTGCACCTGGCCGCGCTCAACCGGGGCATCCTGATGACGCCGTTCCACAATATGGCGCTGATCGCCCCGCAGACCACCGAAGCGGACATCGACCATCACACCGCCGTGTTCCGGGAAAGCGTCGCCGCGCTGGTCGGGTAGCCGCGGCGGGCACCCCGTTTGCCCCGGCGGCGCAGGGCGTGTACCATGCAGACCATGCGGCGATGCGGCGCACTTCCCGTCCTGATCGCGGCCCTGATCGGCCTGAGCGCCTGCCAGAGCTGGCTGGTGCTTGACCCCACGCTGGCGGCGCAGACGTTCACCCCCGGCCCGACCGTCGAGGCCGCCGCGCAGACGCCCAGCGCCACCCCCCTCACGCCCAGCCCATCTCCCACCGTCACCCTGACGCCTATCGCCAGCATGACGCCGCCCATCGGCGCCACCGACCCGGCGCAGGCCGGCAGCGGTGCGCCCGCCGTGCGCCCCCCGGAGATCGAGTACTTCGTCGCCTTCCCCACCGAGGCCCTGCCCGGCGACCTGGTGCTGCTGTTCTGGTCGGCGGATTACGCCACCGGCGCCGCCATCTGGCGCGTCAAAGAGGATGGCACCCCGGGGCGCACCTGGGCCGTCGAGCCGGAGGGCGAGCTGAGTGTCGAGGTGGAGGCGGCGGGCCGGGATGAGGAGTTCGTGCTGGCCGTGACCAACGGCAGCGTGACCATCGAGCAGCGGCTGGCGATCGCGGTGGCCTGTGTGGAGACTTTCTTCTTCCAGCCCGCCCCGGAGGAAGCCTGCCCGCTGGAGCCGGCCTTCACCACCCAGGCCACCTTCCAGGGCTTCGAGCGCGGGCAGATGTTCTGGCTGGGCAGCGTCGGCCAGATCATCGTGCTGTTCACCGACCGGGCCGCCAGCCCCGCCTGGCTGGCGGTGACCGATCCATTCTTCGAGGGCGCGCCGGAGGAGGACCCCGGCATCGTCCCGCCGCCCGGCCTGCGCCAGCCCCGGCGCGGCTTCGGCATGGTCTGGCGCGACACGCCCGATCTGCGTGACCGGCTGGGCTGGGCGCTCGGCGAGGAGCAGGCGTACACTGCCACCGTCCAGCGGGGGACGGTTGAGGGCGGCGGCACAGCCTGGTACTTCTCCAACCCGGCCGGCGCGGTGATGGCCCTGCTGCCCGACGGCGCGGACTGGACGACGCTCAGCGGCGGCCCGTAGGGCCTACGGCAGCAGCCGGATGGAGTCGATCTCCACGCGGGCCTGCCGATCGATCGGATCGAAGCGTACCGTGTTGATCAGGCCGCTCCACCCCGGCACGTGCAGCGACTCGACCTGCGCGGCGTCCGGCGTGGCGGTCAGGGCCGGGCTGGCGGTCGCGGTGGCCGGGGATGGGAGGGTGGGCGTGGGCGGCACAGCACAGCCCACCAGCCCGCTCAGGAGAAGCAGAAATCCTGCCGCACGGCATCCCTGTTGTCTCATAGCAGCCCCCCACGAAAATAGCCTGCCAGTCAGGGATGCGCTTCCTCCCTGCTCCTCCTCCGTCCGGGCGCAATCCGAGTTCGGGCGGCACGGTGCCCCCGGATGCAGGCGTTGATCCGGCGCTTTACAATGCTATAATTATCATCATCATTATCGCCCAAGATCGTCGCCGCCGCATCCGCATCTCAATACTATCGGGGGAGAAGACCCAATGATCCTTTCACCGCAGGATAAGATTGACGAGTACACCGGACGGGGCTGGTGGGGAACCGATACCCTTACCGACCTGTTCCGGCGCCACGTGGCCGAGATGCCGGATGCGCTGGCCCTGGCCGATCCGCCCAACCGCGCCGAGCTGGCCCCCGGTGATCCGCTCCGTCTGAGCTGGAGCGATCTGAGCATCGCCACCGATCGGCTGGCCGCGGCCATGCTGGAAGCTGGCGTCGGCAAGGACGACGTGGTGATGGTGCAGCTGCCCAACGTCGCCGAGCTGATCATCGTCTACCTGGCGGCGGGCCGCATCGGCGCGATCCTCAGCCCGCTGCCCGTGCAGTTCCGCACCCACGAACTGCGCCAGACGATGACGCTGGTCGAGCCGAAGCTGTTTATCACCACGGCTGATTTCGGGGGGCATAATTACGTGGGAATGGTGCAGGGCCTGTGGAGCGAGATCCCGTCGCTGCAGGCCCTGTTTGCGCTGGGCGATGGCCTGCCTGAGGGCGTCCGCTCGCTGGGCGCCATCCTGAGCAACCCGCACGATGCCGCCCGGCTGGATGCGTACATCGCAGAGACCCGGCTGGACGCCAACGATGTGTTCACCATTTGCTGGACGTCCGGCACCGAGGCCGAGCCGAAGGGGGTGCCGCGCAGCCACAACCTGTGGACGGCCATCGCCTGGTACACCGTGGACGGCGCGCAGTTCGAACACGGCCACCGGCTGCTCAACCCGTTCCCGATGGTCAATATGTCGGCCATCGGCGGGATGCTGTTCCCGTGGCTGCTGGTGGGCGGGACGCTGTTCATGCATCACCCGCTGAACCTGCCCGTGTTCCTGCAGCAGATCACCACCGAGAAGATCCATTACACCGTCGCGCCGCCCGTGCTGCTCGACCTGCTGCTGATGCGCCCTCAGCTGCTGGAAAGCGCCGACCTGAGCGCCATCAAGAACATTGGCTCCGGCTCCGCGCCGCTGTCGCCGTCCATGACGACCGCCTGGAAGGAGAAGCACGGGATCGACATCCTCAACTTCTTCGGCTCCAACGAGGGCGTGGCACTGGTGAGCGGCCCCGGCGACATCCCGGACGCTGCCGAGCGCGCCCGCTTCTTCCCGCGCTTCGGCCACCCGGATTTCCACTGGGGCGTGCGCGGCTCCGAGGGGATGATCGCCCGGCTGGTGGATCCGGTCAGCGGCGAGACGATCACCGGGGCAGATCAGATCGGAGAGTTGTGCGTTATGGGGCCGACAGTCTTTCACGGCTACTACCGCCAGCCCGAAATGACCGCCCGCGCCTTTGATGCCGAGGGCTACTTCCACACCGGCGACCTGTTCGCCATCGACGGCGAGGGCGGGAATCGCTACCGCTTCGTGGGCCGCCTGAAGGACCTGATCATCCGCGGCGGCAACAAGATCTCGCCGGAGGAGCTGGAACTGCTGCTGGCCGCGCATCCCAAGGTGGCCGAGGTGGCCGTGGTGGGCTACCTGGACGGCCACGTGCTGCGCGAGGAGCACATCGCGGCGGCGGTGGTGGCCCGCCCGGAGCAGGAAATCACGCTCTCCGAGCTGCATGAGTTCCTGCGCGAGAAGGACATCGCGGACTACAAGATGCCCAAGAAACTGGTGGCGCTGCCGGCGCTGCCGCGCAACCCGGTCGGCAAGGTGCTCAAGCGCGAGATCCGCCGCCAGCTCGGCGATCACGAGGCGTAGGTCCGCGCCCTCTGACACCCGGCCCGTGGAGGCAAGCCGCCTTCACGGGCTTTTGCCTCCGGCATATAATGGGGGAGCCAGGCGAGGCCCCGCCTGGCGATCGTTACCCTGCTATCATGGAGGCTGGCATGATCGGACGCACTCTGGGCAGCTACCGCATCATCGAGCAGATCGGCATGGGCGGCATGGCGACCGTCTACCGGGCCTATGATCCGGGCACGGATCGCGATGTCGCCCTCAAGGTCCTGCCGGAGTATCACTCCCACGATCCCACCTTCCGCGAGCGCTTCCGGCGGGAAGCCCGCGCCATCGCCGCACTGGAGCACACGCATATCCTGCCCGTCTATGCCTTTGGCGAAGAGGACGGGATCGCCTACCTGGTCATGCGCTACCTGCCCGGCGGGACGCTCGCCAGCCGCATCACCGGGGGCCCGCTGCCCCTGGACGAAGCCGCCCGGCTGCTGGGTCAGCTGGCCGCTGCGCTGGATTACGCGCACCGCCGCGGCGTTCTGCACCGCGATGTCAAACCGTCGAACGTCCTGCTGGATGCCGAAGGCAACGTCTTTCTGATGGACTTCGGCATCGCCCGCATGGTGCAGGCAGAAGGCGACCTCACCGGCAGCGGGCTTATCGGCACCCCGCAGTACATGAGCCCGGAGCAGTGCCAGGGCGCTCGCGATCTCTCGCCTGCCTCCGACCAGTATGCCCTCGGCGTCATCCTGTATGAGATGGTCACCGGGCAGCGCCCCTTCCAGGCCGAAACGCCGATGGCCGTGATCATGATGCAGCTCCAGGACCCGCTGCCGCCACCGCGCAGTCTGCGGCCCGATCTGCCCGACGCCGCCGAACGGGCGATCCTCAAGGCGCTGGCCAAGGCGCCCACCGACCGCTTCCCCACGTGCAGCGCGCTGGCGGACGCCTTTGCGAAAGCCGTGGGGACGGCAGCCGGCATGGCGACCGTGCAGGCGCTCCCGCCGGAGGCGGATTTCAGCACGCAGCCGGCCTTCCCCGCCGCGCCGGGGAGGCAGCGGCCGATCCTGATCGGGGTGTTGGCGACCGCCGCCGCCGCGATCTTGATCGCGGCGCTGGCGATTCTGCTGCCGGGGAGCCGATCGCCGGGGGCGCAGAGGCCGCCGGAGACGGAAGCCCCGGCCGCGGACCCCACGGAAGCCGCCCCCACATCTGCCGTCGAACCCATCGCGCAGGCCCGGACTGCCACCAGCCCGCCCTCCGCGACGCCGGCTTCTACGCCGACACCGGTCCCGGACCCGCCTGCGGCGGGCTGGTGGGTGGAGGAATGCGACGGCGACCTGTGCCGGGTTGATGGGCAGGGCGTCAGCGCTGCGCTCGGCCTCCCGGCAGGCTACCTTAACGTGGGCAAGAGCGGGTTCAGCCTCTCGCCGGATGGCAGCCAGATCGTGTTCAGCGGCTGCTCACGTGAGGAACTGGCACAGGATCCAACCTACGACTTCTGCCATGACCTGTATCTCGTCGGGGTGGATGGCGTCGGGGTGCAGCGCCTGTTCCAGAGCCAGAACTACCCGGAGGCCTATCCTGCCTGGTCGCCGGACGGCGAATGGATCGCCTTCGGCGGATGGAGTCTGGCCCTGGTGCGGCCGGATGGGACAGGGCAGACGAAGCTGGTCGCTGATGAAGTGGTGGGCAACGTCCAGTCCGTCGCCTGGTCGCCTGACAGCGCCCGCCTGGCTTATACGTCGGGCGAGTGGCGGGAGGACCTGAACTTCGGGTTTATCAACGAGCTTTCGGTGATCAACCGGGACGGCAGCGGCTGGCGCACGATCTTCACCTATCCGGAGGCGCAGCCCACCGATGCCGACTGGATCGTGCAGATTGCATGGAGCCCGGACGGTGCAGCGCTCGCGCTCCAGTTCGGGGACGGCAGCGCCTATCAGATCGACCCGGACTGCACGGCGGGGGCGCCCGGCTGCCTGCGGGGTGACCTGACGCCCATCGCGGGGATACCGCATGACTGGCTGCATACGTTCCACCCGCAGTGGTCGGGCGCGGCGGGCGGATCGCCGTAAGCGGGCGCGTACCCCGGCTCACCCGGCCCGTGGAGGCAAGCCGCCTTCACGGGCTTCTGCCTCTACGCCCGGCGCAGGCCGCCATGACCTGTTTCCTGATGCGCCGCGCTGCCGATTCTGCTACCCTCTAGCGATAGCGATCGATCGGGGTGGAGAGCCGGAGGCAGAATGCGCGCACGAATCGGGATGCTGCTGGGGCTGGTGATGCTGCTGGCGGGCGGGCAGAGCGCGGCGCGGGCCGCGGAGGTCCGCGCGGCCACTCTGCCGCCCGACTTTCTGGAAGTGACCTACGCCGGCGGCCTGGATCGCGCCACCGCCATGGCCTTCGCGCCCGACGGCCGCCTGTTCGTCACCGAGCAGGACGGCGCGCTCCGCGTCATCCAGAACGGCGCCCTGCTGCCCGACCCCTTCCTGACCCTGAGCGTGGATTCCGGCAACGAGCGCGGGCTGCTGGGCGTCACCTTCGACCCCGACTTCGCTACCAACCAGTATGTGTATCTCTACTACACCGTGCCCGGATCGCCGCCCCACAACCGCGTCAGCCGGTTTACCGCGAACGGGAATACGGCTGTTCCCGGCAGCGAGGTCGTCCTGCTGAACCTGCCCGCCCTGAACGCCAGCAACCATAACGGCGGGGCGCTGCACTTCGGCCCGGACGGCGCCCTGTACATCGCCGTGGGCGACAACGCCAACGGCTCCAACTCCCAGAGCCTGACCACCCCGCTGGGCAAGATCCTGCGCATCGCGCCGGATGGGAGCATCCCGGTGGACAACCCATTCTACGCGAGCGCCGCCGGCCAGAACCGCGCCATCTGGGCGCTGGGCCTGCGCAACCCGTACACGTTCGCCTTCCAGCCCGGCACAGGCCGGATGTTCATCAACGACGTGGGCCAGGCGGCCTGGGAGGAGATCAACGAGGGGGCCGCCGGGGCCAACTTCGGCTGGCCGAACACCGAGGGCGACTTCAACCCCGCCTCCCATCCGACCTTCACCCGCCCCCTGTTCGCCTACGACCACGACGAGGGCTGCGCCATCACCGGCGGCGCGTTCTACAACCCATCGACCGGTATGTTCCCGGCGGGCTACACAGGGCAGTACTTCTTCGCCGACTACTGCGGCGACTGGATCCGCGTCTACGACCCCGATTCCGACAGCGCCAGCGCCTTCCTCAGCGGGGGGCATGGCGGCATCGTCGATCTGCGGGTGGGGCCGGACGGGGCGCTGTACTACCTGTCGCGCCACGGCGACGCGGTGTACCGGGTGGTGTATCTGCCGGGCGGCCCGCCCGTCATACTGGAGCATCCCGCCGACCTGACCGTCAGCGAGGGGCAGGACGCGGCCTTTCACTGCACCGCGGCGGGCAGCCCGGCTCCGACTTACCAGTGGCAGCGCGACGGGGCGGACCTCCCCGGCGCGACCGGCCAGCAGTATACGCTCTCGCCCGCCGCGCTGAGCGATGACGGCGCGGAGTTCATCTGCGTGGCGACCAACGCACAGGGCAGCGTCGCCAGCCAGCCCGCCAGCCTGACCGTCCTGCCCAACGATCCACCCGTCCCGGCGATCACCGCGCCCGCGCCGGGCCTGCTGTACCGCGGCGGGCAGGAGATCCGCTTCAGCGGGGCGGCCACCGATACCGAGGATGGGACGCTGCCGCCCGACGCCTTCACCTGGCAGGTGGACTTCCACCACGACGCCCACACCCACCCGTTCATCGGCTCGGTGACCGGGCGCGAGGGCAAGTTCCGCATCCCGTCCACCGGCGAGACCTCCGCCAACGTCTGGTACCGCCTGATCCTGACCGTCACTGACTCGGCGGGGGCGCAGACCACGGTCGCGCAGGACATCTTCCCGCAGACAGCCGACCTGACGCTGCAGACCAGCCCGGCGGGGCTGGGCCTGCTGCTGGATGATCAGCCGGTGGTGCCGCCGCTGACCTTCACCGGCGTGGTCGGCATCCAGCGCGAGATCGCTGCGCCGTCCCCGCAGATGGCCGCCGGGTCGCTGTGGGCCTTCGACCGCTGGGCGGACAGCTCCGCGGCGGCGCGGACGATCACTACGCCCTCCGGCGGCGCGACCTACACCGCGCTGTTCGTCCCGGCGGGCCTCGTCAACCCGTCCTTCGAGCTGGACGCGGACGCTAACGGCCTGCCGGATGCCTGGAAGCTGAGCAAGCGCGAGGCCGGCGACGGCGTGGCCTGCGATACCGCCGACGACGGGTTATGCTCCCTGCGGATGGGGCAGGGGCTGAACGAGACGCTCCTGCGCCAGAAAGTGCGCCTGCGCGGGGAAGCCGGCGATCCGCTCGTCCTGCACTTCGCGGCCCGCGGGCAGGATGTCCCCGCCGGGGCGTTTGTGCTGCGGGTGATCGTCAGCACCAGGAGCGGCAATGAGGTGTACGAGGTCGCGCTGCCGGCGGGCACGACGGGCTGGGCGGATGGCTCGCTGAGCTTTGCGCCCGGCGCGGCCTACAAGAAGATCACGGTGCTGCTGATCGGCGCGCCCGGCGGGCCGGGGGCGATCTGGCTGGACGACCTGCGCCTGGCGCTGGAGTAGGGGGCTGCTGGCCCTGATCGGCGCAGGTCCGCTACAGGCGCGTCCCGGCCAGCGCGGCGGCGCCCTCTGCCGGACCCTGAGCGCGGGTTGAGGGGGAGTCAGCCGGCGGCGACCTGCTTGACAACTGGTAAGACCAGCTGTATACTGTCCTGCAAGTAACTGGTCATACCAGAGGATCGATGTCCGGCAAGGAACCGCCCCCCGCCCGCGAGAAAGCGCCCGACCGCGCTGCCCGGCTGCTCATTGAAGGCATCCTCGGCGGCGTTTACCCGTCCGGCTCCGAGCTGCCCGGCGAGCGTCAGCTGTGTAAGGATCTGGGCGTCGCCCGGCCTGCGCTGCGCGAGGCATTCAAGCGGCTCAGCGGCGAGGGCTGGCTGGATATCCAGCATGGCCGGGCGACCCGTGTGCGCGACTATCTGCGCGAAGGCAGCCTGAGCCTGCTGCCGGGTCTGCTCAGCGTCAACCCGGCGCTGCTGGCCGGCATCCTGCCTGATCTGCTGGAGATGTGGAGCCTGCTGGCTCCGGCTTACACCGCCCGTGCCATCCAGCGCGAGCCGCGGACGATCGCCCTGCTGCTGGAAGGCTTCGCCGGGCTGGATGACCGCAGCGAACCCTACGCCCGCGCGATGTGGCGGCTGCACCGGACGCTGATCGACGCCGGCGGCAACGGCGTCTACGGGCTGATCCTCAACAGCTTCGCCGATTTCTACCGCCCGCTGGCCGAACTGTACTACGAGAACGCAGACCGACGCGCCCGCGCCCGCGATCTGTGGGCCACGCTGCGGGGCGCGATCGCCCGGCGCGAGCCGCACACCGCAGGCCGCGCGCTGAGCGCGTATCTGGACCTGGCGCGCCAGGAGTGGCCGCTGCTGGCCACCGGCCTGCAGGACAGCGATACCTGGGACGCCCTGTACGCAGAGAGTTAAAGGAGAGACACGATGCGCATTCGATTGGTGGAAACCCGGGCAACCAGCCACAACGTGTACGATCATTCCCGCCTGCCGCGGCTGGGCCTGCCGCAGATCGGGGCCATCCTGGCCCGGGCGGGTCACGACGTGCGGATCACCGTCGAGACGCTGGCCCCGGTGGACTGGGACGACCTGCTGCAGGCCGACCTGATCGGCTTTTCGACCACCACCGCCACCACGCCGCCGGCCTACGCAATGGCCGACCGCCTGCGCGAAGCGGGCAGGACGGTCGTCTTTGGCGGGGCGCACGTCACCTTCCTGCCCGACGAGGCGCTGTATCACGCCGACTATGTCGTGCGTGGGGAGGGGCACGCCACCATGCTGGAGCTGGTGCGCGCCCTGGAGGCCGGCGGCGATGTCTCGCAGATCGCCGGGCTGTCGTATCACGGGCTGGCTGGCCCGATCCACAACCCGGACCGCCCGCCCTGCGACAACGCGACTTTCGGCGCTTTGCCCATCCCCGACCTGAGCCTGATCGACGGACGCGAGCGCATGTTCACTGTGCCGGTGATGACGCAGTGGGGCTGCCCGTATGACTGCGACTTCTGCTCGGTGATCAAGATGTTCGGGCGGCGGGTGCGTTTCCGCCCGGTGGAGGACGTGCTCGACCAGCTGGCCGCGCTCCCGGCAGGCTCGGAGGTCTTCTTCTACGATGATAACTTCGTGGTGGACAAGCGGCGCACCAAAGCCATCCTGCGCGGGATGCTGGAACGCGGCATCGACATCACCTGGTCGGCGCAGATGCGGGCCGAGGCCGTGCTGCTGCACAACCAGAGCGGCGCGTGGGACACTGAGCTGCTGGAGCTGATGGCGGCGACGCACTGCTACTGGGTCTACATCGGCTTCGAGTCGGTCAACCCGGAGGCGCTCAGGGAGTACCGCAAGCACCAGAGCGTGGACCAGATCGCAGAGAGTATCCGGGCCTTCCACGCCTACCGCATCCCGATTCACGGGATGTTTGTGCTGGGCTGCGACGCCGACACCCGCGAGACGATCCGCGCCACGGTCGATTTCGCCATCGAGCACGGGATCGACACCGTGCAGTTCCTGACCATCACGCCGCTGCCGGGCACCGACTTCTACGAACGGATGAAGGCGGAGGGCCGCCTGCTTTCCGAGGACTGGTCGCTGTACGATGGGCATCATGTGCTGATCCAGCCGCGCCACCTGACGCCCTACGAGCTGCAGGTGGAGACCATGCGCGGGATGCTGCGCTTCTACGCGCCGCGCCGGGCCTGGGGGATGCTGCTGGGCAACCTGGCCCGCGAGCTGCCCTTCCTGCTGCGCCTGCTGCTGCGCGAGCGCCGGGTGCAGATCACGCTGCCGAAGGTGGCGCTGCTCTCGTTCATGCCGCGCCGCTGGCCGCAGATCCCCGAGGTGCTCCAGTCGGCGCTGGACCGCGCCAGCTGGCGGCGCCTGCGCGAGGCGCTGGTGATCCCGCTGTTCCGCCGCTATGCGTACCGGCACACCCGCGCCGGGCTGCGCCAGCCGCAGAACCGCCGCTACTTCGCGTGGCTGCGCTCGCTGAACGCCATACCGCGCCAGCATAACTCCGGCAGCGCGTAGGGGCCGCCTGGTGTCCGAGGTCGTCCTGTACATCGCCTGCTCGCTGGATGGCTGCATCGCCGCGCCGGACGGCGGCGTGAGCTGGCTGTCGCGCTTCGAGGGGGCGGGCGAGGACTACGGCTATGCCGCCTTCTATGCCGGCATCGGCACGGTGATCCTGGGAGCGGCCACCTACCGGCAGGTGCTCGGCTTCGGGGAGTGGCCTTATGCCGGCGTGGAGGTGATCGTCTTTTCGCGGAGGGAGGTCCCGCAGCCGGCGGGCGGCGCCGTGCAGGTCGAAGCCCGCGACCCGGCGGCGGTGGTGGCCGAAGTCCGGGCGCGGTCGGCGCGGGATATCTGGCTGGTGGGCGGCGCGGGGCTGGTCGAGTCGTTCCTGCGGGCGCGGCTGGTTGACCGGCTGATCCTCTCGGTCGTCCCGGTGCTGCTGGGCGCGGGCATCCCGCTGTTCCGGTCCGGCATCCCGCCCGCCGACCTGGAGCTGATCGGCGCGCAGACATACCCCGGCGGGCTGGTGCAGATCACCTACCGCATGGGCTGATCGCCCCTGCCGCGCAGCCGGCGCGCCCGGCTGCACGCTGTGCTACAATGGCGCCACATCCCGGTGGGGGGGAGCGTGCGCGATGCCGAGAGCCAGGCCGAAGCGACAGGGGAAGGGATCGGAGCCGGTCGGGGCCGGCGGCGATGGGCCATCATCCTACGAGCAAATGAAGGCGCTGTGGAAAAAGACCCTCCAGAAGCTGAAGGACATCATGGAGGGGAAATCCCAGGCCGTTAGCCAGCTGTCGCAGGGGCTTTCGATAGGCGAGGATGCTCCGGGCAGCGGGGCCAAGACCCCGCCGCTGCCGCCGCTGCCGCCGCTGCCGCCGTCGGCGCACACGCCGCCCTGGCTGTGCGCCAGCGTCAGCGCGCTGCTGGACGGGATCAGCCAGGGGACCGTGCCGCCGGGCCAGATCGACGACCAGTACGAGGCGACCATCCTCGGCCCGCTGAAGGCTGCGTATCAGCAGGCCGAGGCGTCCGGCGAGACCGCAAAGGCGCAGCACCTGGCGCTGATTCTGAAGGCGCTGGCGCCGCTTGACCAGCCCGGGCCGCTGCAGCACTTTGTGGCAGTGCTGGATTACGTCTCGGACGGGCTGTGCAGCCCGCCCGTGACGCAGCCTGCGCCGGGGAGCCTGAAGCCGGCGCTGGTGATCGGCGCGGGCCTGCTGATCGCGATCTGCCTGCTGGCGGCGCTGACCGTCGGCCCAACGCTGATCGCGCCGCCGGCGCCGACCGCCACCGCGACGCCTCCCGGTCGCCAGCCTGCCGCAGCGGCCACCGCGGCGACCGAAATACCGACCGCCACCGCGGCCAGCGGGAGCGCCGGGCCGGGCGGCCAGCCGGCGGCCTGCGATCCGCAGACGGCCTGCGGGGACGGGGTCTGCGAGGCGGCCTGCGAGAACAGCGACCTGTGCCCTTCCGACTGCTCCTGCGCCGACAACGGCGTCTGCGAACCGGGCGAAGGCCTGGGCTGCCGGGACTGCGGCGCGAACGCCGGGGGGTGCGGGAATCCCTGCGCGGACGCGACGCAGTGCGCGGCGGGGCTGACCTGCGCGGCGGGCATCTGCTGGGATGCCTGCGCCTGCGGCGGCGACTGCGGCGGGGATGACCCCGGCGGCGGGAGCGGCGGCCGGCCCGACTGCTCCACCGACGCGGAACGCGCGTGCATCGCCGGCGGGGGGACGTGGGACGCCGGGGCGTGCGCCTGCCGGGCGCCGTGAGGGGGTGGGGCGCCGGCCCGCCTGGGATCATCTCGCCACCCATTCACCGTCCTGCCCTTAACTGATCGCACAGGCTCGCGGGGCAGCCGGTCAGGATGTTCTCTGGCCGGCTGCTCCGCGCATCCGGATGGGCAATTTCGACCAATTCTGTAATGAAAGTCCGGTTCCGGCAAAGATTATTCAGTGAACAGCAGTTGAGGGGAGACAGATGAACGTTGATGGATGACCCTGACGCAGGCTGCCTGAACCGCTTCGAAACGTGGTACGCGCTCGAGATGCCGCGGGTGTTCCGCTATGTGAGCTACCGTGTGCGCGATCGGGCGGCCGCCGAGGACCTGACCGCGCGAGCCTGCGAGCAGGCGCTGCACAGCCTGCACCGCTACGATCCGCGGCGGGGCGATTTCAACGGCTGGATGTTCAGCATCGCACGCAACGTGGTGCGGCTGCACTTCCGGGAGCTGGCCAGGAGCGCGGAGCCGGCGTCGTTGGAGGCGCTGCCCGACCTGCGGGCGCCCGGCAAATCGCCGGAGGAGGCGGCGGAGCTCACCCTCATGTTCCGGGAGGCGCTGCGGTTGATGCCGCTGCTCACCGACGATGAGCAGGAAGCCATTGCGCTGCGCTACGGCGCGGAGCTGTCCAACCATGAAATCGCCGCTGTGATGGACATCACGCCCAACCACGTTGGCGTGCTGCTGCACCGTGGGCTGAAGACTCTGCGTCGTGCCATGACGACAGCGGTGGAGGTGGAAGCATGAAGACGAACCGTCCCCGGATGCCGCGACGCGACCTCGACGAAGTGCTCAGCACCGTCCAGTTTGAGCCCGACAGCGCATTCACCGAGCGCCTGCATGCCCGGCTGCTCAGGTCGATCCCGGCTGCTGTTCACCCGATCCAACCCACCCCCGGCGCCAATGGGCGGCATCGTCCTGCGGCGCGGAGGGGGAACTATACCCGAGATGAGGAGCCTGTCCTGATGAGCAAGTCCCGTCTGATTCCCGCTTTTGCGATAGGGCTGATAGCTGTGCTGGCGGTGGCGCTGGCCGTGGTGGTGCTGCCGCGCCAGAGCGGCACCGCGTCGCCGGCCGCCGACCCCGCCGCCGTTGTCCAGGCCGCCTTCGAGGCGCTCAACGCCGGCGACATCGATACCATGATGAGCTACTATGCCGACGATGCGCTGCTGATCGATGACCTGGGCACGTGGGAGGGCAAAGAGGCGATCCGCCGCCACTATGTGGACAATCCGCGGGCCAGCGGGGACGTCCAGATCACTCCGTCGAACTTCCGGGTGGAGGGAGATGTCGTCTACTACTCGTACCGCATCACCCGGAATGGCAACTTCGTCACCGATGGAGACGATGGGCTGATGATCGTGGTGGATGGCCGGATCCTCTATGACGGCGTGGCAGGCCGGGTGCCGCAGGATCTGCTGGCGGCACACCTGTCAGGCGGCTAGGGCCGGCGGAGCCGGGCGACCGGCCAACCGGGGCAGTAAACAGGCGCGGCGGCTTCCCCGCCGCGTTTGCGTCCCCCGCCCCCCATCACTACACTACCCCCATCTGCCGGAGGAGGTGGGCACCATGTGGAGCGATTCGCCGGGCGACCGCGCCCTGCTGGATGACCTCGCCCGCGAAGTGGTGGGCGAGGTCGCCCCGGAAGAGCTGGACCTGTTCGATCAGCTGGCCGACGAGTATCACGCCAACCCCGCCCCGCCCGATCTGACGCAGCCGGCGGGCGACGACGCGCTCGGCTTCGGCCTGGGCGGCGCGCTGATCGCCGCCACCCCCGCCGTGGCCGCCGCCGCCAGCGTCGTACTGGGGCTGGTGATGCAGATCGGCTTCGCCATCGTCAGCGATGAGGCGTCCGACCAGGTGCGCCAGCGCCTGCGTGCCCTGCTGCGCCGCGACCGAACCGCCCCTACCGCGGCGCCGACCCTCGACCGCGAGCAGCTGCGCCAGATCCGGCAGGCCGCGCTGAACGAGGCGCTGCGCTTCGGCATGGCCCAGGACGAGGCCGGGCGCATCGCCGATGCGCTGCTGCGCCGGCTGGCGCTGGGCGAGTGAGCCGCGTGGACCGCTCGCCGCACCGCCTCAACCCGTTCGCGTTCCCGCCGGAGACGCACGTCCGCTTCGCCCTGCTGATCGTGGCGGTGCTGATGGCGACCGTCGGTACGACCAACCTGCTGCTGTCCGCCGCCGGCGAGACGGCCTCGCTGACCTTCGAACCGGACCCCGCGGCCTCCTTCGCCCGCACGCTGGCGGATGCTGGCCGGGTGCTGGGCAATACCACCGCCCTGCTGTGCCTGCGTCTGCTGGTGATGGGCGCGGTGCTGGGCGCGGCCTGGATGTTCTACCGGGGGCACGCGGCGCGCCTCCGGCGGCGCGGGCAGCTGGCGCCGCTGCCGCCTGGCCGGGATCCGGTCTTCGAGCAGGCGGTGGCCGATCTGGCCGGCCGGGCCGGCATCGATCCGCCCCCGTCCGTCGAGGTCGCTGCCGGGTCGCTTGGCACGGAGGGGCAGGCGTTCGGCTTCCGCGGGCGCTATGCGCTGAAGCTGGGCGGCCGGATGCCCCTGCTGCTGCGCAAGGCCCCGGCCCTGTTCCGCGCCACCGTCCTGCACGAGCTGGCGCACATCGCCAACGGGGACATCGGGCGGGTTTATTACGCGCAGGCCGTGACGACCGCCGCCGGCGTGCTGACCCTCGCGCCGATGGCCCTGTATGCGCTGATCGCGCTGATCGGCGCCTTCGGACGGCGGCTGCTGGAGGCTCTGCGCGGGGCCTCGCCGGACTGGTTGAGCTTCTTTACCGTCAACATCCCCGCATTTGTCGTCCTGATCGGCCAGGCTGCGGCGCTGCTGGCGCTGCTGACGCTGATCCGCGCCGGGCTCCTGCGCACCCGCGAAATCTATGCCGACTGGCGGGCCGCGCTGTGGGGCGCGGAGGATGGGCTGGCGGCCATTCTGAGCCGCGCCCCGGCGGAGCGCGTCCCGCTGCCGGCGCGGCCGTGGCGGCTGCATCCGCCGCCCGCGGAGCGGCTGGCCGCCCTGCGCGAGCCGGAGCGTCTGTTCCGCCTGAGCGCGGACATCCCGCTGATCGCCGGGGCGCTGCTGGCGATCGCTGCCAGCGGGCTGCTCTACGTGCTGGCGGCGGTCGGCTCCGGCGGGCTGCTCGCCTCGATCGCGGTGCTGTCGGCAGCCGGAGCGGCGCTGGAGGGGGGCGGGGCAGGGCTGGCAGCGGGCGCGATCGCCCTCAGCCTGATCGTGCTGATCGTCACCGGGCTGGCCGCGCTGCTGCCGATGGCCGGCGCGGCCTACCTGGTCGCCGAGACGCTGGGCCTGCAGGCGCAGCGTGAGGCGGTCGCCGGGCTGGCGCTGGGCGAGCCGGGCGGCCGCCTGCCTGCCGGGCGGCTGCTGATCCCGGCGGGGCTGTTCGCGCTGGGGATGCAGATCGGCTTCTACTGCGTGCCGGTCGGCTTCTTCGCGCCGCTGTCGCTGCCGCTCGCCTACCAGGGGCCGCTGCTGCCGCTGCTGGGCATCCTGCCCGCCACGGCTGCCTGGTGGATCGGCGTCACGGCACTGACGTGGCTGTGGCTGGCCGGCGCTCGCTTCCTGGCGCGCCGCGGGCCGGGACGTCACGCCGGGAGCCGCCCGCCGCGCCGCCGGGGGCTGCGGCTGGCGCTCAGCGGGCTGATGCTGGTGGCCCTGGCGGC
>DAOTXW010000038.1:0-17634 GCA_034435035.1 Anaerolineae bacterium | reverse complement strand
TGCTGGAGCGGATGCGCGAGCGCGCCGAGCAGGGCTTTGGCCCCGGCGGCCCGGGCGGCCCCGGTGGCCCCGGCGGCGGCTGGATGGCCGAATACCGCGAGGCGCTGCATGCCGCGCTGGCCGGGGCGCTGGGCATGACCCCGGAGGCGTTCCAGGCGGCGCTGGATGAGGGCAAGACGCCCTTCCAGATCGCACAGGATCAGGGCCTCGACGAGGATGCCTTCAAGGCAGCCTGGCTGTCCGCTCACCAGACGGTGCTGGCGCAGGCCGTCGCCGACGGCAAGATCACGCAGGAGCAGGCCGACGCGATCCTGGCCCACATGCAGGAGCGTCTGGAGAACGGCTTCGGCCCCGGTGGGATGGGCGGCCCCGGCCCCGGCGTGATGGCTGAGTACCGCGAGCAGCTGCAGACGGCCTTCCTGGAGGCGCTGGGCGTCACAGAGGAGGACTACACCGCCGCGTGGCTGTCCGCGCATGAGACCGTGCTGGCGCAGGCCGTCGCCGACGGCAAGATCACGCAGGAGCAGGCCGACGCCATGCTGGAGCGGATGCGCGAGCGCGCCGAGCAGGGCTTTGGCCCCGGCGGCCTGATGGGCCCCGGCTTCGGCCCGCACCCCGGGCGCGGCCCCGGCGGCCCCGGTGGCCCCGGCGGCATGATGGGTGGCCAGGGGAATGGTCAGGGGAACCAGGCCAACCCGTAGCGCTGTCTTGAACTCCGCAGAAGCGCCGCGAGCCGGAGGGCATGCCCCCGGCTCGTGGTATTTCCGGCCAGGTGGCCGGCGGGGCAGCGTTTCAGCTCCGTGAGACCTGCGCCACTACCTCGCGGGCGCCGGTATCCACAAAGCCGGCGCTTTCGGCCAGCGCCTGCGAGGCATCGTTGTCCTCGGCGGCGCTGTACAGCGGAGTGATGCGGCTCCTGAGCAGCTCGGCCACTACGGCATTCACCACCGCCCGGCCCCAGCCGCGCTCGCGCTGTTCCGGCGCGACTGTGACGTACAGCTCGGCGAAGATCGGCGAGCGCCAGTTGACGCCCGCCGCAGCCACCACCTCGCCGCCGCTGCGCACCTCTGCCCGCGGGTTGCCGTCGCGGTCGGGGCGGATCGTCACCATCACGTTCACTTCGGGCCGGTGACGGCGCGGATCGAGGCGGTAGATGCGGCTGCGCGTGACTTCGCCCACAGCCAGCCCCGGCAGGACGCGCTCGGCCAGCGAGGACGGCAGCACCAGCAGATAGGGGCGTCCCGCCAGCAGCCCTTCCTCCAGCAGCGGGGCGATGGCTCCCTCCCCGCGCACGCGCAGCGTCACCAGCGGGCGGAACAGATCGAAGCCGGTCTGGCAGCGAGCCAGAAAGCCGCCGATCTGCCCCGAGGAGTCGCGGTGGATGAACAGCGCCGTGCGGGCCGGGTCGTGGTGCAGGGCATAGTAGGCCGCCAGGCCGTCCGCCGCGTCGAACTCATTGAGCAGGTCGCGGACGCTCTGGCGCAGCGTATTGAGGGTAGCCGGGTTCGAAGCAGTGGTCATGGCCGCATTCACCGGATGCTCAGCGACAGCCCGCCGCTGTCCGGAGGGTAGTATACAGGGCGCCCCGCCCGCCGACAAACTGCCAGCCGGTGCGCTACAATCCCCGTCACCTGTCATCACACCACTGGAGAAAGGATCGGCACCGATGCAGTATCGTCGGCTGGGAGCCGCCGGCATGAAGATCAGCGTGCTGGCACTGGGGGGCTGGATCAACTTCGAGGCCAAGATCCCGCAGGAGGAGGCACGCCGCGCGATCCGGACGGCCTATGAAGGCGGGATCAACTTCTATGATCTGGCCGATGTCTACGGCCAGGGCGAGGCTGAACGCTGGATGGGCCGCCTGCTGCGGGACTATCCGCGCCCTGCGCTGGTGATCTCCAGCAAGGTGTGCATCCCGATGAGCGACGACCCCAACGACCGCGGCCTGTCGCGCAAGCACATCATGGAGAGCATCGACCGCAGCCTGCGCAATCTGGGGACGGATTACCTGGATATCTACTTCTGCCACCGGCCCGACCCCGACACGCCGCTGCTGGAGACTGCCCGCGCGATGGACGATCTGATCCACGCCGGCAAGGTGCTGTACTGGGGAACCTCCACCTGGAGCGCCGCCCTGCTGGAGGAGACCGTCAGGCTGTGCGACCGCTACGGCCTGCACCCCCCGCAGGCCGAGCAGCCTCAGTATTCGATGCTGCACCGTGAGCCGGTGGAACACGAGATCCTGCCCGCCGCCGCCGCGCATGGCATCGGCCTGACGGTTTACAGCCCGCTGGCGATGGGCATGCTGACCGGCAAGTACGACGAGGGCATCCCGACCGGGTCGCGCTTTGACAGAGAGCCGTGGGCAACCGGACGCTTCCTGAACGAAGACAATGCCCGCCGGGTGCGGGCGCTGCGGCCGCTGGCCGACGGGCTGGGGATCAGCCGGGCGCAGCTGGCGCTGGCCTGGGCGCTGCGCGACCCCGGCATCAGCAGTGTGATCACCGGGGTCACCACCGCCGCGCAGGTGCAGGACAATCTGCGGGCCGCCGAAGTGACGCTGGACGCCGGGACGCTGGCGGAGATCGATGCCATCCTGGCGGGCTGAATCGTCAGGAGAAGCGGGCCAGACCCCACACCTTGAGATGGCCGCGCAGATCGGACGAGATCAGGTAGCGGCCATCGGGCGAAAACCCCAGCCCGCAGATCGGCCCGGCGTGCCCGTCGATCTGGCGGATCAGTGCGCCATCGCTGGCCCGCCACAGCCGGATACAGCGGTCGCGTCCCCCCGTGGCAAGCACCGCGCCAGTCGGCGCGAACGCCACCGTCGTCGCCGCGCCGCGATGCCCGGCCAGCTCGGCCACCAGCGCCCCGCTGGCGAAATCCACGATGAAGCAGCGTCCGTCCCGGTAGGCCATGACGATCCGCTGCTGGTCGGGCGAGCAGGTCAGCGCATAGACGGGATTGGCGGCCGGCCGGGCGCTCACGCGCGGACTGTCGTGCAGGCTCTCGGCGGAGCGCACCCGTAAATAGCCGTTGTGGGCCCCGCTCAGCAGCCAGCGACCATCGGGCGAGAAACCGACCGCGGTGACGGGGTGCCGATCTGACTCGCGCAGCACGATCTGTCGCTTACCCTGCGGCATCTGCCACAGCGTTAGAAAATAGCCGGATGCGGTCGCCAGCAGCGACCCGGCCTGCGGCGAGATGGCCATCGCCCGCACCTGGATGGCCTGCCCGGCGATCACGCCCATGTATTTGCCGCTGGGCAGAGACCAGATCTTGACATCGCCATCCCAGGTTGCCGTATACAGCAGGCTGCCATCCGGTGAATACTGCGCCTGGCACACCCAGTTGGCATGGTCGCTGATGCGAAGACCGGGGTGCAGATCGGGCAGGCGCCACAGGCGCGCCTGCCGGTCCGTTGAACCGGTCACCACGCTCGCGCCATCGGGTGAGCAGGCCAGGCACAGCACCTGCTCGGCGTGGGTTTGCACGGCGGCCACCTCGCGGAGGTAGGGGAGGTTTTCTTCGCGGATGACCAGCAGCCCGGCTGAGTCGGGCAGATGGCGGCCACCCGCTGCATCCAGCTCGCCCAGCAGGCGCGAGGCCATCATCCACTGGCCCATCTGCGCGGCCGCTGAAGCTGAGCGATAGTGCGTTCGGTGCGATGCCTCAGCCACCGCCGCCGCGTAGATCGCCTGCGCCTCCTCATGCAGCGGATCGTAGGATAGCACATGCCGGCTGAGCGCCTCCGCCGCTTCCCACTCCTGAGCGGACAGCCGCTCGCGGGCCTCGCTCAGCAGGGCGGGAATACGGCGAACCCCCAGGTCCTGCTCCAGCCGATGCAGGCGCTCGGTGACCTCGCCCTGCGCGAAGTGCGGCCAGAACTCGATGATCCGCCGGTACAGGCGGACAGCCTCCAGCGGGTTCTCATGCTCGGTCGTCAGCGCCTCAACATACAGACGGCTGAGGCTGTCGCGGCCTGCCTTCACCTGCGCAGGCTGACGGCGGACGACCGGCGCCGCCAGATCCGGGCGGCGGGCCAGTTCCATGGACCGCGCCTGCTCCCAGTTGCCCCCCAGCACAGCGCTGCCCAGCGCGGCCAGAAGCTCGCCGGCGCTCTGGTAGCGGGCAGTGGGCAGTTTGGACATGGCGGTGCGCAGCACGCTCACCACCGCCGGGGACAGGTCCTCCACATGTTCCAGCCGCGTGTTCAGGTGCGCGCGGGAGATCTGCGTATCCGTCACCCCCTCGAACGGCAGGCGGCCGGTCAGCATCTGGTACAGAGTCACGCCCAGTGCGTAGATATCGGTAGCCGGGGTGCTCGGCGCCGACAGGAACACCTCCGGGGCGACGTAAGGCAGCATGCCCGGCCCAGGCCCCTGCAAATGGTAGCGCACTTCCGCCAGGCCGAAGTCTCCCACTACCAGCCGGTCGGATTCGTCGCGCAGCAGGGCCCTTGGCCGCAGGCCGTGATGCACCAGCCCATTGGCGTAGATGTGATCCAGCGCCGGGGCGATATCAGCCAGCCTCGCCACCACCTCCTCCGGCGGCAGCGGCCCGGCCAGACGCATCTGCTGACCCAGCGTCCCGCCGGGATAGTAGCGGCGCACCAGATACGGCTGCCCATCCTGTATGCCCCAGTCCAGCACCATCGCAATCGCCGGGTGGGTTATCTCAGCCGCCCTGGCCATCACTTCCTGCCACATCCGGGCGCCGTGGGTATCCTGAAACCAGCCAGCCGGCAGTACCGTGAGCGCAACGGGTGAGCCGCTCAGCGTATGGATCGCCAAGTAAGTCTGCGCCTCGGCATCGCTGCCCAGACGCATGATCACGCGATAGGCGCCCATATCCCCAGTCACGTCTTGCACCTGGCTCCTCCAGCCAACTGCCCGCATAGCGACCTCCTACTGTGATTGTCCGCGGCAGTGGTAAGCGCAGGTAAAGTCATGTTTAAGGGTTCGTTAAAGGATCAAGCGGCTAACCCACCCACTTTGCAGTACAATACACCCTGAAGCGTGGATGTCTGTCGGGAGCCATCAGGCGCCAGCCGCGGGGAGGCCGGGCAGTGTTTGAGTTCGCGCTGCGGCAGTTCCATTTGCCGCCGGGTGTGCCGGGCAGGCTGTTCGCCTCCCCCATGCCGGGGCTGGATGACTTCGCCGCCGATCAGCGGGTGGTGCAGGACGCGGGCATCGACCGCGTGGTTTGCCTGGCGCCCCTCGCAGAAGTGCGCCTGCGCGCTCCGGATTACGCCGGGGCGCTCCAGGCCGGGACGCTGCCCTGGGAGCCGCGCCTGCTGGGCATCCCCGATCTGGGCGTGCCGGACGACCCTGAGGCGTTCCTGGACCTGGCCCGCGACATCGCCGGCTGGCTGCGTGACGGGGAATCCATCCTGATCCACTGCATGGCGGGCATCGGGCGCACAGGGATGCTGGCGACCGTCGTCCTGGCCGCGCTGGGGCTGCCGCTGGAACAGGCTCGCGCCGCCGTGTGGAACGCCGGATCCGGCGCCGAGACGCTGGCCCAGCAGGCCCTGGAAGCCCGGATCGCGGCGCAGTTGTCCCCGGGGGCATGAGGGGGCAGCCCCGGGAGATGACCCGGGGCAGGCGGGGCATCCACACCCTGCCCGAGGAGAGAGTATGGCCGAAGCCAACGGATTATTTGCCTCCCTGCTGGAGGCGCTGCACAGCGCAGAAGATGGTAAACACCGGGAAGCCTACGCCGGCCTGCTGGCGCTGGGCCGTGCAGCGGTGCCGGACCTGGTCGCGGCCTTCCCCGGCACCCGGGGCCGCGCCCGCCTGAGCGTCATCCGCCTGCTGGGCGATCTGGGCGATGCGCGGGCCGTGCGGCTGCTGGTCACGCTGGCCCGCAGCCGCGATGCGCAGGAGTACCTGTTCGTCTCCAGTCTGGCTGTCCGCGCCCTGGGGCACATCGGGGGGCAGGCCGGCCCCGCCGCCGAGCAGGCCGTCGCGGCGCTGGTGGAGATGCTGGAGGATCGGGGCAGCACCGGCACGCGGCGCATGGCGGCGCTGGTGCTGGGGACGCTCACCGATCCCGGAGCCGTCCCGGCCCTGACCGCCGCCCTGGCCGACGACGATCGGGATGTGCGAGCGCTGGCCGCCCGGTCGCTGGGGCAGATCGGCGCCGAGCGGGCCGTGCCCGCGCTGATCGTCCGCCTGCACGACCACGATCCGCTGCCCCGCCCGCTGGACGTGGGCGAGGGCCGCGCCGGCACCGTCAGCGATGCCGCCGCCTGGGCACTGGCGCAGATCAACACCGATGAGGCACAGCGCGCCCTGCAGAATCACCGGTCGGGAGGTACGCTGCGATGATCATCCGCTGGATTCAGTCGCGCATTGACCCGCAGGCCACGCCGATCTTCCTGAGGCTGACCAACCTGCAGACGCCCCCCTCGCTGGAAGCCTGCGTCGGGCTGGGGGCGGCGCTGTTCGTCATCAACGCGGCCTGGGGCTGGATCGTCTTCGCCCGCTCCGGCATCTTCGGGCCGGGCACGATCCCGGCGCTGCACGTGCAGGCAGTCGCGGCCCCCCTGAGCCTGATCGCCCTGGGGCTGCTGCCGCTGGCGACGGTGATCACCACGGTGGCGCTGGCCGCCGCCGAGCGCCGCCGCCGGGAGGACGCGCCGCGCCGCCAGCCCGACCCGGCCAGCGAGGTGGCGCATCAGGGCGTGGCGCTGGCTGCGCTGCACCGGCTGCGCGTCCCGCTGGCGCTGGGCTTCGGGCTGGTGCCCACGTTCGCCGGCGCGGTAGGCCGGAGCGTGGTCGATGCCAGCGCGGCCTACGACCCGACGCCGCTGGTCCCCGCCGACCTGATCCTGCCGCTGCTGTTCTTCTTCTGTCTGGGGCTGGCGCTGTGGGCCACCAGCTTCGCTGCTGCCGCCCTCAGCGCCGACAGCCTGCGCCGCTGGGCCAGCCCGGCGCTGGGCGTGCTGCTGGGCCTGGTGACGCTGGCCGTGCTGACGGTCTTTCCGCTGCTGGTGCTGCTGGCCCTGGCCGGGCCGGCGCTGGGCGCCCGCTTCTCCCGCCTGGGGCCGGATATCTGGCCGCTGATGATCATCACGCTGATCGGCGCCGTCGTTTACCCGTGGGCCCTCACCCTCCTGGGGCTGCTGCCCTCCCGCCGGGGCCAACCCCGCCGCTGACTGCGCTCATGCCCCCGCCGCCGGGAGGACGCGTCCGGGCGGCGCGGCGGCGCGGGAGGCAGGCAAAGGAGAATCTCCATGCCCGGCCAGACCGATTTCACCATCAAGTTCTTCGCCCCCGTCACCCCCGAATCGGTCGGGGCGCTCATGCAGATCGTCGAGGGGCGGCTCAAAGCCGGCTACCGCCGCCTGACCCTGCTCATTTCCTGCACCGGCGGGGATGTCTTCCAGGGGCTGTCGGCCTACAACTTCCTGCGCGGCATCCCGCTGGAGGTCACCACCCACAACTTCGGCAGCGCCGACTCGATGGGTGTGGTGCTGTACTGCGCCGGATCGCTGCGGCTGTGCGTGCCGCACGCCCGCTTCCTGCTGCACGGGGCCACGGTCAACTTCTCGCGGCCCGTCCAGCTGGAGGAAAAGCAGCTGGAGGAGAAGCTCAAGGGCCTGCAGATCGATATGGGCAACATCGCCCGCGTGATCGCCGACACGGTGGGCCGCGACCGCGACGAGGTGCTGGAAGACATGCTCAACCGCACCACCCTGTTCCCGGAGCAGGCCGTCGAGTACGGGCTGGTGCACGAAATCCGCTCCGAACTGATGCCGGAGGGCGCGGAGCTGTACTCCATCCAGATGGGACCGCCCGGCCCGCCGCGCCCGCCGATGGGGCCGCCGCCGGGGATCCGGGTGCAGCCGCCCCCCGGGCCGGAGGGGTAGCGCCGGCCGCTACACCACTTCCGCGCTGGCGGTCAGCAGCAGGATGACGATGCCCAGCAGCGCCGTGATGCGCTCGCGCCCGTTGATCCGCCGCAGGACAGCCAGCGCCTGAACCTCGGCCTGCCCCGCCACCGCCGACTCCAGCGGACGCCGCAGCCCGATCACCGGGCACAGAGTGATCATCCCGCTCAGCAGGATCATGACCAGCACCAGCAGGTGCTTGACCAGCATCAGGATCGCCCACGGGCTGTCGAAGCGGCCCAGCCCGGCGTACTGCGGATCGATCAGAGTCAGCGTGACGCCCGAAACGATGAACAGCAGCCAGCCGATCAGCGCGGGCGCTTTGGCGCGGCGGTAAGCCTCCAGCACCAGCCCGGCATGCGCCGGGGCGGCGATGGCGGCCGGCGTGACGGCGAAGGCCATCACCAGATACAGGCCGATCAGGGTGACGGTGGCCAGCAGGTGGAGCCATGAGGCGGCGATCAGGATGATGTCCATGGACGGGTCCTCAGGAAGGGTGAGTGGATCGCATAGATGGCGGGCAGAAGCGCCTGTGCTGCCAACCCTGTACGCAGGCAGCGGCGGCGGGTTTCACCCGCGGGGAGCCTCCCTGCCGGCGCGATCGCTTGGCCGATCGCCGATCTGCCAGTATGATCGGCGGCGCGTACACCCCCTGCTTCACAGGAGCCGCTATGCCCGATCGACTCGATGATTTCCGCGCCTACCGCACGAAGATGAACGAGCGCATCCTGTCGCTCGACCATCAGGGCATCAAACGCTTCTTCAACCTGGATACCGCCGCCTACCGCGGCGATGGGGCGCTGGATGCCCGCACGCTGGAGATGATGGGGCTGGTGGCCTCGATGGTGCTGCGCTGCAACGACTGCATCGACTACCACGTCATCCAGTGCGTCGAGGCCGGCTGCAGCGATGCCGAACTGGTGGAGGCCATGAATGTGGCGCTGGTAGTGGGCGGCAGCATCGTGATCCCCCACCTGCGCCACGCCGTCGAGACGCTTGACCTGCTGCGGCAGGAGAAGCTGACCGAATGACGCCGGCCCCTGACGCTCCCCGGGTGCTGGTCATCGCCGGGATGCACCGCTCCGGCACCTCGCTGACCGCCGGCTGGCTGGCCCGCTGCGGCCTGGACGTAGGCGCACGGCTGACGCGGAGCGAGATCGACAACCCGCTGGGCCACTTCGAGGATGCGGACTTCCTCGATCTGCACCGCCGCATCCTGAACGCCAGCGGGCTGACCTACCGCGTCACGCCCGGCCAGCAAGCTGCCATCGGCGAGGCGGATCGAGAAGCCGCCCGCGCCCTGATCGCCGCCCGCGCTGGCCGGACGCAGTGGGGCTGGAAGGAGCCGCGCACCTGTCTGTTCCTGGGCTTCTGGCGCGAATTGATCCCGCAGATGAAGGTGCTGGCCGTCTACCGGGGCGCCGCGGAGGTGGTCGATTCGCTGCGCCGGCGCGACCTGAAGCGCTTCCACCACCGGGCGGCGGGCTGGCGCTGGATCGGGCGCTGGCGGCGGAGTCTGGCCTTCACCTGGCTGAACCTGCCGGCGCTGCGCCAGAGCGCCCTTTCCTGGGATCGCCACAACCGCGACATCCTGGCCTTCGCCGACGCTCACCCCGATGATGCGCTGATCCTGCACATCGACGACGTGGTGGCGCACGGCGATGCGCTGATCGGGTTCCTGAACACGCGCTGGGGCTTCCACCTGGCCGCCGCGCCCATCGGCGAGATGGTGCGCCCCGGCCTGCTGCAGGCGGACTCGGCCGGGCTGCGCGGGCGGCTGGTCGCCGCGCTGGCCCCGGGCATCACCCGGACCGCCCGCGACCTCGCGGCGTGGCGGGATCGCTCGCTGGAGCGGCTGGAGGCGATCCCTCGCCCCGCCCCGGCGGGATCGGCCCGCTCCGGCGGTTAGCCATCGGCCAGCAGCCGGGCCAGCTGATCGACCGGGATGCTCATGGCCTTGCCCTCGTAGGGGCACAGCAGGTAGCGGTAGTCGCGGCCCAGCGAGGCCGCATAGCCGTAGTAGGCATGGGTCTGCAGCGAGCCGGTGCAGTCGATGATGCGACAGCCGGGCGGCGTGAAAACCAGGTTGGCCAGAGCCGCCCCCTGCGGCGCGACCACCCACTCCGCGCGGGAAAGCAGCCGGGCCTGCCCCGCCAGGCTGTACTGCTCGGGCCGGACGATCAGGAAGCCGCGGTCGGCCAGGAACGTCACCACGGCCTCCTCATTGGTCACCGGGCGACGGAAGCTCCCCCGCGAGAGGTACAGACGGGAAGGGCTGGGCGCATCCGAGGCCGCCGCCGGCCCGGCCAGGCGCTCGCGCAGCCAGCTCAGCGCTGCGGGCGCGATGAAGAAATCCAGCGAACGCCACGACGGCAGCACCAGCCGCTCGACCCTGAATATGCCCTCACCCACGCGCTGCCAGCGGTCGGGGCCGTAGCCGAGGTCGGCCAGCGTGCGCTCGACCCACGGCGGCGCGTCGGCGCCGATCAGCAGGAGGACGGGCTGGCCGGTGATCTGCTGGTAGCGCTCGACGCCCTCCAGCCGGGTCAGCACCTCCAGCGTCCAGTGGGCATAGTTGATGTGCAGATCGCCGGGCAGCAGGCAGGCTGTCGCAAAGACGGCCTCAGCGGGCCGGCTCAATCCCTCCCGGCCCAGCAGCGCGATCCGATCATCGGACAGGCGCGGCAGGATGCTGAGGTAGTAGTCCGGCTCGTGGCGGGTGATCGTCTCCCAGAGCACAGCCCCCTGTGCGGTCAGCCCAAAGGTGAAGACGGTATCACCGCCGCCGCCGCCGCGCAGCCGCGCCAGCCGCACCCCCGCGACCTCCGCAACATACGGCTCCGGGAGCGTATGCCGCCCCAGGTGCCGGGCCAGAAAAGGCGGGACTTCGGGCGGCAGGCCCGCCGGGGCGGCAGCCTCGACGACCTCCGCCGCGCCGAACGGCCACAGCCGGACGCCCGGGGCGCCGCGTTCGGCAAGCTGGCGGGCGGTGACCGTCCGCTGCCGGATGTCCCGGCGCAGGGCATTAGCCCGCCGCTTGCGCAGCCGGAAGGTGAGGGGATCGATCAGCCGGCGCATGGGGCCGATTATACGCGCTGGGGGGCGAGGAAGGGTACCGGCGATCTTGACAGACGCTTCCGGGGCGGGTTATCCTCCGCCCGTTACCCGATCAGGAATCCAGGCCCATGATCCAGCGCACCCTGCGCCGCCTGCTGCACGCCCTCCTGCCGCTGAGCCTGCGCCAGCGGCTGGGCCGTTTCCTCCGGCATGACCTGTTTCATGCCTACAGCCGGGTCTACCGGTCAGTCTTCGGCGAACTGCCGCAGTTCCACCGCATGGAGGTGCGCCCGCGCCACTGGCAGGGCCGGCCCGCATCCGCCCGGCTGGAGATCGCCCGCCACGAGGCAGGGCTGCCGCCGATCCCGCCGGCTCTGATCGGCGGCGGGCAGGGGTTGTATCTGCTGGCGGATGGGCGGCTGCGGCGGCTGGTGCGCGGCAACTTCTATGGGCTGACGCGCCGGGACGGCTGGTGGTATGTCGGCCAGCGGCTGGGCAGCATCGCCGGGCGGCTGTTCCGCTTCCGGCTGGACGAGGATGGCCGCATCCACGCCTGGGAACTGCTCTACCGCGACCGGCTCCAGGGCATCCACCAGATCGATTTCGTGGGTGACCGGCTGTATGTGACGGTCGCTAACCTGAACCTCGTTCATCAGTTCGACCCCGATGGGCGGCTGATCAGCACCCATTATCCCATTGGCGAGGCCGTCGATGGGCGCGCCTCTCCCAACTATGGGCATCTGAACTCGGTCTTTGGTCGCGATGGCCGGCTGTACGTGGTGGCGATGAACATCACCTATCTCAGCGGGCGGCGCAGCCAGCTGCTGGTGTGCGATCCGGACACGCTGGCCGTGCAGGAGATCATCGAGGACATCGGCAACTGCGCCCACGACGTGCTGGCGCACGACGGCGACCTGCTGACCTGCAACTCGATGGAAGGGGAGCTGCGCCGCGGCAACCGCCCGGTGCTGACGCTCGACCGCTATCTGCGCGGGCTGGCGGTGAATGATGACACCATTCTGCTGGGGCGCTCCCGCTGGGTGCCCGACCGCCGCGACCGCGAGCGCCCGCATCCCGGCTGGGTCTACCGCCTGAGCCGCGACTTCCGCGTGCTGGAGACGCTCACCCTGCACGGTATCGGGCAGGTGCAGGCGATCCGCTTCCTGGGCACCGACTACGGGCTGAGCAACACACCCCGCTAGCGCAGTCTGTATTACAATAAGGATCACCCATCCGCGCCGGCCAGCCTGGCTACAGGAGCCGCGATGATCGATCGCTGGGCGATCACTCAGGGCATACGTCTGCACTACCTCGACAGCCAGCCGGAGGGCGGCGACCCCGCGCTGACCCCGATCGTCTTCGTCCCCGGCGCGCTGGGCACAGCAGAGGACTATCGCACGGAGACCGAGGCGCTGGCCCCGCGGCGCTGTCTGGCCCTCAGCCTGCGCGGGCGCGGCCAGAGCGACGCCCCGCCGCACGGCTACGGCTTCGTCGATCACGTGCGGGATATCGAGGCGGTGATCGACTCCTCAGGCGTCGAGGACTTCTGCCTGATGGGTTACTCGCTGGGCGCCGCCTATGCCCTCGGCTACGCGATCCTGCATCCGGGCCGGCTGGCCGGCCTGATCGTCGGCGACTACCCGGCCCGCTACCCGGCGTTCGATGCCGGCTGGGCGGCCCGCCAGGGCGCTTCCGGCAGAGCCCTCCCGCATGTGCTCAGCGCCCTGCAGCGCGAATCGGGCGAGCTGCCGCTGTGGGGCGATCTGGGCGCGATCACGTGCCCGGTCCTGCTGCTGCGGGGCGATCAACCGGGGGCGCTGCTCACGCCGGAGCATGTCGAGCAGTATATGGCTTCGCTGGATCAGGCGATGGCGCTGGTGTTCCCCGGCTCCGGCCATGCGCTGTGGGAGCCGGACCTGGGCCGCTACCTGGGCACGCTGCGCGCCTTTCTGCAGGGGCTGGATCAGCAAGCCGCCGCCGAGGAGGACCCCGACACATGAACACGATCCCTGCATCGCCGCGCTGGCCCGCGGTCGTCATCCCGCTGGCGGTGGCGGCAGCGGCGGGGCTGGCCGCCGCCCTGATCGAGATGCTGCAGGCCCCCGCCGCGGCCCTGGCCTACGGCCTGGCCTGTCTGACGCCGCTGATCGTGACCGTAGCCGCCGCGCAGGCCGCGGCCCGGGCTCCCGGCCTGTGGCCCGCCGTCCGGCAGACACTCGCCCGCAGCCGCGTGCTGCTGCTGGCGGCGCTGATCCTCACCCCGGCGGTGATCGTGATGTGGCTGGATCTGCTGCCGCTGCTGATGTACAACTCGGACGGCGGCCCGCAGCCCACCCATGCCGATCATCTCCGGGTGATGGTCGTGTACACCTGGCCGCTGTTCAACCTGCCCGGCGCCAGCCTGCTGGCAGCTGTGCTGGGCGCAGCCATCGGCCGGGGCGTCCGCGAGCCGGAGCGCGCCCCCGCCCGCGCCGCCGCGGCGCTGATCGGCCTGAGCCTGCTGTACGCGCTGGCGGTGCTCACGGCGATGCCGGTGCTGCACACGCCGGGCCAGCCCTCGTTCGTCCTGCCCGGCGCGATCCTGCTGGCGCTGCCCTTCGCCGCCGCCGCCGGGCTGGCGGCGCTGGTGACCCGGCAGGAGACGCGATCCCCGTGAACCCCCTCGCGGCCCGGCTGACCCGCCATCTGCGCCCGCCCTCGATCCGCGCCTGCCTGGGGGGCGGCTTTGGGCCGGGGATCGCCCTGCTGGCGTTCACCACCCGGGACACGCTGAAGCGGTTGATGGGGGTCATGGGCCTGGCATCCCGCATCGCCTGAGCCAGCTCGCCCCGTGCGCTGCCGCGGCGGCGCGTTTATAATCCGGGCAGCGTTCGATCCTCCGGGTGAGCCCGCCATGCCCAAGCGCACCGTTTACCTCGAAGACCTCCCGATGGATGAAGCCATCGCCCGGCTGGAAGCCGCTCTGCAGGCTGCCGGGCTGGCCGGCCCGCTGCCCGGCGAAGAAGTCCCGCTGGCGGAGGCGGCAGGCCGCGTCACCGCCGGGCCGGTGTGGGCGGCGATCAGCGCGCCGCACTACCATGCCAGCGCCATGGATGGCTACGCCGTGCGCGCCGCCGACACGATCGGCGCGTCGGAAACCAGCCCGGTCACCCTGTCGCGGGTGGACGACGAGGCCGATCTGGAGCGCATCAGCCGGCCAGCCTGCGCAGTCAACACGGGTCACCCCCTGCCCGGCTGGGCGGACGCGGTCATCATGATCGAGCAGGTCCAGCCGGGCCAGCAGCCCGGTGAGCTGATCATCCGGGCCGCGGCGGCCCCCTGGCAGCACGTTCGCCCGATGGGCGAGGACATGATCGCCACCGAGCTGGTGCTGCCGGCCAATCATCTGCTGCGCCCGGTCGATCTGGGCGCGCTGGCGGGCAGCGGCCACCCGGTGGTATCGGTGCGCCGGCGCCCGCGGGTGGCGGTGATCCCCACCGGCAGCGAGCTGATCAGCGCGGAGGCCGCAGCGGGCGCCGGGCCGGGGCCGGGCCAGATCATCGAGTTCAACAGCCTGGTGCTGGCCGCACAGATCGAGAGCTGGGGGGCGCAGGCCACCCGCTGGCCGATCGTGCAGGACGACTCCGACTCGATCCGCGCGGCAGTGCTGGAGGCCGCCCGCGATCACGATCTGGTGCTGGTCAACGCCGGCTCCAGCGCGGGCACGGAGGACTACACGGCGGCGGTCATCGCCGACCTGGGCGAGGTGCTGGTGCACGGGGTGGCCGTGCGGCCCGGCCACCCGGTGATCTTCGGGATGGTGGGGAGGGGAGCGGGGGGCGAGGTCGTCTCCCCCACCCCCGTCATCGGCGTGCCCGGCTACCCCGTTTCCGCCGCGCTGACCGGCGAGATCTTCATCGAGCCGCTGATCGCCCGCTGGCTGGGCCGCCCCCCCCTCGAGCGCCCCACCCTCCAGGCCACCCTGAGCCGCAAGCTGCTTTCGCCCACCGGCGATGACGACTTCGTGCGCGTCACCGTCGGGCAGGTCGGCGAGCGCGTCATCGCCACTCCGCTGGCCCGCGGCGCCGGCGTGATCTCGTCGCTGGTGCGCGCCGACGGGCTGATCCGCATCCCGCGTTTCTCCGAAGGGCTGGACGCGGGCGCGGCGGTCACCGTGCATCTGTACCGCGCCCCCGCCGAGATCGCCCGCACCCTCGTCGCCATCGGCTCGCACGATATGACGCTGGACCTGCTGGCGCAGTTCCTGGCCGAGCGCGCGCCGGGGTCCCGGCTGTCCTCGGCCAACGTCGGCAGCCTCGGCGGGCTGGTAGCCCTGCGCCGCGGCGAGGCGCATCTGGCCGGCTGCCACCTGCTCGACCCGGAAACCGGGGAGTACAACTGGAAGTATATCGACCAGTACCTGCCGGGCCGCGAGGTGGTCCTGATGACGCTGGTCGGGCGCGAGCAGGGGCTGATCGTCCCGCCCGGCAATCCGCGCGGCCTCGGCGGCATCCCGGACCTGGCCCGGCCGGGCATCCGATTCGTCAACCGCCAGCGCGGCGCCGGCACGCGCCTGCTGCTGGACTATGAGATCAGCCGCGCCGGCATCGAGCCGGGGCAGGTGCAGGGCTACGACCGCGAGCAGTACACGCATCTGGCCGTCGCAGCGGACGTGGCCAGCGGCGCCGCCGACTGCGGGCTGGGAGTCCGGGCGGCGGCCCGCGCTCTGGGGCTGGATTTTGTGCCGGTGGGCTGGGAACGCTACGATCTGGTCATCCCCGCGGAACACTACGACAGCCCGCTGCTGGCGCCCCTGCTGGCGCTGCTGAACGACGACGCCTTCCGCGCCGCGGTGAGCGCTCTGGACGGGTATGATGTCAGCGCGATGGGCCAGGTCCGCCCGCGCCCCGAAAGCGAGAAGAATCCATGAGTCAGGATGTGCAGAGCTACCTGCGGGCCGCGCGCGCGGTCATGCTGGCGCACCTGCCGGTCGAAAAGCCGCCGGCGATCAACCCGGAGACACTGGCCCGCCATCTCCGCGCGGGCTGCGGCACGGTCGAGGCGCTGGGCGAGCGGCAGCACAGCCTGCTCCAGTTCGCCTGTCTGGATCACATGAGCGCCGACGTGCGCGGCGCCGCCGCCCCCGCGTCGATCCTGGTGGCCCTGCCCGGCCATGATCAGCCGCCGCCGGCCACCCTGCTGGGCAGCGCCCTGCCCCAGTCCACCGACTGGCCGGAGGCGCAGGCCGCGCTGGAAAGCTGCCGCGCCATGCTGACCGTGACCGACTTCAACGCCGCCAGCCTGCCCTACCGCGAGCGGCTGGCGCTGTTCCAGGCCGCCCTGGACGCCGTGCTGGAGGCCGCGCCCTGCCGCGCCCTGTACTGGCGGGCCAGCGAGCGGCTGGTCAGCCCGGAGGCGTACCGGCGCTCGCGGCAGGGCCCCGATCCCGATCCGCTGTTCGCGGCGGTGAGCGTGCGGGCCTTCCGCGTCGCCGGCGGCGCGCCTGATGAGCTGGTGATGGACACGCTGGGCATGGCTGCCTTCGGGCTGCCCGACGCGCAGTGCCACTTCCGCGCCCTGAACCCCGGCCAGGTCAGCGGTCTGCTGCTGGAAAACGCCCGCGCCCTGTTCGACGGCGGCCAGCTCAGCGACGGGGACACGGTGGCCGGTCTGCTGGCCGACCGGCCGTGGACGTGCCGGCGCGAAGGCTCGCTGATCGATCCGCCGCGCCCGGTCGTGGACCTCGACCCCGGGCCGCCGTTCGCCGCCGGGCGCTAGCGCAGTTGGGCCGACGGAAGGTCAGCCGCGGGCATTCTACAGCCCATCTGCGCCGCCCGGCACATTGTTCAGCGGCGATTCCGGCGGGCCGGGGTTGGGCACGAACGGCGAATCCGGCGGGCCGGGGCTGGGTAGGAACGGCGAGTCCGGCGGGCCGGGGTTGGGTATCGCGCTGCCCCTGCCCGGGAAGCGGCGGAGCAGGATCAGCGCGATGATCCCCGGCAGACCGCCGCCGATCAGCAGCAGGATCAGCCACGGCGGGCCGCCCGGCGAATCCTGCGGAGGCGGCGGGGTGGATTCCCCGCCCTCACTGCCGCCCGGCGCCGTCTCGATCGCCTCGTCGGTCGGCGTTGGCCCGGCAGCGGGCTCGTCGGTGGGCTGCTCCGGCGGCTCGTCGGTGGGCTGGCCGACGGTGGGATCAGCGGGCGGCGGGGGTGGCAGCCCGCCGGATGCCGGCGTCGGCTCGCGGGTGACGCCGGCGCAGTCCTGCGGGCAGTTGTCCGGGGTCTCCAGCGCGCTGCACAGAGCGTCCCCGCACGTCACCTCAACGGGGCAGTCCTGCGGGCAGGTATCCACCTCGTAGGCCGCGCAGATCTGGTCGCCGCAGACGGACGGGCAGTCCCCGCAGGTGACGGTACTCTCGCCGATCTCCGGCTCGCAGACCCCATCATTGTCGCAGCAGGGGCTGTCGGGGCTGCAGCCGCCGCCGCCCTCACTGCCGCCCTCTCCGCCGCCGCCGGAGCCGCAGTCGCGGGGGCAGCTGCGGGGGTCTTCGTTCGAGCAGTACGGCCCGCCCGACTCACAGGCTCCGTTCCCACAGACGGGATTAACGCACTGCAGCGGCGGCGCCTCCGCGCCCGGCCCGGCCCGGCCCGCCGGCGCGCCGGCGGCCAGAGTCGCCAGGCACCCGCGCCGGCCCGCGG
>DAOTXW010000037.1:0-11720 GCA_034435035.1 Anaerolineae bacterium | reverse complement strand
GGCGGGGGCGGCGCCGCCCTGACGGGCAGCGGCGCCGCCCTGACGGGCAGCGGCTCCATGCCCAGCGCGGCCCGCACCTCGTCACGGGTGATCACGCCCGCCTGGAACAGCGCCGTCAGCCGGGCGACCTTCTCCCCGGCGGTTTCGCGCAGCGCGGCGATGCGGTCGGCGTCGAAGGCCAGCCGCGCCCCGCGCGCCGCCAGGTCGGGATAGTGCGGGCGCAGCAGGCCGACGGTCAGCGCCTCGGCCAGGTACTCCAGCTGCGGCAGGATGGTATCCTCGTAGAAGCTGGCCTTCTGCTCGCGGGCGGTGGCGTAGGTGGTGGCCTCCCACGCGCCGGCCAGCCCGGCGGGCACGCCGAAAGCCGCGCAGATGGCCCGCCGATCCTCCGCCCGCAGCTCGGCCAGCGCCAGGTCGGCGGGCGGGAAGGCGATGGTCTGCCAGCGCAGCCCGCCGCCCACGATGCCCGTCTTCCAGCGGTTCCCCGCCCCGCCGAACAGCCGCTGCCACCAGGCGCGCGTGCGCTCAACCTCGGAGTCGTGCAGGGCCTGGTCGGTGGTCAGCAGGCCGGCGGGGCGGGCGTCGTTGGCGAAGAAGGCGGCCACGTAGCGGGCCGCGTTCAGCTCGGCGTTGACCTCGCTGAGCGCCACGGCCAGCGGGCTGAGGCCGCCCAGATCGTCCAGCGGGTCGAAGTTGCGCAGGGCGATCACCTCGTGCGGCGCGTAGACGCGCGTCTGCGCCCCGACGGTGTGCCGGTAGCCCGTCAGCCCGGCGGCGGGATCGGTGACCGGCTCGACGGTCTGCGGGTTCAGCCAGCGCAGGCGGATCACCCGCCCCGGCGTGCGCCCCCGCCCCGGCACGATCGTCTTGAGCCAGTAGGCCGCGCCCCAGATGTTGTAGGCGGCCTCGGTGGCCCGCAGCAGATCGCCCAGGCCGCCCGCCCCCGGCTCGCGCAGCAGGTCCAGCAGCGGGTGATCGGGGATGGCCTCGCCGGAGCGGTCGAGCAGGATCAGCGGGACCCCGGCCACGGCGTCGGCCCGCAGCTTGATGCAACGGTAGGCCCACACCACGCCGGCGTAGGCCCGCGCCAGGTCGGGCCGGGACGCGCTCAGGTCGCGGCCGGGGCGGCGGTAGCCGCCTTCGCCGATGCCGTGGAAGGCTTCGAACAGCGGCCCGCCCTTGACGCGCACGCGGCGCGCGCCGCCGTCGGGGGTGATCCAGTAGCCCTGCGGGTCGTGAAAAGTCATGCTGCGGCTCCCGTGGAGAAGCGCAGAACGCGCACAGAACGTTTGTTCTATGCACGAATCATAGCATAAGCCGGGGAGCCGTCAATTGATCATCCGATCAAGGGGCCTGCCGCCGCGAATGAACCCGGCCTGACACAATTCTGGCAAGATGCTACACTACCCGGGCAGCCTGGGCCGGATCGTCAACCATCCCGCGGGCTGCGTGCAGCGCTGAGGCCCGGCCAGGGCCGGGGTCAGCAGACGGAGGTTTCGATGAGCCCAGAGAAGGACACACCGAAGGCCGCGAAGTCCGGGGGCTTCACGGACGAGGAAAAAGCCGCGATGCAGGAACGCGCCCGGGAGCTGAAGGCGGAAGCGCGCCGCCGGAAGGGCAAGGCGGACGGGGAAAGTGACGTGCTGGCGAAGATCGCCGAGATGCCGGAGCCGGATCGCGCCATGGCCGGGCGCATCCACGCGATCGTCAAAGCCAGCGCGCCGACCCTCTCGCCGAAAACCTGGTACGGCATGCCCGCCTATGCCGACCGGAACGGCAAGGTTGTCTGCTTCTTCCAGAGCGCGGCGAAGTTCGGGGCCAGGTACGCGAGCTTCGGCTTCAACGACACGGCGAAGCTCGACGAAGGCACCATGTGGCCGACCGCCTTCGCGCTGAAGGAGCTGACCGCCGACGACGAGGCGAAGATCGCCGCGCTGGTCAAGAAAGCCGTGGGCTGAGGCTGCGGCGCCCCGCTCACGGCCTTCACCGGAATCCGCCGGCAGGAATCGCGGAGGGCACCGGGCGGGGCGGTCTTTCCCCTTTCCCGATGCCCTCTGCCTGCCTCCGGGATCGCTTTTCGTCTAGTGCCCCGACGGCCCCCAGGTGATCTCGTAAATGCAGCAGTCATCGCCCTTCAGCCGCGAAGGAGTATCGGCCCGCACCAGGGTGAAGCCCCAGCCCTCCGGCATGAAGCGGCGCACCGTGGCGTAGATGATCCCGTAGTCAAAGTCGCTGGGATACGGGTTGTCGCAAATGATCTGCATGTGCCTCTCCCCGACCGTTTCGGCGCGGTAGTGGCCGATCTCGCCGTTGCGGTGGTTCATGTGGTAGGCCATGTCGATGCTGGCCAGCGCCGCCTCGACGGTGTCGATTTCCGGCGGCCACAGCGCCGTTTCCGGGATCTTCATGCCGATGCTGACCATGTCGAACAGGGTCGGGCCTTCGCCCTCGTAGATGCTGCGCAGGACGTCCAGCCAGGCCTGCTGCGGGTACCAGCCGTCGGCGGTCACCCCGACCAGCCCGTGTCGAGCCATGATCTCATCCACCCGGCTGCCCATCCCGGCCAGTGTGGACAGGATAGCAGCCCCGCTGACTTCCGCTCTGGGATCAAGCGCCGTGAATTGAACCATTGTATCCTCCTCCCTGGCATCAGCAGTCTGAGCACCCAACACCGGGCGTATCGATCTGTTATAGCATCGGCGCCGGCCTCTCACAAATCGGCCGATGCCGCCGCGGAGGGCCTTTCGGACGGCCGATCCTTTCCCCTTGTCCAATGCGGGGGCGGCGCTATACTTGCCCCATGCACCGCCATCGATCCCCGCGCCGCACCGGCGCCCGCCTCCTGCTGATCGTGATCGCCGCCGGGCTGCTGGCCGGCCTGGGTTACGGCGCCTACCGCCTGCTGCCCGACCTGATCGGCGGGCGGCGGCTGGCGCAGGCCGAGACCGTCAGCGCCGTCAGCGACGTGAACGGGCTGGCGCGCCTGTCCGCCGCCGGCGGCACGCTGGATCTGCAGGTCTCCTCCGGGCTGAGCGGCGAACGGCTGGCCGGCGTGCGCGTCAGCGTGGCCACCGCCGGGCGCGCTCGCCTGCTGTACGCTGAAGACCCCGGCGGGACGCACCTGCCGCTGGCTGTCCCGCTGGCCGGCGAGGCGGCCGTCCGCCGGCTGGTGATGCCCCCCCGGCCCGCCCGATCGGTCAACATCATCACCGCGGTCGGCACGCTGGACGCCGGCCTGCTGGAGCCGCTGGGGGCGCTCAGCGAGGAACAGGTGCGCGCCCGCCTGCGGGCCGGCGGCGAGGCCGGCGTGCTGCTGTACGCCTACAACCCCTCGCGCCCGCTGGCCCTCACCGGCGCCGCGCTGGACGCCTACGCCACCCCGTTCGCCAACGTCACCCTGCTGCGGCCCGGCGTCGAGGATGCCGGCATGACGGCGCTGGTGGTGGTCGCGCTGGGCGCCGATGCCTACGATTCGTGGGCGCACCTGGCCGTCGATCGCTACCTGGCCGGGCGCGTCGGCCAGACGCCCGCCGCCGATCTGAGCGCCGACCTCGACTTCGCCTGGGCCTACCCGGTGTTCGACATCTTCCCGCCGGAGCCGACGCTCGATCTGGGCGACGGCGACACGGTGACCCTGCGCGTGCGCTGGCGCTCGCAGAACCCCGATCCCCCGCCGCCGTGGCGCTTCTTCGTCAGCGCCTCGGAGGGCGTGACCGTCTCCCTCAGCCCGGAGACGTTCCCGCTGGGGCCGGATGCGCCGGTGCAGGAGGTGATCGTCCGCATCGACCGGGCCGGCCTGCCGGTGGGCGATCACCGCGTCACCCTCACGATCCAGCCTTTCAGCGACACCTTCGGGCTGATCGAGCAGGCCGAGCAGCGCGCGATCGCCTTCCGGGTGGCCGAGGCCGTGCCGACGCCCACGCCGGGGCCGGCGCTGGGCGACCTGACGATCAGCCCGCCCGATCCGCGCGAGGGCGACCGGCTGGTGATCACGGCCAGCGGCTTCGCGCCCGGCGAAACCGTGCTGGTGGACCTGACCGGCCCGGCCCGCACGCTCAGCGATGCGCTGCCGCAGGCCGACGGCAGCGGCGGCTTCCGCTACGAGATCGACCTGGCGACCGTGCCGGCGGGCACCTACACCCTGCGGCTCACCGGCGCGCAGAGCGGGGCCAGCGCCGAGACCACCTTCGCCATCGGCGAGGGGGTGGCCGATGCGGTCGTCAGCACCGGCGAGCTGAACCTGCGCACCGAGCCGCGCCCGGACGCGCCCGTGCTGGAGATCCTGGCCCGCGGCGATGAGCTGACCGTGGTGGCCGTCAACGGCGATGATTCGTGGCTGGAGGTGGTCAGCCCGACGGGCGTGCAGGGCTGGGTGCTGCGTCAGTGGGTGGCGCTGAACATCGACCTGGCGACTGTGCCCTGGAACCCGAACTACCCCGCCCCGTAGACGCGGCAGGGGGCGGACCGCGGCCCGCCCCCTGCTTTTCCGTCCCGTCGTCGGAGCAGCCCCGGCGCGCTTAGGGGCCGCACACCGCCGGGTTGAGGACCAGCGTGCCGGCCTCCATGTTGATCGGCATGGTGCCGTTGCCGTCCTGCTCGCCGCCGTTCACGGTCAGCGTCGAGGAGCCGACCGTGAAGTGGATGCCATCATCGTCATTGTCATTGAACACCCCGCAGGTCACCACCACCGGGACGCTGGTGGTGCTGACGTACAGGCCATCGACATCGTTGGCGTTGGCGCTGACATCGACGATGCCCACCTGGTCGCTGGCAAAGATGACCAGCCCGCTGTCGTTCTTGTTGAACTGCGTCTCGCCCACCGCCGGCTGCACCAGCACCGTCCCGGAGCCGCCCTGGTTGTACAGGTAGGCGCCGTTGCCCGTGTTGCCTTCCGCCGCCACGCTCAGCACTTCGATGTTGCCCTGCGTGACGACGTACACGCCATCCTGCCCGTTCTTGTCGGCGCGGTTCTGGCCGGCGTTGGCGATGGAGATGGTCACCGGGTTGGTCCCGGCGGCGTTATCGAGCCAGAGTCCGTAGCCGACGTTGCGGCTGGCGTTGACATCCCGCACCGTGATCTCGCCGACGGCGGTGATCTCCAGCCCATCGCCCTCATTCTTCTCCAGCCGGTTCAGCTCGGGCTGGGTGGTGGTGACGGTGACATCCCCTGTGCCGGCGTCGGCGTCGATGATCAGGCCATTTTGCCCATTCTTGCTGGCGCGGATGTCGAACACGGTGACGGAGCCTGCGGACAGGATGTCCAGCCCGTTGCCGCCGTTCTTCTCGAAGCGGTTCTGCTCGCCGGCGCCGGCCTGGACGTTCACTGAGCCGGCCCCGGCGTTGTTGCGGAGGGCCAGGCCGTCGCTCCCGTTCTTGCTGGCGGTGACATCGATGACGGTGATGCTGCCTTCGGTGAACAGCAGCGCGCCGTTGCTGCCGTTCTTGTCGAAGCGGCTGCCGCCGCCCGGCGAAGCCAGCAGATTGATCGCGCTGCTGGTAGTGGAAAATGTGTTGTCCAGCACGATGCCGGAGCTGCCGTTCTTGCTGGCTTCGAGGTCGGTTACGGTGATATCGCCGTTGGAGCGCGCGAGCATGCCGCGGTCAGCATTGCTGCTGAAGCTGCCGCCGTTGAGGGTGATCGGCTGCGCGCCGACGCTGGCGGTGTTATCGAGGAAGACGCCGTCGCTGCCGCTCTTGGAGACCGAGACATCGTTCAGGGTGATCGGCCCGCGGTGGCTGGAGACCTCCAGCCCGACGCCGGGCGCCTTCTTGAAGCTGCCGCCGTTGACGATGACCGGCCCCCGGTTGCCGGACAGGTTGGCGAAGCCGTTGCCGTTGTTCAGCGTCAGGCTGTCGAACTGGATCGCGTCAAAGGACAGGTTTTTCGTGCCGTTGAAGGTGAAGTCGGCGTTGACGATGGTGCCCGCCCCGCCGCCGGCGTTGCCGATAAAGATCACCGTGTCCAGGTCCGGCACGACGATGTCGGCTTCGTTATAGGTGCCTTCCTCGATGAAGATGGTGCCCGGCACGCCGTCCAGTTCGGCGGCGTTGACGGCAGCCTGGATGGTGCCCGCCGTCAGGCAGCCGGGGTCGCCCATCGGCAGGACGCCGGGGCACCACCAGATAGTATTGGCGGCGCGGGCTGCGCCGGGCGCGCCCAGCGTCAGCCACAGCGCCAGCCCCAGGGCCGCCCCGCGAATCGCTCGCCGGCGGCTGCGGTGAATCCAATTCATGATATCGTCCTCCCCTGCTCAGCTGGATGGATGTGGCGAACACGCACTTCGACAGGAGCAATGGCGGAGGGCGTTAAGTTCGTCAATGGCGATGATCATAGTCGGCTTTGGGCCGCTGCGCAAGGACGCGCGGACGATCCGGGGCGGCGCGGGGCAGCCAGCCCATCGCTGCTGACTGAGGGCTAATTCCCGCTGTTGAAGCGGGCCACGCAGGCCGGCGTGCTGGGGTAGTGGATCAGCAGCCAGCCGCGGGCCACGTCGCTGGACATGCGCCGCGTGCCGTAGGCCCGCAGGTTGATGGCGATCAGATGCAGGCCGGGCGGCATGCCGGTGGCATCCACGAACACCTCGACCTCGCTGCCGCTGGTGGCCGCGGCGGCGCTCGTCCACACCCGCGGCCGGCCCGGCCCGTTGGCCGGCTCGATCTCCACGTCCAGGTGGCCGGGGTAGCCGGAGTTGAGCACCACGAAGCTGCCCAGGCGCGTCGGGCCGGTGCAGCCGGCCTCCAGGGTGCGCGTCATCCCCAGCACCAGCGACCCCACCGTCGGGCGGTACTCCACCGGGGGCCGCTTTTCGACGGACTGCACGGCGTAGAACACCGGCAGCGGCTGGCCCGCGTCATCCAGGATGGCGTAGCGGCGCATGTGGTGGCAGCGCGACAGCTGCGCCGGATCGACCTGATTCCAGTTCAGGTTCCACAGGAACATCGGCCCCACCCACGGCCAGTGCCGGTCGGCGAACTCGAAGGCGCGGGCGGTGTAGGCCGCCTGCACGTCGCGCGGGACGATCATCCACTGGAAGTCGGTGAAGCCGGCATCGCGCGAGCAGTCCAGCCCTTCCTCGCGGGGGTCGCGCACCCAGCCGAACTCGGTGATCCAGATCTGCCGGTCGCGGATGCCGTTCTCCCACAGCAGACGGTACATGCGCTCGGTGCGCCGGAAGGTCAGCTCGTGCTTGCCGGGGTCGGCCTCCGGCGGCTGGTTGAAGCCGTAGGGATGGTACGCCCAGGCGTCGAAGCAGCCGCCGACGCCGTAATTGAGCATCTCCTGAGCGAAGACCAGGTCGGTCTGGGCTTTGCGGTCGGGCGTGGTGATGGTGGGGGCCAGCCCGCCGGCCACCACCACGATCTCCGGGGCGTGCGCCTTGAACTGGCGGTAGGCGCGGCAGATGGCGTCGGCGGCCAGCCGCGCCTCCGGCACGCGGCCATCCCACTCGGCGGCCAGGTTGAACTCGTTGCCGATCTCCACTGCCGCCACGCCGCGGTCGGCCAGCTCGCGGGCCAGGTCGGGCAGGCCGCGCTCCCACGCGCCGAACTCGGTGGGGTTCCTGGGCACGTCCACGCGGTACAGCACATGCTGGTTGGGGTAGTCGTCGATCTGGTCGGTCTGGTAGACCTTCACCCAGTCCATGCCCATCGCGTTGAGCAGATCGGGCCGGGAGGGCACGAACGGGGCGACGCTGATCCCGTAGCCGATGTGGCGGGCGATCCCGCTGTAGGCGCCGGCGGGCGGAGCGCCCCCGCCGTCCGGACGGATCAGGGCGAACATCAGGCCCAGCGCCACGGCAGCCGCGCGCAGCAGGGCGCGCAGCGTCAGTCGGGGCGGGATGGGAGCAAGAGGATCGGGCATGGCCTCACCGGGCGGATCGCGTGCGGTCCCTCCGAGTATAGCACAGAGAGCGCCGGGCCGGAATCGACCGGGGCGGCGGGAGCCGGGGCCTGCCTGACAATTCGTCCCGATCGCCTCAAAAATACATCGTTTGATGGATAGACAGCGCGCCCTGATGCGCGCATCCTTCAGGGTGAAGGCGACTGGCCGTGCGCTGCTGATCCTGCGCGGCAGTGTGGTGATCCACATCTCCATCACTGGCGACGACTTCGACCGGGTGAGCGAGCAGCTCACCGGCATCGGCCAGATTGTCGTGGCGCGGATTCCCCGGGGTCTTCCCCCTGCTCAGGCCCCCGGGCAGACCGGGCGCAGCGAGCCGAACCCGTAAGGCCGGCAGGCAGGGGCGCGGTCAACCCCGGCCGGGGCGGCCCGGCGTGAGCCGCCCCGGTCGACTTCCGATGGCCACGCCCCTCCGCCCGCTACGGGCAGCTGGCCGGGTATTCTACCAGGCTCGTGTCCAAGAGGTTCAGATTGCCATTGTCATTGCCGATCAGGACGACGCCGTTCAACGTCAGCGTGGCCCATGACAGACTCGCATCCAGGCCGTTGTCAGAGTTGTCATTGGCTGACACACAGGTCATGTCGGCGTCATCGGCGGTGGTAACGATCCGCACCCCGTCCGCCAGCCCGCTCTTGCCGTTGTCGCTGGCGCTCAGGTTCTGGAGGGTCACCTCGCCGCTGGAGACGACATCGATGCCGGCCTGACCGTTGCCGTCAAAGCGCCCGTAGGTATTGCCGCCAGCCACGAACACCGTCCCCGTCCCGCTGAGGGTGTTTAGCTGCACGCCAAAGTCGGCGTTTTGCCGCGCCGTGCTGTTGCCGATCGCGACAGGCCCGCGCCCGATCACATCGATGCCATCCCCGCCATTCTTGTCGAAGTGGTTGACGTAGGTATTGTTGCTGGTGATGCTTACGTTCCCGATGCCGCTGACAAGCACCACATCCAGGCCGGTTGAGCCGTTCTTACTGGCGCTGATATTCAGCACGTAGACTGAGCCGTCAGTGGTCAGCTCCAGGCCAAAGAGGCCGTTCTTGTCGGCCTTGTTGCACAGGCAGTTGAGGCTGCCGATCATGATATCCCCGCTGCCGCTGTCATTTCGGGCGCGCACCCCGGTGCCGGCGTTCTTGCTCGCGCTGAAATCGACGAGGCTGATGTAATCAAGAGCCTGCAGGCCCATCCCCTGTGAGCCATTCTTGTCGAAGCGGTTCCGGACGATATTTACCGTATAGATATCGATCCTCCCGGCGCTGTCGACCCACGCCCCATCTCCTCCGTTCTTGTTGGCGTAGGCATCTGCGATCGTGACATTGCCGTTGGTCTTGATTTGTATGCCATCCGAGCCATTCTTTTCGAAGCGGTTGAGCCCCCCGGCGGAGCTTGTGATCACCACCGGCTGCCCCAGGCCGGCGCTGTTATCCACGTCAAGGCCGCTCAAGCCATTCTTGCTGGCGCTGACGTTCGTCAGGCTCACGTTGCCTTCCGAGATCACCCGCAGCCCTGTCAGGGCATGGCCGGTGGAGGTGGTGTCGGTGATGATCACGGCGCCGGGCGATCCGGAGGTGTTGTCGATGCTGATGCCGGTCGTCAGGCTGTTCGAGGCTCTCACGCCGTCCAGCACGACCGCGCCGTCGTGAGACGTAACGCTCACACGGCTATAGCTGCCGTTGGTGAAGTTGACCGGCCCCGTGCTCAAATAAATCCCCACCTCGCCCCGGCCGTCGCTGACCGTTGCGGTCCCGAAGGTGAAGGCTGTCAGGTCGAAGTTGCGCGTACCGATGAAGGTGATCCCGTTCAGACTGGTCGGGCCCATGCCATTGGCATTGCCCACGAAGTCAACATCCTGCAGCGCCGGCACGGACACATTTTCCGGGAACGCACCCGCCGGCACGTAGATCGTGCCCGGCACGCCATCCGCCGCGGCGGCATCCACTGCCGCCTGCACGGTGCCGACGACCAGGCAGGTGACACCCCCATAGGTTTCCGGCGCCGGACACCACTCGATGTCGCCCACGGCGGCCCGGACCGGGGCGGCGGCTCCCAGCGCCAGGCACAGCAGCACGGCGAGCATCAGCCCCCGGCTCAGAGAAGTTGTATGAGTTGTAGGAATATGAACGTGTCTCATGTCACAATCCTCCTGCATTCTCCTTGAGATCGCGATCCCCAGAACCAATTGGATCCAATACGGGCGGTGAATAGGCCCGGGAAGCACAGGGCCGCCCTGACACGGCAAAGCGAGAGAAAGCGGGGTGTTGAAGGTCAGGGTGCTGGCCAGGCCTATTCATACAACTCTTATCAGTATAATCAGATTTAATCGGGCCACAAGAGCGCGGGCGCAGGGCAGGAGGAGATCGGCGGCGAGCCGGCTGCCGCCCTCGCCCCCGGGCCGCGTCCCCGATCCGCCCCCCTCTTTTGAGGCCCCGCCCGTCCCGTGCTACCATAGCGGAGTGCGCCACCTGCCCCGGAGGAAGCCCGATGTCCGATCTCAACCCCACCGCCCCCGACTATCACACCACCTGGAGCGGCCTGCTCTCCGACGACGCCGACGCCGAGATCGGCCTGCTGGGCGTCCCGTTCGACAGCGCGACCAGCTACCGCAAGGGCGCGTCCTTCGCCCCGGCGCGGCTGCGGGCCATCACCCCCTATCTGGCCCCCTGCACCGAGGAGGGCCTGCCCCTGGACGGCCTGCGCGTCAGGGACTACGGCGACATCAAGGGCGACCTGAACTGGGAGCGCTACTTCGCCCGCGTGGAGGCCGCCGCCGCGGACGCGCTGAGGCACCGCTTCGCGCTGTTCCTGGGCGGCGATCACTCGGTGACCATCCCGCTGATGGCCGCCTTCAGCCGGTCGCTGCCGCCGGGGGCGCGGATGGGCGTGGTGCACTTCGATTCCCACCTCGACCTGGCCGACGAGTTCGAGGGGCATCGCTGGTCGCACGCCTGCACCGAGCGCCGGGCGCTGGAGCTGCCCCATCTGGCCCCGCGCCACCTGACCTTCACCGGCATCCGGTCGTGGATGGCCGACGAGGTCGCCGTCCTGCGGGCGCACCCGGAGATCGGCGTCCACTCCGCCCGCGAGGTCTATACGCGGGGGGCGGAGGCCGTGGCCCGCGAGGTGGTGGAGCAGCTGAAGGACTGCGACGCCGTCTACTTCACCCTGGACATCGACGGGCTGGACCCGGCTTACGCGCCGGGGACGGGCACGCCGGAGGCCGGCGGCCCCTCCACCCGCGACCTGCTGGAGTTCACGCGGATCGTCTTCGCCGGGCTGCCGGTGCGGGCGATGGACGTGGTGGAGGTAGCCCCGCCGCTGGACAGCGCCGACATCACTTCTCAGGCCGCCCTGCGCGTGATCTACGAGGTCTTTGGCCGGGTGATCGGCCGCTGAGCGCGGCCTGAGGCCCCCGGCGCCGGGTGCATTTCAGGTTGGGGGACCTGAGGTCCGCCCGTGAACCCCCTCCCCGTCCTCGCTCCGCCCGGATGGGCCTCCCCCTTGCAAGGGGAGGCGGGTCGAAGACCCGGAGGGGGTTAGGGCGGGATTGACCTCACCCCCGTCCTCGCAGCGCTCGGACTCCCCCTCTCCGCGCAGCTTCGCAGCGTTAGCGGAGAGGGGGATCAAGGGGGTGAGGTTCCGGTGCGAAAACTGCCCTGCCCCCCCGAACTGGAATGCACCCCCCGGCGCCCGCCGAGTCGCACATCCGCCGGGCGCGTTTATAATGGAAGGCATGGAACTCCCCGGCTACCCCCGGCGCCTGCCTGCGGCGCTGCTGGCGTCGCTGTGCAGCGCGCTGCTGGCGGCAGGCTGCGCGGCGCTGCCATCCCT
>DAOTXW010000036.1:0-13208 GCA_034435035.1 Anaerolineae bacterium | reverse complement strand
CCGCTGCGCGGCTGACCCCGGATGGGCGATTCGGCGCATTGAGCGCCCGCCCGGCAGGTTCTACAATCAATCCACTGCGGCGGCCCGCCGGTGGGGAGCCTCTGGCGGGCGTGGTACAATCCCGCGCAGCGCGGCAGATGGCAGGGCGGCGCCTTCGGTATCGTTCATGGCTTGTTGTGAAACTACGGAGACCCACTTCATGACCGAAACAACCCTTCAGCCCGGCAGTGTCCCGTCCGCCCCCGCCGGGGGCCGAACCAAGTTCCTGATCGGGGGTGTGATCCTGCTGGCTGCCGTGGTCTACCTGATCGTGTCCAACATCACCTCCCAGCAGGAATACTTCATCACGGTGGACGACCTGCACGCCCGCCAGTCCGAGCTGGCCGGACGCAACATCCGCATCTCCGGCGCGGTCATCGGCGATACAATCCAGTATGATGGCGAGACGCTGAGCTTCGACATCGTGCACATCCCGGACTCGGCGGCTGAGATCGAGGATGACGGCGGGCTGGCCGAGGTCCTGCATGAGGCGGTCAGCAACCCCGACGCGCAGCGGGTGACGGTGGTGCTGTACAATGAGCCGAAGCCTGATCTGCTCAAGCATGAGGCGCAGGCGATCGTCACCGGCACGCTGGGCGAGGACGGCGTGTTCTACGCCGATGAGCTGCTGCTGAAGTGCCCGACCCGCTACGAGGAAGATGTCCCGGAGCAGGCGGGCAGCTGACGCCCGCCGGTGGGACGGACACGCCTGACCGGTTTTCGATGCGAGCGGGGCAGGGGCGGCCAGCCGGTCGCTCCTGCCGAATCCGGCGCCGGCGGCCGGCGTCCCGGCTCCCCAGACCATCTGATTGTGAGGCATTGAATCCCTCATGAACGCCCAACTCGGTGTTGTGCTGCTTCTGCTGGCGATGGCCAGCGCCGTGTACGCCTGGATCGCCGCGCTGGCCGCGGCGCGCCGCGAGAACGACCGCCTGGCAGAGAGCGCCCGCAACGCTGCCATCATGACCTGGCCGCTGCTCACCGCTGCCTCGCTGATCCTGATCGGCCTGCTGGTGCGCGGCGACTTCAACACGGCGTTCGTGTGGAACGTCACCGACCGCGCCATGCCCACCTACCTGAAGGTGACGGCCCTGTGGGGCGGGCAGGCGGGGTCGCTGCTGTTCTGGTCGTGGCTGATGAGCACCTTCACCGCCGGGGCGATGCTGCGCAACTGGCGGCGCGAGCGCCACCTGATGCCGCACGCCATCAGCGCCATGATGGGCACGCTGACCTTCTTCATCGTGCTGGTGACCTTCTGGGAGAATCCGTTCGCCCGCTGGTGGCAGCCCCCGGCGGCTGAACCCATGACGGCGATGTTCGGCCCGTCGGCGTTCTGGCGGCCCCTTGAGGACGGCTGGGCGCGGCTGGTGGAGAACCTGCCGGGGCTGCTGGGCGTCGTGCTCAAGGGGATGGTGCCGCTCACCGCGCCCGCCGGCGCGACGCTGATCACCCCGCCCGACGGCAACGGGCTGAACCCGCTGCTGCGCCACCCCGGCATGATCATCCACCCGCCCATGCTGTATCTGGGCTTCGTCAGCTTCGTGGTGCCCTACGCCTTCGGGATGGCCGCGCTGGCCCGCGGTGAGATCAGCGACTCGTGGATCCGCGCCACCCGCCGCTGGACGCTGATCGGCTGGCTGTTCCTGAGCCTGGGGCTGATCCTGGGCGGCTGGTGGGCCTACGATGTGCTGGGCTGGGGCGGCTACTGGGCCTGGGACCCGGTGGAGAACGCCGCCTTCATGCCCTGGCTGACCGGCACGGCCTTCCTGCACTCGGTCATGATCCAGGAGAAGCGCGGGATGCTGCGCCGCTGGAACATGGTGCTGATCACCCTGACCTACCTCCAGGTGGTGCTGGGGACGTTCGCCACCCGCTCCGGCTTTGTGTCCTCCGTCCACTCGTTCGCGCAGAGCGCCATCGGCCCGCTGTTCTTCATCTTCCTCACCGGGGCGCTGGTGGTCAGCGCCTCCCTGCTGATCAAGCGCTGGGACGAGATGGCCGCCGACAACCGGCTGGATGCGCTGCTGTCGCGCGAGACGCTCTTTCTGGTCAACAATCTGCTGTTCCTCAGCATCAACATCGCGGTGGCGGTGGGGACGTACTGGCCGGTGTTCACCGAACTGCTGGCCGGCGTCGTGCCGGGCGTGGAGAAAAGCTCGCTGGGGCCGGAGTATTACAACGCCACCACCGCGCCGATGTTCATCGCCCTGATCATCCTGATGGGTGTCGCGCCGCTGGTGGCCTGGAAGCGGGCCAGCGCGGCGCGGCTGGGCCAGGCGATGCTGTATCCCTTCCTGGCGACGCTGGCGCTGACGGCGGCGCTGTTCGCGCTGGGTGTGCGCGCCCCGGTGGCGCTGATCTCCTACGCCTTCGTCCTGCTCACCGGGCTGATCACGCTGTTCGAGTATCACCGGGCCGCCTCCGCCCGCGTGCAGGCGCACGGGGAGAGCTACCCCGCTGCGCTGTGGACGCTGTTCGGGCGCAACCGCCGCCGCTACGGGGGGTATCTGATCCACCTGGGCGTGGTGATCATGGCGATCGGCGTCATCTCGTCGCAGGCGTTCCAGCGCGAGACGCAGCGGGCCGTCTCCGCCGGCCAGACGATCACGCTGGGCGAGTACGTGCTGGAATACCAGAACCTGGAGCGCTTCGTGGCCACCGATGGCCGCGGCGTCACCCGCGCCCAGGCCGTCGTCTACCGCAACGGCCGCGAAGTGGCGCAGATCGCGCCGCGCATCGATATGTACCCCGGCGGCCAGCCGATGAGCATCCCCGGCAAGTACACCTCGCTGGCCGGCGATGACTTCTACGTGCTGCTGGTGACCTGGGAGCAGCTCAGTCTGTCCAGCGCCACCTTCAAGATCTACCATAACCCGCTGGTCAACTGGGTGTGGGCGGGCGGGTTCGTCTTCATCCTGGGGACGCTGATCGCGGCCTGGCCGGACTTCAGCGAGGAACGGCAGCCGGCGGCGGCGTCCGTCCGGCGCATCCGACAGCCGGCGCCCGCGGCGGGCAAATAGCCGCGCGTCAAGGGGGGAGCCATTATGCGGACCGTGCAGGAAGGTGGGATCGTGCTGATGGTCGTCGGGGGCTTTCTGGGGGCGGTGTGGTACTTCCACGACCGCATCCCGGAGTTCACCTTCGGCAGCCTGACCGTGCGGGTGGCGCAGCCGCCGCTGACGATCGCGGCGGCGGTGGCAGCCGTGGGCTTCGTGGTGCTGCTGGTGGGCACGATCGGCGCGGCGGTGGGGCGGGCCACCCGCAAGGAGGAGCAGGACGAACCCTCCCCCTGACGCCCGCCCGCGCCGCGGGCAGGGCTGCCTTTTCCGGCTGGCCGCGCTGCTGATCGGGCTGGCGCTGGCCTGCGGGGCGCTGGAGCTGGCCGCCCGCGCCATCCTGGCCCGGCAGGTGGCGGCTTTTCAGGCCGCCGCCGCCGCCGACCCGGCGAACATTTACAACCTGTACGAGCCGGACCCGGCGCTGGGCTGGCGGCATCGCCCCGGCGCGGCGGTGCGGGTCACGGATCTGCCGGATCAGCCGCCGTTCACGGTGCGCGTCAATGACCACGGGCTGATCGACCGCGATTATCCGGCGGTCAACCCGCCGGGCGGGCTGCGGCTGCTGGTGCTGGGCGATTCGTTCACCGAGGCGGTGCAGGTGCCGGCGGAGCGGCGCTCGTTCCAGATGGTGGAAGATCGCGCCGCGGCGCTGGCCGACGGGCCGTATGAGATCATCGAGATGGGCGTGGCCCGCTATTCGCCGGCGCAGTACTACCGGGCCTACCTGGCCGAGGGCCGGCGCTACGATCCCGATGTGGTGATCGTGCTGCTGTATCTGGGCAACGACATCGAGGAAATGCGCCCGGATACGGGTCAGGACGTGGTGCTGGGGCTGGACGCCGGGCGCGTGTACCAGTATACCCTGGTGGATGGCGCCCTGACCGAAGTCCCCGCGGACCGCTGGCGCCCGCCGTCCGGCTCCAGCCGCGTCGAGGCGCCGCTGCCCGTCCAGCGGGCCATCTTCCTGCGCCTGATCCGGGCCTCCGTGCTGGCCGATCTGCTCTCGCGGGAGCTGATCGACCGGCCCGCGGCCTATGCCCTGGGGCTGTACGGCGGCGTGATGCCCGTCGCGGCCCGCCTGCAGGCGGATTACACCGACCCCCTGTACGCGCAGGTGTGGCCGGTCTTTGAGGCGGTGCTGGTGGCCCTGCGCGACGCCGCCGAAGCCGACGGGGCGCAGTTTGCGGTGGTGATCGCGCCGGAGATGGACGCCATCGACCCGGAGGGATACTTCGCTCGCTACCCGGCCTTCGCGGATCGCCGCGCCGACTTCGATGGCGACCGGCTGGAGCGTCAGGTGACGGCGCTGCTGGAGGCAAACGGCATCGCCTATTTCAGCCTGACGCCGGCGCTGCGGGCCGCTGCGCAGAGGGCGGGCGGGGCGCCGCTGTATTACGCCTCCAATACGCACTGGACGCCCGCCGGGCATGCCGCCGCGGCGGAGGCGCTGGCGGGCTGGCTGGCGCGGCAGGGCTGGGCGCCGCCCGGCCTCGCGCCGGAATAGCGGAAAGACGACACGAGGATGATGAGAACCTTTCGCTGGCTGAGTCTGGGGCTGGTCGCGCTGGGGCTGGCAGCCGGCGCGGCGGCGGCCTTTGCGCAGGACGGCGGCGGGGACGCCCCGCCCGGAGGGTAGCCGCCCGCCGCCGCCGCCGTGACTGATGACGAGGTCAACCGCATCTCCGAGCAGCTCTACTGCCCGGTGTGCGAGAACGTCCCGCTGGATGTGTGCGGCACGAAAGCCTGCGCGGACTGGCGCGACGAGATCCGCGCCATGCTGGCCGAGGGCCGCAGCGAGGACGAGATCAAGGCGTACTTCGTCGATCGCTACGGCCAGCGCGTCCTGGCCACGCCCGACGCCCGCGGCTTCAATGTGGTGGTCTGGATCCTGCCGCCGCTGGCCGTGCTGGGCGGGATCATCGTGCTGGCGGCGGCGCTGCGCCGGATGCTGCCGGGGGCGCTCAGGGCCGAGCCGCTGCCCGCCAGCGCCATCCGCTACGACGGCCTGGATCCGGAGTATGTGGCCAGGCTGGAGCGCGAGCTTCAGGAATACGGAAGCTGATATGCCGCCCCGCGCGGGCGGTCACAGGAGCCGCACATGACCGAGCCGACTCTGACCGAGACTCCCGCCGCCGCCCGCCGCTTCGGGCCGGGCCGCGCCCTGATCTGGCTGGCGGTGATCGCCGTGCTGGTGTTCGTGGCGCTGGGGCTGGCCAATGCCTTCGCCGCGCCGCCGGAAGGGGGCCGCGAGGCACCGGCGTTCACCATGCCGCTGTACGGCGGCGGCGAGTTCACGCTGGCCGACTACCGCGGGCAGGTGGTGGTGATCAACTTCTGGGCCAGCTGGTGCGCCCCGTGCGCCGAGGAGGCGCCCGCGCTGGAGCGGGCCTGGCAGGACTACCGCGAGCGCGGCGTGCAGTTCGTCGGCGTGGACTATGTCGATGCCGAGGCCAATGCGCTGGAGTATCTGGGCAGGTACGGCATCACCTACCCCAACGGCCCGGACCTGCGCACCGCCATCAGCGACGCCTACCGCATCCGCGGCGTGCCGGAGACGTTCATCGTCGATGCCGAGGGCAGAGTCGTTTTCTACGCCGCCCGCCCGCTGACTTACGCCGAACTGGCTTCCGAGATCGAGAAGGCGCTGGCTTCGACCAGCGGGTCATGAACCGGATCGGGGGGCTGCGATGACTCACCCGCGCAACGTGGGGATTCTGCTCTTTGACGACGTGGAGGTGCTCGACTTCGCCGGCCCGTTCGAGGTTTTCTCTGTCACCGGGCGGCGGGGCGGCGGCGAGCCGCCGTTCAACGTCTACACGCTGGCCGGCAAGGCCGGGCCGGTCATCGCCCGCAACGGGCTGGCCGTCGTGCCGCACTTCACGCTGGAGGACTGCCCGCCGCCGGAGATCCTGGTCGTGCCCGGCGGGTTCGGCACCCGGCGCGAGCTGCACAACGCCCCGCTGATCGACTGGATCGCCGGGCAGGCCGCCCGGGCCGACCTGACGCTCTCGGTCTGCACCGGGGCGCTGCTGCTGGGCAAGGCCGGGCTGCTGGGCGGCCTGCATGTCACCACCCACCGCGCCGGACTCGACCTGCTGCGCGAGCTTGTCCCCGATGCCACCGTCACCTGGGGCGAGCGCTTCATCGACAACGGGGCGGTGATCACCTCCGGCGGCATCTCGGCGGGCATCGACATGGCGCTCTACGTGGTGGCCCGGCTGCTGGGCGACGAGGTGGCCCGCGAAACCGCCGATTACATGGAGTACGACTGGAGGCCGGACGCGCCATGATCGCCATCCGGACGGCCCGGCTGCTGCTGCGCCCCTTCTCCCCGCAGGACGCGCCGGCGCTGCACGCCGCCGTCTTCGGCGACGACGAGGCGATGCGCTATATGCCGCCCGGCAGCGCCATCCCGCTGGCCCGCGTCCAGTCGGCGCTGGAGTTCCACCTCAGCCAGTGGCAGGAACGCGGCTACGGCGTCTGGGCGGTGACCGATCCGGACAGCGGCCTGCTGATGGGTCAGTGTGGGCTGAGCTATCTGCCGGAGCTGAAGCGGACCGAGGTGCTCTATGCGCTGGGCCGGGCGCACTGGGGCAAAGGCTACGCCACCGAGGCCGCCCGCGCCGCGGTGCGCTACGGCTTCGGCGAGCCGGGGCTGACCCGGATCATCGCGCTGGCCGCGCCGGAGAACGCCGCATCCATCGGCGTGATGAAGAAGCTCGGCATGGCCTACCGGCGCGACGTGAAGCTGTGGGGCATGAAGCTGAGCATGTACGCCGTCCCCCGCGACCGCTGGCGGGATGATGGCTCGCCGTTCCAGGCGCTGGCGTGGCCGCCCCGCTGATCGAGACGCCGCGCCTGCGGCTGCGTCCCTGCGGGCCGGCGCAGATCGAGGCCGCCTGCCGGATGATCGGCGGCGACCCTGACGTGCTGCGGACGCTGCCCGGCGACCCCGCCGGGGGGGAGGACCTGCCGGCGCTGCTGGCAGGCTGGCCCGGGGAATGGGCGCGCCGGGGCTTCGGCCTGTGGCTGGTCGAGGAGCGCGCGGCGGGCCGGCTGGCCGGCGTCTGCGGGTTCTGCCCGCACCCCGGGAGCGGGGAGCCGGAGCTGGCCTATGCGATCATCCGTCCCTGCCGGGGCCGGGGCTACGCCACCGAGGCCGCCGCGGCCGCCCTGCGCTGGGCGCTGGACGAGGCCGGGCTGGCGCGGGTGGTAGCCACGGCGCTGTCGTCCAACGCGGCCTCGCGCCGCGTGCTGGAGAAGATCGGGATGGTCGAAACGCCCGGTGCAGGCGCGGATGATCCCCTGGCGTATTATGCGATCGCCGGCCGCGCGGCGGCGGGCGGCCGCTCATTCTGAACAGGGCTGCGGCCCGGAAGCACAGAAAGCCGAGTCTGTTATGGGTGTGGTATCGAGCTTGCTGGCGCTGGCGGCGGTGATCGTCGTCGGCATATTCATCGCGCAGCCGTTCTTCGCGCCGCGGGGCGGCGGCGAGGGCGGCGGCGGAGCCGGGGGCGCGGCGCTCCGGCGGCGGGCCGGCCTGCTGGCCGAGCGCAACCGCCTGTATGCCGCCATCCGCGAGCTGGACTTCGATCACTCCGTGGATAAAGTGTCCGACGAGGAATACGCGCAGCAGCGCTACCGGCTGGTGGCGCAGGGGGTGGAGGTGCTCCAGCAGCTCGACGCCCTGCCGGAGCCGGACGCGGAGGAGGACCCGCTGGAGCAGCTCATCGCGGCGGCCCGGTCGGGCGGCCCGCTCCCGGCGACGGCGGCCCCCGCCGGGGCGTCGTTCTGCCCGCAGTGCGGGCAGCGCGCGCAGCCCGGCGACCGCTTCTGCGCGGCCTGCGGCGCGGCGCTGTAGAACGCATCGACGCCCCCGGCCCGGGGCAGGCCCCGGCTGGCGGCATCTGAGGAATGGAAGGGTTTATGACCTCACGCAGATGGTTGCTGACAGGCTGCCTGGCGCTGGCGGCGGCGCTGATCGCCGGCTGCTCGCTGGCCAGCGAGCCGGTGCCCGCCGGCCCGATCGAGACCGGGCCGCTGCCCGGCGAAGTGGTCGAATCCAATGTGCCGGTCACGCTGCCGCGGGCGGCGGCGGGCGCGGTCACTTATGCGGCCCGCTGCGCCAGCTGCCACGGCGCGGACGGCGCGGGCGACGGCGAGTTTGCGGCTCAGCTGGCCGAGCAGGGCGCCTCGCTGCCTGACTTCACCGATCCCGGCCTGGCGCGCTCCCGCAGCCCGCAGGAGTGGTACCAGATCATCACGCTGGGGTCGATCATGCAGGGCGGGCTGATGCCGCCCTGGCGCGACAGCCTGACCGACACCGAGCGCTGGGATGTGACCTACTACCTGTACTCGCTGAGCACGCCGCCGGAGGCGCTGGCGGCGGGCGAGCCGATCTTCCAGGCCCGCTGCGCGGAGTGCCACGGCGAGGGCGGCGAGCAGGCCACCGTGCTGGCCGACTTCGCCCGCATGTCAGCCCTCAGCACCGCCGCCGTCGTCAGCCACCTGACCTCCGGCGAGCAGGACTTCCACGATCTGCGCGATCTGCCGGAAGCCGACATCCTGGCCGTGGCCGAGTATGCCCGATCGCTCAGCTACGATCCGGCGCTGCCGGCCCCGGGAGCCGAAGCGCCCCCGGCAGAGGAGGCTGCCCCCCCGACCGGGGAGTCCGCTCCCGCGGAGGAGGCCGCCGCCCCTGAGGAGGCCGCCCCCGGCGCGGTGACGGTGCAGGGAATCGTGACCACCGCGGACGGCGCGGCGGTCAGCCAGGAGGCCGAGGTGCGCCTGATCGGCATCACGGTTGATCAGAACGGGAACTTCAACCCGTTCCTGGAGACCACCGCCACCGCCGGCGCGGATGGGCGCTTCCGCTTCCCCGATCTGCCCGCCGATCAGCCGAACACGGCCTACATCGTGACCGTGATCTATGAGGGCGTCGAGTTCGCCAACGGGGCGATGCTCGCGCCGGGCGAGTCGGTGATCGATCTGCCGGTGACGGTCTACGGCAACACGACCGATGCCAGCGTGGTGACGGTGGAGGCGGCGCACATCGTGGTGCGCTTCCACCCGGATGCCCTGCTGGTGATGCAGGTGCTGGTGTTCAGCAACCGCAGCGACAAAGTGTACCTGAGCGAGGCGCTGGTGCGCGGCGGGCAGCCGGGCAGCGTGGCGATCAGCCTGCCGCCGGACGCCGAGAACGTGACCTTTGAGGAAGGGCAGCTCGGCGGGCGCTTTGTGGAGGCGGGCGACCGCATCTACGATACGCAGCAGGTGCTGCCCGGCCAGAGTTCGCACAGCATCATCGTCAGCTATGTGCTGCCCTACAGCGGCTCGCGGGAGATCAGCCTGCCCTTCGACTACGGCGCGCGCACCGTGACCGTGCTGGTGGAAGACGGCGGGCGCGTGCGCTCCGACCGGCTGACCGGGGCCGGCAGCGAAGTGATGCAGGGCACCGCCTACGATCAGTACCTGGCGCAGGATATCGCGCCCGGCGAGACGCTGTCCTTCCGCCTCAGCGGGGGCGCCCTGGCGGCCGGGGCCGGCGGCATCGTCGGGCCGGCGGCGGTGGCCGTGGGCGTGCTGGCGATCGTCGGCGGCGTGTATCTGTGGGCGACGCGGCGGCGTGAGTCTGCCCACCGGGCCGCCGCGCTGGAGGCGCTCGCGCCCGATCAGGAGGCCCTGCTGCGCCAGATCGCCGATCTGGATGACCAGCTGGCGGCGGGCCGGATCAACCGGCTGGATTACGAAGCCCGCCGCGCCGACCTGAAAGCGCGGCTGGCCGAGATGCTGGAATAGCTGCGGAGGGCCGGCGTGATCGAGGCCGTCAAAGTCACCAAAGTCTTCGGGCTGCGCCCGGTGCTGCGCGGCGTCGATCTGACCGTCGCGCCGGGCGAGTTCCTGACCCTGTTCGGGCCGAACGGGGCGGGCAAAACCACCTTCCTGCGGATCGTGGCCACGCTCAGCCGGCCCACGGGCGGGACGATCCGGGTGGGCGGCTATGCGCTGCCCGGTCAGGCCGGCGCGGTGCGCGGGCTGCTGGGCGTGGTCAGCCACCAGCCGCTGCTGTACGGCGATCTCTCCGCCGCGGAAAACCTGCGCTTCTACGCCCGCCTGTACGGGCTGGAGCCGGCTGCCGCCGGGGCGCGCATCGGGGAGGTGCTGAAGGCGGTGGGACTGCACAAACGCGCCGACGACCTGGTGCGCACCTTCAGCCGGGGGATGCAGCAGCGGCTGGCCATCGCCCGCGCCGTGCTGCACGATCCGCCGGTGCTGCTGCTCGACGAGCCGTACACCGGGCTGGATCAGGATGCCGCCGCGACGCTCGACGGGGTGCTGCGCGAGGTGGCCCTGCGCGGGCGCACCGTGATCATGACCACCCATGACCTGCTGCGCGGCGTGCTGATGGCGCACCGGGTCGCCATCCTGAGCCGGGGCGTGATCGCCTACGACGAGCCAGCCGATCAGCTCGACCCGGTGCGCTTCGGCGAGACCTACGCCGCGATCACCGGCATGGCCAGCCCGCGCTGAGGCCGCCAGAAACGTGAGCCGCTATGTCCTTCCCGCTTGAGCCTCCCCGGACGCCGCTGCCCCTGCGGCGGCCCTCCCTGATCCGCGCCGCGCTGGCCATCGCCGGCAAAGACCTGCGGACCGAGCTGCGCAGCAAGGAGACGATCAGCGCCATGCTGGTCTTCGCCCTGCTGGCGATCCTGCTGTTCAGCTTCGCGCTGGAGTTCGACCGCACGGGGCGAGCGGCCAGCGCCGCAGGCGTGCTGTGGGTCACGCTGATCTTCGCCGGGACGCTCGGCCTGGGCGCATCGCTGGGCCGGGAGAAGGATCAGGGCTGCCTGGACGGCCTGCTGCTCACCCCGGTGGATCGCAGCGCCCTGTACTTCGGCAAGCTGGCGGGCAACTTCCTGTTCATGCTGGTGGTGGCGCTGATCCTGCTGCCCCTGCTGACCATCCTGTTCGATATCTCGTTCTTCCGGCCCCTGGTGGGCGCGGTGCTGCTGCTGGGCATCCTGGGCTACGCCGGGGTCGGCACGCTGATCTCGTCGATGTCCGCCTACGCCCGCGGGCGCGAGGTGCTGCTGCCGATCCTGCTGCTGCCGATCGCGCTGTCGATCCTGATCCCGGCGGTGCGCGGCACCCGCGGCCTGCTGGAAGGCGCGCCGCTGCATGAGCTGACGGTCTGGTTCAACATGCTGGGTGCCACCAACGTGATCTACATCGCCCTGGCCTACATGCTGTTCGACTTCGTCGTCGAGGAATAGCGGGCGGGGAGCGATCCCCCACCTGGCGCAGCCTCGCCCCGCACAGCGGCCCGACGACCTGCCCGGTGAAAATATTCACAACCACGCATTTTGCTCTATAATAATCAGGAGGAGGGACGAATCGTCTGCCGGGCGGCTCGCGGCGGCCTTCTCCCCATCGCTGCTCCCTGATATCGCACCCCACCGGGAAGGCTGACAGAGGGCGTCCGGCCGTCGGCAGCCGGGCTTTTGATCCGGGAGGGGAGGTGCGATGATGTTATTGCCACGGATGATTCTCAGGCGTATCGCAAGCGGGCTGGCGATTCTGGCGGCGCTGGCCGGGCTGACGCTGACGGCGCCCGGCGCGGCGCTGGCCGCGAGCGGCACCCAGTGGTGCCCGGCTCCCAGCGTTTACGGTGACCCCGGCTGCACGGTCACCACGACCATCCAGGCCGCGGTTGATCTGGCGGCGGCGGCGGGCGTGCCGGGGACGGTCTACGTGGTGGGCGGGCTGTTCGATGAGGCGGTTGTCGTGGAGGGGCTGAGCGACGTCGCGCTGATCGGCAGCGCCGACAGCAGCGGCCCCACCGTCATCGGCGACGATCTGACCATCCGCGACAGCCGCGAGATCACCGTCGAGTCGTTCACCGTCACCGATGGGATCGAAATCACCGGCGGCCGCGGCACGTTTTCGCTGGATAACAACATCGCCGGGCTGATCGTCCGGGACAGCCAGTTCAGCAACCCGGACTGGCACGGGCTGGCCGTGACAAACCACTCCGGCCCGGTGACGCTGGAGGATGTCCGCGGCGAAAAGAGCCACGACTGTGGGGTGTATATCAACAACCTGAGCAGCGGGACTGCCCCCGTCAGCGTGACCGGCGGCGAGTTCAGGAAGAACGGCGATGACGGCCTGCGCATTGAGAGCCGGGGGCAGATCACCCTCCGGGATATCTCCGCCACCAAGAACGCCGATGACGGGGCGAATCTGTACAGCCCGCCGGGGACGGGCGGCGTCAACGTGAATGTGCTGGCGGCCAGACAGAACCGGTTTGAGAAGAACGGCGGCCGCGGCCTGTACGTCTATACCGGGAGCACGATCGCCGTGGCGGGCATCCGGGCGAACAAGAATGGCTCCGACGGGGCGCGCCTGGTCAATGAGAGCGGCGGGGATGACGTCCTGATCGATCCGTCCCCGGCCGGGCCGAACCAGTTCGACAAGAACGGCGGCGGCGGGCTGATGGTGAACTCCAGGGGCGGCATCTACCTGACCGATACCAGCGCCAGCAAGAATGGGGGCGACGGCGTCTATCTGAACAACCACACGGGAGTCGGGCCCATTCAGATCAGCACCACCGCGGCGAGCCTCAACCGGTTCGAGAAGAACGGCGGGGCGGGGCTCTATCTGTGGGCACAGGGTGAGATCACGCTGGAGGACCTCAGCGCCAGCAAGAACCTGTCCGGCGCGGTGCTGAACAACAGCGGCGGCAGCGGCGGGGTGACGGTCAGCCGCAGCCGGGCCAGCCTGAACCGCTTCGACAGGAACAGCGAATACGGGCTGGTGGTGCATACGGACGGGGCGATCAGCCTGAGCGACCTGAGCGCCACCGGCAACGGCACCGAGACCCCGGCGGACGGCGCCTACCTGGATACCACCGGGGCCAGCGCCACGCTGACGTGCAGCGCCTTCAACGCCAACAGCGACGATGGGATCCAGGCCATGCTCGGCGGCGGGACGCTGACGCTGAACAGCGTCACGGCGACCGGCAACGGCGGGCTGGATGTGAACTTCTTCGGCACGCGGGTGGATAACGTGGTGGTCTGCCCATAGGGCGGCAGGGGGGGGGGGGGGGGGGCG
>DAOTXW010000035.1:0-5684 GCA_034435035.1 Anaerolineae bacterium | reverse complement strand
CCCTCAGCCCGACCCCGACCATGACCGCCGCGCCGCGCCCCGTTGACGCCGCCGCCCTCCAGGCTGCGCTGGCCGCCTACCTGGCCGAGCAGCAGGCGATCCGGCCGCGGCTGGCGATGGGCATCGCCTTTGTGGACGCGCAGACCGGGCAGGCCGTCAGCCTGGACGGGGAATCCGCGCACTACGCGCTCAGCACGTTCAAGGGGCCGCTGGGCGCGTACTACTTCTGGCTGATCGAGCAGGGCGCGCTGGAGCCGATCCCCACCGACGCCGAACACCTGCGGCAGATGCTGAACATCAGCGCCAACCCGGACACCACCTGCCTCATCCAGCGGGTGGGCGGGCTGGCGGCCTTCAACGACTGGCTGGCCGCGCAGGGGCTGAGCCGCGAACGCAACTTCGTGTTCCGCTTTGAAAGCTGGGCCTGCCGCGACGGCGGTGGATTCTACCTGCCGGAATCGGACTGGCGCTACAGCCGGGGGGACGGCTCGCTGGGGCTGCCGGGGGATTACGCCCTGATGCGCTGCCTGCCCGGCCTGACGTGCGACAAGGTCTTTGCCCCGCTGGAGCTGGCGGGCTGGTACGCCCGCGCCTACCGCGGCGAGGTGCTGGACGCCGCTCACACCGCCGGCTGGCTGGCGCTGCTGGAGAAGCGCCGCGACCGGGACGGCTCGGCGTTCTTCGGCGGCCTGCCGGACGACCCCGGCATCCGGGTGTACAGCAAGAACGGCTTCCGGGCGGTGGACGCCTACTACGACCAGAACTTCTACAACGAGGCGGGGATCGTCGAGACGCCGCGGGGGGCGTTCGCGCTGGCGGTGTTCATGCGCGGGCACCCGGACTACCCGGGGACGGACGCCATCGCCGGGGCGGCGCGGATCGTCTACGAGGCGTTCGCGGCGGCCCGCACGCCCTGAGGCGGCGCGGCGGGGCTACAGGATCTTGCCCAGCATCTCCGTCACGGCGCGGTACACGGGCGAATCGGCGCCCAGCTCCACCACGGGCCGGCCGCTGAACTCGAACTCCGAGAGGGTGGCGTCGCGGGGGATGGTGCCCAGCAGCGGCACGTCCAGCCGGTCGATGGCCGCCTGAAGCGGGGCGGGCATGGGGCCGGTCAGCCCATTGACGATCAGGTAGGCGTTCTCGATCTGGATGTCCAGCTCGCGCCGGAAGCCGGCGATGCGCTCGGCGGCCACCAGCCCGCGCTGGGTGGGGTCGGTGACGATCAGCAGGTGCTGCACATCGCGGGTAGTGCGGCGGGAGAGGTGCTCCATGCCGGCCTCGTTGTCGATCACCACGTAGCGGTAGTGGCGGCTGATGCCGTCGATGACCTCGCGCAGGTTGTGGTTGACCGCGCAGTAGCAGCCTGGCCCCTCGCCGCGGCCCATGGCGATCAGGTCGAAGCGGCTGCCCTCGGCCATCACCTGCCGGATCTCGCGGTCCAGGTATTCGCGCTTGCTGACGCCGCCGGACAGCGCCCCCATCGCCGCGCCGCCGGCCAGCAGCGACTGCTTGACCTGCCCCAGCATGTCCTCCCGGATGTCCCCGACCGTCCACTCCAGGTCGAGGCCCAGCACCATGTTCAGGTTGCTGCTGGGGTCGGCGTCGATGGCCAGCACGGCGCCGTCGTGCTGCTCGATCAGGTACTTGATGGTCAGGCCGGCGAGGGTCGTCTTGCCGACGCCGCCCTTGCCGGCCAGTGCGATGGTGGTGGTCATGGATCGATCCTTGTCCCTCTCATCGGTCAGGCCGGGGCTGGCGCGGCCAGCCGGTCGGCCATCGCCTGCGCCGCCTCGCGCAGGGCGGGCACATGATCATACACCGGGATGCCCAGCCGGTCGGCCTCCTGCACGCGCAGATCGGCGGGCAGCCAGCCCAGCAGCGGCAGGCCGGGCGTCCCGGCTTCCAGGAAGGCCGCCTCGTCGGCGTCGCGCACCTTGTTGCCGGCCAGCCACAGCCGCGTCAGGCCGATGTCGTGCGCCAGCCGGGTGATCTGCGCCGCCGTGCCCAGGCTGCGGCGCGTCGGCTCGACGACGACCACCATCGCATCCACAAAATCCACGGTGGCGCGGCCCAGGTGTTCGACGCCGGCGTACATGTCCAGGATCAGCACGTCGTCCCTGCGAAAGAGCAGATGGGTGAACAGGGTCTTGAGCATGGCGGCTTCCGGGCAGATGCAGCCGCGCCCGCCCGTATCGACCGCGCCCATCTCCAGCAGGCGCACGCCGCGGTGCGTGACGCTGAAGCGCTCCGGGATGTCGTCCACCCGCGGGTTGAGGGTGAAGAAGCCGCCGACCGTGCCGGGTTTGGCGCCGGTGCGCTCCTCGATCAGGGCGTCCATCTGGCTGATGGGCGACAGGCGCGCCCGCAGATCGTCGGGGAAGCCGAGCGCCCCGGCCAGGCACGGCGAGGGGTCGGCGTCCACCGCCAGCACGTCGCGGCCGGCGTCGGCGTAGGCCTGGGCCAGCAGCGCGGCGAGGGTCGTCTTGCCGACGCCGCCTTTTCCGGAGATCGCGAGCTTCATCGGGCAGCCCTCCACAGACCGGTGATGCCCTGTCCACAGACAGGTGATGCCCCTGATTGTAGCGCAGCAGCGGGCGGGCGGGAACGGTCAGGCGGCAGGGATCGGGGGTGTCGGATGACACGTCCGGGGAAGCGTCCGCCGCGCCCTTCGGTCAGGGGCAGGCGCCCCGCCGCTACGGGCAGGCCACCGCGTTGATCACCGGCCCGCCGCCCAGCAGCAGGTTCACGTCCAGCCCGCCGTTGCCGCCGAAGGTGACGCTGTTGAGCGTCAGCGTGCCCCCGACCAGGTAGGCGAAGACGCCGTCGCCGCTGTTGCCGGCCGCCGCGCTGCAGGTGACCGTCGCCGGCCCGCTGTCGTCGCTGGTGTCCAGATACAGCCCGGCCCAGCTGCCGCCGGCCGTCCCGTTTCCGCTGGCGCGGGTGTTCTCCACCACCACGCTGCGCACCAGGTAGGCGTACAGGCCCTCCTGGCCGTTCTTTTCCAGGCGGTTCAGGCCGGCCGCCAGCGTGGTGAGGGTGACATCCCCGTCGAAGACCAGCAGCCCGGAGAAGCCGTTCTTGCTGGCGCTCACATCGGCCAGCGCGATGCTCCCGCCGGCTGTCACAGACAGGCCGTACCCGTCGTTCTTGTCAAACCGGTTCAGGCTGGCCGCGCCCGTCGCCAGGATGACATCGGCGGCGCTGATGGCCGCGCCGTGCAGGCCGTTCTTGCTGGCGCTCACATCGCTCAGGCTGACCGTCCCGCCCGAGGTGACGATCAGCCCCTGGGCCGCGTTGCCGTCAAACCGGTTCAGGCTGGCATCGTCGGCGGCGAGGGTCACGCCGGCCGCCCCGTCCAGCAGCGCGCCGGAGTCGCCGTTCTTGCCGGCGCTCACATCCGCCGCCTGGATTGTGCCGGTTGTATGCACCAACAGGCCGAAGGTCTGGTTCTTGTTGAACTCACACTGGCCGATCACGATGCCGCCCGTCCCGGTGGTGTTATCCAGCTCTGCGCCGTTGCCGTTCTTGCTGACGCTCGCGCTCAGGAGGTTGATGGTGTTGTTCGAGGCGACCTCCAGGCCGCTGCCGCCGTTGCCCTCGAAGCGGTTGCCGTTCATCCCCTCGATCTGCACCGGGGAAGTCCCCGCGGTGTTGTCCAGCGCGGCGCCCAGGTTGCCGTTCTTGCGGGCGCTCACGTTGATCAGGGTGATCCCGCCGCCGGCCGTGATGTTCAGGCCGGTGCCGCCGTTGCCGTCGAACCGGCTCTGGCTGGCGCTATCCACCGTGACCCAGACGGCGGCGGTCGGCCCCGTGCTGGTGTCCACGATGGCGCCGCTGCTCCCGTTCTTGCTGGCGCTGACATCGGTCAGGGTGACCGTCCCGGCGGCCAGGATGCGCAGTCCGTAGCCGGCGTTCTGGTCGAAGCGGCTGGACTGCACCAGCACCGGGGCCGGGCCGCCCCAGGCGTTGTTCAGAAAGACGCCCGGGCCGCTGTTCTTGCCGGCGGTGACGTCCTCCAGCACGATCGGGCCGGTGTGCCAGTTGACCACCAGCCCGTACCCGTACACGCCGGTATCGTCGAAGTGGCTGTCCCGGATGTCCACGCTGGCCACCAGGTGCTCCAGCGCGAACGCCCCGCCGTCGCCAGCGAGGGACAGCCCGCCGGTGATCGTGAAGTTCCACAGGTCGATATTGGCGCTGTTGAGGATAGTGACCGGCCCGTCGATCGTCGTCGGCCCGTTGAGGTCGGCCTCGCCCTGGAAGTAGACGCCGTCCAGGCCGTCGATGACGACACTTTCGGCGAAGGTGCCCGATTCGACGAAGATCGAGCCGGGGACGGCGGCCAGCACCGCGGCATCCACCGCGTTCTGGACGGTGCTGAACAGCCCGCAGCCCGGATCGCCGTAGCCCAGCGAGCCGGGGCACCACTGCGCCAGCGGCGGCGCGGCCACGGCGGCGCCCGTCGGCGCCAGGGAGAGAGCCAGCGCGGCGCTCAGGCCGGCCAGCCGGGCGGGGCGGAGGAGGCGGTGGGAGAGGATGCGTGGCGTCATCGGGCGGATCTCCTGGCTACCCCGGACGCCGCGCACTGATGGCAGCGCCCGGCGGCGCGCTCATGGAACATCATAAACCGGCCGCCGGCGCGGGTCAAGAGGCGGGAGGGGGAAAGGTCAACCCCGGAGAATACAGAGGGTCACAGATCGAACTATCTGAAAGGTCGTTTCTCTGTGCCCTCCAGGGTGAATCCGGGCGCCCCTGCCCCCTCTCTCCACGCGCCTACCGGCGCGCGAACGCAGATGCCGCTGCACGAACGCAGATGCCGCTGCGCGAACGCAGATGCCGCTGCGCGAACGCGCCTACCGCTGCGCGAACGTGCCTACCGCTGCGCGAACGCGCCTACCGGCGCGCGAACGCGCCTACCGGCGCGCGTTGACCTCCAGCACATCGAGGTCGGGCGGGGCGGCGGCGATGGGCTGGAAGCGCACCCGGATCGAATCGCCGGCCTGCACGGTGGTCGCGTCGAAGTAGAACACCTGCCAGCCGTCGATGCGGGCGCGGCGGTAGGGCGGGAACGCCTCATCCGGCGCGGGCCGGGCCGAAACGGGCACCGCCACCGCCACGATCACCTGCGCGTAGGCGGTCTGCACCTCCGTGCCCAGCGCCAGCACCTGGGTCCCGTCGGCCTCCGCGTAGGCATACGGCGAGCCGGCGGTGAACACGTCGATGCCGTAGGGCTGGCCGCTCCGTTCGCGCTCCAGCGTGAACAGCTCGAACAGCAGGGCGCTGTCCTGGCCGGGGCCGGGCTGCAGCTCCTGGCCGATCAGCGCCGCCCCGACGGCCTCGCGGGAGACGATCTGATCGGCGGAGGCCACCAGCGGCCCGGCGGCGGTGACGGTCTCGGTCGCCGCGCCCGTCGCGATCGTGTCGTCCAGCGTGAACAGGGTGGCGAAGCGCAGCCGCCCGTTCGGGTAGACGGCCCACAGGTCGAAGTTGCGCGGCGTCACGTCGAAGGCGCGCTGGCTGGCCCCCTCCTGGGTCACGATGAACAGGACCACCAGCGCGGCGATGGCCAGCAGCACGGCCGCGCCGCCGATGAACAGGGCGTTCTGCCCGCGGCGGTCGAAGCGGGTGCGCGCCCCGCGGGGGGCCTCGCGGCGCGAGGCGCGGTCGCTCACAGCCGCGCC
>DAOTXW010000034.1:0-12640 GCA_034435035.1 Anaerolineae bacterium | reverse complement strand
GGTGCTGGGGGGGGCGCGGGGACGGGTAGCGGGGGGCGGCTTCGTGGGGACGCCGCTGGCGGCGGCCGCGCTGATGGGGGGGGGGGCAGCGGCGCTGGCCCCGATCAGCGCGGCGCTGGCGGCGGCGGGCGGGCTGGCGGTTTACGCGGCGGCGGCGGCCCTGCTGCGGCCTTTCAGCGCGGAGGAACTGCAGGGGATCGCCCCCCTGCTGCCGGGGCGGTGGCGGGGCAGGCCGGGGCCGGGGGAGGCAGTGCCGGGGGAGGTGTAACGGATTTGCAGCTGCGCACTCAACAGATAGACTATCAGCAGACTATCAGATCCAGCCCCCGGGAGCTATCATGACAAAAACGAATCCCTACCTGGATGCTGTCGATGATGGCCTACCTATGCGCTCCGCACAGGCTTATGTTGACTATAAGCTGAAAACCCTGGAGCATTACCTCCATCAGACGAATACCGCCATGCACAAACATCCCTGGCGGGCACGATATTACCTGGACCTTCAGGCTGGCCCCGGTAAGAACAGACTGAAGGAGGATGGCTCTATCATTCTTGGATCACCCCTGCTTGCTCTTAACGCTCCATTCCCTCCGGATAAATTTGTTTTCAATGAGCTTGATCCCAAACTCAATGAGGCATTGAAGAAGCGAGTCTCTGAAAGCCCGTTAGCCGAGCGAGTCAGTATACATTGTGGAGATTTGAATGGAGTCGTTGACACAGTCTGCCGAGAAATTGCCGCGCAGGATGCAGTGTATCGTGAAGGATTCTACTCCTGTTTCAACATCGCTTTTCTGGATCCCGAAGGACTGGAACTCGAATGGACTACCGTTGAAAGACTCGCCAGAATGAAGAAGATGGATCTGATCATCAACTTCTCGACGGGAGGGCTGAAACGCAGTATTGGTAGAAGAAATCTTGATGCGGTTGACCGCTTCTTTGGCACTCCAGATTGGCGACAGGTTTGGGAGCAAACCAGGCCATCCATGCAACGCCGGGCGATCATCGATTTCTATCGACGACGATTGGAAGCATTCGGTTACTACATCGACATTGATCCGGAACTGGGCGGGCAGTATATGGCGGTGAACAATTCCAAGAACGTGGAGCTTTACAGCCTGATATTTGCGAGTAAGAATCCCCTCGGCGACAAATTCTGGCGACAATCTACTAAGTCAGCGAAGCCACCAACGCTTTTTGACTAGGGCCAGTTTCCGGGAACTCCTCTCGCCAGGGCTCCCAGATCAGGTTGCCCTTGAAGAACACGCTCGTTCCCTGGCCCTCCAACACATCCAGCGCTCTTTCCACCCACTCGCGTCGGGGCTGATACGCCTTCGCCCCGTTCGTCGCCGCGCCGATCACTGCCCACTGCAAGTTGCTCCCTCGCAGCAGCGGCGCAATATCGAAGCTCAATGGCTCAATGCTCATCCACCGCACAGGCACCTCGACCTGCGCCACAATATCCAGCATGCGATGCAGCATCCGTGTCTGCTGATCAAGCGAAAGCCGCCTGCCGAACATGATCGACGGGGGCGCGCTCACGCCAACCCACACATTGGGTGGGAACTGAAACTTCAGGAGGCGGGGCGCATTCTTGGTCAGCAGCTGGAACTGATGCCAGTGCGCCCTGCCACAGATATCCAGCACCTGTTCAATTTCCTCCTGGCTGACCCAGTGCCCCATGAGGTCGCTCATGCTGTCGAGGAAGATCCGCGCTGGTTTCACGAGTTCCAGCGGCCTGCTCAGCACCTCAGGACGCCAGTAGTGATGTTCAAACCCGTACGGATAGGCAGCATTTGCGACCCTTTCCGCTACGGTCTCGGCATAACATTCAGCAACCGAGCCATCGGGCATGACCCAGCGGCATCCATGCTGGCACCCACCGACCGGATTCCAGGTGTAGTCGGTCCATTCAATCCCGCGCTTGCCCTGAGACTTCGCCTGCTTATTCATGGGATCCGGAGCAGAAAATCTGTTCTAAAATCTCAGTATATCTTCACAGATATCCGCTTGTCAATTGTCAGATCATGGGAACATCATGGCAGCGTGATCGACTGCAGCCGCAGCCATGAGTCCTGCCCGGTTTGCGCGCTGACCCTGTGCCTCTCTTTGCCCGGCGCAGGCCGTCTCCCCTCACCCGAATAATTGGGCCGCTATCCCCCTCCGGTACTAGTGACCTGCCGTCCGGTTAACCCTTATACTGTAATCTACTATACGATCTTGGGTATTTCTCGCTTTTTCTGACAACTGCATCCCGTCGATTCGGTGGATCAGTCCGGCTTTCAGGGCGACGACTTCCACTTTGACGCACAGGCTCCTGCCGGGCGAATCTCGTTCGCCGGCCTGCTGCACCTAAATGGTCACGCGCGACAGCCCTTCGCTGCCGCAGCGCAGAAGTTGGAGTGCGACATGGCGATGCGAATCCTGCTGGTCGAAGACGAAGAAGACAACCTGACTCTGGTGCAGCATGTCCTGACCTACCTCCTCCACGAAGACAACCTCAGGATAGCCCGCGATGGGCGCGAGGCGATGCTCCTGGCCTACGAGTTCCGCCCGGAGCTGATCCTCATGGACCTCACCATCCCCAAGCTGAACGGCTGGGAAACCACGCGCTCGCTCAAGAGCGACGAAGCCTTCCGCGACGTGCCGATCCTGGCCCTGACGGCCCACGCCATGGTGGGCGACCGCGCCCGGGCGCTGGAAGCCGGCTGCGATGACTACTTCCCGAAGCCCATCGACATCGACGCGTTCATCCAGTTCATCACGCCCTACCTCAACAGCGGGGCCGGCAAACCGCCGGCGGCGAGCGCCGCGCTGACTCCGGCTCCCTCTGCACAGGCAGCGAACGCTGCGCCTGACACAGCCCACAGCCCGACGCCGGAGCGCGGGGACTCCGGCAGCGACCTTTCGACGGATGGCACACATCGTGGAGGTGAGGGATGATCGAGACGCTGCGCGTATGGCAGGTCATTATCTCAGGCATCGGGTCAACGCTGCGGCTGACCCGGCAGGTGGACGAGATCTTTCGTTTTTACGTGCTGGAGGTGCTCACCGCCGACGGGGTGTTCGACTACCTCCAGGAACCGCGCACCTACGGGCAGATCCTGGCCCACTTCAATTACGTGGACAGCGAGTACACCCGCGAGCTGTTCAATGTGCTGGCCAATGACAAGAAGAAGCTGCTCTCGCGGGAGGGCGACCTCTACCGGCTCAACCCCCGGCACGCGCTGCCCGACTTCGAGAAGATCATCGCCCAGACCGATAAGCGCGTCCGCAACTTCCACATGATGGCCAAGGGCATGACGCGGGCCATCCCGGCGCGGCTGCGCAACGAGCCGGTGGAACTCTCCCAGAGCTTCGAGGAGGACGGGCGGCAGCTGCTCACCCGGTTCGACCGCACGCTGGGCGCGGCCATCTACACCACCGTCCGCAACGCCGCCTTCGCCTACCTGACCGACGAGGAGGCCGCCTGGCTGCGCGGCAAGAGCCTGCTGGAGGTAGGCTGCGGCAGCGGCCGCGAAACCGCCGAGCTGTGGCTGAAACTGGACGGGCAGGTGAAGATCACCGCCATCGACCCGGTGCCGACCCTGCTGGAGCTGGCCGAAAAGAGCTTCTCCGGCTACATCGATGAGATCGACCCCGGCCATCCGCCGCTGACGGACGAGAACCGCCCCGTCTTCCAGGTGGCGAGCGCCACCAGCCTGCCTTTCGCCGATGCCACCTTCGACGCGGCCTTCCATTCGCTGGTGCTGCACTGGACGCCCAGCCCGGTCAAATCCATCGCGGAGATCGTGCGCGTGCTCAAGCCCGGCGGGCTGGTCTTTGGCACCCAGTCCACCAAACCGGAGATGAACCCCTACTTCGACCTGGTGGTGCGCACCAGCGAGAACTCGTATGGCTTCTTCTGGCGGGAGGAGTTCCGGCGCTGGTACGCCGATCACGGCGTCCACCTGAAGATCGCCACCCCGGTGGGCGTCTTTAACGGGCACAAGCCCGCGGCGGCGCTGGCCGGCGGTAAGTGAGGGGCGGGAGGCTCCGATGAGCGCATCTGCCGATCCTTTTGACGCGCGCTCGCCGTTCGTTATGCTGGAGTATGCGCGGCGGAAGCGTCTGCTGCTCGCCATCTCTAACCGGCTGCAGCTGGCGCTGCTGCCGGTGGTCCTCGTGTTCGGCCTGGCGCTGTATCTACAGCCGGTGTGGCAGGTCGCCGTGACGTTCAGCATGACGGCGGTCATGATCCCGGCCAGCTGGCTGGCCCACTTCCTGGCCCGGCGCGACCGGGTGGAAACCAGCGGCTACCTGCTGCTGATCTACTTCCTGCTGGTCGTCACCGGCAACGGCCTGCTGATCGAGGGGCTGTTCGGCGGGGTGGCGCCCACCTTCACCGTGCTGGTGATCATCGCCGGGATGGTGCTGGGGCCGTCCGGCAGCTACGTCATCGCCCTGATCGGCATCGGCCTGTGGACCAGCAGCCTGGCCCTGCAGGGCAGCGGGCTGGTGCCGCAGGCCCCGGCCCCTCCCGGGACGACCACCGCGCTGCTGATCAGCATCGTGTCGATCGGCCTGCTGTTCACCGCCTTCATCAGCCAGCTGGCGACCCGCGACCTGCGCCGCGCGCTGAACGACGCCACCTACGAGCTGGTGCAGGTCAACCGCAAGCTGGAGGACGCCAGCCAGATGAAGTCGCAGTTCATGGCGCGCACCAGCCACGAGCTGCGCACCCCGCTCAACGCCATCATCGGCTTCACCGATCTGGTGCTGCGCGGGGTCTACGGGCCGCTGACCGATCTGCAGGAGGGCGGGCTGCGGCGCGTCCTGAGCAACGCCCGGCGCCTGCTGACCCTGATCAACGACATCCTCGATCTGGCCAAGATCGAGGCCGGCGAGCTGGAGATCACCGAGTACGCCTTCGACCTGAGCAACCTCGTGGAGCTGGCCGAGACCACGCTGGCGCCCCGCGCCAACCAGAAGGGCCTGACCCTGAACATCACGGTGGCGCCGGATATGCCCCGGCAGATCGTGGGGGACGAGACGCGCATCTCCCAGGTGGTGCTGAACCTGGTGGATAACGCAGTCAAGTATACGGATGCCGGCTCGGTGGAGCTGCAGCTGGACGCGCCCGACCCCGGACACTGGCGCATCCGCGTGATCGATACGGGCCGCGGCGTGCATGAGCGCGACTACGAGCGCATCTTCGAGGAGTTCCGCCAGCTGGATGCCTCCGGCGACCAGAAAGGCGGCACCGGGCTGGGGCTGACGATCACGCGCCACCTGGTGCGGCTGATGGGCGGGGAGATCCGCCTGACGAGCACACTGGGCAAGGGCAGCACGTTCGAAGTCACGCTGCCGCTGAAGGCGCCCGTGGCGGCCGTCGCGCAGCCCGCGTAGAGCGGGTCAGACGCGCCAGCGAGGGCGGCGGTGAATCGAATCAACCGGGGGCGCCGGTGCCGATGCGCCTCCGGTCGCTGTTACCCCGCCGGCGCCGACTCCGGCGGCAGGAAGCGCGTGATGGCGTCGGTGAGGGCGTTGAGGCTGAACGGCTTGGTGAGGAACAGATCGCAGCCGGCCTGCAGCATCCGCTCACGGTAGCCGGCCAGATCGTAGGCGGTGACGGCGATGATCGGCACCCGGTCGTAGCCCGCCAGCCGGCGCAGCGATTCGGCCACGTCCCACCCATTCACCTGCGGCAGGTTGATATCAAGCAGCACCAGATCGAACTGCTGCTGCTCCGCCAGGCGGATGGCCTGCGCGCCGTCGGGGGCCAGAGCCGCCTGATGCTTCAGGACCATTTCCACGACATGGCGGAGCATAAGGCCATCGTCCGAGTTGTCCTCCACCACCAGGATCTGTTTGGCTTCCATGACGGTTCCTTTCCCCCTCAGGCGCCCCCTGCATTCATTACAAATAGTATAGCGCACCTGGCACGCCGCGACAGCCCCCTTGACTCCCCGCCGCGAGGATGTCCTGCAGGTACAGCCTAAACCTCCTCGACATAAATGACCTCGCCGAGGATGCGCGGGCGCAGCTCTTCGCGCAGCCCGCTTTCCAGCACCAGATCAACCGGGCGGCCCAGCACCTCTTCCAGGTACAGCTTGGCGCGCATATACCCGGTAAAGAAGGCGGTCTCGCGCAGCGTCACCAGGATGTCGATATCGCTGCCGGGGTCGGCAGCGCCGCGGCCGTGCGAACCGAACAGCCCGATGCGCTCAACAGCCTCCTCCTCCGGGCCTCCTCGACGCTCCGCTACGGCAGCACGGTATTGTCCCCGATCTGCGTGTCCGTCCCGCCGTCGTGGATCGGCTCCGGGAAGCCCTGGATCGTGTTGGCGCGCACCCCGGTCGCCTGCACGCGGGGGCTGAACGGCGTCGGCCCGTCCGCGTCCGGGTAGGCCGCCAGCCGGATGCCCGCCGCCGCGCCCGGCCCGCCGGCGAGCGTGTTGCTCACGATCAGGTTGCCGTCAGCCGCCGGGTCGCAGAGCGAATCGGCGCCGTCGCGGGCCGTCACCACGATGCCCATCTGCGCCCCGCTGATCGTGTTGCCCTTGATCTTGTTCCCGCTGGCTCCCTCCGGAGCGCCGCCCGCCGCGCAGCGCGCCTCCACCACGATGCCCGTCTGCGCCCCGCTGATCGCGTTGCCCTGCAGCCGCAGCCCGGACGCATCCACCGCCCGGATGCCCGCCGCGAAGCCGCCGTCCGGCGCCGCCGGGCTGTACCACAGCCCGCTGATCGCGTTGTCCTTGACCCTGCCGCTGACCGGCCCGGCGACGCGCACGCCGGTCTGCGCGATCAGCCCGGTCGGCCCCCACCCGCTGATCGTGTTGTAGCGCAGCACCAGCGCGACCGCCCCCTGCACGGCCACGCCGGTCTGCTGGAAGTCCGCGATCTGGTTGCTGCGGATCTGTACCGTGACGGCCTGCGGGCCGTCGTTCACGACGCGGATCGCGTCGCCTTCCGGGCAGCCCTGCTGCGCCGGGGCGGCGGCGTGGATGCCGGTGATCGTGTTGCCGCGGATGATGCCGCCGGCCCGTTCATAGACCAGCCCGGCGATGGCATCCCCCGGCGCGGGGTGGCATACCCCGTCCGAGAAGGCGCCCGCGCCGTCCAGCGTGAAGCCCTCGAACTTGACCTTGCGCGAATCGGCGACGCGCACCAGCGCCCCGCTGGCCCCCGCCGGCGGGCTGATGACCGGGCCGCCGCTGCCGATCAGCGTCAGGCTGTCGAAGCCGCTGATCTGCACCTGCTCGGTGTAGGTCCCGGCGCACACCTGGATGGTGTCGCCGCTGCGGGCCGCGTCCACCGCCGCCTGCAGGCTGGTGAAGCCCGCGCCGGGGCAGTCGGCGGCCCCGCCGTCCACCACCAGCCGCTCGCCCGCCGCCGCCCGGTGCGCGGGCGGGGCGATCAGCGCCGCCGCCAGCGCGATCAGCGCCGCTCCGGCCAGCCGGATGCCTGTGCGTGCCATTTCCTCGCTCCTCCCGCCGTCTCCCGGCGGGCTGCTGTCCGCTGCCGGGGATCGTAGCGCGCTCGCCGCCCGCCCGCCAGCCGGCTGCTGCCTCAGTGGGCGCCGCCCAGCAGGTTCAGGATCAGCACCCCGGCGATGATCAGCGCGATGCCGGCGAGGCGCCAGGCCGTCAGCGCCTCGCGGAACAGCACCAGGCCGATCACGGCGATGACCGCCGTCCCCAGCCCTGACCAGATCGCGTAGGACGTGCCGATCGGCATCCCCTTCTTGAGCGCCTGCGACAGCAGGTAGAACGCCGCCCCGTAGCCCAGCGCCATCACGACGCTGGGGACGAGCCGCGTCAGCCCTTCGGAGAGCCGCAGCGCGGTGGTGGCGATGACCTCCGACGCGATAGCCAGCAGCAGGTAGGCGAAGGCGCTCATAGCGATCCTAGGTCGTCCGGGCGATCTCTTCGCCGTAGCCCAGCAGGCCGGCCACCACCGCCTCGGAGGCGCCCTCCGCGTAGACGCGCAGCACCGGCTCCGTGCCGCTGGGCCGGATCAGCAGCCAGCTCTCATCGGCCATCAGATATTTCACGCCGTCCAGCGTGGACACCTCGCTGACGGCCAGCCCGGCGATGGCCGCCGGGGCGCCGTCGCGCAGGCGGGCCACCATCTCGGCCTTGTTGACCGGATGGCGCAGGCGCAGGTCGGTGCGGGCGTAGTGCGCCGGGCCGACATCGGCGTGCAGGTCGTCGATCAGCGCGCCCAGCGTCCGCCCCGACCGGGCGATCACCTCCAGCAGCAGCAGCCCCATCAGGATGCCATCGCCCTCCGGGATATGCCCCTTGATCGACATCCCGCCCGATTCCTCGCCGCCCATCAGCACATCGTCGGTCATCATCAGCTCGGCGATGGTGTCGAAACCGACGGGCACCTCGCGCAGGGGCAGGCCGTAGCGGCGGGCCAGCCGGTCGATCATGCGGGTGGTGGAGACGGTGCGCACCACCATCCCCGCCAGCCCGCGCCCCTCCACCAGATAGCGCAGCACCAGCGCGAAGATGCGGTGCGGGTCGATGAAGCGCCCGCGCTCGTCCATCGCGCCGATGCGGTCGGCGTCGCCGTCGGTGGCCAGGCCGACCACGCCGTGATCGGACTGGATGGCCGCCACCAGCGCGCCCAGGTAGCGGGCCAGCGGTTCGGGGTGGATGCCGCCGAAGCCGGGGTTCATCTCGCCGCGGATCTCGTGCACCTGGCAGCCCACGCCGCCCAGCAGCCCCTTGAGGTAGCCGCGCCCGGAGCCGTACATCGGGTCGTGGATGACGCGCGGGTTGGCCGCGCAGATGGCGTCCAGATCGACCAGCTCGCGCAGATGGGCGTAGTAGGCCGGGGCCGGGTTGAACTTCTCGATCAGCCCTTCCTCCAGCCCGCGATCCAGATCGATCAGGTTGGGGCCGCGGGCGCGCTCCTCGTTGAGGCGCAGGAAGCTCTCCACGCGCTGGCTCTGCTCGCGGGTGGCCGATCCGCCGTAGGACGCCTTGAGCTTGACGCCGTTGTAGCGCGGCGCGTTGTGGCTGGCGGTGATCATCACCCCGACGGCCGCGCCGGCGTGGCGGACGGCGTAGGAGATCGCCGGCGTGGGCGCATCCGAGGCCGCCAGCAGCGTCCGGATGCCGTTGCCGGCCATCACGCGGGCCACCTCGGCGGCGTAGCGGTCGGACAGGAAGCGGGTATCGTAGCCGACGACCACGGGCGCGCCGGGCGCGGAGTCCTCGCGCACCAGGTCGGCGATGGCCTGCGCCAGCAGGCGCAGGTTGGCGAAGGTGAACGTCTCTGAGATGACGGCCCGCCAGCCGTCGGTGCCGAAGGAAATGGACATGGAGCCTCACGCAGCGCGCAGGACGAAGGATCAGGCGCATGATGGGCCGCGGCGGGCGCCCCGCTCGGCGGCCATCCGCTGACCGCCGCATAGCTTAGCGCAGGCGGGCCGATCCGTCGAGGGGTGGAAGGGGCTGCGCGCCCCCTTGCGCCCGCCCCGATCCTGTTGTATTGTCATCCCCGATCGCTGCATGGCCGGATCGGATACGGGAGGGTGCTGCCCATGCGCCGCTATCTCTTGCCTGTGCTGGCTGTCTGCCTCGCCGCGCAGCTGGTTTCCGCTGCGCCGGCTGCCGCCGCCCCGGCGCTGCAGGCCGCGTCGGGCACGACGCTCGCGCCGCTGAACCTGCGCCCGGAGCCGGGCACCGCCCGCCCGCCGCTGGCCGTCATCCCCATCGGGACGACGCTGGCCATCAGCGGGCGCAACGCCGCCGCCACCTGGCTGGCCACCTCCTATCAGGGCCAGCCGGGCTGGGTCTACGCCCCCTTCGTGGCGCTGACCGCCGGCACCGTGCGCGATCTGCCGGTGGTGGGGCAGACCCCCGCGCCGCCGCCGACCCCCGCGCCGGGAGCCGCCCCCGCCGCCTCCGGCTACAGCGCCTATCTCCACAACATCACCCCCCGCGCCCGCCAGATCTTCCTGGATGGCCGGGCGCGCGGCAGCCGCCCCGATGTCTTTTCGAAGGTCGGGGACAGCATCACGGCCTCCTGGGCGTTCCTGAACAAGATCGGCGACGGCGTCTACGACCTGCACGAATACGCCTACCTGGCCCCGGTCATCGCCTACTATTCGGGGACGACGGCCCGGACGGGCAACTCGTTCAACAATGCCTCGTACAGCGCCGTCGAGGGCTGGACGGCCGCCGACCTGCTCGACCCGGTCCATGCCGCGGCGGTCTGCCCGGGGCTGGGGCCGCTGGCCTGTGAATACAGCGCGGTGCGCCCGGCGGTGGCGATCATCATGATCGGCACCAACGACGCCGGCCGCTGGACCGATCGCGGCGCCTACGCCGCTAACCTGGCGCGGATCGTCGAAACCTCGCTCCAGTACGGCGTCATCCCGGTGCTCAGCACCATCCCCCACATCGATTCGGGCGACGCGCCGGCCTACAACGCGATCATCGTCGCCACGGCGGCGGCCTACGAGATCCCGTGGATGGACTTCTACGCGGCCACGGTCAACCTGCCCAACCACGGCAACGACCCGGACGGCGTGCATCCCGCCGTGCCGCCCACCCACGATCCCACCAACTTCACGCCGGAAACCCTGCAATACGGGTTCACGGTGCGCAATCTGCTGACGCTGCACATGCTGGATGCGCTGTGGCGTCAGACCCTCACGCCCTAAGGGTTTGATCATATGAAGCCTGCTGTACGGATTTTCGGGATCGCCCTGCTGGCCGCGCTGCTGCTGGCGGCCTGCTCCGCCGGGGAGGCCGACGCCCCGGCCCGCGCCGTGGAGGACTATCTGCGGGCGCTGGAGGCCAAAGACGCCGACCGGCTGGCCCTGCTGAGCTGCCCGGACTGGGAAGACGACGCCCTGCTGACGCTCGATTCGTTTGCGGCGGTGGAGATCACCCTGCGGGATGTGCGCTGCACGGCGCAGACCGTCGAGGGGGGACGCGCGGCGGTGACCTGCGCCGGCAGCCTCGAAGCCACCTACGAAGGCGAGCCGCGCCAGCTCGATCTGGCCGGACAGACCTACACCGTCGTCGAGCAGGCCGGGGCGTGGCTGGTGTGCGGCACGCAGCAGCCATGATCCGCCGCCTGCTCACCCGCGAGAATCTGGCCGCGCTGGCGCTGTGCCTGATCGTCATCGCCCTGCTGATCGTCACGGCGGACACCGCGCCGCAGTGGATCTACCAGGGGTTCTAGCGGAGCGCTCATGCCCGATCCCATCACGCACGCCGATCAGGTGACACAGGATTGGCTGAGCGGCGTGCTGCAGCGGGGCGGCTACCTGCCCCGCGGCGCGATCGCCGCGTTCGAAAAGACCCTGTCGCAGCCCTTCCTGGCCCTCACCGTCTGGATCCGCGCAGCCTACGACCGCGCGGCGCCGCCGGACCTGCCGACGGCCTTCGTGCTGAAGATCGGCGAACCCGATTCGCCCGCCGGCGAGCGCGAAGTGCAGTTCTACCGGGACTTCGCCGCCGCGCACCCCCGGACGATCGCGCCGCCCTGCTTCGATGCGGCCTACGACGCGGACCGGGGCGCCTATCACGTCCTGCTGGCCGACCTCAGCGCCACGCACTACGTCATGGAGCGTGAAGCGCCCCCCACCCCCGCGGAAGCGGGCCGCATGGTGGACGCGCTGGCGGCGCTGCACGCCTTCTGGTGGGACCGGCTGCCGCCGTCCGTCCAGCCGGTCGATCCGGACCTGCTCGCCGGCGCTCCGATCGATCCGGCGGGCTTCTTCGGCTTCCTGGGCGAGCGGCTCAGCGCCGGCCGCCGGCGCTTCTATGAGCGGGCGGTGGAGCGCCTGCCGGGGCTGCTGCGCCGCCGCCTGGCCGATGGCCGCGGCCAGACCCTGGTGCATGACGACCCCCACGCCTGGAACTTCCTGCACCCGCAGGGGCCGGGCGGCGCGGTGCTCCTGGACTGGCAGCAGTGGGGCCGGAGCATCGGCGTGCATGACCTGGCCTATGCCATCAGCCTGTTCTGGTACCCGGAGCTGCGCCGCCGCCTGGAAGCCGCGATGGTGGCACGCTACCATGCCGGGCTGGTGGCCGGCGGCGTGACGGGCTACAGCCGCGATCAGTGCTGGCAGGACTACCGGCTGTACGTGCTGCGCAGCCTGATGGTGCCGCTGTGGGCGTGGCGGACGGGCCGCTGGGCGCCGCACCGCTGGGCGCAGATCGAGAAGTGCCTGCTGGCCTGCGACGAGCTGGCCTGCGACGAACTGCTGGAGGCCCCGGATCGGGGTGCCCCGGATCGGGAGGCCCCGGATCGCCCTCGCCCGATCGGCTCACAGGCAGGCAGCGCCGGGTGACCCTCCTGCACATCCTCAGCTTCTGCGCCGCCGCGATCCTGATCGGGCTGGCCGCGCCCGGACGCCTGCGCCACTGGCTGATCCTGGCGCTGAGCGTGGTCGCCCTTTACTGGATGCAGCCCCTCACCCCGATCCGCGGGCTGGACTTCTGGCTGCCGACCGCCACCCTGCTGCTGATCGTCCTCACCTGGGCCGTCCTGCAGGCGGGGCGGGAAGGCGCGGCGGAGGCGCGGCGGGCCTCGCTGCCGGCCCTGGCGCTGATCGCCGCCGGGATCCTGGCGGCCGCCGCCCTGCGCTACGCAGGGCCGCGATCTTCCCGCTCCAACGGTGACCGGGGTTG
>DAOTXW010000033.1:0-14773 GCA_034435035.1 Anaerolineae bacterium | reverse complement strand
TTCGAGGGGCACGGCAAGCGACCGGAGGTCGCCTCGTGCCCCTGCGAGCGAAATAGGCAGGCTGATGCCTGTGCCCGACGACAACCCGCTCACCGACCGCGCCCTGGTGCGCGACCTGATGAAGGTCGGCGTGCCCACCTGCCCGGCCCACACGCCGGCGCTGGAGGCCGCCCGCCTGATGCTGGCCAAAGACATCGAGGCGCTGGTGGTGCTCGATGAGGAAGGCCACGGCGTCGGCGTCCTCAGCCGGGACGATCTGGTGCGGGCTTACGGGCGCGAGGATCTCGAGGGACTGCCCGTCGAGGAGATCATGAGCGAGGGGGTGCCGCAGGTTCCCCCGGACATCCCGCTGACCGCGGCAGCGCAGATGATGCGCGATCAGCACCTGCGGGCCGTCTTTCTGATGCACAACGCCGGCGGGATCATCTACCCGGCGGCCATGCTGACCTACACCCACCTGATCCGCCACCTGGCCGCCGAGCGCGATGAGGACCTGAAGGACCTCGGCATCGCCGCCGAGCGCCGCCAGCCGCTGGATGTCTTCATCGAGAAGCGCGAGGCGGCCCGGCGGGCGGCGAAGCGCGAGTAGCCCGGCACACGAAAGGGTGATGGATGCCGTTCACGATTGAGAGGTTGGCGGGCGAGCCGGTTCATCTGGTCGATCTGCGAGCGTTCCGCCCCGCGGAGGACCTGGACGACCTGATCCACCAGCTGGTGGCAGCGCGGGCGGAGTTCAGCGGCCCGTTCTACGAAATCATGGATGCCTCCGGAGTTTCCCTCTCCTTCAGCGAGCTGGTGCTGGCTATCGGCCAGGCCATGCGCAGCCCCCGGGGAGGCATCAACGAAATCCCTGCCGATCTGCGCCGGCTGGTGATCGTCACCACCAGCGACGTGATCGGGCTGGTCATGAAGGGGCTGGAGCAGGCGCAGTACGGCGGCATGCCGGTGGCCGTCACGCGCACGCTGGACGAGGCGCTGGCGCTGGTCCGGCAGGAAGCGGCCGGTCAACTCCAGCCCGGGTGAGTCCGGGGCCGGCCTTCCGGCCAAGATGGTGCGCTATGACTCATGTAAAAACTACGATCTCACTCAGTAAGCCGCTGTTCGACAGGGCGGAATCCCTGGCCAGCCGGCTGGGGATGGCCCGCAGCCAGCTGTTCGCGCTGGCGCTGGAGGAGTTCCTGCGCCGCGCCGAGGGCCGCCGGCTGCTCGAAGAACTGAACGCGGCCTATACCGATGACCCCGATGAGGCCGAACAGGCCGCCCTGGATCAGATGTACTTCCTGCATCGCGAGGCGGTGGACGGCGCATGAACATCCAGCAGGGCGACATCTTCCGGGTGGGGCCGGATGCCCCCGTCGGGATGCAGCCCGCGGGCCGGCACCTGTACGTCGTCGTCCAGAATGATGTCTTCAACCAGTCCCGCATCCGGACCGTCGTGCTGTGCGCCCTGACGGCTAACCTGAAGCGCTCGACCGCGCCCGGCAACATCCTGCTGGAAAAGGGCGAGGCCCAGCTGGCGGAGCCGTGCGTTGTCAATGTCGCGCAGATGGTCACGGTGGACAAGTCCCGGCTCACGGAGCGCGTGGGCAGGCTGCCGGCGCGGCGCGTCCGGCAGATCCTCGACGGGATCAATTTTGTGCTCGCCCCCCACGACGCGGGGTAGCAGGCGTATCCGCGGCGGGCCGCCGCCGGCCCAGCCGACACTCACAGGAGTGAACCTTATGCCAGTCGAAATCCCGAAAGATAAGTGGCCCGGCGCGGTCAAGACCGTCACCTTCGGGGCGACCGCCGCCGACGGCGGGACGCGCCGCACCGTCATCACCCTCGGCGGGCAGACCACGCTGCCGTTCATGCACTTCGAAGGGCCGACGCCCAACCGGCCCGTGGTGGGCCTGGAGATCCGCGACCGCCGCCCGGAGGACTGGTCGCCGCTGCTGCTGGAGGCGTGGGCGGAGGTCATCGAGGACCCCGCGAAGTGGGCCGCCGCCGCCGAGGCCGCCGGCGCCGATTTTGTGCAGCTCACCCTGAGCGCCGCCGGCGCGGACGGGCAGCCCACCACCCCGGAAGCCGCCGTCGCGGCGGTGAAGGCGGTGCTCGGCGCCACCGGCCTGCCGCTGGCCGTCTTTGGCCCCGGCCAGGCCGATCTGGACAACGCGCTGCTCGTCCCCGTGGCCGAGGCCACCAAGGGCGAGCGCCTGCTGCTGGGCATCTGCGAGGATAAGAATTACCGCACCATCGTGGCCGCCGCGCTGGCGAACGGCCACCTGGTGAACGCCCGCACGCCGATGGATGTCAACCTGGCCAAGCAGCTCAACATCCTGATCACCGATATGGGCCTGCCGCTGGATCGCGTGATGATGGACCCCACCACCGGCGCGCTCGGCTACGGCATCGAGTACGGCTATTCGGTGATGGAGCGCCTGCGCATGGCCGCCCTGCAGGGCGATACCATGACCCAGCTTCCCATGCTGGTCACGCCCGGCTTCGAGGCGTGGAAGGCCAAAGAGTCGAAGGTCGGCGAGGGCGTGCCGGAAGCGTGGGGCGCCTGGCTGACCCGCGCCCTGAACTGGGAAACCCTGACCGCCATCGCGCTGATCGAGGCGGGCGCGGATGCGGTCGTGCTGCGCCACGCCGAGAGCCTGCGCCGGGTGCGCGCCGCCATCGACGAACTGATGGCCGTGCCGCAGACAGCCTGAGCTTCCCGGCCCTGACATCAAGGAGCGACCTATGGCCCTCACCGGCATTCAAATCTACAAGCTGCTGCCGCAGACCAACTGCAAGGAATGCGGCTTCCCCACCTGTCTGGCCTTCGCCATGAAGCTGGCCGCCAAGCAGGTCGAGCTGTCCGCCTGCCCGTATGTGGCCGAGGACAGCAAGGCCCAGCTGGCCGAGTCCGCCGCGCCGCCCATCCGGCTGATCGCGCTGCGGGCCGACGGCCACGAGGTCAAGGCCGGCAACGAGATCGCACTGTTCCGGCACGAAAAGACCTTCTACAACCCGCCCGGCCTGTTCATCCGCCTGACGGATGATGAATCGCCGGACAGCCTCAAGGCTCGCGCCGCCGCCGCCGATGCCTACCATGTCGTCTATGTGGGCATGGACCTGACGATCGATGGCTTCGCCATCGAATCGATCACCGGCAGCCCGGCAGCCTTCTCGACGGCGGTGAGCACCGTGCGGGAGGTCAGCCACCGCCCGCTGATCCTGATCAGCCGCGACCCGGCGGTGATCGAGGCCGGGCTGCGGGCCGTTGACGGTGAGCGCCCGCTGATCGCCTCCGCCGACGCGGAGAACTGGCAGGCGCTGGCCGCGCTGGCCAAACAACACGGCGCGGCGCTGGCCGTCAGCGCCGGCACGCTGGATGAGCTGGCCGCCCTGACCGAGCAGATCAAGGGCGCGGGCGTGGAGGATATGGTGCTGGCCCCGGCCGCCCGCGACATGAGCACCTGGCTGGCGCTCAGCACGCAGATCCGCCGGCTGGCGATCAAGAAGAACTTCCACGCGCTGGGCTACCCCGTGCTGGCCTTCCCCAGCGATGCCGGCAGCCCGGCCCGCGAGATCACGCTGGCGGCGCAGGCCATCAGCAAGTATGCCGGCTTCGTGGTGCTGGATACCTTCGCCCCGGAGCATGTTTACCCGCTGCTGGTGCTGCGATCCAACCTGTACACCGACCCGCAGAAGCCGATTCAGGTCACGCCCGGCCTGTACGAGATCAACAACCCGAAGCCGACCGACCCCGTGCTGGTGACGACCAACTTCAGCATCACCTACTTCAGCGTCGCCAATGAGGTCGAGGGGGCCGGGCTGCCAGCATGGCTGCTGGTGACCGACGCCGAGGGCATGAGCGTGCTGACGGCCTGGGCCGCCGGCAAGTTCGACGCTGAGCGCATCGGCAAGGCCATCAAGGAGTTCAAGGTGGCCGAGAAATCCACGGCGAAGGTGGCCGTGCTGCCGGGGCACGTGGCCGTGCTGTCCGGCGAGGTCGAGGAAGAACTGCCCGGCTGGCAGGTCCGCGTCGGCCCGCGGGAGGCCGTCGATCTGCCCGCCTTCATGAAACAGGCGCTGTAACAGGCCGCGGGCGGCAGAAGCGGCCGCGCGTGGCAGAAAGGATCCGTCGATGATCACCAGCCCGCATGTGTTCAACTCGCGCATCCGCACCACGCCGTGCGCGGCGAAGTGCGCGGACTGCCCGCCCGACCGCGTCTGCGCGTGGGCCTGCCAGCAGGGCGCCAGCATGGATGACATCGTGATCGGGTTCATCCTCGATCTGGAGGGCAAGCTCGGCCACGCGCCGCTTGATCCCGCCGCCGGGGGTGCTCAGGACAGCTTTGGCATCTGGGACTACGTGGGATAGACCGGCACGTTCATTCACAGGCACATTCAAAGGAATGAGGTTTCGATGACTACACTACAGGCGCGGGCGGATGACTTCCTGACGGGGCGGCGGATCGCCGTCGCCGGCGTATCGCGCTCCGGGCAGGCCACCGGCAACGGCATCTACGATGCCCTGCGCCAGAACGGCTACGAAGTCTTTGCGCTCAACCCGCATGCTGAGTCGATCAATGGGCAGCCATGCTACGCCAGCCTGCGGGACATCCCCGGCGGGGTGGATACCGTGATCGCGGTCACCAGCCCGGATATCACCGCGCAGATCGCCCGCGATGCCTATGAAGCGGGCGTCCGGCGGCTGTGGGTTCACAACAACACGCTGACGCCCTCCAGCGGCTCGCCGGCGATCACGGCCTACTGCCAGGAGCACGGCATCGAGATCATCGATAAGGGCTGCCCGATGATGTTCATGCACGGCGCAGACGGCGCGCACCGCTTCATGTGCCGCTTCCTGCAGTTCTTCGGGCGGCTGCCGCGCTGAGAGACCAGGCCCGCTATGGCTGAACATGTCGTGACCTTCGATTCCGCCGCCGGGCCGGTCAGCGTGCCCACCGGCTCGCTGCTCACCGAGGCGGCCCGGCTGGCAGGGGTCGAGATCGGCCAGCCGTGCGGCGGACAGGGCCGCTGCGGGCGCTGCGCCGTGCAGGTGACCGCCGGCACGGTGCGCCGCCGCAGCGCCCTGCGCCTCTCCCCCGCCGATATCGAGGCGGGCTACGCGCTGGCCTGCCAGAGCGTCATCGAAAGCGATGTCTCGGTCACCGTGCCGCCGCAGGAGGAGATCCTGCGCCACGTCACCACCGACCGCACCGCTGCCGAGGTTCAGGTCCCGCACTGGTACGATCCGGATGTGTCGCCCGGCATCCACCGGGTGCGGCTGCGGCTCACCCCGCCCAGCATGGGCGACCAGACCGACGACTGGAGCCGCCTGTGCACCGCGCTGCGCCAGCAGGCGGGCCTGGCCGAGCTGCGGGCCTCGCTGCCGCTGCTGCGCAGCCTGGGCGCCGTCCTGCGCGCCGGGGAGTGGGAAGTGACCGCCGTCGTCGATGCCGGTCGCTGGGATCAGCTGGGCGGCCCGGCCCGCCTGATCACGCTGCAGCCGGGGCACGCCGACCCCTACGAACCGCTGTGGGCGCTGGCCGTGGACATCGGCACCACGACCGTCACCGTGTGGCTGGTGGACCTCACCAGCGGGCGCGTCATGCAGCAGGCCGGGGAATACAACCGCCAGATCAGCCGCGGCGAGGATGTGATCTCGCGCATCATCGCCGCGGGCAAGCCCGGCGGCGCCGAGGAGCTGCGCGATCTGGTGCTGGAGACGCTTAACGAGCTGATCGAGCGCGTCTGCTCGCGCAGCCAGATCGAGCCGGTTGAGATCGTCAAGGCCACCCTGGCCGGCAACAGCACCATGATCCATCTGCTGCTGGGCATCCCGGCGGCCAGCATCCGGCTGGAGCCGTTCGTCACGGCCATCAACCAGCCCCCCACCCTGACGGCCCGCGAGGTCGGGCTCAACCTGGCGCCGGATGCCACCGTGGACTGCCTGCCCGGCGTGGCCAGCTACGTCGGCGCGGACATCACCGCCGGCGTGCTGTCCTCAGGGCTGGACAGCGCCGAGCGGATCACCCTGTTCATCGACGTGGGCACCAACGGCGAGATCGTCCTGGGCTCGCAGGAGTGGCTGGTGTCGTGCGCCTGCTCGGCCGGGCCGGCCTTCGAGGGCGCGGGCATGGCGTACGGGATGCGGGCCAGCCGCGGCGCCATCGAAGAAGTATGGATCAACGCCGAAACTTACGAGCCATCCTACCGCGTGATCGGCGGCGAGGCGCCGCGCGGCCTGTGCGGCAGCGGCCTGATCGCGCTGCTGGCCGAGATGTTCCTGTCCGGCGTGGTCGATAAGGCCGGCAACGTCAACCTGACGCTGCCCACGCCGCGCGTCCGGCAGGGGCCGCAGGGGCCGGAATACGTGGTGGCCTGGGCCGCCGAGACCGCCATCGGGCAGGACCTCGCCATCACCCGCGTGGATATTGATAACCTGCTGCGGGCCAAGGCCGCCATCTACGCCGGCTTCGTGGTGCTGGCCGACAGCGTCGGCCTGACGCTCGACGCGGTCGAGCAGGTGCTGATCGGCGGTTCCTTCGGCAAGTACATCAATGTGGAGAAGGCCGTCGAGATCGGTCTGCTGCCCGATATGCCCTGGGACCGCTTCGAGTTTCTGGGCAACACGGCGGTGCGCGGCGCGTACCTGGCCCTGCTGGATCGCGGGCAGCGCGAACGGCTGGCCGACATCGCCTCGCGCATGACCTATATCGAGCTGTCCGCCGACAACACCTTCTACGAGGCGTTCACGTCGGCGCTGTTTCTGCCCCATACCGACCTGTCACGCTTCCCCAGCGTGGCGGAACTGGTGCGGGGCTGAGGGGACTGCCATCTGCCACCGCCGGCTGGCGGCTCACGCACGGGAGGGAGACTCCATGTATATCATCGGCGAGAACATCCATATCATTTCCGAGAAGGTCAAGACCGCGCTGCAGGAGCGCGACGGGAAGTTCTTTCAGGAACTGGCCGTCAAACAGGTGGAGGCCGGGGCGCAGGCGCTCGATCTCAACCTGGGGCCGCGCAAGAAGGACGGCGAGGAAGTCTTCCCCTGGCTGGTGCAGCTCGTCGAGGCGGTGGTGGACGTGCCGCTCAGCTTCGACAGCACCAACCTGGCCGGCATCGAAGCCGGGCTGAAGAAAGTCACCAAAGCGCAGCCGATCATCAACTCCACCTCGGCGGAGCCGGAGCGGCTGGAGAAGGTCCCGCTGGTCGCCAAACAGTACAACACCCGGCTGATCGCCCTGACGATGGGCGCCGGCGGCATCCCGGTGCAGGCCGATGAGCGCGTCAACATCGCCATCGAAACGCTCATCCCGCGCATGCTGGAGGTGGACTTCCCGATCAGCGACCTGATCATCGACCCGCTGGTGCTGACCGTCTCCGGCTGCCAGCAGTACTGCCCGCAGCTGATCGAGGCCGTCCGCACGCTGCAGGTGGTGTGGGATCCGCCGCCGGCTATCTCGGTAGGCCTGTCCAACGTCTCCAACGCCGTGCCGGCTGCCAACCGCCCGCTGATCAACCGCGTCTACCTGGCCATGCTGATGGGCAGCGGCCTGCAGATGATGATCGCCGACCCGCTGGACAGGAAGCTCAAGGACGTGATCCGCATCATCGAGACCCGCGACGCCAGCACGGCGGTCGGGCGGCTGTACCTGAAGATCGCCGACCGCATCGCCGCGATGGAGGAGCCGCAGCCCGAGGACGCCGACATGACCGACCCGGAGCAGGCCGCCATCTGGAAGACGGTGCAGATCCTGCTCAACAAGGTCATCTATGCCGACTCCTACCTGCAGGAGATCGAGCTGGCGTAGAGCCGCCGCCGGCTGAGACGGGCCGCCGCCGGGGGATGTCACCGGGCGTTTGTGACAATCGGCACTGGCGGCAGGCCGCCCTGCCGGAGTATGGTGAGTTTACTGACCGTCATAGCCGACATTGCTGCCATCACTGACCGACCGCTGACCAGATTGCGAGGATACTGCGATGCCTGTCTTCACCCCGGGACGCCGCTGGCAGCCGCCCTTCATGCCCTTCAAGCGCGAGCCGTTTGGCCGCCGCGCCCTGGCCGCCGTCGAGAAAGCCATCAAGGGGCCGCTGTTCGGCTGCCGGATGTGCGGCAACTGTATGCTGCAGGAAACCGCCTTCATCTGCCCGATGGAGTGCCCCAAAGGCATCCGCAACGGGCCGTGCGGCGGCTCCACCGAGGCGCACTGCTACGTGGATGAGACGCGCCCCTGCATGTGGTACCAGATCTACGAGCGCGCCTTCGCCCTGGGCCGCGAGGAGATGCTGCTGGAAGTGCTGCCCCCGCTGGACTGGGACAGGGTGGGCACCGAGACCTGGGGCGACGTGGTCGCCCAGGTGCGCAAGATCGGCGTCGGCGCGGTCGCCGGCGGGCTGATCACCCGCGACGTGCAGAAACGCGCCGAGACGTGGGACTCGATCTTCCGGCCCGTGCGCCAGCCCGACTGGTGGCAGGGCGACCGCGAATATCACGCCCCCGCCTACACCGAGCCGATGTCCGAGCTGGAGCGCCGCCTGAAGGACGGCCAGTTCGTCGTCACCGCCGAGGTCGCGCCGCCGATGAGCACGGCCACCGGCCAGATGACGCGCAACGTCGAGCTGGTCAAGCCCTACGTGGCGGCCATCAACTTCACGGACAGCCCCTCGGCCACCGCCCGCATGTCCAGCCTGGCCTGCTCGGTGCTGGCGATGCAGCACGGCGCGGAGCCGGTGCTGCAGATCGCCGCCCGCGACCGCACCCGCACCAGCCTGCAGGCCGACGTGATCGGCGCCAGCGCCCTGGGCGTGCGCAACGTGCTGTGCCTCTCCGGCGACAGCGCCCGCATGGGTCCGCCGCCGCTGGGCCGATCGGACATCGTGGACATCGACGCGGTGCAGATGCTGTGGATCATCCGCCGCATGCGCGACGAGGGCATCTATCTGGACGGGCGCAAGATCAAGTACCCGCCGCAGGTGTTCCTGGGCGCGGCAGCCGCCCCGTTCGCGTCCCGCCCGGAGTTCCAGGCCATCCGCGAGCACAAGAAGGTCAACGCCGGCGCGCAGTTCTTCCAGACCAACCTGGTGTTCGACGCCGAGGGCTTCGAGGTGTGGCTGAACGGGCTGGCGCAGCGCGGCATCCTGGATAAGGTCTACGTGCTGGTGGGCATCACGCCGGTCAAGAGCTACAAGATGGCCCGCTACATGCACGACGAGGTGCCCGGCGTGTTCATCCCGGAGCCGATCCTGAAGCGCATCGAGGCGGCCGGCGACGGCGCCGAGGAAGAGGGCGTGCAGATCGCGCTGGAGCTGATCGAGAAGGTGCGCGGCCTGCAGGGCGTCAACGGCATCCACCTGATGGCGGTGGGCTGGGAGGAGATCGTCCCGCGCATCGTCACGGAGGCCGGCCTGCTGCCGCCCGGCTTCGCCGCCGAGGCCCCGCAGACGCCCGCCGGCGTGCCGGTGGGGTAAATCGCCCGACGGACTCCGCAGAAACAGCAGGGGCGCGACAGGTCATCGCGCCCCTGGGTGATTCCCCTCCGGCTAGCCGGCATCGTCCGCCCGCCAGTAGATGCCCCGCTCCCGCTGCATCAGCCGGTGATCGACCAGCGCCCGCCGCAGCCAGGCCACGTCCTCATGGAACTCCAGCAGGATGCGGTTGACCTCCTGCTCGCTGTAGCGGCGGCCCGGCTCGAACTCGTCGCGCAGCCGCTCCAGGATGACCTGCTGCTTCTTGAGCTGGGCGGGGATCTGCACCAGCCGCCCGTGCCTGAAGAACGTCTTGAGCACCTTCTGGCGGTAGGCGTCCACCTCGGCGCCGGCCTGCACGCCCTGCTGCGGCAGGGCGATCATCTCGCCCAGCGGCACGCTCAGCAGATCGTCCACCAGCGTGTAGACCGTGTAGTACTGGTCGCGGCGCTGGCTGAGCAGCCCGGCGGCGGCCAGCCGGCCCAGGTGGTGCGAGATGGTGGCCGGGTTCAGGTTCAGGATGGCGGCCAGCTCCTCGCCGTGGCGGGGCCGGACGCGGATCAGGTTGAGCATCAGCAGCCGGGCCGGGTGCCCCAGCGCCTTGAACAGCTCGGCGCGGGCCTCCAGGTTGGCTTCAGGCGTGATGGGGTTCATCCGGGGCCTCCTCGCCGGTCACGCGGCGGTAGCAGTACTGGAACATCTGCCGGGCGTGCGCCATCACGCCGTATTTGATGCGCGCTTTGAGCAGCGCGTCGTCATCGCACAGCGCACCGGCCAGCTCGATCTGGTTGGCCTCGTGCGCCATGAAGTCGCCGGTCAGCCGGCCAAAGGCGGCGGCCAGCCGGCGCAGATCGTCGGATTCGGGCCCGGCGGCCCGCGGTCCGTTCATGGGGTTCCCTCCCTCTGCCGGGTTGCCGGCAGGCGAATCAGAGTCGGCAACTTCATTTCGATAGCTATCGAAACAAATCATAGCAAGTAATTTGACATCTGTCAAATCATAGAGCCCCCCCGGAGCGAATCGGCGCCGCGTGACGATCCGCCCCGCCGGTGGTTATAACTCGCGGGCCGTGCGCCGCTATCGCGCCGGCGCCGATGCGGCTATACTCACCTCATATTCGCCGCCAACGCTCATCGGCTCTCGACGGGCCTGACAGGGTGCGACGCATGACCATCACTGATACGCCCGGCCGTCCCTTCAATGCCCGCGCTGCGCTGCGGCTCGTCAGCCGCACCTTTGCCCTGTCCATCGAACAGCTGCCCGGCGTCCTGCGCGAGGCTGCCACCGTCGCCTACCTGATGTTCCGCGTGTCGGACTTCCTGGAAGACAACGAGGTGATGCCGCCGGAGCGCAAGGTCGAGCTGCTGCGGCTGTGGATCAGCATCCTCAACGGCGAGGTCGCGCCCGCGCGGCTGGCCGCTCTGCTGGCCGACGTGGATGGCAGCGACCCGGAGGCGGCGGTCGCCCAGCATGCCGATCAGGTACTGACCTATCTGGCCACCCTGCCCCCCGAACTCCAGGCGATGATCCGCCGCGAGGTGCGCGAATCCTCGGAGGGGATGGCCCGCTGGCAGGCCCGCGGCCCGCTGGTGGTGGACGAGGCCGACCTGGACGATTACATGTTCGAGGTCGCCGGGCGCGTCGGGCTGATGCTGACGCACATCTTCGCCTGGCACTATCGGCCGCTGGCCGAACTCAAGGATCAGCTGCTGCCGCTGGCCCGCGAGTTCGGGCTGGCGCTGCAGACGGTCAACGTGATCCGCGGGCTGCGCAAGGACTTCGAGCGCGGCTGGATCTACGTGCCGCAGAGCCTGTGCGCGGAGATGGGCCTCAAACCGCCCGACCTGTTCCTGCCGGGCAACCTGGAGCCGGCCATGCGGGTGGTGGATGCGCTGGCGGACAAGGCCGAACGCCATCTGCGCAACGGGCTGGCCTTCATCCAGCTCATCCCGCGCCGCTACCACCGGCTGCGGCTGGCCTGCATGTGGCCGCTGTTCTTCGCCGTGCGGACGCTGGCGATCAGCCGCGGCAACCACGAGGTACTGGCCGATGAGGCCAAGATCAGCCGCGACGAGGTGCGCCAGATCCTCGTCGATACGCGGGTGGGCGGCTGGTCGAACACCTGGCTGGAAGGCTACTTCGAGCGCCTGAGCGCCCGCCGCGTGGAGTAGCGCCTGCCCCTCACGCTCGCCCCCTCAACCTGCGCCCGATCGCCGGCGGGGTCAGCTTCTGACTCTTCACCTCGCCCGGTTCACGGACTGAGGATGTCCCTGCTTTGCGGCGTGTCAAATCGACCGAGCAAGGGGACGCACCCCGGGTGCGGGGGCGGGCGGGGCATCGTCTGCTCTGCGGGCAAACCGGCGGGCGGAGATTGACAGGCCAACCCGATCGGCCTACTATGGGCGACTAATCAAGATAATACAGAGTGGTATTATCCATTTAGCGCGCTTTTGGCGCAGAACCGGGAGGGAAAGTTGATGAAGCTCAGGAAGTCTGTCCTCAAGCGGATCGGGATCGCTATCCTGGCCGCCGCCATTGTCGGCGCGGCCGCGGCAGGCGTCTCGCTGGCCGCGGGCGGCGTCACCATCCTTACGCCGCCGATCGCCGTCACCGAAGTATTCGTCGATGTCAACGCGGACGGCATCCATCAGCCGTCGGAATCGCTGGGCGTGCTGCCGATCTACGATGGCAACCAGCCCATCGAGTTCTCATGGGATGCCTATCCCTTCCCCGCCGGGGTCACTGGCTCGTACCGCGTGGCCCTGTGGCAGAACACCACCCCGTTCGGCGCCCCGACCTGGGTGGAGCTGCGCCCCTCCCACCACTGGGCCAGCAACCCCAACGGGACCCGCTTCGTGATGGGGCCGTTCTCCCGCCAGGAAGCCTGCACCACCTGCCCCAGCCTGTTCGTGGTGCAGCCGGAGACGGTCACTCAGTACTTCGACGCCGTCACCGGGACGTATGAGTACGCCTACACCCCGATCGCGGCGGCCTATGCCGCCGACCTGACCAGCCCGGCCAGCCTGGAGGAGTCCGGGACCTTCGTCCTGGATATCTTCTACGTGGCGCCGCCGGAGGATGAGGACGGATCGTGCCATGAAGGACTGAGCTGCGCGGAGGCGTGCTCAGGGCCTGAGGCCTGCATAGACGCCTGTATGAGCACCCCCGGCTGCGACATCGAAGAAGCCTGTGACAGCTTCGAAGCATGCATGGAGTTCTGCATCGAAGAGGGCTTCAGCGGCGGTGGCAGCGGCGGGTCCTGCGAAGGCGGCGGCTGCCGGAGCGCCTGGGAAGCGTACTGCGAGCTGGTCACGGAGAATGAAGAAGACTACCTCGAATGCCTGAGCTTCTACGAGTACGCCGTTGAAATGGGCTTCTGCGAGGAGTGTGCGGACGATCCGGAAAGCTGCGCGGCACCTTAATCGGCATCCACACAGCTGCTGCAGCGCCCCGGCCCTCCGCCGGGGCGCTGTGCTTCGCCCCGCGGCCCAATCAGACTGCGTTTATCCAAGTAGAACGATTTACCCATATTCGGACGGGCGAATACTGGTTATGCTGAGATCGTCCGCCGGGATCCGCCTTCCTCTTTTTATCCTGTTCATCACCCGGCGGCCCAGGAGATCTCATGAAGTCTCATCGTTCTCTCCCCGGACGCGGCGCCGCCCTGCTGATCCTGCTGGCCGCGCTGGGCGGATCGGCCCCGCCCGCGCAGGCCGCGCCCCCCGCCGATGCGCCATCGCCGCTGACCAACCCCGGCTTCGAAGGCGGGGCGGCGCTCGGCGTGCCGAACGGCTGGCAGGGGGCCGGCCTGTCCTCCGACGCCGTCACCTGCAAGGGCAGCGCGCTGCACAGCGGCCTGTGCGGCTTCCTCTTCAAGGGCGAGGCCGACGGCCAGACCGAATCGCTGGCGCAGACCTTCGCGCTGGCCGGCGGCCCCGGCGACTGGGTGCGGGTGGGCCTGTGGGCCCGCGCCAAGAAAGTCCCGTTCGACGCCCCGGCCGCGGTCACGCTGGAGCTGTATGACGGCGGGGTTCCCACCGAGAGCTTCACGCTGGTCATCCCCGCCGGCAAATATAAGTACCGCTTCACCGGCGAGTTCTTCGCGCCGACGCAGGACTTCGACCAGGCGCGCCTGACCCTCAGCTACCCCGGCGCGTCCGGCCGGCTGACGGTGGACGATGTGAGGGTGGTGATCATCCCGGCCCCACAGCCGGTTTCGGATGCCCGCTACGCGCACCTGGCCCGCGGCATCAATGTGCCGGGCTGGTTCTGGTGGCAGCCGCCCAACGAGCGCCTCGACACCCGCTTCAGCGATGCCGACCTGCAGCTGATCGCCGACCTGGGCTTCACGTTCGTCCGGCTGCCCATCGATCTGGAGTACGTGATGAGCGAGAAAAGCCCCGATCTGCTCAATCACACCAACCTGCCGCACCTGGACCTGGCGCTCGACCGGCTGGAGGCGCACGGGCTGGCGGCCATGGTGGATATTCATACCACCTCCATCAAGGACTCGGAGCGCGACCATTTCGCCGGGCGGCTGGAGAATGATCCGGCCTTCGCCTACACTTACGCCGAGTTCTGGCGCAGCTTCGCGGCGCACCTCAGCAGCCGCGACCCCGACCTGGTGTTCCTGGAGATCATGAACGAGCCGGCCTTTGAGGACCGCGAGGCGGAGTGGTGGGCGATGCAGGCGATCATCCTGCAGGGCGCGCGCGAGGGCGCGCCGGAGCACACGCTGATCGCCAATCCGTCCTGGTGGTCGTCGTGGGATGACCTGGTGCTGCGCGCGCCGTATGCCGACCCCAACATCATCTACGACTTCCACTGGTACGATCCGTTCGTCTTCACCTTCCAGGGGCGCGGCGGCCTGAGCGCCCTGCACGACATCCCCTACCCCTCCAGCCCGGCGATCATCGCCCCGTACCTCAACCAGTACGGGGGCTACGCCGGCGAGCAGCTGGAAGCCTACGGCGATGAGACGTGGAACGCCGCGAAGATTAACGGCCTGGTGGGCGAGATCGACGCCTGGGCCGACGGCTACGGCGTGCGCGTGCTGTGCAACGAGCTGGGCGTGGTGCGCGGCTACCCCACTGACGCCGACCGCGCCGAGTGGGCCGGCGATCTGCGGGCCGCGCTGGAGGGCCACGGCATCGGCTGGGCGCTGTGGAACTTCGACTGGTCGGACTTCGGGCTGGTGGTGCGCGACGCCAACCGCGTCGCCACGGTGGACGACCCCGCCTTCGCGGCGGCGCTGGGCCTGTCCGTGCCGTAGACGATCCCCCTGATCGAGTCCGGGAATCACGCCGCCGGGGCATCCCTCAAACG
>DAOTXW010000032.1:0-4237 GCA_034435035.1 Anaerolineae bacterium | reverse complement strand
CCCGGGCAGGGGGCCGCAGCCCCCTGTCCGCCCGGTCGGCAAGCGGGAACGGCGCAGGCGTGCTGCTACAGCGGCCAGTCGCGCAGCATGCGCTCCGTCTCCTCTGCGTGCCCGCTTTCATCACGGACCATGTCTTCCAGCTGCACCACCAGCCCTTTTTCGCCCAGCTCGTCGGCCTCCTCAGCGCGGCGGGTGTAGTCGAGGGTAGCCTGCCGCTCGGCGGTCAGGATCGCCTCCAGCATCTCGCGGTTGGTATGGGCGGGCGGCACCGGGCGCGGCGTGGTCGTCGGCTCGCCGCCCAGCGACACGATCTTGTTGGCCAGAAACTGCGCGTGCAGGCTTTCATCGGCGATCTCGGCCAGCATGAACTGGGCCAGCTGGGGGCGGTACGGGCCGGTGACTTTGGCCGCGTAGGTGAGGTACTGGATGATCGCACCCAGCTCACCGGCCAGGTCCTCGTTCAGATGCGCGATCAGGGTTTGCTTGTCCATCGCGTATTCCTTTCCGGGCAGCGCAGGGTCAGAGGCGCGCCGCGCCGGCAGCGCCGACGGCGCGCGCTTTCTGAATCATACACCCATATGCTACAGTTACCGGTAACATTTGTCCCGCAGCGGCGGTGCTTTTCTTCTAGGATTCTGGCGCAGGACAGGCAGGGATGCGACCATGCTGCTGGCGATCGACGTAGGCAATACCAACATCCATTTCGGGCTGTATGCCGGCGGGGACTGGTGCTGCACGTGGCGGGCGCGCACGGTGCCCCTCAAGATGAGCGACGAGTACGCCGTCCTGCTGCGCAACTTCTTCACCGAGAGCGACCTGCACTTCAGCGACGTGACCGGCGTGGTGCTGGCGAGCGTCGTGCCTGATCTGACCGGCACCATGATCCAGATGGCCGAGCGCTACCTCAAACAGCCGACTCTCAACGTCGGGCCGGGGGTCAGGACCGGCATCCGCGTCCTGCTGGACAACCCGCGCGAGGTGGGCGCGGACCGGGTGGTGAACGCCGCGGCGGTCAAGGCGCTGTACGGCGGCCCGGCGATCGTGATCGACTTCGGCACGGCCACCACCTGGGATGTGATCAACCCCGACGGCGACTACGTGGGCGGGGCCATCGCGCCGGGGATCGGGCTGGCGCACGACGCGCTGGTCAGCCGGGCGGCGCGGCTGCTGAAGGTCGATCTCAGGCCGCCGCCGTCGGCCATCGGGCACAACACGATCCACGCGATGCAGAGCGGGCTGTTCTACGGCTACGTGGCCATGATCGAAGGGCTGGTAGCCCGCCTGCAGGCCGAACTGGCCGGGGGGCCGGCGCGGGTGATCGCCACCGGCGGGCTGGCGCCGCTGTTCGCCGAGCACACCCCGGTGATCCAGCAGATCGCCCCCCACCTGACGCTGGAAGGGCTGCGCATCATCTGGGAACTGAACCAGACGCCGGGGCAGGCAGCGTCCGGCTGAGCGATCAGATCAGCGTGCGGGGGGCGGGCGCCTCGTCCGGGCGGGCCGTGGGGCGCTCCGGGCGGGCCGCGCTGCTGTAGCCGACCTCCTGGTGCACCAGATCGCGCAGGGCCATCAGCGCGATCTCCACCGAGTAGCGGATCTGGTTGACGGCGAACCGGGCGGTCAGCCAGCTCAGCAGCGAGTCGCTCATGGCGTACTCGATGCTGAAGGTGGCGTGCGTGCCTTCCGCCACCGGGGCCAGCGTCCACGCGGAGATCGTCTCCACCCCGCCGGTGCTCCTGACGGCGAAGCGCGTCGGGCGCTCGCACACCACTGTCTGGCTGGAGGCCGTCAGCGTTTTGCCCAGGATGCGGTACTGCCAGGTATAGCGGTAGCCGCAGTCGGGCAGCGCCTCGGCCTCGCCCACCTCGGTGATCATATTGGCCTGCAGCATGGCTTTCAGGTTGTGCGGGTCGGCCAGATAGTCAAAAACGGTCTCAACCGGCGCGTAGATCAGGACGGTTCCGTGTTCCTGTGGCAAGGGCCTCTCCAGAGGGTGGCGGCAGTGATCTGCCGGTCGGCGCATAAGTCATGTACAATATAGCATCGGCACAGGCTGATCGCCACGGCGCCGCGACAGGGGAATGAAGCGATGGACATCAGGACGGAGTGGGAAGACGCCGGGCGGACTGCGATCCGGATCACCTACGGGCGCGGCTGGTCCTGGGAGGAGTTCATGGCGGCTGACCAGCAGGTGCAGGCGCTGCTGAACACGCTGGATCGCCGGGCTGACCTGATCCTGGACCTGCGGGGGGCGGTCATCCCGCCCAGCCTGGCCAGCAACCTGCCGGAGCTGGCCACCCGGTCGGCGCTGGTGCATCCCAACTGCGGGATCGTCCTGGTGGTGGGCACGGACCCGTTCATCCATCACCTGTGGGAAATCTTCCGCGGCGTGTACCGGCAGCTGGCGCGGCGCGTGTTCCTGTTCGCCGGGCTGGAGGAGGCGCTGGCCTTCCACACCAGCCGCCGCTCCGGCGACGCGCCCCCCGCGTGATGCGCCTGCCCCCTGCCCGGAGCTGGCCGGGCCGGGCCCGGGCCTTGATCCGGCTGGGGCGGCCGGTGTTTCTGGGGGGCGGGATCGCCTTCCAGCTGCTGGGCGCGGCGCTGGCGCTGGCGGATGGCGTGCCGCCCGATCTCCGGCGGCTGCTGGCGGCGCAGGCCGCCGTCACCGCCGTGCAGCTGATGACCCATTACGCCAACGACTACTTCGATCTGGAGGCCGACCGGGCCAACCGCACGCCGACCCGCTGGTCGGGCGGGAGCCGGGTGCTGCCGGAGGGGCTGCTGCCGCCGGCCAGCGCCGCCGTCGCCGCCGGCGTTCTGGCGCTGATCGCCCTGGCGGCGATCGGGTGGCTGGGGCTGGCCGGGGATCGTCCGCTGGCGGCCGGGCTGGCCCTGCTGGCGCTGCTGCTGGCGTTCGGCTACAGCGCCCCACCCGCCCGGCTGCACACCCGCGGCCTGGGGGAGATCACCGCTGTGCTGGTCGTGCCGGTGCTGACGCCGCTGGTGGGCTATACAGCCCAGACCGGGCGGATCGCGCCGCTGCCGCTGCTGGCCTGCCCGCCGCTGGCCCTGCTGCAGCTGGCGATGCTGCTGGCGGTGGCCTTCCCGGATGCGGCGGGCGACGCCCGGACCGGCAAGCGCACGCTGGTGGTGCGGCTGGGGGTGGGATCGGCGCGGCTGTACATCGGAGCCGTCGCCGCTGCCTACGGGATCCTGCCCGTGCTGGTCGCCGCCGGCCTGCCGACCCTGATCGCGGCGGCTCTGACCGGCAGCCTGCCGCTGGCCGCCTGGCAGATCGCGCGCGTGGGGCGCGGCGACTGGCGGATCGCGGCCCGGCAGGACTCTCTGGCCTTCGGCAGCATCGCCCTGCTGATGCTGGCCGCCGTCACGGAGTTGCTGGCCTGCCTGGCGCTGGCGCCCTGATCGGCGGGCCGATGCGGTGAGCACGCCGCCGGGCGCCCTCCGGCTGCTGGCGGTGCCCTCCGCTGCGATCGGGGGTATAATAGCTGCAGGGGAGCCGTGCCGGGATCATCCAGGAGGTTATTCCGGGATGTCCCTACCACCTGAAGATGCCGCGCCGCTCGACGCGGAGCCGCTGACCGCCGCCGAGCAGCGCCGGCGCGCCCTGCTGCTGCTCGTCCTGCTGCTGGCCCTGATCGGGCTGGCGGCCTTCTTCCTCAGCCGCTGCCTGCCGTCGCAGGCCCCGCCGGATACCCTGCCCGACCCGCCCAGCCGCCTGCGCGGCGAAGCCGCCGCCCTGTTTTCCGTCGCCGTCACCTGGATCGATGAGAGCGACAACGAGGACGGCTTCCGCGTCTACCGGGAGGGCGAGGCGGATCCGGACCGGCAGCTCGCCGGCGAGGCCGGCCCCGACGCCGTCCGGCTGCTGGACGAGGGGGTGACGTGCGGGCAGACCTACGCCTACATCGTCGCCTCCTTCAACGCCGCCGGCGAATCCCCGGCGCAGGAATGCTGGCAGATCAGCCTGCCGCCCTGCCCGATCCCGCTGCAGATCAACCTGCCGCCCGGCGATGCGCCCGGCGCGGCCCTGACCGGGGGCGGCGCGGACTTCACCTGGCGGGCCGAGGACGGCGCGATCCTGCTGCTGGCCGACGGGCCGGGGCAGTACGGGCTGATCGATCTGGGCGAGGCGGGGGATGCGCCGCTGTACGCGCTGCGCCTGCCGCCCGGCGCGGCCTGGCAGCGCAGCGGGCTGCCGCTGGCCGAGGGCCACGCC
>DAOTXW010000031.1:0-2653 GCA_034435035.1 Anaerolineae bacterium | reverse complement strand
GTGGCCGGGGGACGGGTGGGGGCCGGGCTCCCGGCGGCGGGCGCCGCGCCGGGGCGCGGGGGGGGGGGGGGCCTGTCGCAACCGGCGCCCGCGGGGTGTAAGTGGGCCACGGCGTGCGGGTGGGCCGATCGGTCGGCGTGGGCACCAGAGTCGGCCAGGTGAGCGGCGTCGGCGAGGGCTGTGTGACCTCGGCCCGGATGTCGGTGGGCAGCGCCGCGCTGAAGGTCGGCGGCGCGGCGGCCGTCTGCACCGGTGTGCGCGTCGCCAGCACCGCCCGGCTGCCCAGAATCAGCAGCCCGAATACGACCACGACCGCCGCCACCGCCCCGGCGACCGCCGCCCAGCGAGGGATCAGCGGGGAGGGTGGAGCCGGCGGCGGTTCTTCGCCGGCAGCCTCCTCAACGGGCGGAGGGGCGGGCCGGTAGCGTGGAGCGCCTTTCAGCAGGCGGGTGCGGGCAGGCAGAGCCGCCAGCGAATCCTGCCAAGCTCCGGCCAGCAGGTCGGCGCAGGCCGCGGCACTGGGCGGGCGGGCGTCGGGGTCGCGGGCCAGCAGGCGATCCATCACCGCATCCACCGCGGCAGGGAGGTCGGGACGCAGGGCCGTCAGCGAGGGCAGGCTGCCCCGCGCGTGCAGCCACACCGTCTTGAGGGGGGTATCGGCCCGCAGGGGCGGCTCCCCGGCCAGCAGCTCGTACAGGGTGATGCCCAGCGCATAGCGGTCGCTGGCGGGCAGCGGCTGACCGGCGGCGGCAACCTCGGGGGCCATATACTCGGCGGGGCCGACCAGCGCCAGCGCCCGCCCGGGTATCTGGAGCTCGTCGGGAAACATCGCCGCGAGGCCGAAGTCGCCCACCCGGATCGATCCGTCCGATTCCATCAACAGGTTGCCGGGATGCACCGCGCCGTGGGTGATGCCCTGCGCATGGGCGTGATCGAGCGCCGCGGCCGCCTGCCGGAAAACGGCCAGCGCCTGATCGGCGGGCAGCGGGCCGCGCTCGCGCAGCCAGCGATCCAGCCCGCCGCCCGGCAGGTACGGCATGACGAGGTAGTAGAGGCGCCCCTCGCGCCCGTAGTCCAGCAGCGGCAGGATATGCGGGTGATCCAGCCGTGCGACAGACTCCAGCGTGCGGTAGAAATACGTCTCAAACTCCGGGTGCGCCGTGAGCGCTGGCAGGAAGGCGCGGACGGCAAAGCCCTGCCCGGTCTCTGGCCGGGTCGCGTGCAGGACTCTGCCAGTGGCGCTCCGGCCGATCTCAGCGTCCAGCCGATAGGCACCCAGGGTATAACTCGCTGGCATAGCGGCACTCTCCGTTGCGGGTAGATTGTCGCACAGGCAGGCATGTCGGGAAAGTTCGGACGGCCAGAGGGGCGCGTCAGGGAAGGAAAACGGAAGATTTCGGGGAAAAAGGGAAAGGTCCTCTGGCGATGGCCTACGTTCCCGCCGGGCTACCCCGGGAGTATCATCGGCGCTGGCGGGCTTAACGACCGGGTTCGAGATGGGACCGGGTGTGTCCCCGCCGCTGCAATCACCAGAAGACCTGACCTGACAAGAGGCGAAGCTGCCCGGCCAGAGAGCCGGAGCAGACAGAAGAGCAGAGCGCCCATTCAGCGGCGTGCGACACGGCGCCGCCAGGGCCAGCCGGGTCTCCGCAGGACAGGGGTTAAGCGGTCGACCCTTAGTACGGGTTGGCTGAGCGCGTTGCCGCGCGTACACCTCCCGCCTATCCACCTGGTCGTCTGCCAGGGGTCTGATATGGAGATCTCGTCTGGAGGTGGGTTTCCCACTTAGATGCTTTCAGCGGTTATCCCGTCCCGACGTAGCTACCCAGCACTGCACCTGGCGGTACAACTGGCACACCAGCGGTCGGTCCACCCCGGTCCTCTCGTACTAGGGGCAGCGCCTCGCAAATCTCCCACACCCACAGCGGATAGAGACCGACCTGTCTCACGACGGTCTGAACCCAGCTCACGTACCGCTTTAATGGGCGAACAGCCCAACCCTTGGGACCTGATCCAGCCCCAGGATGCGATGAGCCGACATCGAGGTGCCGAGCCTTCTCGTCGATGTGAACTCTTGGAGAAGACTAGCCTGTTATCCCCGGGGTAGCTTTTATCCGGTAAGCCACGGCCCTTCCACCCGGTACCGTGGGATCACTAAGCCCGACTTTCGTCTCTGCTCGGGTCGTTTCCCTGTCAGTCAAGCTCCCTTGTGCCTTTACACTCAACGGCTGGTTTCCATTCAGCCTGAGGGAACCTTTGGGCGCCTCCGTTACCTTTTCGCAGGCGACCGCCCCAGTCAAACTGCCCACCTGCCACCGTCTCGCCGCAGGTTTACTCCGGCGGTTAGGGTGAGCTCTGCGCCAGGCTGGTATTCCAAGGTCGGCTCCACCGGGACTGGCGTCCCGGCTTCCCTGCCTCCCAGCTATCCTACACAGACACAGCCCTCACGCTATGGCAAGCTGCAGTAAAGCTCCACGGGGTCTTTTTGTCCAGCTGCGGGTTCTGCGCATCTTGACGCAGACTTCAATTTCGCCGGGTCCCTCGTTGAGACAGTGCCCCACTCGTTACGCCATTCGTGCGGGTCGGAACTTACCCGACAAGGAATTTCGCTACCTTAGGACCGTTATAGTTACGGCCGCCGTTCACCGGGGCT
>DAOTXW010000030.1:0-1933 GCA_034435035.1 Anaerolineae bacterium | reverse complement strand
GGGCCGCCAGCCTGATCGATGCCGCGCCGGCCCGCCGGCATGGCGACTGGCGGGCCGCCGGGCACATCGTGCTGGCCGCCGCGCAGGCCCTGCTGCTGGGGACGCTCATCTGGTGGAACCTGACCACGGTCGATACCCGCGACGGCCGCCCGATCATCGCCGCCGTGCCCTGGCGGCTGCGGGCCGCCGTGCAGACCCTGAGCCTGTGGCAGGCCTGGGATATGTTCTCCCCGTACCCCAGCACGGTGGACGGCTGGATCGTCATCCCCGGGCGCTTCGAAGACGGCCGCACCTTCGACCTGCGCACCGGGCGGCCCGTCAGCGACGAGATCGTCCGCTGGTACGCCGGCCCCGGCATCCGCTGGAAGAAGTACGAATCCAACCTGGGGGAGGAAAGCTACCCGGCGCTGCTGAGCGCCTGGGGCAGCTACTACTGCGATGAGTACAACCGCCGTCAGGCGCTGCCGGTGGGGCATCGGCTGGCGACGCTGGAGATCCGCTACCTCAACTACCGCACCCACGCGCCCGGCGAGCCGCCCCACCCGCTGCGGGAGACGCAGCTGTGGCGGCACTGGTGCTACCCGGAGTACCGCTACTGACGCGGCGCCCGGCGCGCCTTTCCTACTTTCAGGAGGGGGTCAGGTCAGTGGGGCAGACCGCAATAGAAGAAAAAGGCGTCAACTCCAGTGCCATAGTCGATGAACACAGCTGAGTCGCCGCAGGCGGCGGTGCACTGCTCGGCCGTTGGCGGGCAGCCCGGGTCGTTGCTCAGCGAGCAGACTATTGGGACATTGCAGAGGATGTCGGGGACTTGGGCCCGGGCCCGGTGTCCTTCGGCATCCTCTTTCTCAGCCGCGGGGGGGGTGCAGGCATCCGCCCAGCAGATCTCGCCGCCGTTGCCATCGGGGGCGGCGTTCAGGCCCTCGGGGCAGGCACCGTCCGCGCCCACCGGCGTGCCGCAGGCAGCCGTCGCCGCAGGCCGCACCCTCGGCCAGCGTCGGCAGGCCCCGGCGGCGCCCCGCCGTCTTTTTCCTTCCCGCCGTAAAGCGTCTATAATCCGCACCGCAGGCCGCAAATCACGAGACGATTGAACCACTATGTCCGATGAGCTGGTCGGCAGGAGCCTGGGGCAGTACGAGATCCGGATGGTGCTGGGCCACGGCGGCATGTCCACCGTGTACCTGGGCTACCAGCCGGCCATGGATCGCGTCGTGGCGATCAAGGTGCTGCCCCGCGAGTTCCTGCACGACGACACCTTCCTCCAGCGCTTCCAGAACGAGGCCCGCACCATCGCGCGGCTGGAGCATCTGCACATCCTGCCCGTCTACGACGCCGGGCAGGACCGCGGCATCCCGTACATCGTGATGCGCTACCTGCCCGGCGGCTCCCTGGCCGACCTGATCGCCCGGCGGCTGCCCGACAACGCCATCATCGCCCGCGTGCTGGAGCAGATCGGCGGGGCGCTCGACTACGCCCACGCCCGCGGCATCATCCACCGCGATCTCAAGCCGTCCAACATCCTGCTGGACAGCCACGGCAACGCCTTTCTGGCCGACTTCGGCATCGCCCGCATCGCGCAGGAGGCGGGCGGGCTGACCGGCAGCCGCGTGCTGGGCACGCCGCCCTACATCGCCCCGGAGCAGGTCCGCAAGAACGACCCGGTGACCGGGTCAGCCGATATTTACGCGCTGGGCATCATCGCCTTCGAGATGCTGACCGGCGAGCCGCCCTTCGACGACCCCGACCCCACCCGCACCATGATGGCGCACGTGCGGGAGCCGGTGCCATCCGTGCGGGCGGTCGATCCCAACGCCAGCGAGGCCGTCGAGGCGGTGGTGAGCCGGGCGCTGGCCAAGTCGCCCGCCGACCGCTGGCCGACCGCCGGCGACTTCGCCCGCGCCTTCGCCCACGCCGCCGGCGCCCACGCCGCTGC
>DAOTXW010000029.1:0-25400 GCA_034435035.1 Anaerolineae bacterium | reverse complement strand
GGCCAAAGCCGGGGCCGCCGGGGCCGCCGGGGCCGCCGGGGCCGGGCGGCGGATCAGCCTGCGCCCACGGAGCCGCCTGCGCCCGCAGCAGCGAGGCGCCGAACAGCGCCGCCACGACGATCGCGCCGCCCAGGGCGATCAGTCCCAGATTCCTGACAATCTTGCCTGCGTTCATCCTGTGTTTCTTTGCCTCCAGTGACGATAAAGTGTCCAACACTGCCCAGCATAGCGTATCGATGTGTAGATTTTGTGAGATCGGTATGAGGGTTCTATGACCGCCCCGCCGGCGGCGGGTGAGGGCCGCGCCACGGCCCCCCACCTTGAAAAGGCGCCCTGCAACTTCGCGGGCTTGCAGGCGTACTGGTTACAGGGGATAATCGCCCGTGGAGAGAGGGGACTCATTATGATGATGCCATCCGAGACACCAGCCCGGCGTGCCGTGCTGGGCACACTGACGCTGCTGCTGCGGGGACTGCTGGTGGTGGTGCTGGGCGCTGCCCTGCTCATGACCCGCCTGTGGGGGGAGCGCTGATCCCCCGCTGACCCGGCGGCAGCCTGAAGAAGCGACAGGGCCTCCCACCGCGGGAGGCCCTGCTGATTTGATCCGTGATGCGGGCTGCGCCCGGCGTGGGCACCCCCGGCAGGCATCAGGTTGGCAGCAGGATCAGCGTGCGCCGCACCCCGGGAAGCTGTAGCGGCAGCCTGTCCCAGTGGTCTCCGCAGTCGGCGCTGTGCCACACCTCGCCGCTGGCCAGCCCGGCGTAGAGATGGCCGGGCGCAGCGGGATCGGCGACCAGGGCATAGGGCATCTCGGAGAGCGGCTGGGGCAGGCCGCCGCCGAGTTTTTCCCAGGCGCCGTTCCGGTGGCGGTAGATGAAGGCATCGGCGCGGCCCCGCGGGCTGTGCGCGCGCAGCGCTCCCGGCGCCGCCGTGAGGTACCAGGTATCCGCGTCCTGCGGATCGGCGGCGACGGCCCAGCCGTAATGCCGGTCCAGCCCGGCGCGGGGCTGCTCCCACGTCGCGCCGCCGTCGCGGCTGATGGCGGCCCCGGCGCCGCTGCCGCCGCCTTCGTAGACCACGCTGCCATCGCGCGAGTGAAAGATCAGCGTATGGCAGTCACGCACGGAACCTTTGCGATGGCCTTCCCAGGTCTGACCGCCGTCGGTGCTGCGAACGACCGCCCCGGCCTCGATGCCCACCACGATCAGGCGCGGGTCGGTCGGGGAGATGGCGATGGCCTGCACATAGGCCACGCCGGGCGGCTCGGCGGGCGAGCGCCAGAATGGGCGCGATGGGATGCGGCGGAAGGCCGTCAGTTCCGCCCACGAGCGGCCGCCATCTGTCGAAGCCTGGATCAGCGGCGGTTTGGTGCCGGCCAGCACCAGCCCCGGCTCGGACGGGCTGAAGGCCAGCGCCTTGACGATCTGGCCCTCCATGCCGGCGGGCTGCCAGGTCCGCCCCTGATCGGTGGAGCGCAGCAGGCCGTCCCCCTGCGTCCCGGCAAGCACTGTGCCGGGGTGGTGCGGATCGGCGGCCAGGCAGCGCACATCGATGTCAGCCAGCGGCCGGGTCACCGTCCACGCGCCGCCGGCGTCCCGCTCGGCGCGGGCGACGCCCGGGCCGGTCAGGCTGAGCAGGACCTTCGGCTCCATACAGCGTCCCTTTCAGGCAGGGGATCGATTCCCCGCCGTAACATGAATAAGAACCCGCCCGCGGCGCGGGCGTTGCGCCTCCGTTCGGGGTTCGGTGGGCGGGGGCAGGCGTCCGGCGTTTTGATCCCGCCCCGATCTTGCACTATCCTATAAGCCATGCTGACACTGGAGTTCCTCGTCGAAGCACTGGCCGGGCGGCCAGTGGTGGGCAGCACCCGCGCCGGCGAAGTGGTCATCGACTCGCGGCGGGTGACGCCGGGCGGCGTGTTCTTTGCGCTGCGGGGCGAGCATACGGACGGACATGAGTTCGCCGCCGATGCGCTGGCGCGCGGCGCGGCGCTGGTGATCGTCGAGCGCGAGGTCCCGCTCAGCTGCCCGGTCATCGATCTGCGGCGCGGCGCGGCGGGATCGCTGGATGGCCCGCTGCCCTCTCCCGCCTGTGTGCGCGTGGAGTCGAGCGTGCTGGCCCTGCAGGAAGCAGGCCGCCAGTGGGTGCGGCGCTTCCCCCGGCTGCGGATCACCGGCATCACCGGCAGCGTGGGCAAATCGACCACCAAAGAAGTGGTGGCTGATGTGCTGTCCCAGCGCTACCGCGTGCTGCGCAGCGAGGCCAGCTATAACAACGAGCTGGGCATCCCCCTGACGGTGCTGAAGCTGGATGAGCGCAGCGAGCAGGCCGTGCTGGAGATGAGCATGTACACCCGCGGCGAGATCGCGCTGCTGTGCCGCATCGCGCCGCCGCAGGTGGGGGTGGTCACGCTGATCGCCCCGGTTCATCTGGAGCGGGCCGGCTCGCTGGAGAACATCATCCGGGCCAAGACGGAGCTGGTTGAGGCCCTCCCGCCGGACGGCGTGGCGATCCTGAACCGGGATGATGAGGCGGTGATGACGATGGCCGATCACACCCGTGCGCGGGTGATGACCTACGGCCTCGACCCGTCCGCCGATCTGTGGGCGGATGGCATCGAAGGGTTGGGGCTGGACGGCATCCGCTTCTGGATTCATCACGGGCAGCTGCACCGGCAGCTGCACCTGCGGATGCTGGGCCGGCACAGCGTGCATACCGCGCTGCGGGCGGCGGCGGTCGGGCTGGTGGAGGGCCTGAGCTGGGAGGAGATCATCCGCGGGCTGCAGGCCAGCCGCGGGCAGCTCCGCCTGTTCGCGGTGAAGGGGCCGCGCGGCTCGGTCATCCTGGACGACACGTACAATGCCAGCCCCTCATCGACCATCGCCGCGCTGAACCTGCTCAACGACATCCTGGAAGGGCGGCGGCTGGCCGTGCTGGGCGACATGCTGGAGCTGGGGGCATACGAGCGCCAGGGGCACGAGCGCGTCGGTCTGCGCGCCTCGGCGGTGGCCGATCTGCTGGTGACGGTGGGGCCGCGCGGCCGCATCATCGCCGGGGAAGCTGTCCGCGGCGGGATGCCGGCAGCCGCCGTCCACGCGCTGGAAACAGCCGAAGAGGCGTGTGCCCTGCTGCTGGACCTGATCGAGCCTGGCGACGCGATTCTGGTCAAGGGATCGCGGGCTGTCGGGATGGAGCGCATCGTCAGCTGCCTGCAGATGGAGGCCCGCCGTGAGGGCGAGTAGCGGGCGCGGCCGCCGAGGCGCAGACCACCGGAGGGGCCTGTGAGAGATGTCGCCTTTGCGCTGTCCATCGGCGGCTTTGTCTTCCTGGTGACGGTCATCTGGGGCGATCCGTTCATCGAAGTGCTGCGGCGGCTGCGGATCGGCGATCAGGTGCGGATCGAGCTGGCGGGCACCCACCGCCAGAAGATCGGCACGCCGACGATGGGCGGCCTGCTGATCGTCATCCCGGTGCTGGTGGTCACGCTCGGCCTGAATGTGGCCAACCTGGTGGTGCCCGATGTGACCGGGCGCTCGATCCTGCTGCCGCTGGCCGTGCTGGTCAGCTTCGGCGGGCTGGGCGCGCTGGACGACTGGCTGGGCCTGCGCGGCTCGCGCGATGGCATCAAGGGGCTGCCTGCCCGCCTGAAGCTCGCCGCGCAGGTGGCGGGGGCGCTGGCGACCACGGCGGTCCTGATGTTCGCCTTCGACATCCACTCGGTCGCCATCCCCGGCATCCCGTTTAAGTTTGATCTCAGCTGGCTGTACCTGCCGGTGGGGGTCTTTGTGATCGTCGCCTGCTGCAACGCGGTGAACTTCACCGACGGCATGGACGGGCTGGCCGGGATCATCAGCGCCAGCGCGTTCGCCGCCTACGGCGTGGTCGCGCTGCTGCAGGGTCAGACGTATCTGATGCAGTTCTGCTTCACCATGGTGGGGGCGTGCTTCGCCTTCCTGTGGTTCAACGCGCATCCGGCGCAGCTGTTCATGGGCGATACGGGGTCGCTGGCGCTGGGGGCCACGCTGGGGGTGGTGGCGCTGATGACCGGCCAGTGGCTGATCCTGCCGGTCATCGCCATCATCCCGGTAGCCGAGGGGCTGTCGGTTCTGCTGCAAATCGCCTACTTCAAGCTCACGCGGCGGCTGACGGGTGAGGGCAAGCGCATCTTCCGCATGGCCCCGCTGCACTATCACTTCGAACAGGGCGGCTGGAGCGAGACGCAGGTGGTGCAGCGCTTCTGGCTGGTGGGGCTGCTGGCGGCGATGGTGGGCGTGGCGCTGGCGCTGCTGTAGGGCGCCTCAGGCGGGCAGCAGCGGCCCGGCCTGATCGACGATCAGCCGGGCTACCACCAGCGAGGAAGTGGCCGCCGGGCTGGGCGCGTTCTGCACGTGGACCACCGCGCCGCGGGTTGTGATCAGGAAGTCGTCCACCAGCCCGCCCGCCGTGTCGAGCGCCTGCGCCCGCACCCCGCTGGGGCCAAAGACCAGGTCGCGCCCGCTCAGCTCCGGCAGGTAGCGGCGGAGCTGCCGCACATAAGCCGCCTTGACCACATCGCGCCACATTTCCTGCAGCCCCTTGCGCCAGTGACGCGCCGCCAGCCGCCAGAATCCGGGAAAGGCCAGCGCCTCGGCCAGGTCGCGGGGGCTGATGTCCGTGCGGCGGTAGCCTTCGCGGGCCAGGGCCAGGACGGCGTTCGGCCCGGCCCAGACATCGCCGCTCATCACGCGGGTGAAGTGCACACCCAGCCACGGGAACTTCGGATCGGGCACCGGATAGATCAGCCCGCGCACCAGATGCCGCCGCTCCGGGCGGAAGGTGTAGTAGTCGCCGCGGAAGGGCACGATCTGCACCCGGGGGCTGCCCTGCCCGGACACGGCTCCGCCGGCGCGGGCCAGCCGATCGGCGTGGAGTCCCGCGCAGACGATCACAACCCGGGCGGCGAGGTCTGCGCCCGCCGCCGTCCGCACGACGGTCTCTGCCCCGCGCGATTCCAGCCCGGTGACGCGCTGCCCGGTGGCTATCTGGCCGCCCGCCGCCGTGATCTCGCGGGCATAGCTCCGCGCCACCTGCGCGAAGTCCACAATGCCCGTCTGCGGGGACCAGATGGCCGCGATGCCGGCACAGTGCGGCTCGATCTCGCGCAGGCGTTCCGGCCCGACGCGCTCCAGCCCGGGGACGCCGTTGGCCAGGCCGCGCTCGTAGAGGGCAGCCAGCCGGGGCAGTTCGGTTTCATCCAGCGCCACGATCAACTTGCCGCACAGGTTGTAGGGGATGCCCTGCTCATCGCAGTAGGCGACCATCCCGGCGCGGCCAGCGGCGCACGCCTGCGCCTTGAGCGACCCGGGGCGGTAGTAGATGCCGGCGTGCAGCACGCCGCTGTTATGCCCCGTCTGGTGCGCGGCGAGGCGGGCCTCCTTCTCCAGAAGGGTCAGCCGCAGGCCGGGACGGCGGCGCAGCACTTCGCGGGCGGTGGCCAGCCCGACGATCCCGCCGCCGATGACGACGACATCACAGGCGGCGGGGGGAGCGGCAGAGGCAGACCGGGCGTTCAGGGGAGCTTGCCTCCCGGTGAGCAGAATCAGCAGGGCAGGGATTCAGAGTACAGGGCCTGGAGGACGGCGGTCCGCAGGGCGCGGATGGACAGAGATCCCTTATTCATGACCATCGCAGGCGGCACCTTGAGATCCTGGGACTGATCGGCGCTGAATTTGAAGGCGCTGAAGACCAGCACCGGCAGGTTGGCTGTCTCAGGGTTGTCGCGCAGGGTGCGCAGCACATCGACCCCGCCCATGCGCGGCATCATCAGATCCAGGATGATCAACTGCGGCCGGCGGCTGGCGATCTCGTCCAGCGCTTCGACCCCGTCGGCGGCTTCGCGCACCGCCAGGTTCATCGGGCGCAGGGCCATCTTGAGCAGGTCCCGCACCGCCGTTTCGTCGTCCACGATCAGGATATAGGATGCCAGGTTCATTCTACTTCACTTTCCTGTCAGAGTGAATAGGGTAATGAGTCAATAAGCAATCAGCCGCCAGCTGCCGGCCCTCAGCAGCCGGGGCGATAGGACGGACCCAGCGCGCCGGTGATCGCCGTGCGCAGCGCTTCAAATGACATGCTGCTCTTGGGGAGCAGCATCGAGGGCGGGACAGGCAGCGCATTGTACAGGGCCTCGGTGACGTGGCCGGCAGTGAAGACCAGCACCGGGATGTCCGCTGTGCTGGGATCAGCCTTCAGGTAGGAAAGCACCGTCTGACCATCCATGCGCGGCATCATCAGGTCCAGGATGATGAGCGCCGGGTGGGCATGCGCCACGTTTTCCAGCGCCTCGACGCCATCCTGAGCTTCCCGGAAGGGGAAACCGAGCAGGCCCAGCACGTCCCCCAGCAGCTCGCGTATCGAAGATTCGTCGTCCACAATGAGAATATCGCACATGATTTCTGACCCTTCCGCACATCTTGCCGGAGGCATGTATCTGTGACTTTATTCTATAGGGAAGTGGGGGTCAGCGGGGTTACAATACTATACCAGCCTGCCGGGGCGCTGGCGTGCCGGGGTTCACAAACTGCGCAGGAAGCCCAGCGCCAGCTCGTCGAACTTCAGGGGGCGCTCCAGGTTGATCAGATGCGCCACGTGGGAGACGACGGCCATCCGCGAGCCGGCGATGCCCGCCTGCAGCCGCTCGGCCAGCGTCATCATGTCGGTCATATCGAGGGCGCCGGCCAGGATCAACGTCGGGGCGGTGATCTCGCCCAGCCGCGCCAGCGCGGGGGGATCGAGGCGGCGCTCCCGGCTGATGCCCTGCGGCAGATCATACAGCGGAGCGTTCATCGCCCGCACCCGCGCCCGGAGGTCGGCGTCCACCTGATCGGGCGTGCGCTGGGGGCCGTCCACCCACATCCGCAGGTCGATCTCGATGGCGGCCTCTTTGTCGCCGCGCTCCAGCGCCGCCTCCAGGGCCTCCCAGCCGCGCAGGATGGCAGGCGAATAGTAGGGCATGCCGCCGGCGCTGGCGGCGGCCAGCACCAGACCCTCGACGCGCTCCGGATAGGTCAGGGCGAAGTCGAGGGCCACCGCGCCGCCCATCGAGGCGCCCACCAGCGCCGCCGAGTCCAGGCCAAGCGCGTCCAGCAGGCCGGCCAGATCGTCATAGGGGGCGAATTCGCCGGGCGGCAGGCTGCTGCGCCCGAAGCCGCGCATATCGTAGCGCAGCACCAGGAACTCGCGGGCGAAGGTCGCCATCTGCGCGTCCCACATCCGGCAGTCGGCGATGCCGGCATGCAGCAGCACCACCGGGCGGCCCTCCCCGGCGATCTCGTAGTACAGGCTGGCGCCGTGGACGCTGGCAGTCCCGGTGTGGATGCGCGGATCGGCCATCAGGCGGCTCCGGCGGCGGCCCGCAGCCGGGCGATCTCGGCGCGGTGCTCGGCTTCATGCTGCATCAGGTGGTGCAGCACCCAGCAGGGCGTGACATCGTAGCCGGGCAGACGGCGCGGGCGGCTGTCGGGTGTCATGGCGGACCCTCCAGAGGGGTGCGGCGCCGCGGCGGCGCCGGGAGGTTAGTGTAGCACAGGGCAGGGCGGGGGGCCAGCCTGAGGCAGGCGCGGCTGGAAGCCGGGGTCATGATGTGGATGAAACTGGCCCCTGACTCAATCGCCGGCAACCGGGGCTAACTATCCGGATCGCGTTGAAGGCCGGGGCCGATTCCGGCCTTCTGACCTGCTACTTGTCAGGGCCTTGGCCTGATCCGCCTCCATGTCAGCGTGCCGTCGCTGAACGTGTCCTCCAGCGGGCCGCCCCAGTCCACGTCGTGGCGCAGGCAGTTGCAGGCGGAGCCGGTATCGCCCAGCGCCAGGTGGGCCAGCACGAGCTGCGCCGGGCTGATCGCCTTGCCTGCTTCGACCCCGGCGGCCTGGCTCACGGCCAGCCCCTTCTCGGCATCGTCTCGCGCTGTGAGGGGGTCGCCCTGCATCAGGGCTGTCTCGGCCAGGTAGACGTAGATATAGATAAATGACTGCGAGAACATGCCCGCCCCGCCCAGAGACGATGTAACAGCCGTCCGGGTACTGACTGGCGAGCTGGTGGCAGCGTAGGCAGCCAGGCGGGTCTTGCCGATGCCGCCTGGCCCAAGCAGCGTCACCATACGACATTCGGGGCTGTCAAGCAAGCGGCGGATCTCCGCCAGCTCCGTGCTCCTGCCCACGATGGGTGAGGTATGTGAGATGATGCCGTCGGTATCCACTGGCTGCTCTGTTCGGCTGACCCCGTGGTTATGAATCACGCGCACAAAAGTTCACAGGCGTATGATACCATAGGAGGAAAATGCGCTGCCGATCGGGGTGGCCCGGTGAAATCTGATCACGAATTTGCCGCGCAGGGGTTGTGTAAGATTTGACAATCCGGCGCCGGCGCGGTATAGTGATCAGCACAGTGCGGGGTGGAGCAGTGGCAGCTCGTCGGGCTCATAACCCGAAGGTCCCAGGTTCGAGTCCTGGCCCCGCTACCTACAGGACCCATCACGAACCACCTGAAAAGGCCGTTCATGATGGGTTCAAGTATTTCTGGCCCGGGAACACCCCCCTCTCTTCCCGGTTCCGGGCGGCTGTCTCTGGGGTGTGCAGGCGGCCGCCCGGACTGACCAGGCCGCCGATCTGGCCCATCAGCGGCACAGCCAACTGGCCCGCTCAGAGGGTTCGCGATGCCCTCCTTCATTATCGATGGGGAGCCAGTTCTTCCTTTCCTGCGAATCTGCTGTAGAATGAAAACGGCGCAGGGGGTAAGTCCCCTGCGCCTCAAAGGGGTAGGAGCGAGCGGCCAGTGTGCGGCTTCGCCATTAAAACCGGGCGGGAATGAAGGCACATTCCGGGATATTGGGAAAACTCAGGTGCGCCCCATTGGCAAGACAGAGAAACAGGCTGACTTAAAGTGGATCGTGCTGCTGGCGGCGATGGTCGCCGCCGGCTGCGCCCCGCAGACACACGGCATGGTCATTGACCTGGCCGCTTTGCAGCCCCTGCCCGAAACGCGACCGACAGAGGTCATCCCGCTGCGGGTGGCCGTCGCCGCCGTGATCTCCCCTCAGGGCACGGTCGAGAGCTATGACGCGCTGCTCGGCTACCTGAGCGAACGGCTGGATCGCCCGGTCGAGTTAGTGCAGCGCCGCACCTATGCCGAGGTCAACGAGCTGCTCCGCAGCGGTGAAATTGACGTGGCGTTTGTGTGCACCAGCGCCTATATTGCCGGGCATGATGAGTTTGGCATGGAACTGCTGGCCGCGCCGCAGGTGAACGGTGAATCGGTCTACTACTCTGTCCTCATCGTGCCCGCCGGCAGCCAGGCGCAGAGCATGGCGGATTTGCGGGGAAAGGTCTTCGCGTTTACTGACCCGATGTCCACCAGCGGACGCATGTATCCGACCTCGCTGGTACTGGAACTGGGGAGCACGCCAGAAGCGTTCTTTTCTCGGACGTTCTATACCTACAGCCACGATGATGCCATCCACGCGGTAGCCGACGGGGTGGCCGACGGCGCAGCCGTAGATAGCCTGGTGCTGGAGTTTGCGCTGGCCCGCGATCCGGCTCTGGCCGGCCGGCTGCGCGTCATTCATCGCTCCCCGGCTTTCGGGATTCCTCCGGTGGTGATCCGGCCGGATACGCGCCCCCAGCTTCACGCGGAGCTTCAGGCGATTCTGCTGGCCGTGGCCGACGATCCACAGGGACGCGAGGCGTTGGCCCGGCTGGGCTATGATGGCTTCGTGCTGATCGACGACAGCGCCTACGACTCCGTGCGCGACCTCAGCGCCAGCGTTGCGCCGTTCATGGCAGGCGCCCGGCCATGAGCCTTGATCCTCGCCTGCCCGGGATCGCCAGCCGTTTCTGGGCGATCGCCGGGGCGGTCAGCATCCGCACCAAGATCCTGGGGATCGTCCTATCGCTGATGCTGCTGCTTGGGCTGGGCGTGACCTTCCAGGTGCGCAGCCTGTTGGAGCAGACGCTCCGGGAACGCCTGGAAGAGCAGAGTCTGTCGATTGCCCACGATCTCTCCGCACGCTCGACCGATCTCATCCTGATCAACGATGTCTACGGGCTGCACGAGCTGCTGCAAGACACCCTGCAGAACAATACGGATGTGCGCTACGCCTTCATCGTGGATCGGGAGGGGCGGGTGATCGCCCATACGTTTGGCCAGGGCTTCCCCGCCGATCTGCGGGAAGCCAACGGGTGCCAGGACGACTGCACCCACCACAGCACAGTCGCTGTGATGACAACCGAAGGCCGCATCTGGGACACTGCCGTGCCCATCTTCGAGGGTCAGGCCGGGACGGCCCGCGTCGGCCTGTCTGAGGACAGCCTGTGGCGCACCGTGACGACCATCACTGCCCAGCTTCTGCTGACCACCGTCCTGGTCGCAGCGGTCGGCATCGCTGCCGCCAGCGCCCTGACCTGGGTCCTGACACGGCCTATCAAGACGCTGGTAGACGCGACCCGCGCGGTCGGGCGGGGCGACCTCTCCGAGCGGGTCACGAGGTGGGCCGACGACGAGATCGGCGAGCTGGCTGAGGCGTTCAATGCGATGACCGGGCAGCTCGCTCAGGCCGAGCAGGCGCGGGCGGAGCGCGACCGGCTGCGGGCGCAGCTGCTCGAACAGGTGATGGCCGCACAGGAAGAAGAACGCCGGCGCATCGCCCGTGAGCTGCACGATGAGACCGGCCAGGCCATCACCACGCTGCTGGTGGGGCTGCGGGCGCTGATGGAAGAATGCTCCCTCCCTGCCGTGCAGAACCAGGCCGAAGAACTCCGCGCGGTGGCTGCCGGGACGCTGGAGGGAGTACGCAATCTGGCGCTGGAGCTGCGCCCCAGCGTGCTGGACGACATGGGGCTGGCGGCGGCGCTTGAGCGGTATGTCTCGGAGTACCGGCTGCGGCACCGGCTGGATGTCGATATCGCCGTGCGGGGCCTGAAAGAGGGGCGGCTGCCCGCTCCGGTTGAGACGGCGCTGTATCGCATTGTGCAGGAGAGCCTGACCAACATCGCCCGCCATGCCCGCGCCAGCACGGTGAGCATTCTGCTTGAACAGTCGCCGGGCAGCGTCCGGGTGATTGTCGAAGACAACGGCTGTGGTTTCGATCCGCAGGCAGTGCAGAGCGAAACCTCCCACCTCGGCCTGTACGGGATGCAGGAACGCGCGGGGCTGCTCGGCGGGACCCTCACGATTGAGTCAACGCCGGGGTTGGGCAGCAGTATCTTCGTGGAAGTGCCGCTGGCCCTCTTTGAAAAAGCCGGCTCAGACGGGGAAGAGAAGGGGCATGGCTGAGATTCGCGTGCTGATCGCCGACGATCACGCCATGCTGCGAGCCGGGCTGAAGATGCTGCTGGACCGTCAGCCTGATATCCTCGTAGTGGGCGAAGCCGCCAATGGATTGGAAGCCATCAAACTGGCTGCTGACTTGAAGCCCGACATGATACTGCTCGACCTCACCATGCCGGGGCTGGGCGGGCTGGACGCGCTGCCGGTGCTGCATCAGACTGCGCCGCAGAGCCGCGTCCTGGTGCTCACCATGCACGAAGATGATCTGTATCTCCGCCAGGCGCTGAAGGCCGGGGCAGCCGGCTACATTCTGAAAAAGGCCGCCGACACCGAGTTGATCGCTGCCATCCACGCGGTGATGCGCGGCGAGGTCTACATCCATCCGGCTATGACCCGCAGCCTGCTGGATGGCATGATTCCCGCTGCCGAGCTGTCGGATGCGCCCGGCACGGGCGATGACTGGGACAGCCTCAGCGAGCGGGAGCGCGAGGTGCTGCGCCTGGTCGCGTTTGGCCACACCAGCGCCGAGATCGCCGGGCAGCTGGCCCTCAGCGTCAAGACCGTCGAGACATACCGCTCGCGGGGTATGGAGAAGCTGGGGCTGCGCAGCCGGGCGGCTCTGGTCAAATACGCCCTGCTGCACGGTTTGCTGGACGACTGAGTGTGCCTCACCCCCCTGTCAGGGATTCCCTGACAGGATTGTGCTATCCCTCACAATTTCCCTGACAAATCCCGCTCCGAGTCTCAAGGTTTTCCCGCTGCCGCCGGAGGCCGCTGGCGCTTACCCTATGAGTCAGGCCTGTTCTGATCCGCTTTGCATCTCGCGTTCCATCCTGATTTCGAGGAGGTGAGAGCCGTGCTAGGAGTCCTTGAAGAACAAGATATCCTCACACGTATGCACGAGGACCTGCGGCGGGCCCTCGAAAAGCGCCCGGAGGAGCGGCGCTGGGTGATGGTGATCGATCTGCGTAAGTGCGTGGGCTGCCACGCCTGCACCATCGCCTGCGTGGCCGAGAACAAGCTCCCCCCGGGCGTGGTCTACCGTCCGGTGCTGGAGAAGGAGATCGGCACATACCCCAGCGTCACCCGCCGCTTTCTGCCCAAGCCGTGTATGCAGTGCGATAACCCGCCCTGCGTGCCGGTCTGCCCTGTCAACGCCACCTACAAAGATGAGAACGGCGTGGTGGTGATCAATTACGACCAGTGCATCGGCTGCCGCTACTGCGTCACAGCCTGTCCGTATGCCTCGCGCACCTTCGACTTCGGCGAGACCTATACCCAGAACACGCCGGTCGCCGATGGGTTGATCCTGGGGCAGCGGGATGCCGACGACTACGAGAGGGCATCCAGCTTCGAATATGGCAGGGGCCGCGTGCGCAACGACCGGCACTCGTCGCCGATTGGCAACGTGCGCAAATGTCACTTTTGCCTGCACCGCCTGGCAGAAGGGATGCTGCCCGCCTGCACCACGACCTGCATCGGGCGCGCCACCTACTTCGGCGACGCCAACGACCCCGACAGCCTGGTTGCTGAATTGATCGGCAGCCCGAATGTGATGCGGCTCAAAGAAGAACTGGGCACCGAGCCGCGTGTCTATTACCTGACATAGGAGGCGGTAATGCTGAAAAAGGCTCTCTATGTGCTCGGCGGGCTGGCGCTCCTGATCGGCTTATGGGGCACTTATGACCGCCTGAGTACAGGGCACGAAGGCGCCAACTACGGCTCCTACGTGGTGTGGGGGTTGTGGGTGGCGATGTACCTGTTCCTGGCAGGCGTCGCGGCGGGCGGCTTCATGATGGCCTCGCTCGACTACCTGTTCAACATCCCGCTGTTCAAGGGGACTGGCAAGGTCGCCCTGTGGGGCGCGCTGGTCAGCCTGGGGGCGGGCCTGCTGTCGATCTGGTTCGACCTCGGCCATATGGAGCGTATCTGGAAGGTCTACCTTCAGGGGGACCCCGGCTCGGTGATGTTCCAGATGGTGTGGGGCTATACCCTGTTCGGTCTGCTGATGCTGGCCGTGCTGATCCTGGCGATCCGCAACCCGGCCAGCCGGTGGATGAGGCCCTTGATGGCGGTGGGGCTGGTGATGGCCCTATTCGTCTCCGGGGCGGTAGGCGCGCTGCTGGGCGTGCAGGCGGCCCGCCCGTTCTGGCATGTGGGCCTCTTCCCGGTGCAGTTCCCGGTCTTCTCGCTGGCCTCTGGCGCGGCGATGCTGCTGGCTGCGCTCGGCCTGTTCGGCCCGGCGGATGATCCCCGCCGCCCGCAGCAGTTGTGGGTGCTGGCGATCATCACCGTCACCCTTCAGGTCGTCAAGATTTACTTTCTATGGGCCGACTTCTCGCAGAGCATCTACGGAAACGTGCCGCTCAATGTGGCGGCGGTCAGGGAGGTGCTGTTCGGCCAGTACTGGTGGGCGTTCTGGATCATCCAGCTGCTGCTTGGCTCGCTGATCCCCATCCTGGTGCTGGTGCAGCCGAGACTGGCGAAACAGAATGGCTGGGCCGGCTGGATGGGCATCCTGGTGCTGGTGGGGTTTGCGGTCGCCCGCGCCAACATTGTCTTCCCGGCCCTGACGATCCCGGAGCTGGAAGAGCTGGTTACGGCCTTCAGCGATCGGCACCTTGAGTTTACCTACTTCCCCAGCCTGCTGGAATGGGCGGTCACGGTTGGCACAGTAGGATTGGCGACGCTCGCCTTCCTGATCGGCAGCGACCGCTTACACCTGTTCTCTGAACCAGCGGCGGAGGCGTAAGATGAGCAAGCAGAAACCGATGCAGCAACCCGAAGTATGCGGCCTGTCGCGGCGCGAGTTCATGAAGATCTCGGCGGTGGCGGGCGGCGCGGCGGCGTTCCTGGGTGCGCTGCCACACGTGCAACGCGTCTGGGCTGATGGCGGCGATGAGACGGGGTACCCGCAGGCCCTGCCGGAGAACCAGATCTACACCGTCTGCCTCCAGTGCAACACAGGCTGCCCGATCAAAGTCAAACTTCAGGATGGCGTGGCGGTCAAGATCGACGGCAACCCCTATAGCCCCTGGAATATGCAGCCGCATATCGCCTACGATACGCCCATCGCTGAAGCCGCGACGATTGAAGGGGCGTTGTGCCCCAAGGGGCAGGCCGGTTTGCAGACCGTCTACGACCCCTATCGCATCGTCAGTGTGCTCAAGCGCAAACCCGGCACGCCGCGCGGTGGCGGTGAGTGGGTCACCATCCCCTTTGACCGGGCCATTGACGAGATCGTCGAGGGCGGCGACCTGTTCGGCGAGGGGGCGGTGCCCGGCCTGCGCGAGTCGTATGCCCTGACCGACGCCGACGCAGCCAAAGAAATGGCGGCCTTCGCCAAGCGGATCCAGGATGAGTCTGACGCCGATGCCAAGCAGAGCCTGATCGAGGAGTTCAAGGCACAGTTTGCGGCTTACCTTGACCTGCTGATCGACCCCGATCACCCCGATCTGGGGCCGAGGAATAACCAGGTGGTCTTTGCCTGGGGGCGCCTGAAAGACGCGCGCGGTGATTTCATCAAGCGCTGGATCGGGCCGTCGTTCGGCTCGGTGAACGCGCACGGCCACACCACCGTGTGCCAGGGCAGCCTGTACTTCACCGGCAAGGCGATGTCCGAGCAGTTCGTTGACGGCAAGTGGACCGGCGGCCAGAAGTTCTACTGGCAGGGCGACCTGCGCAACAGCGAGTTCGTGATCTTCGTTGGCGCGTCACCCTTCGAGGGCAACTACGGGCCGCCGCTGCGCGTGCCGGGTATCACGACCAATCAGGTCGAACGCGGCATGAAGATGGTTGTGGTTGATCCCCGCCTCTCCAAAACGGCGGCCAAAGCCTGGAAGTGGCTGCCGATCGAGCCCGGCACGGAAGCTGCGCTGGCGCTCGGCCTGATCCGCTGGGTGATTGACAATGAGCGGTATGATGCGCGCTACCTCTCGGCGGCGAACAAGGCTGCGGCGACGGCCATCGGCGAGCCGAACTGGACGCCGGCCACCTGGCTGGTGAAGCTCGACGAGCACGGCCAGCCGGGCAAATACCTGCGCGCCAGCGAGATCGGCCTGCGGGAGAAAGAGGAGCGCCCACTCTCGACCGACCCGGAGAAGACTTATGAGTTCGACTACTTCGTAGCCCTGGTAAACGGCGAGCCGGTGGCCGTGGATCCTTACGATACCGACAACGTCGTGCGCGGCGACCTGCTGGTGGACGGCAGGCAACTGGGCGATTTCACCGTCAAGTCGAGCCTCCAGATCATCGCCGACTCGGCCCGCGAGCACACGCTGGACGAGTGGGCGGAGATATGCGGCCTGCGTGCCCGCGATCTGGAGGAGGTTGCCTTTGAGTTCACCAATCACGGCAAGAAGGCGGTCGCGGACATCCATCGGGGCGTCTCACAGCACACCAACGGCTTCTACAATGTGCTGGCGTGGTACACGCTCAATGCGCTGATCGGTAACTATGACCATGCGGGTGGGCTGATCAAGGCCAGCACCTACAAGGCCGATGGCAGCCCCAAGGGTCAGCCCTTCGTCCTCAAGACGAGCAATGGCGCGATGGCTCCCTTCGGGACCAGCATCATCCGCCACGATCAGAAGTACGACAAGCACACCCTGTTCCTGCGCGATGGGTATCCGGCCCGGCGCAACTGGTGGCCGCTGTCCAGCGATGTCTATCAGGAGATCATCCCGTCCATCGGCGATGCGTATCCCTATCCTGTGAAGGCGCTGTTCTTCTATATGGGTTCCCCGGTGTACTCGCTGCCTGCCGGGAACACTAACATCGCCATCCTGTCCGACCCGCAGAAGCTGCCGCTGTTCGTCGCCATTGACGCTTTCATCGGCGAGACCAGCATGTACGCCGACTACATCTTTCCGGATACGACCTTCCTGGAACGCTGGGAGTTCGGCGGCAGCCACCCGAACAACCCGTTCAAGGTGCAGCCTGTCCGCAACCCGGCCATCGCGCCGCTCGTTCCAGAGGTGACCGTCTTCGGCCAGCCGATGCCGCTGGCGCTCGAAGCCACGCTGCTGGGCCTGGCCGAGAAGCTGGAGCTGCCAGGGTTTGGCCCTGGCGGGTTCGGCGACTACGGCGATCTGTCGCACCAGGATGATCTGTATCTCAGGATGGTGGCGAACCTGGCCTTCGGGGAGAAAGAAGACGGTTCCGACTCAGCGCCGGACGCTGACGACGAGGAAATGCGCATCTTCCTGGAGGCCCGGCGGCATCTGCCCCCCAGCGTCTTCGACCCGGATCGCTGGCAGGCCCTGGCCGGTGACCTGTGGCCGAAGGTCGTCTATGTCCTCAACCGGGGCGGGCGCTTCGAAGCCTTTGAGAAGGGCTACAAAGCCGGTGTGTTCCCCGAGACGGGGGGCGAGGTGTTTGGCCTGGATCTCACGCAGGTGGCGCATCCCTTCGGCACGATGCTGAACATCTACCAGGAAAAGACCTACGACGTCAAGAGCGCCATGACGGGCGAGCACCTGACCGGTTACGCGCGTTACTTCCCCGGTCCGTATGACGTACTGGGAAATCCGCTGGACGACGAGGCCGAGGGCTACGATCTGCGGATGATCACCTACCGGGAGATCGTCCAGACCAAGAGCCGCACGTCCTCCAACTACTGGCTGCTGGCGGTGCTGCCGGAGAACTTCGTGCTGATGCATGCCGACGATGTCGCGGCGCGCGGCCTCAGGGATGGCGACCTGGTGCGGATCCTCTCGGCCAGCAACCCGGATGGGGTCTGGGACCTGGGCAACGACAGGAAAGTGCCGATCGTCGGCAAGGTCAAGACGACCCAGGGCATCCGCCCCGGCGTGATCGGCTTCAGCCTGGGCTTCGGCCACTGGTCATACGGCGGTGTGGACGTGACGATAGATGACACGCGCATCCCCGGCGACGCGCGCCGCATCCGGGGGCTGCACGCCAATGCCGCGATGCGGGTGGATCCGTATCTGAAGAACACCACGCTGATGGATCCGGTGGGCGGCAGCGCGGTCTTCTATGACACGATGGTGAAAGTGGTCAGGGCGTAAACACATGCGTGGCGCTGCGGCATGGCTGCAAAAGCGCTGGCCTTTTGGGGCGGCGATCCTGCTGATGGCAATCGCTCTGGGGCTGATCGCCGCCCCCCCTCGCTGGTGGTTGAACCTGACCAAACCGGTTGATCTCAGCGACCCGGCTGCCAGCGGGGAAAAGCTGGTTGCCGAATACGGCTGCCGCGATTGCCACCGGATAGGTGGGCAGGGGGCGTTGACCGCCCCTGACTTATCCGGCGTGACGGGACGGCTGGACGATGCCAGCCTGCGGCTCTGGCTGCGCGATCCGCGTGCGCGTGATCGCAGGACGGCCATGCCCAACTTCCATCTGTCGGACAGTGAGATCGAGGCGATAGCCGCCTATCTGGCCGCGCTGGATCGGCCCTAGCCGTCAGCCAACAGGAAATTGGAGTGTGACGATGGCGACCCTTTCTGAACTGCTTGCGCTTTCCGCCCGGGATCACGACCACCTGTGCCCGCGCCAGGTGCTCGGTGTGCGGATGGGCATGCTGGCGGGCGAACTGATGAGGCTGCCCCTTCCGCAGGTCGATAAGCGCCTGCTGACGTTCATCGAGGTGGATGGCTGCTTCGCTGATGGCATCGCGGCGGCGACTGGCTGTACGGTCGGGCACCGCACGCTGCGCGTCATGGACTACGGAAAGGTCGCCGCGACCTTTGTCGATACCCGGTCGGGTGAGGCAGTGCGCATCGCCCCGCACCCGAATGTGCGGCAGGCGGCATACGCGCATGCGCCAAACGCCCGGAGCCGCTGGCACGCGCAGCTTGAAGCCTACCAGATCATGCCTGATGAGGAACTGCTGGTTGCTCAGCCGGTTGCTCTGAACCTCTCGTTGGGCGAGATCGTCAGCCGGCCCGGCGTGCGCGTCAACTGTGAGTTGTGCGGAGAAGAGATCATCAACGAACGGGAGATCGTGCGGGAGAGCATGATCCTGTGTCGAGGGTGCGCCGAGCCAGCTTACTACCTGCCTGTGATGGTGCTCCCGGCGTCCACCTGGGCAGCCCGGCCTCTGGAGGCTGCTCAGGGGACGAAGCGCGGCTAAGCAGAACCCGCCGATGTATCCGCCAGTGCGGGATCACGGGGAAGGCAGCCCCGGCGCAGCTTTGGCCCTGCGCTCCCCTCCCACAGGCGATTGGCGCGTTCCTCTTCCGCTCCCCCCTCGATCGCCGCGGCGGGCGGGGGAACCCTGTGCGATATTTGTCTCACTGCGCCGGGCTTGAACCCTGCGCGGAACCGGCGGCGACCGCTCTGCGCCGTGGCTTCCCGGCCTCCGGGAGCCATGGACTCCCCTGGCTGTCCAGAAATCGGCCCGCGCCCTCCTCAGGAGAGGCCGCTGCCCGGCTTATTCGCGGCTTTCCTGCGCGATCAGCTCCAGCGGCGGTGGGCAAGCCTCGGCGGCGGCTGCCACGATGCCAGCATCCGCCGCGCTGACCTCGTGCCCGAAGAAGCGGCGCTGGAAAAGCAGCGCCACGTTCACCAGCCCGATCATCACCGGCACCTCGATCAGCGGGCCGATCACCGCCGCAAAGGCCGCCCCTGAGTTGAGGCCGAATACCGCGACCGACACGGCGATCGCCAGCTCAAAGTTGTTGCTGGCGGCGGTAAAGGCCAGCGTCGTGGTCCTGGAGTAGTCGGCGCCGAGCCGCTGCCCCATGAAAAAACTAACCAGAAACATCACCACAAAGTAGATGACCAGTGGGATGGCGATCCGCACCACATCGAGCGGGATCTGGACGATCAGGTTCCCCTTGAGGCTGAACATCACCACGATCGTGAACAGCAGCGCGATCAGTGTGATCGGGCTGATGCGGGGGATGAACGTCGTTTCGTACCACGCTTTGCCTTTGAGTCGCAGCAGGAGGAAGCGCGTCAGGAAGCCGCCGATCATCGGCACGCCCAGATAGATGAACACGCTTCGGGCGATCTCGCCAATGGTGATCTCGACCACACTGCCCTGCAGCCCAAACAGGGTCGGCAGCCTGGTGATGAAGACCCAGGCGTAGACGCTGTAGAACAGCACCTGGAACACACTGTTGAAGGCCACCAGCCCGGCAGCGTACTCGGTGTCGCCTTTGGCCAGTTCGTTCCACACGATGACCATCGCAATGCAGCGTGCCAGCCCGATCATGATCAGGCCAACCATATACTCCGGGTAGCCGCGCAGGAAAAGGATCGCCAGCGCGAACATCAGCACCGGACCCACGATCCAGTTCTGCACCAGCGAAAGCCCCAGGACCCTGACGTTGCGGAAGACCTCGCCCAGCTCCTCGTACTTCACTTTAGCGAAGGGTGGGTACATCATCAGGATCAGGCCCATGGCGATGGGGAGGTTGGTCGTGTCCACCTGGAAGCGGTTGACGAAGTCCTCCACGCCGGGGATGAAGTATCCCAGGCCGATCCCGATCCCCATGGCCAGGAAGATCCACAGCGTCAGGAAGCGGTCGAGGGTCGAGAGGCGTCTGGCGCTGCCTGATGGGGCGGCAGGTTGGGCGGCTGTGAGTTCAGACATGATGGGGATTCCCTTCTCGTATCCGATCGATGTGGCTGAATATGCCTGAGATCAGGGCAAATGACAACTGCGAGCGCTGATGGCAAAATGCTCGGCCCCTGCCGTGCAGAACCAGGCCCAAGAACTCCGCCCGGTGGCTGCCGGGACGCTGGAGGGAGTACGCAATCCGGCGCTGGAGCTGCGCCCCAGCCAGCGTGCTGGACGACATGGGGCTGGCGGCGGCGCTTGAGCGTTATGTCTCGGAGTACCGGCTGCGGCTCGGCATGGGCCGCCGTTTCGCAGCGCCCCGGGCCGGCATCTGATCCGCCGGATCAGTCGCCGGGGGCAGCCTGTCTGAGGGTCACCGCGCTGCGGCGGTTGACCCACCACAGCCCGGCTGCCAGCACGGCGATCAGCCCGGCCGCATAGGCCCCGATCAGCCAGAGGCTGGCGCCATCCACCCACGTGCCATACAGCAATCCCGCCAGCGTGCTGAACACCGCCACCCAGCCCACGTAGGTCCAGGCCTTGAGCCGCCCGATGATCGGCGAGATGATCAGGATGCTCTGCAGGCTCAGCTCCGGGTCGGCCATCAGGTAAGCCAGCAGTGGGCCGCGGTGCATCCCCAGGCTCAAGAACATCTGGGCAATGGGAACTTCCACCAGCGTGGGGAAGTACATGAACACCCCGAACACCACCCCGGCGAAGTTGCCCAACAGCGTGTTCTGCCCCGCCAGCGTCTCGATCCACTCCGGGCGGATCAGCACGCGCATCACGCCGACGGCGAACACTCCCACGATCAGCAGCGGGAAGATCTGCCTGACGAAGCGCCATGACTCCCACAGCCAGTCGCGCAGCTCATCTGCGCTCAGGTAGGCGCGTCCGATATAGATCAGGGTGAGCAGGGCCAGTGCGACCCCGAAAAACTTGCCGGTGAACCGGATGAGCAGCCCCTCTGGCTGCGCCTCCATACCGAGCGCGGCAACCAGCAGGGTGAGGCCCGTCAGCCCCAGCGCGATCCACGACCAGGCGTTGAAGCCCTCGAAGATATTTTCCAGCCCCTTCCAGGCGGACAGACCTATTAGCGCCAGCAGGCCGATCAGGATGACGCCCTGCACGGCCAGCCCCTCCTCGCCCCGGCTGGCCTCATGCGGTACCAACCGATCAAGGACGCTCTGGAAGCCCTCCACGCCCGCTACGGGCAAGATCGCCTGCCCGTAGGAATGGGTCAGCAGGCCGATCTTGACGGTGCCGGAGAGCAGCAGGAAGACCAGCACCAGCAGGAACGCCAGCGCCGCGCGCTTCATCCCCTTCTGGCTCTGGCTGGCGAACATCGCATCGGTTGCTTTATCGTGGGCGATGTCCTCCCGGCGGAAGATCAGGGCCATGATCATGCCGATGCCGATCCCGAAGGTCAGGGACAGGAACAGGCGGGCGAATGCCAGGTCCACACCAATGACGCCCCCGGTGTAGACCAGCGCCAGGATATTGGCCGCCGGAGCGAAGAACAGGAAGGTGATCGCCGGGCCGATGCCCGCCCCCTTCTTGTAGATGCCGGCGAACAGCGGCACGATGGTGCATGAGCAGACGGCCAGCACCGATCCGGCCAGCGCCGCCGCCGGATACGAGATGAAGCGCGGGGTATTGCGCCCCAGGAAGCGCGTCACCGACTCCTTGGGGATCAGCGCCGTCATGGCGCCGGCGATGTAGAATGCCGGCACCAGGCACAGCAGCACGTGTGCAGCCAGGTAGGCGGCCAGGTTGCCCAGACCGCCCTGAACCAGGCGAAGCAAGACTTCGGGGAAGTTCATCATATTCTCTCCCGATGTTCTCCGGTTTTTTTAGAATCTGTCGCGCCGCTGGAACAGCGCCCGGCAGGCGCTCGATTCGCAGGCCAGCCTATGAGCCGCTGCTGAGAGCTTCGCGGATCCAGCCTGCGATGGCATGGGATGATGCCACCCTTCCGGCGCACACCAGCTTATCGTTGATCACCAGCCCCGGCGTCGTCATCAGCCCATATTCCATGAACACGTCCAGGTCGCCTATCTTTTCGATGGTGGCCTCGATGTCCGGGTATTCGGCCCTGATGTCTTCCAGCGCCAGCCGGGCGCGCTCCTCAAGGAAGTTGCACTTCGAGCAGCCAGGGCCGAGCACTTTGAGGGTCAGCATGCGGATCGTTCCCTTTTGTTCAATCGCCTGAGAGGCCATCTTTATCCCTCTTCGCTCACAGTCTATGCACAGGTCGGTAGCGCGGTTGGTGGTATAGACCAGGCCGCAGCCGGGGCAGGTCACCTGCCTGAAGCCGAACCGCTGCTGCTTTTTCGCCTCGTCCGTATCGGTGGGGCGGAGTTCAGGCGGCAGATCGGCAAAGGGGTCTGAGATACAGGAGCAGCCCGGTATGGGAGATTTGGCTGGGCGAGACATGACTCTTTCCCTCGTGCTTGACGGCGGCGTACCATCGGACATCGCATCACGCGCCACGGGCGAATCGGGCCGGCACGGCTTTTGGCTGACAATTCGGGCAGGTACAGGCTGCGGCGATGCCCGGGGCAGGCGGGGCGAACCGCAAATGCCGGTCTCTGGTCTGAGCCAGTCTGCTGGCAGTCTCCTGTGCGGCATCCAGCATCCTCGCGACCGCTTCGTCTGCCAGCGCATAGAAGACGTTCATCCCTTCGCGCCGATCGATAACCAGCCCGTCCTCCCGCAGGCGCATGAGATGTTGGGAGATATACGCCTGCCGCTGCCCCAGGGTCGCTTCCAGGTGACAGACACAGGCTTCGCCCTGCCGGAGCACCCAGAGGATTTGCAGCCGGGTCGGGTGCCCCAGCGCTTTCATCAGAGCGGCCATGTATTCGTAGCCATCCATGGTGTGCGCCTACCTCATTCAGCAAACCGAATATCTATTCACATAATAGAATAAGGTTGCGCGGGGCGGCGCGATAGTGACAAATGTCACATTATCCTGATGGCGTGGGCGGATCCGTCTGTGGGGTCCGCCGCCCGAACGTGCGGTTCCAGGACCGATCCCGCCCGACCGGATGGGGCGCTGCCTGCGGTGGGCTTCCCCTGCCGGCGCAGAGGCACTATACTGGCGGTATGAAGAATCTCCGCCTCAAACCCTACCTCGACCAGGAGGCGGCCAGGCCCGACCGCGGGCGCGTCATCATGGCCCAGTACGACGAGGAAACCGTGGTCATCTACCAGGCGTATCCGCCCGCGATCGCTGAGTATGCCGTGGAACATGGCCGGCTTGGCGGCCCCGGCTTCAGCTTCGAGCGGGCGACCTGGATCAAGCCCGGCTTCCTGTGGATGATGCGCCGCTCGGCCTGGGCCACCGCCCCGGGGCAGGAGCGCGTGCTGGCGATCTGGCTGGCCCGCGCCGCCTTCGAGACCATCCTGCAAACGGCGGTGCATTCGCACTTCACGCCCGGCACCTACCCGGCCCGCGCCGACTGGCAGGCCGCGCTGGCCGCCTCCGAGGTGATCGTCCAGTGGGACCCCGACCACGATCCGCGCGGGCGTAAGCTCGATCGCCGCACCATTCAGCTCGGTCTGCGCGGCGGCATGCTGCGCCGGCTGGCCGAGGAATGGATCGTCGCCCTGCAGGACATCACGCCCTACGTTCATGAGCAGGCCCGCTTCGCCCGCCAGCCGGATCTGCTGCTGCTGCCCGCCGAGCGCCTGTACCCGGTCGCCGATGCGGCGCTGGCGCGGCGGCTGGGGCTGGATAAATCCAGCCTGTCATGATCACCGCGGAGGTCTCCCGGCCGCCCGGGCCGCCCTGGACGGTGATCACGCCGCCCGGCTGGCCGATCGTCTCGACCGGATCGGCCTGGCGGCTCCGCATCCCCGCGACCCCCGCCGGGCGCTACGTGAACGCTCAGGTCGATGACTACCAGGGGCGCGCCCGCCGCGACTTCCTGTGGCGGCCCCCGCTGCGGCTGACGGTGCGGGCACGCTTCTCCCACGCTGCCGGCGCGCTGCGCGGCACGGCGGGCTTCGGCTTCTGGAACGATCCGTTCCTGATGACCGGCTGGCGGCTGCCGGCCCTGCCGCAGGCGATCTGGTTCTTCTACGCCTCCCCGGAATCCGATATGCCGCTGGCGCTGGATGTCCCTGGTCATGGCTGGAAGGCGGCCTGCATCGACGCCATCCGCCCGGCAGCGCTCCTGCTGGCTCCGTTTGCGCCGCTGGCCGTCCCGCTGCTGCGCATCCCACGGATGCACCGGCGGCTGTGGCCCCTCGCCCAGCGTGCGCTGGGTGTCAGCGAGGCGCTGATCGCGCAGGCGATGACCGGCTGGCATACTTATGTGCTGGACTGGGGCCTCCGCCGGGCCGAGTTCCGGGTGGACGATCGCCCGGTGCTGATCGGCGAGCGTCCGCCGCGCGGCCCGCTGGGGTTCGTGCTGTGGATCGACAACCAGGCGCTGGTGGCCACGCCGCAGGGACGGCTGCGCTGGCGGGCGCTGCCGCTGGCGGAGCCGCAGACGCTGGAGATTGACCGGCTGCAGATCGAGCCGCCCGGCTGAATCCAGAGGGCGCGCCTGAGACGCGCCCCCGCTCGAACGATCCGCAGGCGATCGGGCTTACGGCTGCCAGGCCGGCTCCAGATCGTCTTCCTCGTTCTGGGTGAGGCGGGTCTGGCTGCCGCCGCGGGCGGTCATGACGTAGATCTCCGGGTTGCCATCGCGGCGCGAGACGAAGGCGATCCATCGGCCGTCCGGCGACCAGGCCGGGCGGGCCTCAGCGGCGCTGTTATCCGTCAGGCGCTGCGGCTCGGCGCCGTCCGAGCGCATGACGTAGATCTCGGCGTTGCCGTCGCGCTCGCTGACAAAGGCGATCCGGCTGCCGTCCGGGGAAAAGGCCGGCTCGTAATCGGCGGCAGGCTCCGTGGTCAGCCGGCGCTGCTGGGAGCCATCAGCCCGGATGGTGAAGATGTCCTGTGAGCCTTCCTGATCCGAGTAGTAGACGATCGTCTGCCCGTCCGGCGACCATGAGGGGGAGAAGTCGCGGGCGCTGTTGTCGGTCAGGCGGGTCTGGCCGCTGCCATCGGCGTTCATGATGTAGATCTCCGGGTTGCCGTCCCGCTCGCTGACGAACGCGATGCGCTCGCCGTCCGGCGACCACGCCGGCGAGTAGTTGTCCGAGCCGGGGTCCGTCAGCGGATCGATCTCCGTCCCGTCGGCGTTCATGACCGCGATCACCCGGTTCCCGCCCGCGTCTTGGCTGCGGTATACGATGCGCGTCCCATCCGGCGACCAGGCGGGGCCGCGGTTGTTCGCCGCGTCAAAGGTCAGGCGGGTGCGGTCGCTGCCATCGGGAGCCATCACATACAGGTCGTAGGCCGGAGAAACGCCGGCGGCAAAGACGATCAGCTCGCCGCCCGGCCCGGCGGCGGCGGGTGGAGCGGTAGCGGCAGGTTCCCCGGTGGTCTGTCCGGTCGCTGCGGGGGCGTCCCCGACGCCGGCGGGCGGCTGTCCCCGGCGGCTGCTCAGCACCCCCCCCGCGATCGCCGCGACGATCGCCAGGCCGCCAACCAGCGCCAGCGCCCGGGCCAGAG
>DAOTXW010000028.1:0-3235 GCA_034435035.1 Anaerolineae bacterium | reverse complement strand
GCTTGACGCTGCTCGCCGCCCGGCGCTGGCCGCTGCCGGCTAAAACGTCAGGTACGGCGCCAGGCCCATCAGCAGCACGGAGAGGGTCAGCAGGATGGCGTTGATGCTGCTGGCGCTGCCCAGCCGGGCCTGCAGCGCGGCCATCTGCTGCTGCTGTTCCGGCGAGGGCGGACCGCCCGCCGCGGCGATCTGGCCGCCCAGATCGGTCACCTTCGCCGAAAGCGGCCCCACCAGCCCGCCGCCGACCGCCAGCCCGGCCAGGCCGGCCACGCCGCCGATCAGAAAGCCCAGCCCCGGCCCGGTGGTGATCCAGCCGCTGCCGTAGGCTTCCACATCCCGCAGGTACAGCAGGATGCCGGACAGCGCGGTCAGGATGGCAGATCCCATGATCACGCGCGACCACGGCGTTTCGTTCATCAGCTTGCCCATCACCTGGCCGCCGGCCGGGCCGGCCCGGCGGGTCGCCGGGCTGAGGAAGGCGGTCACGAAGACCGCCGCCCCGGCCCAGAAGACGCCGGGCGCGATGTGCAGCAGGCGCAGCAGCAGAACATAGAGATTCATCACACTGTCTCCTCTGACGAAAAGACCCCCGACCCCGGGGGATGGCTGGATCAGTGTAGCACAGGCGTGGGCCAATCAAAAGCCCGGCGCGGGGCCGGGCTTCTGAAGGGGCAGCGGCCGGCTCGTCAGCGGCAGGCTACCCGGTAGGCGTCCAGATCGAGATTCTTCTTCAGGAAGTCGAAGTCCATCGCGTTGGCCTGCGGGCAGAACGAGGCCGTGCTGCCCTCGTATTCCACGCCGAAGACCGCCTTGCCCGCCGCCACGAACGGCAGCAGCGTCTCGCACTCGTCATACTGGAAGCACTGCTCGTTGAGCGCCCAGTCGAAGTAGGCCACCAGGTCGGGGATCTGATCCAGATCGTTCTTCAGCCCGATGGACAGGCCGCGCTGATGGGCCTCGGTCGCCAGCCAGGTGTTGTAGAGCAGTTGATCGTAGTAGCTCAGGTCGAAGCCGGAGTTGTTGGTATAGCCGTCGATGTTGTCCGGCTCCACGCCGTCGCAGTCCTTGGCCGCCGCCAGGTCGAGCCGGGCCTCCATGATCGGGGCCAGCGTGTCGATCTGGCGGATGTCCAGCCATTTCTCGTCCGGCCAGCCGTCGAGCGTGCGCCCCAGCACTTCGGAAGGGAAGTCGCCGGCGTCGTCGCGCCAGTTCTCCCAGCTGCCGGCGCTGAAGTAGCAGATGACGATGCGGCCATCGGTGTGCAGGGCGTCGATGGTGGCCTGCGGCGTATCGAACAGGTCGATGTCATACATATCTACGTCAAAGGACGTGTCGATCGTCCCGGTGAGCTGCCACTGCCAGCTGGTGCCGGGGGCGGGATGCCACCAGGCGCCGTCGGGCGGCGGGGGATCGGGCAGCGGGTCGGGCGTGGTGAGGACGATGGCCTGGTAATCAACGGCCATCGTGGCCAGCCCCTTCTTCGACTCCGCCCGTACCTGGATCTGCCCCGTCACCGGGTCGATGTAGCGGGCAGGGTCTTTCTTGGGCGTGAAGGTCAGCAGCGTCCACTGCCCGCCGATCAGACTGCGGTTATCGCCCAGCTTGGCCCACTTGCCCTTCTGCCAGTCATAGATGTACCAGCGCCACTTTTGCTCGCTTCGGGACGGCCCGCGGGCGTTGATCTGCACCTGCAGCGTCAGGATGTCCGCCGGATCGATGCCGGCGGGCAGGGTGAAGCTCTGCGTGCCCAGGTAGCCCTCATCGGCGTCCGGGATGAAGGTGATGTACCGATCCGCGTCGTCCTGCGTCCCGGATTGGTCCAGCACAGCGGCGTTGGCGGCGGGCTGGCCCCCGTCGGCCCCGACGAGGGTCGTGTACGACTCGATGGCGGCGGTGGTCGTCTGCGCGGCCAGCGCCGACGGGGCGGGCACGCACCGCAGCGCCAGCGCAACCAGCGCCACCCCTGCCCCGACAGACAGCCAGTGTCTCATATAAGTGCCTTCCTGTGTGGAAAACTCGTTCAGCCTGCCCCTACGATAGACGCAAAAGCCAGCCGGTACAATGGGATGTTCTACCCAGACGCCGCTGCCGCGCCGCCGGCCAAATCCTGATTATATTTGGACAAATAGTTGATATTTAATTGGCAGGCTGATATATTCCCACTGTTCACGTTCGTCAGGCTGTCGTTCATGCCTTACTCACAGGAGAAAGCAGTTACCATGAATACCCGTTCGAAGCTGGTTGCCGTACTGTCGCTGGTTGCCGTGCTGGGCCTGGTGCTCGGCACCGCGGCCCCCGCCGTGGCCGCGGATCAGGCCAATATCGTCGAGATCGCCGTCGGGACGCCGGAGTTCTCGATCCTGACCGAGGCGGTCGTGGCCGCGGGTCTGGCCGAGACGCTGAGCGGCCCTGGCCCGTACACGGTGTTCGCCCCGAGCAATGCCGCCTTCGTGCAGCTGCTTGCGGAGCTGGGCATGACCAAGGATCAGCTGTTCGCCGACAAGGCGCTGCTGACCCGCGTGCTGCTGTACCATGTGGTGCCGGCTGAAGTCAAGGCAGCGCAGGTGGTGGGGCTGAGCAGCGCGACGATGGTGGATGGCAACCGCGTGGCCATCAAGGTGTCGGGCGGCAGCGTCTACATCAATGATGCGAAGGTCATCCGGGCGGACATCGACGCCAGCAACGGCGTGATCCACGCGATCGACCGCGTCCTGCTGCCGCCGGCGACCATCACCTCGGACCGCACCAAGGAGATCGGCGCGCCCGTCGTGGGGATCGTCATCAACACGCCGGAGTTCTCGATCCTGACCGAGGCCGTGGTGGCTGCCGGGCTGGTGGAGGCGCTGAGCGGCCCCGGGCCGTACACCATCTTCGCCCCCAGCAATGCCGCCTTCGTGCAGCTGCTGAGCGAACTGGGCATGACCAAGGAGCAGCTGTTCGCCGACAAGGCGCTGCTGACCAGCGTGCTGCTGTACCATGTGGCCGCCGGTGATGTCTTCGCCCAGGATGCTGCCGGCCTGAGCGGCGCCACGATGCTGGACGGCAACCGCGTGACCTTCAGCCGCGACTTCTTCGGCCTGAATGTCAACAATGCCAACGTCATCCGCGCCGACATCAATGGCACCAACGGCGTCATTCACGCCATCGACCGCGTCCTGCTGCCCCCGGCCAAGTAACCCGGCCCCCGCAGCCTGACGCACCCACACGCCGCGGGCCCGCGGGATAAGCCCACCCG